>JANXZG010000143.1 GCA_025355645.1 Gammaproteobacteria bacterium | reverse complement strand
GGCTGAAGGGTTCGTCACCAAAGATTTTCAGATTCAAGAAGCGTCGCGCTTCGCTTACATCACATTCAAACGTTTGATGTATTACACCTGCGAAAAGCCCGACAAATTCCTCCCTGAGGTGACCGAGGCCCTTACCGCATTCGAGAACCAGAGCATCGCCCAGGCACAAAACGCTGAATCGACAGCGGCAAAATTGTACGAAGTCAACGCGCCCGGTATGGCACAGTCGGTCCTCACCAACTACAGCAGTCAGAGGGCACTTGACGGGCTGAGTCTCGGCGATTCACTACTTGCAAGCGTGGAGGCGAGGTACCGTCTCCTGTACGGGCACCGCGCTCCTACAGGGGGGGCAACGAGCGGCCTCTTTGGCCGCAACACGGTCGTGGGATGCGTGGAACCGCTGCCCAGCTATTGATGCCTGTTGAACTTGTTTAGGAGGTGTCGTCATGCGACGTGTCAAGATTGCTGTAGCGGCGTTAGCTTTATTTTCAACGCTAGTCGCACCGTATGCTGCACGGGCGAGCTACGGCATTTACGTGGGCAAGAACTTGACCGCCGACGGCAGCGTGCTGATCGGCGGCACAGGGGATGAGCCGTCGAGTCACTGGCTGGAGATTGTGCCGCGACGGCAGCACGGTGCCGGCGAATCCATTGCGGTCGGCGTGACCAAGACCGCGAATTTCCCCGGCGAACTCATTCAGATCCCGCAAGTTTCCAAGACGGCTAAGTACATCACAATGAACTACAGCGAGTTCGAGGGGTTCCCAGCGCCCTTGACGAACGGGGGGCTCAATGAGTACGGCGTGGCGGTGCGCGACATCTGGTCGCCCTCGCGCGCTGAGCTGTTAAAGATGACGCCGAATCCGCAGCACGGCGTGAACTACAGCGACCTCTCGAGGATCGCGATGGAGCGCGCGCACTCCGCGCGCGAGGCCGTGGATATTGTTGGCCAGCTGATCGACCAGTACGGCTACGCGACTTACGGGGGCAACTCGCACATGTTCGCGGATTCTAACGAAGGATGGGTGCTGATTGATTTTGCTGGCGGCAAGGGGTTGTGGATAGCCGAGCGGCTGGGGCCGGACGATATTCGCATGTCCTATCCCGGCTATATTTTGGATATCCCCGTGGATTTCCAGAAACACCCCGAGAAATATCAGGGATCGCCGAATTTCATTTCCTTCGCAATTAGCCAAGGGTGGTATGACCCGAAGGCAGGCAAACCTTTTAACGTGAATGCAGTTTACCAAGAGGGCACTGGCAAGGCCCCAACGGTGTTGCTGATCGAAAGCAGGCTCCGGGCGAAAGCCAAGCTGGCAAAGCTGACGCTTCGGGACATGCTCGACACCGTTCGCGATCCGCTGATTTCGCGAGACTGGAACGGATACGGTGAGGGCATCGAACTGAAGCCAGCGCCTGTACGTCCCGAACTGCAAAAGCTGTGGGTGGCTGCGACGGGTTCGGTTACGACTCCATTCGTGCCGTACTGGATCGGCGTCGAGCGAGTTATTCCTGAATATGGCAAACATCGATATTTGAGCCATGTAGAAGAGCAAGGCTACGTTACGAAGGACTTCCAGATTCAAGAAGCTTCCAAGTTTGCGTACATCACATTCAAGCGGTTGATGTATTACACCTGTGATAAGCCCGCGAAGTTCCTACCTGAAGTTACCGAAGCCCTCACTGCATTCGAGAACGAAAGCATGGTGCAGAGCGCTGGCGTGGAGGCGAAGGCGGAGAAACTTTTTGCTGCTGGCAACGACGCGATGGCCCGAGACACGCTTACGGCCTATAGCAGCGTTCGTGCGCTGGACGCGCTGAATCTCGGGGAGTCGCTACTGGCGAGCGTCGAAGCAAGACATCGCCTCTTGTATGGATATCGAGCACCCGTAGGTAGCGCGATGAGCGCCCCGGAAGATGAGAACGGCGACAATGTGCTCGTTAGCTGTTTCGATCATTAGCCGTCGTGGGGGAGGGGAAATCGTAGCAGCCTGCAGCATGACCGTGTCATGGGAGGTCCAGCGCCGGCCGCCGGGTGCGCGGCGCATTTGGGAACGCACGCGGGGGCCGAAAGGAGTAAGCAGTGTCCGCCTCGCTGGATAGATTGGAAAGCCAGGTGCGCCGCGCCTACGATTTACACCGGGGCGGGCGATCGAGGGAAGCGGTAGGCTTATTGGTTGGGGCTATTAAGGAGCACCCTGCGTCCACGGCGCCGTACAAATTGTTGGCCGATGTGCAGCGAGCCCTCGGCAACTGGTCCGCAGAGACAGCTGTCCTTGAGGAACTGGCCGTGATGGAGCCGCTGAATGCGGCGACCTGGGGTCGTCTCGGGTCGTTGCACCATCAACGCGGTCGATCGGAAGAGGCGCTCAGAGCTTACTTACGCGCAACCCACTTGATGCCGTCCGAGAGCGCGCATTGGGAGGGGCTCGCGGCCACGGCACTGTCCGCACAGCAACTTGAGCGTGCAGCAGAGACAAGCGAGCAGATGCTCAAGCATTTTCCCGACGCAGCCGCGGCGCACATTGTGGCCGGGCACGTGCATAAGGCTCGTGGCGATGTTGTGCAATCTAAAGTCTCCTATGAGGCGGCGCTCGCTTTGAATCCTAACTCTAGCGAAGCGATCTATAACCGCGTGGATCTCGATCCGCCTAGTCCGAACGACGCGCTGACGCGACGGATTGAGAAGATGCTTACAGTCAAGGGCGTCCATCCCCCAGAGTTGGCGAATCTGAACTACGCTTTGGGGCGCATATATGAGGCCGCTGCGGACTACGGCAGGGCATTTTTGCACTACGAGATGGCCAATGCGGCCATGGTGCGTGTGATGAGTGAGAAAGGCATTGTCTACCGCAACGCGGATGCTGAATCTTGGGTTGAAAGAATCCGAGAAAATTACCCGACGAGTGCACCGTCCCGCGGTCTTGAGTCCTTACCAATTAAATTAAAGTTGATTTTCATCGTCGGAATGCCGCGCTCCGGCACGACACTGATCGAGCAAATCCTCTCCAGCCATCCACGGGTTTCGGCAGGGGGGGAACTGTCGATCGCGGGCGAGTGCGAATTGCTGTTTGACCAGCGGCGCAAAGAACTCGGTCGTCAAGGACCTGTAGATCCGCAGAACCCGAACGAGCATCGCTTGCTGGCAGAAATCCGCGAGCTATACATCGATAGGCTGTTTGCCAGGGACTTGGATGCCGACTTCATCACCGACAAGCAGCCAGGAAATTTTGGCAGATTAGGGTTCGTTCGCTCCTTATTCCCAGAGGCGGCTTTCATTCATTGCCGGCGCCATCCTATCGCAACGTGCTGGTCTTTATTTTCCGCCAATTTCGCTGCGCATGAGCCTTATTACAATACGTTGGAGCATCTTGCGCATTATTACGCGTGCTATGAGCGGCTGATGTCGCATTGGCAGGAAGTTCTGTCGCCCTCAGTAACGGATATAGACTATGAGGAGCTCGTTGCGAATCCGGGAAAGCAAATTGAACGATTACTGATGTCGGTAGGGCTGGAATGGGATGAACGTTGTCTGCAATTTCACGAGAATCCACGACCGGTCATCACCGCGAGCTATAGGCAGGTACGATCGCCAATCTATAAGACCTCTTTGGAGCGTTGGAGACCTTTCGAATCCCGGCTTGGCGCGCTCGCGGCCTTGAGCGGCCAACAGCGCAGCATCTTAGCGGTGGTCTGACGAACGGTGCACCGGTCAGCTCAGGCTTCGGCGAGTGACTACGTCCGCTGGGCGACCGGCAAGGGGTATAGAGTGAAAGTGTATTACGGCGAAGGTGTAGCGAACCACAGCGGACTCGAGAACATGAGGGATCTTCGTTTCAACGCACCTGGCGCCTACGATGTCGCTCGCGCCCGGGGTAGCGTGCAAGTGCGGGTCGCGCTAGCGTACGATCAGGTTAGAGTCGTGGAGTGCACGCTTGCTGCGTAATGAACTCGACCGCCGAGAACTGCTGAAAATGGGCCTCGCTTCCAGTGCGTGGCTGGCAGCGACGCTGCCGGCAGCATCGCTGGGTGGCGTTGCTCGGGCGGCCAGTTCGGTCGGGATAACGCTGGCGGGCACCGCCAAGATCGACATCACCCCCGCATTGCCTAGTCCCTACGATCTGGGGGTTCAAGAGTCAACTGACCGCGTGGCGCAGCCGCTCTACGCCCGCTTGCTCTACCTTGAAAGCGGCGCGCAACGAGTCCTTATAGTGGCGACCGACAGCGAAGGCATCCTGCGCAGTGCCTACGAACGACTGCGCCGAGCGATCGCGGCGAAGACCGGACTTGCGCCGGGACAGATCGTGATCAACTCCAGTCATTCCCATTCGGGCCTCTACTACAGCCTGGATGACGAGGCGCTACTCTCGCCAAAAGGGTTTCATCTGCTTGCCATGGATAGTTTCGAAGCCTTAGTAGAGCAGGTCTCCGAGGGGGCGAGACAGGCGATAGCAGGCCGACAGCCGGTTACGCTATCGGTGGGGGAGGGTCAGCTGCCGGAATTGGCTTGGAACCGGCGCTTGATGTACCTCTCCGACTACCACGCACGACGCTTCAACAGCCGACGCAAATATCCCATCGGCACGACGGATCCAGCCCTGGGAGTGGTCAAGGTCGAAAATGCTGCTGGCAAGACACTGGCTCTGATGTGTTTCTATGCGTGCCACGCGACTGTCGGTGAGCCGGGCCTCTCCGGCGACTGGCCGGGATTCGCGATGGCCTCCTTGGAGCGGGAAATTGGGCCGGAGTGTACGGCACTGTTCATCCAGGGCTGCGCTGGCAACATCGCACCGAATTGGCGGCTGCAGGGCGAGGGCGCCAGCCACGCCGCGGTCGGCGTAGTCGGCGGACTGTTCGCCGCCCGGGTGCAGCACGTACTACTGACGTCAATGGAAAAGATCGCAGCGCCGTCGTTTACCATCGCCCGCGCCGAGTTTGAGCTTCCGCTGCGGCCTCTCAGTTATGGGCCGACCGCTGTCGGCGAGGTGCCACTAAGTCGCTGGTTCGAGCCCCCGCCGCTGGTGCCGGAGTATCAACGCGGGTCGATCGACGACCTGCAGCGTCGGTTCGAACGGGCCGCCCTGAATTTCGACCGGGGCCATCCTGAGAACTACGGGCACTGGTTGATGCTGGCCCTCGGCGATCGCATCGCTCTGGCCAAGAATTTGTCCGACTGGAACCGTCACGAAGTAAGGGGTTTTGCCTGTGGGCCACTGTGCCTGATCTTTTTGCCGGGGGAGACGTTCGTCGATTTCGCCCTGGAAATCAAACAGAATTCGCCGTACCGACATACATTCGTATCCGCTTATAACGATACGACCATCACCTACGTACCGGATCCTATCGCTTTTGAGGAAGGCGGTTATGAAACAGGACCCTGGTGCTACAGTACGCCTGAGACCGGGGCGGTCTTGGTCGCGCACTCCGTGAATCTAATCAAATCCCTGCGGCAAAGTAGCTAGAAGATCCGGAGCAGCGCCACATCAACGATCCCGCCGCGCCGCCGACTCACACCACTGTCCGCCTCGCGCATGCGCTGCGTCCGCGGCACCTCACGGCTTGAAGCGCCGGCGCGTCCCGTCCCCGGCCGTCACTGTCACCGCCATCAAGGAGTCTCCGTGAAAATGGTCCCACCAATCGTTGCAGTAGTGTTTGCCGCACTTTTCGCACTGACGTGCCCACTCGTTCTGCACGCGAGCGATGCCATATATGTCGGCAAAAACCTGACCAGCGACGGTCAGGTATTCCTCGCCGGCTTCGGGGACGAGCCGTCGAGTCATTGGCTGTCGTTAGTGCCGCGTCGGCAATACCCGGCAGGAGCAACAATCAAGGTCGGCGGAACTGCAGCGGCAGAGCTGCCGGGTGAACTCATCGACATTCCGCAGGTACACGAGACATTCCGCTACTTATCCATGGATTACTCGTACTTCGTAGGGCTACTGGAGCCGCTGACCAATGGAGGAATGAATGAATATGGCTTGGCCGTGCGCGACGTGGCGCTGTATTCGCGCCGCGATCTGGTAGCCATGACGCCGAAGCCGCAGCACGGCTTGAACTACAGCGATATCGCACGCATTGTGCTGGAGCGTGCGAAGACAGCGCGGGAAGCGGTCGATATCGCCACCTCACTGATCGACCATTACGGCTATTTTACGTACGGCGGCAACTCCCATGTCTTCGCCGATCCGAATGAAGGTTGGGTACTGCTTGAATTCGCTGGCGGCAAGGGACTGTGGATCGCGCGACGTCTCGGGCCCAACGACGTGTGGCTCAATTGGCGCGGCTACAACAAGTTCGGCTACGTCCAGGATTTGCCTGCGGATCTCGGCAGGAACCCGGACTATCTCGCCTCGAAGAATTTTGTTTCGTTTGCCTCTGAGCAGGGCTGGTACAGAGCGGATGGCGGCAAGCCGTTCAACGTGATCGAGGTCTATGCGCGCGCCGACCAGTTTACCGAGACCACAGCCCAAGAGGCGCGCCGGGTAGATGCCGCCGTGCGGGCGGCCGCGCCCAAAGTCGAGCCTCATCTGCTCATGCAGCTGCTGCACGAGGCGGGCAGGGATTCCTCAGGCTATGGCCAGGTGGCGGATCTGCGCGTAAACATCCAGCGTGACTTGCGCACGCTCTGGGTCGCGCCGGGTCCACCGATCACGGCGGCGTTCGTGCCGTGGCGAATTGGTGTCGAGTCGATCCCGCCGGAATATCGTCGGCATCGATACCTCACTTTTGGCGAAGCCGACCGGCAAAACATCGACGCAGTACAACAGGGTCTGGAGTCGACCGCGTATGTGAACCGTTCGGTGAAGCGCTTGCTCTACCTCGTGGATGAGCATCGGGACGTGTTCTTGCCAGAGGTGAGCACCGCGCTAGGCGCGTTCGACAGTAGGCAAATATCAGCGCAGCCCGGCATCGAGCGTACCGCCAAAATTCTGCTGGATGCGCACGAAGACGCACTGGCGCACCGTTATCTCACCGAACAGTCACACCGGGCTGCAGCGGACGGACAACAGCTGATCGAGGCGCTGGCGGACAGTATCGAGGCGCGCACCAAGGTGCTCTACGGCATTCGCACGCCGGAAGGCGCTGCCCGTTAGGGCAAAAGGTCAACTCCTTGAACGAGAAGACAAGATTTCACGAGTTCTCCACAAAATCGGCGTGTGGGGCAGAAGTTGGCCGGGAGGTCACCAAAGGCGGATCTTGCGCACACTGATGTGCGCTCGCGCTGTGCATTCAACTGAATTTTGACGCACTAGAAAAACGTCCGCACCGCACCGACAATATTTAGCTCCTCATCAGCGAGCATCAATAACTGCCATCGTTCGAACGTGGTGCAGGGATGAGAGATCCCAACCGCGATCATATCACCGACAGCTACGGGTGATTTATGCGGAATCAGCATATGGGCATGCGTATTCCGGTCGATGCCGGTCACCAGTTCCGGAGGATGCCGGGCCAGGATTCCGGTCCATGCCGGGCCACCGTTCCGGTTGATGCCGGCCGGGGGGTGTGACGCGGGTTAACCGCCATTACTGTGGTCTCTTTTTCCG
>JANXZG010000123.1 GCA_025355645.1 Gammaproteobacteria bacterium | reverse complement strand
CAACCGTCTCGATGGCCGTGTCGAGCATGGTGTTCACGAGTTCAGCGTCTGGAGTTGTACCCACCGCCCAGCTGACGACCAGACCGTCGAAGCAGTCGATGATCGGTGACAGGTACACCTTGCCGGCCGGTATCTGGAACTCTGTAATGTCGGTAAGCCACTTCTGATTTGGCGCGCCCGACCGGAAGTCGCGATTGATCAGATTGTCCGGCGCAGGACTGATCTCGCCCAGATACGAGCCATACCGGCGCCGCTTTGGAGTGGCCGCGATTAAGTTCTCCTGCTTCATCAAGCGCCGCACAACCTTCTCCGAGAGGGCGATGCACATCCGTCGCAACGACGCGTGCATCCTGCGGTAGCCGTAGCAGCGACGATTCCGCTCGAAGATCTCGGAGAGTGCGCGGCGCACGTCGACATACCGGTCTCCGAGGCGAATTTGGCCACGGTGATAGAAATAGGAGCTGCGCGCCAGGCCCAGCGCCGCCAGCAGTTCCTTGACGGCATGCGCCGCTCTCAGGGCGTCAACCAGCATCGTCTTTTCCCGATTGGTCAGGAGCTGCAGGTTGACGCCCAGGTCTTTTTTTAAGATTTCGTTGGCCTTTTTCAGCAAGTCGTGTTCGAGCTGGAGTCGTCGCAGCTCGCCTTTCAGTGCTTCCAGTTGTTGCTCCAACTGGGCCTTGTCCGGGTCGGCCGGTGGTTTGCTCTGGCGTTTCATCGATGCAGGCGCCTCTCGACCGAGTAGCTGGTCCTTCCAGTTGTACAAGGTTTCCCTCGAGACGCCTAGGTCCTGCGCGATGGTTGGCGCCTTCCACTGCCGCGTACAGAGGGCAATGACAGCCGCTTGCTTTACCTCCAGAGGCCTCGGCACTGCGCGACTGCGCCCGACACTGCGTTGACAGAGTTCCGGTTGCCGCTCGTAAATCCAGCTCCGCAACACGCACCGGCATGGATACCCCAGCGCTCTCCGGGTGAAATCGATGCAGCGTCCATGATGAAGAAAATGATCCACAGCAGCCTGCTGTTGCGCCATCGAGTACTTCGGTGCACGGTGATACCCCTCTTCGCAAGGTCGCCTCGCCGCTCGTGTTCCCGGTACCAGCCCTTCAACGCGTTCTTGGTCGGATAACCCAATTGCCGAAGGGTCGCCTTTACACGCTTGCCCAGCTTGATGTAGAGCTCGACCGCGCGCATTTTGTCTTCGTACAGTACATGAACTACCTCCAGGTAGTCCAAGTTCTTGTCCGCACCCCCTAGCGGTCAATATTCGACGCCTGTCCACACTCTACCTTCTTAAATTGATTTGTGGTGAGCGGGGGACTCTATCGTTCTCATTTCGGGAGGTAGTGCGTTATCAAAGGACAATCTTGCAGACACACTGGCGCAACTTTTGGCGCATAGCATGCCCGGTGCCCGCCAAGAGTGTGGGATGTAATAGTCGCGGTGTCGCAGCTATCGTTGAAACCGTATGCGGGCGAACCAGCCTTCTGAGAAATCTTGTCTTCAGCGCCTGGTTCGCCCGCTGTGCGTGGACATGCAGCAGCACATTTGCCAAAGGGCCATTGTCCCAAAATCACATCTTTACCGAAAATAGACGAGCGCTTCACGCGCTTATAAGCGCAGCCGCAAATACCTGATTTTCCCGATCAAAATCGGCAGAAGGTCAATTTTCTGCGCTTACAGATATCTTCGGCATCGTTACCATCGTTCTTGCCGCTCTTGCGATACGGCGTCACAAACTTCGGTGCCATTCATTTTACCGTGTGGCCGAAGCCAGCAAATCGCCCTGCCCACTCATGCGCCCCTGAGCATGCCTCCATGCCGATCAGGCACGGCGGCAATTGGGCAATGAGCTCCGCAAGCTTCCCGCGCGATACCGCCCGACGCACCATCACCGTGCCTCGAGCGTCCACGCCATGCACCGAAAACACATTCTTTGCCAAGTCGATTCCACCGTAGAAACTATGCTCATGGGACTCCCCTTTCTGTAAAGATTGATCTCGCAAACCAATCCTGGCACAGCGGTGCCGCTTCGGGACGGGGAAGTCCCTTACATTCATTATGAGAAGCAATAAGGAAATATCATGGATTTCAGGCCCAGAATGGCCTCGTAACCCACAATAATCAGCCGATCCAGGACACAAATCGGGCACACGGCCCTACGTCACTTTCCAATTTGATAGATGATTGCATATATGCAATCATTGTCATGGTGAATGTCGTAATCGACACGGATGTTTGGGTGGCTGGCGTTTGCGGCTCAGGTGATGCCAATCTCGTGCTACGCCTTTGTCTCGAAGAACGATTTACACCTCTGATGGGAGCGGCTCTCCTCGGGGAATACGAGGATTTGTTGGGTCGGGAATCGATCTGGCGCAGGGCGCGACTTACGGCTACCGAGCGCGAAGCTTTTCTGGACATATTTTTGTCGGTCTGCCAATGGACACGAATTTACTTTGCCTGGCGGCCGAACCTAAGTGATGAGGCGGACAATCACCTCATTGAACTTGCGGTCGCAGGTCAAGCAGACTATCTCGTCACACGCAACGTGCGAGATTTGCGTCGTGGCGAGCTAAAATTTCCACAAATTATGGTGGTTACGCCAACACAATTGCTGAAGGAGCAAGCATGAGCGCTTTAATCATACGGCTTCCAGAGGAGAAACGGACGCGGCTAAAGTTGGTTGCGAAGTCACGCAAGGTGAGCGTAACCAAACTCATTGAGGAAATGGCCACAATTTTGTTGGCGGACTTCGATGCCGAAACCCGCTTTGAACTGCGTTCGGCGCGCGGACGTGGGCGCGTCGCGGAGGGCCTCGTACTTCTGGATAAAGCGGCAGGCAAAAGTGCGCGTTCGAAGCGCAACTGACACCTTAGTATTGGGAATTCACAGTACCGATGTGCCCGGAACGGACCTTGTTTTTATTGGTGGTGAGAGAGGGACTCGAACCCTCGACCTCGGCATTATGAGCGCACCAGTGGATTAGATAGGGGCTGCAATTTCAACAACTTACCGCGTGGCGTCCGTTGCACCTAGCACCACGAAGCACAACAGAGCATTACAGGGTCCCGCAAAATTCACGCAAGCTTTCGGGGATGTCTATGCCGCTCGCCGGCGTCGCTCCGCCTTAGACAAATCCCAGGTCGACTGAAGATTCATCCACGATCACGCGAGGCACCGAGAGCCTCCGGCAAATCAAGCGCGGCGTCCGCAGTCACTCCTTGCTTTCCACGAACAAATTCGTTGAGCCGCGCCTTTGTCCAGCCGGTCTTTCGCGCAATTGCCGCTATGATAATTTTCGCGGGCTGCAAGAATTTCGAATAAAGCCTCGCTTACCATCCGTGGCGGTTAAGCGTAGGATGGGCCGTGCGAAGTGATCATTGCCCCGGCACTCGGCCCCTGGCAGGCCGTCGACTGCATGTCAGGCCCCGCGGCAAGGACTGCCACGAATGTGGGATTCGGCAATCAACAGGGTAGGAATCCATGCAACGCATACATTCCTCGCGCCGCCCCTTTGACCTCATTGCTGAGCGCCACATTGTTGCTGCTCAACGCCGTCCACGCGTACGGTTCTGACACGTATATCCCCGCGAACGGACAGCTGACGATCCCCACTATGGCGCTTGGCGGTACGACTTATTCTAATTTGGTAGTCACTGTCGGCCACATTGTCAGTGGTCCCTCCGGCACCTCGGCGAACGGCAACACCGACAGTTACGACCCTTCTAAAGGGAAGCTGACTGTCCCCAGCGTAGCGGTAGGATCCCGCTTCTTTTACAACGTCGTCGTGACGGTGTCGAACCTGGATGCAGTCGGGGGCGTCAGCGGCGCGGACAGCTACGACGGATCAAGCCTGGTCATTTCCGCGGTCCAGGTACTGGGCGGGTCGAACTTCACGAATGTCGTTGTCACGGTCCATAGCGTGCTCGGTGTGGCGGGCGGCATGCCGGGAAATTCTCATGACTCCTACGATGCTGCGACCGGGCACCTTGTGATCCCCGCGGTTACATACCGCGGCAACGTCTATTCCAATGTGACAGTCGCCATAGGAAATCTGCTCGCGGTCGGCGGGCCCGGCACCTGTGTCAGCAAGATATCGAGCATCGCATGCACCCAGTCGGGCCTGATCCAGGGTGCCATCGAAGGCAATTATCGGGCCTTCCGCGGGATCCCGTTCGCCGCCCCTCCGGTGGGCAATCTGCGTTGGCGTCCGCCGGCGGCACCCGCCTTCTGGCAAGGACTGCGCAACACCACGGCGTTTGGCAACGAATGTCCGCAAACCGATTTTAACGGCGGCGTGGCGGGGGACGAAGATTGCCTGACCCTCAACATATTCGGGATCAACCCAATAGCCAGCTCAAAGCAACCGGTCATGGTGTTTTTTCACGGCGGGGGCTGGAAGATTGGCAGCGCCCAGTACGCACCCTTCAATAACATTCCGCGGCTCGTCGATAACGGCGTGATCGTGGTGACGGTGCAATACCGGCTCGGCCTGCTGGGCTTCTTCGCCCATCCGCTGCTAACCGCCGAAGGAAACGGTTCTTCGGGCAATTATGGCTTTGAGGATTCGATTGCGGCGCTGCAGTGGGTGCATGACAACATCGCACATTTTGGCGGTGACCCGGCGCAGGTGATGATATTCGGACAGTCCGCCGGGTCGGAGAGTGTGCAGACGCTGCTTGCCTCCCCGGCAGCGCAGGGCCTGTTTGCGAGCGCCGGCATGGAGAGCGGCGCGGACGCCCCCGGGTGGTGGGGAAGCTCCCTCGCGGATGCCTATGCGCTTTATGCGAACTTCGTCCCGCTGGCGTGCCCCCAGGCGACGGATGTGCTGGCCTGCCTGCGCGCGCTGTCGGCCAATGCCGTGGTGCTCACGCAGCTTGTACCAGGAAAGTTCCCTTACATGGCGCCAAGCATCGAGCCACGCGTGCTTCCGGAGGATTCCTTTGATCGGCTGCAGCGGCTCGGATCTCCGGTGCCGCTGCTGATCGGTTCCAATCACGACGAGGATTTCGCCGATAATGATCTGAGCCAGGTGATGGATGCGGCGCAATACGCTGCCGCCTTAACCACGAAATACGGTGCCAGCGCCGGCGGCCAGGTCCTCGCGCAGTACCCGGCGAATTTCGACAGCAATAATCCATGGTACGCGTACATCGACGTGCAAACCGACCACGACTATACCTGGGAGGTGCGAAATCTGGCGCGAGCTGCGAGCGGCGCGCAAAGGCCGCCGGTGTGGCGCTATCTGTTTACGCATAGCTATGAGAATGACGCCTATCTGAACAGCCTGCGCGCCTTTCACACCGCTGAGCTTAATTTTGTCGGCGGAAATTTTCAGCAGGTATATTACATAGGACTGCCTTATACCCCCACGTCCGATGAAATAACCTTGTCCGACGAGATCATCGGCTACTGGACGCGCTTCGCCAAGACGGGCAACCCGAACGGCGCGGGTGCAGCGGGCTGGCTTCCTTACGATGTGGTGACCGAGAGCATCATGCAGCTCGACACTACTCACCTCGGACCGCTTCCCGGCGTCGGCTATCGGAACGCGGAATGCGATCTGTTGCAAACGCTGCCATTTTAGCGCAGGCGCAGGAAGCCTTCCTCAAGCCTCCCGCACTTCAGGTAGGCCTCGAACTTCCGCTGAACAAACTCCGGAAGCAGCCTGCCAGCCTCGGCGCGCAGTTCGCAAAATGCGGGAAAGTGCTGCTGGACGAGTTGATTCAGCAGCGTGGCTTCGGGTCGGTGCCGGCCATTGCCGGGCGGATCGACAAATGGCGGCGCTCGCGGTCGCCCGCGCGAGCGGTAACGGACATGGTTGGCGTCCCTGCGACCGGCGGGGACGCAACAAACTATGGAGCGCCAGGCACAAAAGGAATCGACGAACCCGCTGCGTTTGATCGGAAATGACGCGGGCCCCGTCACGAGCGTAAGGTATACCGATCCGCCGATTTGGTCATCGTGAGTGAGTCAAAAAATGCCCCCGTGGATGGCCACGAGATACCGCTTCTTGCGCTTACAATGCGCTTACGGCGAGGACGGGACTTGGGGGAGCGCGGCCGTGATTTTTGGTGGTGAGAGAGGGACTCGAACCCTCGACCTCGGCATTATGAGTGCACCAGTGGAGTAGATTGGGTCTGTAATTTCAACAACTTACCACGTGGCGCCCGTTGCAATTTAGCACCACGAAGCACAACCGAGCATGACAGGGTCCCGCAAAACTCCCGCAAGACTTGTCTACTCGATACTCACTTAATGCCTAAATAGCGATGGGACTAAAATTGCCTCGATACATTGAAAACCGAATTTGTTCCAGTTTAGCACTGACCGCATAGACGGGGCTCGGGTCAGAGCTTCATTTTCATTTTATTCTCCGCAGACCTCTACGTGACGCTTGCCGCACAATCTGTCAGTTCGATAGCTGCGAATCGGCAGTCGAATTCGCTGAATTTGACTTCTGTGCCTGCTGAATTTTTCGCAGTTCGTGCCAGCAGTTTGTACTGCTCGGTCTTCGCGGCGGCGGGGTCTTCGTAGTCCTGCAGCCAGAAGCGCATCCAGTCGACCGTGCCGCCTTGCGACGCCAGGCGCGCGGCAGGATTAGTTAGCACATGCTCGCTGTCGTTCAGCAGGTTCAATATCTTACTGAGGCGCCCATAGCATCCGGCGCCACGCGGCAAATCGGAGTACAGCTCCCGCAAAGCTTCCGCAAGAATCTGGCAAATTTGCGTAGCCTGCTGGCGCGAACTAGAGTCGTCGCGGGAACGATCATGGGCGAATCGTCACCGCGACGCCAGGCCTTTGTACAATCAGTACTGCACCTGAAGGTTATTATCGACTTTTGTCACTCCTGGGGCTGCCCACGCGGCAATCGCGGCATCGTCCTTCTCCCGCCACGAGTGCACACTGCCTTGGAGCACAACAGCCGAATCCGTGACATTGATACTGATGTCTTTTGCATCCAGCGCGGCCTGGCGCTGAAATGCGGATTCGATCTTTTGCTTAATGTCGGTGGTCTTTACCGCCGGCCGGACGTCGATGTAATTGAGGACTCCCTTAACACCCAACAGATAGCGCACCGCATCCTCTGCCATGGTCTTCTGATAGCCGTACGACACATGCCCTGACAAAGTGATCCAGCTCTGCCTGACGACTGCTTTGACATCGCTCGATTCAAGAGCAAAATGCCATTTGAGCGCGCTGGCCGCGGCAGCGGCGATTTCCGTGTCCGATCGCTCGCCCGGCTTTGGAATTTTCACCTCGATGTCATTGGCAATCGCCCGCACACCCGCGACCCGCTTTACGACCTGTTCGGCCGAGCAGCGGTCGGAAAAATGCGGAACCGATCCCTGCAGGGTAACAATGCCGTTCTCGACCTTTACAAGGATGCCTTTCTCGTCAAGGCTGGGGTCCCAGCGCAGTTCATTCTCAACATCGGACCGAATGTTCATATCGGTTTTCATAAGCAGCTCCTTGATAAACAGAATTCAAAAATCAGCTCATCTACAAACTCCGATTATCAGGAATTGAGCGATAATTCCCATCCGTAGTTGCCGAAGCGATTGTCGTTTTTCGAGATCCAATGACGGGCCGGACATATTCCGGCACATTTGCCTGTATGACTTCCATCGTCCAGCCGAAAGAACTGCAGGTCGCCGCATACGGGATTCGCTCCGAAATTCGGACCTTAAGGACGGCCTGTCAATGAAAGATAATCGCACGATGATCCACGCCCATCACGATCGCGGGGCGCCGTCCGGCGGAATCTGCAGTCCGAGGGCAGCGGGGAATTCTTGAGCCCAGAAGCCCCAGTCGCGCTGAGCCGCGACGAGCTGCGTGCGATCAACGCTTATTGGAGGGCGGCCAATTATCTTTCCGTGGGCATGATTTATCTGCGCGCCAATCCGCTGCTGCGCGAACCGCTTGCCCCCGAACATATCAAGAAACGCCTTCTGGGCCACTGGGGCTCGGATCCCGGACAATCGTTTGTATGGGTGCACCTTAACCGGCTGATCCGCAAGCACGATCTCAATGTGCTTTATGTCTCGGGTCCCGGCCATGGCGCACCGGCCACCCTGGCGAACAGTTACCTGGAGGGCTACTACTCGGAGATCTACCCTGACTGCAGCTAGGATGCCGCCGGCCTGCTGCACTTTTTTCGCCAGTTCTCTTTCCCCGGCGGGATCGGCAGCCACTGCACGCCGGAAACACCCGGCTCCATTCATGAAGGCGGGGAATTGGGGTATAGCCTTTCGCATGCATACGGCGCGGCCTTCGACAATCCGGATCTGATTGTCGCCTGTGTCATCGGAGATGGCGAAGCGGAAACCGGTCCCCTGGCCACTTCCTGGCACTCCAACAAGTTCCTGAACCCCGTGCGCGATGGAGCCGTGCTCCCGGTCCTCCACCTGAATGGCTACAAGATCGCAAATCCCACGATACTCGCGCGAATATCGCACAGTGAACTTGAGCACCTGTTTCTCGGACTGGGCTATCGACCCTACTTTGTAGAGGGCAATGATCCGGACCGCATGCATCAGGCCATGGCCGAAACGCTCGAGCAGTGCGTACTCGAGATTCGCGCCCTCCAGTCCCGAGCACGCAGCACGGGACGGGCCGAGCGGCCCGCATGGCCAATGATTGTGCTGCGTTCTCCAAAGGGTTGGACCGGACCCAAGAAAGTCGGCGGCCACAAAGTGGAGGATTCCTGGCGCGCACATCAGGTGCCGATCACGGATCCGGCCACCAACCCCAGGAGCCTCGCGTTACTCGACGCATGGATGCGCAGCTACGGGCCCGAGGAACTATTTGACGGATCTGGCGCGCTCAAACCGAAATTGCGGCAGATCGCCCCCCGAGGTTCGCGCCGCATCAGCGCTAATCCGCATGCCAACGGCGGCAATATCCGCAAGCCTCTGAACCTGCCGCACTTCCAGGACTATGCGGTCAGTGTGCAAAGCCCCGCACAAGACTACGTCTCAGCGACCGCCACGCTCGCCACCTTCCTGGCCGAGGTCATGCGACGAAACATGAATACGTTTCGCATCTTCGGTCCGGACGAGACTGCGTCCAACCGACTCGATGGCATATACGTTGCCTCGAAGAAGACCTGGGTCGCGGAATTCAAACCCGAGGATTCCGATGGAACGGAAATCTCAGCGGATGGACGCGTCATGGAAATGCTGAGTGAGCACACGCTTGAGGGTTGGTTCGAAGGCTACGTTCTGACCGGGCGGCATGGATTGTTCTCGACCTACGAGTCTTTCGTCCATGTCGTCGACTCGATGTTCAATCAGCACGCGAAATGGCTCGAAAAGTCCAAGAAGGATCTCGACTGGCGCACGCCCATATCCTCCATCAATCTGCTGATCACCTCACTTGTCTGGCGCCAGGATCACAACGGCTTTACGCACCAGGACCCCGGATTCCTGAACGTCGTGACGAACAAGAGCCCGGACGTCGTCCGCATCTATCTGCCGCCCGACGCAAATTGCCTGCTGAGCGTCGCGGATCATTGCCTGAGGTCGAATGACTATTTCAACGTCATCGTAGCCGACAAGCAGCCGCATCTGACCTCCCTGGACATCGAGGCTGCCGTCAAGCACTGTACCAAAGGCATAGGAATCTGGGATTGGGCCAGCACCGATGCGGGCGAGGAACCCGATGCCGTCATGGCCTGTGCCGGTGATGTGCCCACCATGGAACCCCTAGCCGCCGTTGCTATCCTGAAGGAGCAGTTTCCGACGTTGAAGCTGCGGTTTGTGAACGTCGTCGATCTGTTTCGCCTGATGCCCGAGAATGAACATCCCCACGGACTCTCCGATCGCGATTTCGATTCATTGTTCACCGCGGACAAGCCGGTCATCTTTAATTTTCACAGCTACGCATCACTGATTCACAAACTCGCCTACCGGCGCGCCAATCACTCCAACTTCCACGTCCGCGGCTATAAGGAAAAGGGCAATATCAACACACCCCTGGAGCTTGCGATCATTAACCAAATCGACCGCATCAGCCTTGCCATCGATGTCATCGACCGGGTGCCAAAGCTGCAGGGAAGCGCTGCCCACGTGAAAGACCGGCTAAAGGACCAAATTATTGATCACATCGCCTACGCCCATTCGCAAGGAATTGACAGGAGTGAAATCAGCGGCTGGCGATGGCCGCACCACGCGAAATGATGCGGGCGACCGCCCTCACCTCCAGTCTGGGGAGGCGAAGAGGCCGCCGGGCGCCGATGAATACGCGGCCGTTCGGTGGGGGCACGCAGACCGGCGTGAGCGGGATACGGGGTATGTTCGGTATCCCCGCGGGCAATACATCATGCAAAAAAATAGCGGCAGCCGCCCGGCTGCCGCAGATGCAGAACGGCATTTTCACTGCACTGTAATCTGTTTTGGCTTCGACTTCACCGTGTCGACCTTGGGCACATGCACGGTCAATACGCCGTCCTTCGTCTCACATCGGATCAGATCGGCATTGACATGGTCAGGAAGCGAGAAGTGACGCTCGAAGCTGCCATAGAAGCTTTCCAGGCGGTGAAGCTTCTCGCTCTTGTCCTCCCGCAGCTGTCTGCGTTCTCCTTTGATCGCAATGATCCCATCATCGAACGTGACCTGTACGTCCTCCTTCTTGACGGCGGGAAGATCCGCGCGGATCAGATACTCCTTCTCCGTTTCACTGATATCTGCAGACGGCGTCCATTCGAGCTTTCTGCCATTACCCTCGAGACCGAGACGCGGCCAATTCGCAAACGAAGACGGTGTCAGGCGAGTGAAGATGGAGTCGACATCGACCAATGGATCCCAGCGTAAAACACTCATGGATGTCTCCTTTACTGAAAATAACTGCGAAAAACTTCAGCAATTGCAATCTCGCACAATTCGTTGGGGTCCTGCATCCGCAAATCTACGTACGACTTTCGCGGCGCCCGAGATAGATGGGCGGGCGACATCCGCGGTGGACGCGATGCTTTGCGGCTAAAGCGGGGAGAGCGGATAGGGATAGATGTATTCCATGCCCTGGAGCCCGCCCTGTATCTTGCGGGGCACCCGACACCGGAAGCGGTGCGGCTTCACGATCAGCACGTCGCACGTCAGTGCATCGAGCAATTGTTCCGCAGTGTTTCCGATCAGCATCCGCTTGAACCCAGAGCGCGACATCGCGCCCATCACGACTATTGCGCCGTGGCTTTCATTCGCGGCCTCTGCTATCGCCTCGGCCGGTCGCCCGGGAATCAGGTGCTGCCGTTTCGTAGCTATGTGCCATGGCTTCAGGGCGCGCGTCAGCCTCCTGCGCGCCATTCGCTCGGTATCGCTGGCGAGCTTTTCCAAAACGCCTGGCATCAGCATCTCGGGCGGCGCGCTGGCTGCAAATTGCGCATAGCCGTGTACCGCGTGCAGCGTGCCCCGGAGCAGGCCCGCCCATTTGTCGGCCGTAGCGAGAATCTTGCGGTCGAGCGCATGGGGCTTGTTATGCGCATGGGTGGGGTCGACAGCGGCCACTATTGCCGGGCGGTGATAAAGGCGCGCATTTTTCACCAGCAGCAACGGCATCGGGCAGCTGCGCAGGAGCTCCCAGTCGGTAAGTCTCATCAGCCACGACAGCCGATGACGGCCAGCATGCTGGGAAGCGACGATGAGATCCGCCCGGACGGACCGCGCGCGGCGAATGACGGCCTCGTATTCGGGATAGTCCCATTGCGCGGATACCGTTACCTTGATGCTGTGTATTCGCAGCCGATCCGCGAACCCTTCAAGACGGCGTAGGGCCGCCTGGCGCATATCGTTCTCGATTGAGCTGAGAAATTCTTGCGGTTCGGGCAGCGGCGCTGCGCTGTCCTCCGAAGTCAGCACATGAAACAGCTCCAGACTCGCGCCATGCGCCCGTGCAAGCTGTGCGGCCTTGAACATCGCTGGCGGGGGACGGCCACTCAGTTCCTTGATCGGAACAAGAATCTTGCGGATGGCGCGCATCGCTTGCCCCCTCTCTCATCCATAGTTGGTGGCGATGCAACTATAGTCCCGCGGTCGCTGGACGCAGAGAATCCGTGGATATACGGATGCCGTTGCGGCGCCCGCGGATACCTTTATGGGCCAGCGCCCTGACGCGTACGCGAATGCGCAAAGCCCGGCTCCGGTGATTGCAGGTGCGGTTCCAGCCAGCCCTTGAGCAGCGCGAGCGCCACATCCGGTTTATCCGCATAGCGAAACAGCCCGGTATCCTTCTGATCAATCATGCCATGGCGTACAAGAGCGTCGAAATTGATGATCTCCTTCCAGTAATTCGTGCCATAGAGGATCACCGGGATGGCACGATCCAGTTTTCCCGTCTGCGCCAGCGTGAGGATCTCGGTAAGTTCATCCAGGGTGCCGAATCCGCCCGGAAATACCACGAGTGCGCGCGCAAGATGCGCGAACCAGAGCTTGCGCATGAAGAAGTAGTGGAACTCAAGAAACAAATCGTGGCTGATAAATTGATTCGGGCGCTGTTCATGTGGCAGGCTTATGTTCAGACCAATGGTTCTGCCTCCCGCCTCCGCAGCACCCCGATTGGCCGACTCCATGATTCCGCCTCCGCCGCCCGAACAGACCACAAAGCGATGGCGATGTGACGAGAGACTCTTCGACCATAGCGTCAGTTGCCGTGCGAGCTCGCGGGCGTCCCGATAGTATTGCTCCATCGGTCCGGCGCTCGCCGCCCTGGCCGATCCGAAGAACACTACCGTGTCATGGATATTGCTAAGTTGGAATCGTTTGAGCGGTTCAAGATACTCGGCAAGGATGCGGAGCGGCCGACCCTCCTCGCTGCCCACAAAGGCCTGGTTGAGGTAAGCAGGGCCAGGGGCGTCAGGAGTTGATGTTGTCATGATTCAAATCCTAATGAAATCGATATAGCCACGTTCGATATCGACGCGCGTAAGCTTGACGTTCACCCGGTCGCCAACCTGCAATCCATCAAATCCCTTCATGAGTCTGCCTTCGATGGTTGGCTGCGATATTCGTACCCAGGTTCCCTTGTCGGCAGCACCCGTGACACTGCCTGCAAAGTGTCGGCCCACCCGAGAACTTAGCAGCATCGCAGCCGCCGATTTCGCCACCTGGCGCTCCACCTTCGCCGCGTTGTCCTCCTGGGCGGTGCAATGCGCTGCGAGCAGGCGCAATTCATCGCCGCCATATGGCGCCTTGCCAGCCGAAAGAACCGCTTTCAGCAGCCTTTGAGTCAGCAGATCCGGGAAGCGGCGGTTAGGCGCTGTCGAATGAGTGTAGTCGTGGATAGCCAGACCAAAATGGCCTTCCACCTGCTCGCCTGACATTTCCACCACGTACTCTCCCCTCCCCAGCAACTTGATCACACACAGCGACAGATCGGTAAACGCGTCCGGATCGGCAGCGCGCCGGCGCATCAGGAAAGCGCTCAGCGCGATGGCCGAAGGAGTCCCAGGAAGTGATTCCCCCGCTGCGGCGGCCAACGCCATGATTCGGCTCCATCGCTGCGGAGTCCGAAGCACGCGGCGCACCGACGGTACCTTGTGCACGGCCAAGAACTTTGCCGTCACGGTATTCGCTGCGATCATCAGATCCTCGATCAGCTCATGCGCACGATTCTTGCGCTCCGGCTGCAGGTCGCTCAGCTCCGCCCCGGTAAAGACCGGCCGCACCTCCATACTCTCGAGCCCCAGAGCGCCATGGGCATGGCGGATGGTCCGTAAGCACTGCGCCACCCCATCCTGCAGACGCAACTGAGCCTCCAGGCCTGGCATCCGGGCGATCTTCGCGGGGACCGGCAGGGTCCCGGCAAGCCAGCCGCCGACCGCAGGGTAGTCCAGTTTTGCCAGGTTTCGCACGCGGCCGTGGTATATGGCCGATTCGCGCAGCGTCCCGTCGGCCTGCACGACGATGTCGACGATAAGGGCGATCCGCTCCTGTCCCTCGGCGAGCGAGGTCAGGTCAGTCGAGAGTCTCTCCGGCAGCATCGGAAAGATAAGTGCCGCCGTATAGACCGAGGTGGTATTGATGCGCGCATGGTCATCGATCGGTGATCCGATATCGACAAGCGCATCGACGTCGGCAATTGCCACCAGGACCCTGGTGGCACCGTCGGCCAGCTGCTCCGCGACGGACAGCTGATCGAGGTCGCGCGAATCCACATTGTCAATCGACACCCACGGCAACGCGCACAGGTCCCGAAGCGATGCCGAGCGCCCATCAGCCGGCGCAGCGAATGCGCCCGCCTGGGCCTGCGCCGCAGTAGAGAAATCCGGCAACAGCTGGCGCCCGGCCATCGCCCGCCGGGCGATCTGTCTGAGCCAATCCATGCCGGTCTTGTTCAATAGGCTCATCTTGCCGCGACCGGTCAGAGCACGCTGTAATGAAGGGCATTGCGCCGCTCACCCGCTGCGCCGGCAACGACCCGAGATCAGGCAGCGGACGCCTGTACCTGCGGGATCGCCTGCTTCCTGGCCGCTGCGGGAAAACGAATCAGCAGAACCGGCACTGTTGCGGCACGCACCACCTGCTCGGCATCGCTACCCAACGCCATGCGGACGATTCCGCGGCGTCCGTGAGTCCCCATGACGATGAGGTCCGCGTGCCACTGCTTCGCCTGCTCGAGAATCACGTCCGCGGCGACGCCGCCGATCGATTCGACCAACACGCAGGACGGCTTGATGTCCTGGCTCATGACGGTCTTCTCCGCGGCGTCCAGAATATCCTTGCCGCCCTTTCGCATCTGCGCGAACAGATCATCGCTGTACATCCCGGGAGCGAAGGTATAGTCGAGTATGAACTCGTTCACGATATGCATCAGGCACAACTCGCTGCCATGGATCTTTGCCAGCTGAATCGCTTCATTCAATCCCCGGGCGGATGGTTCGCTGCCATCGACCGGAACCAGTATCTTGCTGTACATAGAATTACTCCTGCCATTTCCGGAAACCAGCCGCCTGAGCATCGTTGCCGGCGGCACAAGGTAACTGCCGAGTATTTTTACCACTCGGCGCAGCGGAATTGACTGCGGGTTTGCCGCGAGTGACTGCGGCTTGTGCGTAGCTGCGAGGCAGCAGTCGCAGCTGTCAATTTACGACAACACCGTCCGGTCGCATGATTTTTTTTGCCTCGCCGGGGCCTGTCAGGCGAGACAAATAGTCAGCCGTGCCGCGCATGTCGTGTTCGTCGAAGCTGCGCATGAACAGCAGCAGTTCCTGATCCACGTTATGCCGGTATCCCTGGGCGAGCTTGTGCATCTGCCTTTCCAGGTATCCGTAATTCTGGTGTCGCAGCGCGGGCACGAACCCTTCCTTGTCGCCACCCGCATCCGCCCCATGGCAGGACGCGCATTGCTCATGAAAGATGCCGCGGCCCAGACCTGCGTATTCTCCGCTGCCTGTCTGGGGATGAGCCACCGGCGCACGGTGATCAAGGTAGGCTGCAATGTCGACCCAGCTCTGCGGATCGTCAATCGCCGGCTGTATTGCGACGCCGTGCATCTCTGTGCTCTCCCGCTGCGAACCCGCGAAGTTCGCGAGCTGGCGCACTAGGTACGCAAACCTCTGCCCCGCCAGTGCAGAATGTCTTTGCCCGTATCGCCCCACGCGTCGGCTCCGTGACAGCGGGAGCAGTACTGGAAATACAAGTCCCCACCACGCAGCGGGTGGGCGTCCATCGCCAGGGCCGACTGCGTTCTGCGATCCACGCGCTCCTCCGCCGTTGCGGCATGAGCCCGTGGAATTAGCTGTGTCGCGAGCAGCAACCACGCAATAGCCCATGCAGTGCGGGTCGCGACAATCTTTGCGGTGTTCATTACCCTCCCGTACCTATTCACGTCAAACTTGAAATTGCGGCTTTTAGCCGACTGTGTCAAGTCGGTCGAACCGGCCCCGCAACTACATCAGGCGCGACATCGCGGGTGATGGCGCCATCGGGGCGAGGTAGGCATCGAACGTCATTGCCACGGCGCGCATCAGCAGCTGCCCCGTCGGCGTGAGCCGTATGGATGCACCGTCCAGATCGAGGAGGCCGTCGTTCCGAAGCGATTGCAGCCGCCCGAGCTCGGCGCAGAAGTACTCCTCAAACTGGATCTCATGACGCGTCTGCAGCGCCTCGATATCGATCTCGCCGTGGCACATGATCTGCTGGATTACATCAGCGCGAATCAGGTCGTCCCGATTCAGGCCGACGCCTCGCTGCGCAGGCATATCGCCTTGCCCGATCGCCGCCTCATAGTCTTTCAGCAATTTGGGATTCTGCACAAAGAGAGTGCCAACCCGGCCTATCGCGCTGACGCCAAAACTCACTAGATCGCGGCCTGCATGCGTACTGTACCCCTGAAAACTGCGATGCAGAGTCTTTTGCACCTTCGCCTTTGCCAGAGTATCAGAGGGTAAGGCGAAATGATCCAGCCCGATGTACAGATAGCCCGCCGCGCCCAGTTTTTCGATGACCAGCCGCAGCAAGTCCAGCCGCGCAGACACATCAGGCAGTTCCTGCTGGCGGATGTGGCGCTGCGCCTTGAAGCGCTGGGGCATGTGTGCATAGCCGTACACCGACAGGCGGTCGGGCCGCAGCTCGATGACCTGATCGAGAGTACTTGCGAACGTGTCCAGCGTCTGCAGCGGCAGCCCGTATATCAGGTCGAAATTGACGGACTGGAAGCCCATGTCCCGTGCGCCGAGATAGACCGAGCGAACCATATCCGGCGGTTGCACCCGATTGACGGCACGTTGCACGCCGGAATCAAAATCCTGGATGCCCATGCTCAGCCGGTTGAATCCAAGCTCGCGGAGCACGCGCAACGTGTTGGGGTAGACGCTGCGCGGGTCGATCTCGATCGAATAGTCGCGCTCGTCCGAATCGCTCAGCTGAAACTGCTCGCCGATCCTCGAGATCAATTCGCTGAGCCGAGCCATCGACAGATAGGTCGGCGTGCCCCCGCCAAAATGCATCTGCTCCACCAGCCGCCCGCGGTCAAAATGCCGGCCGCGCAGCGAAATCTCCTCGCTGAGATGTCCGACATACCGCTCTACACGGTCGATATCCCGTGTGACGATCTTGGTGCACCCGCAGTAAAAACATGGACTATAGCAAAATGGAATATGCACGTAGATCGACAACCCCCGGCGCAGCAGCGCATCCTCGCTCGAGGCCGCAGCCTGCCGATATTGCGCAACGCCGATCGGCTCATTGAACCTGAGGGCGGTTGGGTATGAAGTGTAGCGCGGTCCCGCCAGTCCATACCGGCCCACCAAGCGTGAATCGAATACTAGGGCGGCAGAACTGCTCATTTAGTTTCACAATCGCATCTACCGATCGCAGCTGGCTATAAGTACTTCCTCTTACCAGAGCCTGCGGCCGCTTCCCGGACGCCAATCCGGGCCCCGTTATGTGAATATGCCCAGCGGGGCGGCGATGGTCAGCACCCCGAATAGCCGGAGCATCGATCCGGTAAGCATGCTCAGGCGCCGGCCACCGGCGATGCGCAGAATCTGGGCGCTCGAGAGGCCGGCGGCTAGCACCGCTGGCACGGTCCCCAGTCCAAAGCAGAGCATAGTCGCGGCGCCCGTCGCAGCATTTGCGCCGGGCGCTGCGACCAGCAGTATCGAGTACACCATGCCGCACGGCAGCAAGTCCCACAGCATGCCGAGGAGCAGCGAGCCGCCGAGGCGGCTCGCCGGAACGGCGCGCGCAAGGGGAGCTATATGCCGCCACGTGTGCGCGCCAAGCTGCTCAATACTCTCCATCGGTCGCACCCTGAACAGAACGCCGGCGGCTACGCCTGCCTGCTGAGAAATGCTCATATAGAAGGCTGCCAGTTTTAATTGACGTTTGTTGGCGTGACCCGCGCTTAAAAGCGCACGCGGTAATGTCCATTCGCCGCGATCACCTCTTAGTTCGGCATGACTCGCTGGCGGCTGCGCACCAGCACCTGATCGATGGGCGAATGCGGCGAGCCTCCTCCCACTGCTCGGGAGTGACCGATGACAACTCTGTGTCCGCGGCTGAAGACTTCACGGGAAAGCGAGTCGTGTAATTAGAGTTATCGGGACAGCAAAATTAACGCCCAGCTCGCCACGAGCGATGAGCCGCCATACCGTTGCTAGAGTCTTCGATCGGCTGGTCTCTAGCGCAGCCGCCACGCGATCCGCGTGCTAACTGCCGTAGGCTCCCTCCCGGCACCGAGCTTTGATGCAAACCTCGCAATGGAAGAAGTCGCTTTGCATTCGAAAGCATTGGGCGGCGAATGTCATGCTCGGTCACGATCCGAAACGACGCACGGTTTTCGTTTGCCCACCCAAAGGGCGGCACCGAATGCAGGCCGGAGTCAATCCGCATTCGCATCGAGGTCTGCTTGGTACTTCACTTCGACAAATTCTGCGCGGCAACTCCTATGCCAGATAGTCGGGCGTATATCGACGCGTTCGTCCCTCGTGGCGAAACGTCAGGGCGATCGGCTGTGCGCTGATCGAGGCGTCAGCATCCAAAAAGCTAGTTAGAGTAACGAAGTCGCGTTCGAGCGCACTTTCGTGTTCCGCAACACCGCGGGCGAGTGGCTGAAAGCCGGTGATGTGGGAGCGCCGGCTCAGGGGAATCCGCCTTGACGTCCGTTCGGTTCCGCTCATACTGTCGATGCAATTGCGTGTTGACAGGGGCATCCAAAGCTGTATCGCAAAAGCATACATTCGGCCCCGCAGAGTTGTCTTAAAGTTAGTGCGCCTCCTGCTTGAGGGGGGCGTATTGTGTGAATAGCTTTCGAGTTTCGACTGAATTTCGAAACTTCCCCTTGCGCACTCCGTGATTTTGTGAAAAGCGCGCGATACCGGACCCGATCCGGTCCCAGTACGATGTCTCTTCACTATATTCGTTGGCGAGTCTAACAAGCGTTGGGGACTACCCAACATCAAGGATGGCGCCGTCGGCGCAAGCGAAAAAGACCTTCCCATTCTGGTGACGTATTTGCCGCAACTCCGAGATTGCCTAGGAACGAACTACAACTTTAGAATCGATGAGCGCGGTCCTAAACATCCTCGACTTGAGGGCTTCCAGACCAACCAGGCTAACTGCACCGACGGCCAGGCAAACCGCCAGATCGTTCCAGTGCAGTTTTCCGAAATGAAACAGCGATTGCGCAGGCGGCCAATAGACGGCGACACCGAGCAATGATAAAACGCCCCCCAGCAAGATCCACAGGGCGCGATTGGGCTGCAACAAGGCACGGACAAGCGATGACTCGAACGATCGATTCACCAAGATCAAGCCCATATTAATGAGCACCAGCGAGGTGAACACGAGAGCACGGAGGTCCGCCTCTACCATGCCCAATCGTGACGCACTGATAAGTACCCCGGCGAGGATCGCCAGCACGATGAGTCCCTGCAGCAGCGCCCAGAGAATTCGACGCCGTAGCAACAGTGGACTTTTGGGGTCACGCGGCGGGCGGCGCATGACATTCGCCTCCTCTGCTTCCGCCTCGAAGACCATCGAACAAGCCGGATCAATGATCATCTCCAGAAAGGCGATGTGAATGGGTGTTAGCATCAAGGGCATACCGAGCAGGAGTGGGAGAAGCGCGAGGCCCGCAATCGGAATGTGCACGGCAACGATGTACTCGATCGCCTTGCGTAAGTTGTCATAGATCCGCCTACCTAGGCGAATGGTCTTGACGATAGACCCAAAGTCATCGTCCAGCAGCACGATGGCCGAGGCCTCGCGGGCAACGTCGGTCCCGCGGCCGCCCATGGCGATGCCGATATGAGCTGCCTTGATTGCCGGCGCATCGTTAACGCCGTCGCCGGTCATAGCGACGACTTCTCCATTGGCCTTTAGGCGCTGCACGATACGCAACTTCTGATTCGGCCGGATGCGCGCAAAAATGGTGGTGTCCCGAACACGAATTGTAAGGTTCTCATCGCTCAGGGTATCCATGTCATCACCTGAAAGTACTTTCGTTACTCCCAATCCCGCTTGACCGCCGATGGCGCGCGCGGTCGCAGGATAATCGCCCGTTATCATCAGGACCCGGATTCCCGCGGATCTGCACTCCTCGACGGCGGCCGGTACATTGGAGCGCAGGGGATCGGCAAAGCCAATAAGGCCAACGTACTCGAAATCAATGCCACGTGAGGATTCCGGCAGTGTAGCGACCTGATTTGGGTTGAGCTGCGGCGATCGGGCGACCGCGAGCACCCGGACTCCCCGATCGGCCAGCTCATCCACTTGAGCGCGCACGGACGCTAGCTGATCATTGTGTAGATGGCAGAGTTCGCCAATCGCTTCCAATGCACCCTTTGCGTACGCACTAGCGCTGTGCTGCGCCTCATCGTGAATGACATTGGCAACTGCGAATAAGTCCGGGCGAAGACCATAGGCGCGAATGAGCTGGCGGTCAGCTTGACCCGGCGGTTGCGACACTGCGATCGACTTCGCCATTGCATGGATTGCCAGGTCCATTGGGTCACTGGGCTCTTTCGCGCTGGCCGAGAGTGCGACATTGAGTAGATTCCTCATAGCCGACGACGGCGGTTCATTAGTATCGTTGTCCCAGCGCCCATCGGCGCCCCTCAAGGCTACGACGGTCATCCGATTTTCCGTGAGTGTTCCAGTCTTGTCCGTGCACAGAACGGTGGTTGCACCGAGCGTCTCGATCGCCGATGCGCGGCGGGTCAACACTCGCGCCTGTGAGATGCGCCATGCTCCCATGGACATGAACACGGTCATGACCAATGGGAATTCCTCGGGCAGCAGCGACATTCCCAAGGCGATACCGCCCAGTATGGCTTGCAACCATGAACCTCGCAGCAGGCCAAACAGGAGAACCACCATTGCCCCCGCCACGGCGCCCACGATGGCGAAGTCGCGGATTAGCCAACTCATTTGACGCTGTAGATGCGGCTGTTCGGTCTCGATGGAATGAAGATCCTTGCCAATTTTGCCCATTTCACTGTGAGCGCCGGTGCCGCGGACAAGAGCCTTTGCGGTACCCCGTACGACCAAGGTACCGGCGAATAAATGGGGCGAGTCTTCGCCGCCGGCGACCGGCCGTGCCGACTCGATCTGCAAGTCAATGGCCGCCGCCACCTTGCGGACGGGGAGAGATTCGCCCGTCAATAGCGACTCGTCGAGCATGAGGTCATGGCCGTCCACCACGGTTGCATCTGCCGCAACCCGATCGCCCTCAGTGATAACCAGGAGGTCGCCGCGCACGACCTCCCGCCCGGCGATTTGTACTCGGTTGCCATCCCGGATCACCAGCGCCCGCGGACTAGCGAGGTTGCGCAGGGCCTCCAATACTCGCTGGCTGCGGGACTCCTGGACGATGGTGATGACGACGGACAGCGAGGCAAAAACCAGTAGGAGGATCGCCTCCATGAGATCGCCCAGAATCAGATACACGACACCGCCTGCGATCAACAGCGCGAACATGGGTTGCCGCACCACTTCGAAGGCGATCCGAAGGACACCTCGTCGCTCCGCTGCCGGCAATTCGTTGTACCCGTGGGATTTCAGTCGGTCTGCAGCTTCGACGGAACTGAGACCCGCGAAGGACAACGGGCTCATGGGTGCACGATGGCCGAAGTATCAGTCTGCATAAGGTTTAGGCGACCGGGCGTACTATCTAGTGGCGTGCAGGAAAAAGCGTTGATTCGGGCCTTTGCGGCACTTCACTACGTCCTCGATATGCCACCCATTGCCAGTGGTGCTTGCCAGGGACGGGTGGATGATAGCAACACTGATCGCTTCAAGTCTCGCATATTCCGGATGAGATGCCAGAACCGGCTCCGCAACCGCGACGCGGGAAGTCGCGACATTGTTTCGCGCGGCCTCATCAGCCATCGCGAGCGTCGCATCGCTCACGGCAATTCGCAATCGAACTTGGCTACTGGTCACCTCCACCGAACTGCAAGTTCGTTCTCCACATCAACGCGAATATTTGCGTCGGTATTCATTGCTGCTCCTTTCAGTATTTCAAATAATTTCTATAGACGCTTTCTGCTGTCGATCATTGTTGGCAATTTACTGCGGTTTGGTATCCGCAATTGCCGAAGTGCGCGGCGGTCACTTCACCACGGCATCGGGATATACCTATGCGTCAGGCATTTTTTGGCATGTGCCGCGAGCGTCGGAATCCACACATTCACCCAATCGACTCTGGGCACATCAAGGATCGGCTGAAGAATAAAATCATTGAGCATTTGGCGTACGCCCATGCGGAAGGTGTCGATGAATCGCAAATACGCAATTGACGATGGCCCCACAAGGGCATTGATACAAGAATGCCCGCGGTTGCACGGGCGGTCCGGCTGCACACTAGGATTGTGCTTCGGATGTAGGCCCCGGCTAATTCGATGCGGTGACCTCGCCAATGCGCCGGGTCAGCACGACGAAGTCCCCGGTATGCACGCCGGCAGCATTCGCTTCATCGGTATCCAGATGTAACTCAAGGGAAACGCGGGGACTGACTCGAACAAGGACATCTTGGAAAAACAAACGTCTATTGGTACCACGAGTCGCCACCTCGACGCGATCCCGATCCTTAAGACCGAAACGCTTTGCCTGCTCAGGATTCATGTGAACGTGCCGCAAAGCGCAAATCACGCCCGTCCCCAGCGCAACCTGTGATCGCGGTCCCTGCACGGTGATCCCAGGCGTGCCGATCAAGTCGCCGGATTCCCGCACCGGTACTCGGAGCCCCAGAACGAGGGCATTGGTTCGCGAAATCTCAATTTGGTTAGTGGCACGCGGGGGTCCAATTACCTGCACCTTTCGCAGCCACCCTTGCGGACCGATCAAGTCCACCGTCTCCAGCGTGGCAAACCGCTGACCCGGCAGTGCAACTCCGCTCGGATGCAGATGGTATCGATCGCAGAATAGCTCCTCGATCATTGCCGATGTAAAGTGCGCATGAGGAGCCATGACCACCACCGGGATTTGCACCGGCAACTCCGATGCGGGCAGCACTGCAGACGCCAAATGATGGATCGAGGCAGTGGAGCGATAGGATTCGCATCCCGACGAAAGAGATTCACTTGCGTTGGCTGTCATGCGATTACTCCTACGCTGTCTTGCTTTATGCGTCACAATCATCGTCCAGTCATGTCACTATATCTATCCGTGACGCCCGATGACTCGTTCGGGTAATACGTACCTTCGCGGCCACGATGCCGATTCACGCGAGGGTGCTTTGCGCCATGGCGACCCAAGTGCTCGCCATCTTTGTGATGAGAACGGGTGGTAATCCATGACGCAGCCGCGGTGGTCCTTCGCTGGCGGCAGCCTCGGCATCCTGCTGAAGCGAATCTGGTTACTCTAGCGTCGGGGCCTCAGGTGCCAGCTCGATGGGAAACTGACTCCCACGCTGATGGGCCTCATAAGTGTTCCCTACTCGGTGCCGCCCCACTCGAGTCTTAACTTCAAGCGCAATTTCTTCCACCGATCCAATGAAGTCGATCGGTCCGTCATAGGTCGCGGCGTTCTCGGGCATCCCAGGAATGTCGCTGTGCCTAGCGAGCACCATGGTCGCTCCGCCTTCGTTATGAATGGCCGCAAGGCCACGTGCTCCATCATCGAGATCACCGGAAAGCACTACGCCGAGGCCCCGAGTTTTGGCATGGCACGCAACCGAAGTGAACAATAGATCCACGGTTCGATTACGATATAAGTTGTGAGCGCCAGGCACCAATTTGACGTCGCTACGCGCGGCCAGGGTCAGATGGGCAGCTGGCTCACCTATGTAACAAGTTCCAACCTGGAAGTGCTCGCCCTCGTCGGGAATTCGAACTGGCATGGGACAGCCCCTAGAAAGAAATTCCCGCAAATGGCTCGGTTTGTCGCTTGGACGATGCAACACAATCAATAAGACCGCGGCTAGGCCAGATGGGAAGGCATCGCTCAATTTCTTGATGTCACGGAGGCCATCTTTGCCCGACGCGCCCACAGCAATGCAGAAGCTGGAATTTGATCCAAGATGGTTCGCGCGGGCCTTCGTTTCTTGAAAGTTTAGCATCAGGATGCTGGGACGAAAGTTGCGTGCCATTGGACTATATGGCGATTCCGCGCGGATTCTCCGACGTCGCCTATAGGAGTTACGCATGGGCGCAGGCCAGTCGGATTACCGGCCCGCAAAGTTCGGGCGGTCGTGCGATTGCTTGAGCTTCGCGAGCTGACGCCTTGCATTCTCATAGGCAGAACGAAGTGGATGAGGAGCTGCCCACGCTCCTTCCGCTTGTCGCACGCTTTCGGCGTGGATGTGGGCACCCGGCACGCTCACGTGAATCTTGACCCGAAACGGCATGCCGTCAGGGGCCGCGGGGGCACCCTCGAACAAAACATGGCATGCCGTCATACCATCGTTGAGCCGCTGCAAGCGGTTACACACGTCGCGCGGCGCGGCCTCAAGCGCTCCGCAGCGACGCAGATGGTGGAATGTCATAGTGACTGGCGAGCTCATGAACAAAATCCGCTTGAAACAACTGCTTCAGTATTGGCTTGCCTGGGGACCAGATAATTATGTGGCTTCCCGTGCGCCATTGCGGTTTACTCAAGAATCGTTCGATAAACTCATCTGCAGTTTCACCAAGTGCGCCTCTGACCGAGCGCCCATTTTATCCTTGAGGCAATTTCTACGGCGTTCACGACCTGCACGGCCTCATCTGGGAATGGGTCGAGGACTTCAATGCCTTGCTCGTCAGCAGCGACAGCCGTGATCAATCGGACCCCGACAGGCTTAGATTCTGCGGCGCGGGGGCGATCAACCTCGTGGACCGTGATAACTATGCTGTGTTGATGCGTGTCGCCTTCTTAAGTTCGCTCTCCGCGAAATCCACGACACGAAGCCTCGGTTTTCGCTGTGCCATGAGCCCTTCAACGTGAAGGGCGGGCGCATGACCCAAGCGCTCGTCTTCCTGGCCCTACTCGCGAACACTGTACTCAGCGATGGTGAGCCTGGTGTATCCGTCGCAGCTCAGACTCCCCAGTCAGGTCCATTACCCGGCCAGTCCCTCTACCAGCTGCCGATTACTCTCATGACGGCCCAGGGTGTGTCCCTGAAGCTTGCGGCCTTGCGCGGCAGCCCGCTCATCATCACGATGTTCTATAGCCAGTGCACGAGTATCTGCCCTTTGCTGACGACACAGGTTCAGCGCATCACCCAGCGACTGTCAAGCGCCGAGCGGCGTCGGATCCGCATTCTGATGGTCTCCTTCGACAGCTCGCGCGACACACCCGAAGCCCTCAGCGCATTTGCGGCCAATCATCATATACGCGAAGACAACTGGATCATCGCACGGGCATCGGCAAGTGACGTTCGTTTGCTGGCTGCGGCCCTGGGTATCCAATATCGCGAGCTCGCAGACCATACCTTCAATCACTCCGCCGTCATTTTTCTAGCGGATCGCGAAGGCGTCGTGCGCGCCCAAACCAGCGATCTTGCGGATAAACGGAGTGTATTCGTGACAGCCATTCGTCATCAGCTGGCGTCTCGCCCTTAAATCGCTGCTCGAGAGGCTTCCTAAGAGTCAGTGGCCCCATGCTTCAAAGCCCCAGGGAATAGACGACCTGGTTCGCGTCGCTCAGGTCTCGCTCGGCGGACATTCCAACCTCTTTGGCGAAATTGCGCATTGCCTGATTATCCGCCAGCTCTATTGCGTACAACTGCCGAATACCGTACTTCTTCGCGGAGCTCGAGAGGTGCTCCAAGAGCAGCTTCGCAAGCTCGGTGTGCTGCCATTCATCCGCGATCGTGACGGCCATTTCACGGAGGTCTGGCTTGCTGCCGGGAGCATAGCGACAAACGCCAATCTCCCCTTCACGATCTTCAATGGACACTACAGCAGTTACGCGAAGTACTTGGCGATGACCGCAATTGCCGGTATCTCCTTCACGATCGCGACCGAATCTTTACCAAGCACCTCGACGAATCGATCAATAATCTCGGCGTCGATATCCTCAGATCACCACC
>JANXZG010000103.1 GCA_025355645.1 Gammaproteobacteria bacterium | reverse complement strand
CGACCCGATCGCGGCCGTTGCTACGCTTCTGTCAGCACGAGCCTCGCTGGTGAAGTCATGCTTCAGCGAGATTTTTCGTGCTGGATTCTAGAGCACCCAAATGGCGCCAACGAACCTCGTTACCGTTTTGGGGGTTCTGTGCTCCGTCCGCTCTACCTCACGCCAGGCCTCAATGGCAAATAGAACCGGAACTGTCAACAGGCTTCCAACTTTGACCAGCTACCGGCGCCCAACTTTGACCGGGGTGGATCGACACTTTGATGTTGATTCCGAGGTATGTGAGGATTTTGTTTAGAGACGTAAGCAAGCGCAGTCTGCCGCGTCAGCGGCAGATATTCCGCCTTCGGGTAAAAGGCCGGCGCGTAGGAGGCGCTGAGAGCGGCGATCGAGGGGTACCCCTTGACGATGGACTGCCATCTTTTTGGACTTTTCTGTGTCAACTTCGCTTCTTGAACCGATAACTGTCGTTGCCGGTTTCGATAATTTCGCAGCGGTGCGTTAGCCGGTCCAGCAGCGCGGTGGTCATCTTCGCATCGCCAAAGATGCTGCTCCATTCGCCGAAGGACAGATTCGAGGTGACGATCAGGGAGACTCGTTCATAGAGTTTACTGATCAGATGGAACAGCAGTGCCCCTCCGTCGGCGGCGAACGGCAAGTAGCCGAGTTCATCGAGAACGATCAGGTCTTGGTTGCCGAGGCGCTGAGCGATGCGCCCGGCGCGGGCGTTGCGCTTCTCGGCATCAAGCTGATTGACCAGATCGACGACGCTGAAGAAGCGCGCCCGTTTGCCCTGGTGGATGGCGTTGCGGGCGAGTGCGATGGCCAGATGAGTTTTGCCGGTTCCGGTGCCGCCGACCAGAACGATGTTGCGTGAGCTCTCGAGGTATTGGCCGGTGTAGAGCTGGCGGATCGCGGTCTCGTTGACGAGGGATTCGCGGAAGTCAAAGCTGTCGAGGTCTCGCAGCACGGGGAAGCGGGCAAGACGGATCTGGTATTGGAACGATCGGGCCTGTCGGTCGGCATGTTCGGCTTCCAGCAGTTGCTTGAGGCAACTCGTGGGGGCAAGCTTCTTCTGGGTTAAGGCCGTGAGGCTCTCCTCCAGGGCGCTCGCCATGCCGTTGAGGCGCTGCGATTTCATTTTCTCGATCAGTTGAGCTTGCATAGCAGTTCCTCGCAGTGGTGGATCGGATCGATCAGAGTTCGCAGTCCGTCATATCGATGTCAGTCAGCGACGGGCTCGTGGAGCAGCAGCAGCCCTTCGGGCACCTGTAGGGGCGCGGGACGCGCCGGTTGCGCGACACGGTGCAGCAAGTTCACGACATGGGCGCTGCTGACCACCTCCTCATCGAGCGCCGTGGCACAGGCATTGCTGACGCCCTCGAGGCCGTACAGCGCCACCATCGAGAGGATTTCCACGAACTGTCTGTCCCCGTCCACATGGCGCGCAAGGCGCTCGCGCAGCCGCCTCTATAGAGGACGGCAAGTTCCAGTCCCGGAACGGCGCGCCGTTTCGCAGCGCACCCGGCTTATGCTCCAGCGCCGCACGTAGTGCCAGGGGTTCTAGGCGGTTTTATAGCGCCCGAACTGCCTCTCGTGCTCGCCGACAACCACGCTATCAGCGACGATCACGATGTGAGTGGCGTAGGCCCGCAACGCCACGGTGCGCCCCGCGTATGCGCACTCCACGCTGTAGCGGTTGCGCTCGAAGTGCACCAGCGCAGTAGAGGTAACGCGGCAGATTCGTTCGTGGAAGCCGTCGAAGGCCGGCAACATCGGCTGCAGTTGCGCACGTTCCTCCTGCCAAAGCTCATCGACCGTGCGATCGGGGGGATCGGGATGGCTGCGCTGTGCCAGTTCTGTACAGCGAGTGGCGAGCCAGGCATTGAGCGCGGGCAGGTCCGCAAAGCGCAGCTTCGGGGCAAAAAGCCAGCCGCGTACCGTGCCCACTTGGTTCTCGACCTGCCCCTTCTCCCATCCGGATGCAGGCGTACAGGCCGTCGGCTCGATCAGGTAATGGTTGCACATTGCGAGGAACCGCCGGTTATAGCGGCGCTCCTTGCCGAGGAAGATCGCATCGATCGCGGTTTTCATGTTGTCGTAGATCCCGCGCCGCGGGATACCCCCGAGATGCGCGAAGGCGCGCGCGTGCGCATCGAACACCATCTCCTGGCTCTCGCGCGGATAGGCGCTGAGGAAGAACGCGCGGCTGTAACACAGCCGCAGATGCGCCACCTTCACGAGCTGATCGACGCCGCCGAGCTCCACGTGCTCGTGGCTCCAGTCAAACTGGTATGCCTCGCCGGGGGCAAAGACTTGCGGATGAACGCCTCGACGGCACGCCGACGGGCGTAGAAGCGCTTCACATGTCGCCGTACGCTGTCCACCGCGCCGGCATAACCCTCGATCTGCAGCGCCTCGTACAAGCGCTGGGCGGTGCGTTGCTCCCTCGCGGGGAGCTTCTCCTCAGCCTCCAGCCACTGATCCAGCAGCGCCAGATACGGTCCGAGCTGCGGCCGTGGCTGGCTGACCCGCTGATACTCCGGCGCATCCCCGCCAGAGCGCAGCGCCTTCCTGACCGTATTGCGGGCCAGTCCCAGATCCCTTGCGATCTGGCTGATCGAGTCGTGATCGATCAGGCGGCGGCGCCGGATCTTGGCAATCGTTTCCATGCATAACACCCCGATAGACTCCTGCGCTGCCTGAACGACAGCACAGGGTACGGGGTGGTCAATTTTGGACGCCGGTTTTGCCCCTTACCTGGTCAGAATTGCACGCCTGTCCACAATCGCATTGAAGTTCGCGACGTAGAGGAGGGCGCCAAAGTGCTTCTCGTGAATCACGTGCACCAGGCCGGCAACACGCCCTATCGGGCGAGCCATGCGATATTCATTCGGGAGGGGGCCGAGCAAGCCTACGATTGCATCAACGCGATCCCTACGGTCCTGCAGTTGCGTTCATTGTCGGTACGTGCCTTCAGCGCCGATCACTGGATGTTGGATGCCGAGCTTTGCGAAGGAAAGGTCGTCGAGCCAGTGGTCCATAGGCTGCTGTCAGACTCGGCGGTGGCGTATTTGCAGGTGCATTTCGCGAAGCGTGGCTGTTACGCTGCACATATTGACCGCGCCTGACCGGGAGGCGCCCCGCGCCCGGTCCCGATCAGCGATGCAGCCACTACAAGCGCTGGTCAGGCCAGGGCACCATCGGTAGCCCTGTTGCGTAAAAGTGAGCCAACTATCCGCTGGAATTCGATAGCGAAGTTCTCGTCAGAAAAATGGTCACAGGCGGCACCCGGCGTGAACGAATATCCGCCAAAGTAGATTCTGCCGTCCACGGCGTACAAATCGATCCGGACAAAGTCAAAATCCCTGGATAAATCGCTGGCAACCCGCACCATTTCCTTGAACTGCGCTGGCCGCTGCAACTGATCGGGGTTCTCAAGCAGCCCCATTTTCACCGAAAGCATCTTGAACTCCGGCACGGCAAACAGAGCCCGCTTGTGGTTTACAAAGCGATCTACATCCACCTGGCAATAAATCACGTTGCCCTTAACGCAGAAAAACTTGTAATCGTTTACATCGCCAGTCGCTGCGACGTTTTCCTCAATCAGGATCTTCCGTTCGAGGGATTTGTACAAGGTTTCTCGGGCGGCATAGAAGAAATTCCTGTTCGCATCGACGAAAAGCCCATATACATCGCTTTCAGTAACGTTACGATCGAGAAACAGTGTCGTACCAAAGCCATGCGTTGACTTGGCAACGGCACGGCGCCCGATATGGGGACTGATCCAGGCCGCGAAGTCCTCCGGGCTTGGATTATATTCCAGGCTAAAAACCGCAATCGTCCGCGCAACATTTACATCGGCCGCTCGCGCGGCAAATATTTTGGCGTATTGTTTGTCAACACAGAGCTGCTGCAGCAGCGACCACCGATTGTCGATCATGCGATGGAAAATAAAATCGTTGATTGTTGCGTTCGATGCGTTTCGTTTTCTCGGGAAGCGACCATTCGCCTTCACAAAATACGCCGCGGCAACAAGGTAATTGCACACCCATATATTAGGCAGTGCCTGGCTGACCGGAAAAAGTGCCGACTGTAGCCCGTTTTTTTTCACAGGGGATTGCCAGTAAAGCAGGCCTGCGAAAGGGCGGACGTCTGAGCGCAAATGGGTGCGTTGATCATCGGAGAAATGCTCGCATCGTTCAACGGGACCACTCACCGGATGGCGTCAGGTGCCGAATCATATTACACATTTGATGGAGCCCATCGACGACTGGTTCTAGGAAAAAGCATCTCGAGGGCATCGCGCCGCACGCCTGGATTTGGTCAATCGGTGACCGTTACCTCAAAGCGGCTGGCAGGCACGCTAGAATGGCTGATGACCAACCTACCGGCCACCGCACCCCCATTGCTGTGGCTGACTCCCGCCCTGCTTGCGCTGCTGCTCTACGGCCTGGGCCAGGGCTTCGTGAAAATGTGGATCGCGGAGGTCCCGCCTGCGCGATTTTGTCTGTACTTCGCGGTCGCCCGCGCGCTCGTGATGGGTTGTTATTTCTACGCAAATCCGCATACACCGGTGTTCGCAGCGGAGGGCCGCCAGGTGCTCGCGATCGGTGTGCTCGCATACCTTCTCGACGGCACCGGCTGGATTATGTATTTCCAGTCGATCATCGCTGGCCCAATCACGATTGTCGGGACACTTTCAGCTGCTTATCCCGCAGTCACAATCGTGTTTGCCCATTGGTTCCTTGGCGAGACGCTGAGTTCACTTCAGTATGTCGCGGTGGTCCTGGTGATCGGCGGATGCATCGGGCTTGCCTATCAGCCGGCGGACGCCGCAAACAAAGTGACCGGGCGGGCCTGGATCCCGCTTGCCTTTTCGGCCTTGATGCTATGGGGCGCCGCCCAGACGATAGTCAAGTACGATTACAGTCTGGGTGCCACTGACGTAAACATGTCGCTTTACAGCGTGGTCGGTGCGCTGCTGACTCTGGGCGTCTACGGCATGTGGAAAGGACGTGAGGGCAAGCACTCATTTGTTGAATGGCTGCGCTCTTTCCTGCCGATGGGGATGATGGCGTCAGGGGACCTTGGCGTCCTGATAGCGAGTCGATACGGCGAGATCTCTATCGTGACCCCATTGACCGGGGCCTATCCGCTGGTCACGCTCGCCTTCGCAGCACTCGTGTTACGTGAGCGGATAATTTTGTTGCATTGGTGCTGCATCGTGGCAATTCTAGCCGGCATATATTTTTGTGCGTCTTGATGTGCGATTGTCGCCGGGGATACATTTTTTGGGCGGCGTCATTCGGGGAGCTCCCGCCGCGCCTACGAATTCGTGGGTTCATACTCCAAGGCCTGGCCACTCTGTAGCGCGCCTCTCACGAGGAGGGCGCGATCTTCGTGCTCAACAATCCGTCCTTCAGCACGGCCACTTCAAAGCCGCGCTCCTTAAGTATAAAGGCGCCAGCCGAACTGCGCCGGCCGGTGTCGCAGACGACGACGTACTGCAACTTGGGATCCAATTGCGCGAGCTTAAGGCGCAGAAAGCAGAGCGGCACGTTGATCGCACCCGGTAGGTGCTCGGTCTGGAACTCCGGTGGCAGCCGCACGTCGAGCCAGCGTGCGCCGCCGCTGGCGACGAGCCTGTTTGCCGCGTCAAAGTCGACGCGCTCCAGCATCGGTTCGTGCAGCAGCGTGTTGAAATCATCCTTGGCAAGGCACGCCAACGAACCATCCGTCACCATCGTAACGGTCGCACTGCGCTTAGCTTCGGAAATCAGTGCCTCTTCGCCGAAGGTATCGCCCGGGCCGAGCACGGCGAGCTGGATGCTTTTGTGAGTGATCGGTACCTCGCGGGTAACCGCGCAGCGGCCCGTGCTGATGGCATAGAAATAGTCGCCTTCACCGCCTTGCTTGATGACGACATCGCCGGCGCGGTACTTGACGTGCCGCATTCGCATGAAGATTGCCTGCAGGTTCGATGCCGGAATCCGGTGAAATGCCTTGGTCTGCAGCAGCGTCGTCATCCAGTCGTCGCTTGTAACCAGCGAATCAGCGCTGAGTTCCTTGACCTCGTAGATACCGGTCTGGTCCCAAGTTGTGATTACGTCGAGCAGCTCGCTGTCGATTGACAGGTACTCAATCTCGGAGAGAGTTCGTGCCGTGGCGCGCCGCGGCTGACTAGGCGCCAGCGGGTTGCGGGCCTCCGTCGAGCCCGCGCGGATGACCGCAACCGGGGAGTCTTTCACGCGCAATTCGACGTCGCCGCGAACCAGGTAGAAAGTACGCTTGTCGCTATGGCCCTCACGGAAAAGATCGCGCCCCTTGGGCATTACCTCGCGCGTGGTCTTACGCGCCAGAGCGGTCACACTTGTCTGCTTGAGTCCACCCAAGGGCCAGAAATTCCGCAGCACAACAGGGTCGATTGCTTCGCCGGCCATCATGATTCCGATAGGTGTGACATGTTAGAAACCCGCATGTTCCTACCAACCAGCCAGTCGATCAAGCCCTCGCCGGCCATGGGCTGGGCGTTTTGTTGTGGAATCTTGCACCTGCGCGCCAATGCCGCAAAATACTTGGCTCCTAATTTTAGAGAGCGCGGCACGCAATCCTAATTTCCCTATTTGGCGTCTTTGCGGATAGCAGCGCCTGGTTGAGCTGCCGGTACAACTGTTGCGAACCCGCTGCTATGATCAATTTACTGGCAACGACATAAGCCAATATCAGAGCAACCGTGAGCGTGCCAACGCCCGCGGGAGTGCTGAACAGCAACAGGGCGTTCCGAATTCCCAGAGCTCCGGCGGTTCCTGTGTATGCCGCGAGTTCATCACACACTGTTTCGGAAGAGTCGTCGCCAATCTCGCAGCTTCGGAACGCAAGCGCCTGTGTAAGCCTTCCACTAGTGGACCATTCCAAGTACGAAATTGTACGTGCAGACGTGCAGACTGAAACATCGTCTGCTGACTCGCGATCGTATACCTGACGCAAGAATGTAAGCGTCATCAATTCCCGTCTACGGTCGGTAAACCTCAGCCGTAGACCTGACCAGGCCCTGAGCATTCACGCCTATTGCTCCACCCACTACCAGCACCGACCCATTGAGAAGCAGCGTTGCAGTCGGACCGTAACGCTCTGTCGTCATATTTACTGTAGCAGTCCAGGAGCCGCTTGCAGGGTTGTAAATCTCCGCGTCTGTTCCAGAGCCCCCCCCGGCAGCGAGCACCGTGCCATCGGGAAGTAGCGTCGCAGTATCCAGCACGTTCAAAACACTTCCCGTAGGAGCCCAGGTTCCCGTGGGAGTATCGTAGAGAAATGCCTCCTTTGTGACGCACTGTATTTCCCCGCATAAATACCATCCACCTGCAACCAGTACATTACCGTTGCGGAGCAGCGTCACAGTGCCGGGGTAAGTCGAAGCGGAGGCCTGATATGTCGGAGCGGACGTAGCAGTCCATGCTCCTGTGGGGGGACTGTAAATCTCGGACCCCCCCGGATCGGCAGCATTCCACGGGGAACCCGCCGCTAGCACGGTCCCATCTGGAAGCGGCGTGAGAGAGCCGATTGGCCTTAAGGGACCAGTTGTGGGGGTCCAACTGCCGGACGCCGGGTTATAGGTAGTTGCGAGCAGAGTTGTACCGTCCGTACTAAATCCTGCAAGCAGCACCGTCCCTTCGGCAAAAAGCATGGCCAGCACACCCTGTGCGGTCACTGCGGCAGGATTTGCCGTCGTAAAACTTTCGATGGCAGCCCATTTGCCCACGGCCGGATGATAAATTTCAGCACTGGTCAGGTTCTGAAACGCTGGCTGCGGATAGAACGTGCTGTTCTCGCCACCGACTACTAGCACTGTGCCATCCGATAGAAGTGTCGCGGCATGCCCAGACCGCGGCGTCGTCATGCCTCCCGTGGCGTCCCATGTGTTTGTTGCCGGGTCAAAAATTTCAGCAACAGAAATAGTCGTGCCTTTGGTGTCGTTGCCACCCGCCACCAGAACCTTGCCGTTCGGGAGCAAGGTCGATGTAAATCCCCCGCCATGGCTGGTTGCCATGCCTCCCGTTGAAACCCAAGCAGGTGCCGGTACTTTTACAGGTCCGTCGCTGCCCCCACCTCCTCCACACGCGCCAAGCAGCGACAGGCACATCGACAACAGCAACAAGCGCGTCGGACCTATACAGGTAATGCGCGAGGTCATTCTTGCCCCTTCCTATTGAGCACTGCCAATAGTCTACTCCACACGCCATCGGATATCCGCATTGAGTGCAACATCAAACAGGGTGCAGCGCGCCGCTATAGTCGCGACGGGCATCGATTAGCAGCTCGCGTCCTGACGCTGTTAAGGCACGTCAATTCATGTCGCATCTTGTAACATCGCCGTGTCACTGGCGATTATATACTTGAGAAAAGGAGACGCCAGTGGCCCGAACAGAGGGCGTAGATTTTGAATCTCCAGACAACCTAGCGCATGATTCTTCGCATGCCGCAGGAACAGAAACCAAACCAACCCCTGAGCCCTCAGGAGGTAATGCGGCGGATGCTCGAAACGCCCCCGCAAAAGCACACCGATGTGCCGAAGGTGAGGCCGAAAAAGAAATCAAAGAAATAATAATTTCAGATGACGATTTGATTTCGGCAGACCAATGTCTCCGAAACCATTGCAGTGAATATGATGATGGAACGTATCCCGGATTTCATGGGCGCCTTATTCTAAAAATAATTGAAAAGGCACTACCCGCTTTTCATATAGTTCTCAAAGCCGCAGGATCGCTCCAACCGGTTGTTAGACGACATCATCACTTCTGGCCCAGCCATCGAGCATCCACAACCACTCCCTTTGACATGCCAACAACCAATAGCCACGGTCCGCCGGTCGTAAAATAAACGGTGCCGGGAGTATCCTTCACCGGCATAGAGGGCCCTGGCCCATATGTGAAGGATACGCATTTCTCCGCTGGCCGAGCGAGGAGGTCGCCGCAATCGAAGTGTTTCGAGTGTCCTAGGTAGGCGCTGAGCGAAGCCAATGAAGTATGAATAAGGCTGGCCGGTTCTAGCGCCGGCGGTGATGGCCGGCTTCCAAGGGGCAATGAGCGGGCGGCCGCAAAAGCGTCTCGAAAGGAATCGAGGATAGATGTGCTCGAAGCGCCGGCCAGTATCGTAACCGACGTCGCGAGGCCCGCAAAAATACCAGCGGTTCGGATGAGCGCTGCGCCGTGGCGTGACATTTCGTCTAACGATGAGGTTGAGCGACGCGGGTTCGCGCCGACGACCGACGAAGCCGGTTTATCGCAATCATCCACCCTCTCCTTCGCTCACCGAAGATGCTGGCCCTCGCGATCGCTCGAACCGTTTGTTAGGCGACCGTGGCGCTATGCCATTGGCGCGCCGCCTCGAAAAATTGTTCGCGTTCACTAGTATTCTGGAATGCGCGTTCTGGTACAACAAATGCGTTCTTATTGTTGCCGGTAATAACGATTGCCCCGTCAAATTCTTCAATCGAGCGTATATCTTTCCATGAACGTGACCCCGAGACGGAACCAACAGCGGTCACAAGGCCCTCAGCATTGATAGTCAGCGTTCTAAGTGCGGGCTTGAAGCGAAGCTGCGGCCACAACGGGAGGAAAACGACGCAGGCAAGAGTGCCGATGACAGCGACCATCAGGAAATAACCCAAGCGAAATGCCCCCGGCGCAAGCAGTACTGTGAAAAAGAATGCAAAGAGCAGACCGAACATCACGTGAAACCGCCAAAGGCCTGCGGGACGCTTCCAGGCGCGCCAATACCAGCGCCAGATTTCACTTCTTCGGGACGCGTAATTGACCGTGTACATTTGCCCTTCGCCTAACTAGAAGTTATACGACGAAAGCGTCGTGATATGGAGCAACGGAAGTGTAAACTGCCACGGCAGACTCCCGTAGTTAGGTGTGCGAATTCTAAGAATACGCCGGATTGTACTCCACATCATATTCCGTCCATCCTCGCCAAAGCACTTGAGGCCCTTCAAGCCCCCATCCAAATTCCCACGGGCTCCGATACTCCCAACTCGTTGTGCAATTGCGCCACCATCCGTCTGCAATCTTTCTCAGCGTGTCGCCGGGCGAGGAAAATTTCTGGAGCCACATGGGCGCAAGTGCGAAGGCGAGGCGCGTTCGGACCGTCATGGACAACCCGCTAATACCCCAAAGACGAGCACCCACCGGCAGGCGCGGCCCCAGCAATCCTTTTGAGGCGTATTTAGCCAGGTACCCAACCGGACTATGGGCCCATTTGCAGTTGGAACAACCCTTGCGCCACCAGCCCTGCTTGTCAGGCATTGGTGGAGTGAGTCCGCGAGGGACAAAGATAACGAGGTGATAGTGAATCTGCCCGTGGTTGGGACCGCCGCCGCCGTGGGTTTCCGCCACCCACACGATAGGCAAGCGCACACCCCGACGTAGACCCCACTGACGATAATGTTTGACCAAGTACCGAATATCACCAGCGTCCCATCGTTGATCGGGCCGATAGGTGACAGTAACGAACGCGGCTCGATACCGATGGCCGTTGGACTGCATCTCCGCCTGAGCGAGCGCCGCAGCATTGACGACTCCCCGCCGCATACGCGACAAGCGACGTCGGGTTGCGTCGAGCGCTATACACGTGTCCTTTGTTGCTAAAGAGACAAGCCCAGAAGAATTGGCGTTAGCGCCATTTGACGCGGCAACGTTTACCCCTATGCCGGTCGTCAAGGGATCAGCCGCGATGCCTCCGACTTGCGTGGTAGTCATTCGATTGGCACCGCATGTTCGCGAATCAGTGGTAGCCGGAGTAGGGCAGACGGTTGACGCAGGGCAGGGCGCCTACGGCGCCCTCGCGCGTTAACCTCGCTGCCGCCCTCCTGGATCACCCTCAGCGCGGGAATTGGCGTCCTAGGCCCGGACAGCTCGCTACGTCTGAGCACCTCGTAGTATTGCGCCTTGGTGTCCGGATATATGGCTGCTACCGCAGAGACCCATTGCAGGATCATTTGGTAGCCTTCTAATCGTGAAGCCTTAAAGGCATTTCCCGCGGGGTCATATAAGGAATTGCCGATGACCCGCCAGCCCTCCCACTCATTGGTCAATACCCGGTTTTCCTGATAGAGGGCAAAAAGGCGCAGGGCTTGGACGGAGGGTTTACGTTTTCCCGCTTTGTATAGCTGGGCAGTGGCAATCGAGACTGCGCACCAGTGCGCAATGGTCTCGGCGGGATATCCATAGAACGGATTGAGGCGACTGATTGGCAACGGCATGGCTGGTCCTATAAAGGACTGCGGCCGGAAACCGCATAACAACCAGACCTGCGCCGAGGGGGGCCCACCTCTAAAAGCCGTCGCCTTGGGTCCCGGAACCCAGCCGCGGATCGCGTACCGCGTCGTTCGATCTTCGCAGATAGCGCGCAAACACTGCACGCGTTGCGAAATATTAGCATTGCCATATCGCCACGTGCCAATCCCCGAAGAAGGGACCGGACTGACGCGCCGGCGTGCGAATGGCAAAGTGGAAGTACGCAGGAACCTAGGTCATTGATTCGCCAACGGCGGTTATTGTGATACTTCGCATAATGTATATTATGTTAAATTACGGAAATTCCGCCCAAACCCGATGCCCCTAGCGCTTACGCTCCGCCCGAGCCAGTATTTTCCTCTTCTGTTCGGCTTCCAGCTTCAAGATTTGTTGCCAGCGTCTGGATTTAAAATCATCTCCAGGTAAGCTCGCCGACGGAACTGCATGCAACGGATCAAGGTCATGCTGCACGCAAACCTCGGCAAGGCGCTTATTCAGAGCAATCTTGGCGATGCGTTCAACCGCGTCATGGATAACCCGAATCTCCGTACCTTCCGCGATGAGTGACCTGAGGTAGCTCGCGGTTACTGAAATCGCGAGGCCCGCTTGCGCTACGCGAGCGGCAATTTGTTGTGATCGCAGTATCAGTAAATTCCGGAGCCGGCTCTCGAGCACATCCAGCGGATGCAATACCCGAATGCGGGCGCCGTTGGGAAAGGTCACCCTCACAGCGCGTTGCTCTACCCGATTT
>JANXZG010000076.1 GCA_025355645.1 Gammaproteobacteria bacterium | reverse complement strand
CTTCCGTCCGGGCGGCGCGAACAATCCGGTCCCGCAGGCTGCCTGCGCACAGGACTTCGCGAATTTCGGCATCACTTCATCGCCTGCCACGTTCAATTCGGACACCGTCGACAGCTTCGAGGTGGGTTCGAAGAATAATTTTGACAACCGGGTCAAGATCGCCAGCAGCATTTACTACATCCGCTGGAACAACATCCAGCAGACCGTCGTGCCGCCGATCTGCGCAATCAGCTTCATCGACAACCTGGGCCAGGCAACCGCCAAGGGTTTCGATGTGCAGGCCGATATCGCATTGACTGACAGCTTCACCGCCGAGATCGCCACGGGCTACACCGATGCGCGCTACACCAAGACCGCGCAGCTGTCGGCCTCCTCGAACACCGGCCCGGTTGTTACCGCAGGCGATGCCATCACCGGCCAGAGTGGCCAGCCTGCCCCGCCGTTTACCTTCACGCTCGGGCTTGAATACCGATTGCAGATTGGCAACCTGGACTGGTTCGCGCGCGTCGATGACGAATACCAGGGACGCGCGAAATGGGCCTCGCCGGGCCAGGACCCGAGCACCTTGCAGTTCGATTCGGCCAATTACACGCTGTCATCAACGAATTTCGCCTCGCTCCGGGCCGGCACGACACTTGGCAAATGGCAGGTCGCTGGATTCATCGACAACTTGACCGACACCCATACGGTCACGGCGTACGAATGGTCCATCAATCCGAACGCAAATGCCTTCCCAGTGCCTAATGCGCCGGGCAATCAGTACTACAGCCGGCTTCAGCGCGACTTCACTTTCCGGCCGCGCACCTTCGGCGTGACATTCACTTACCGCAGCAAGTAGCCGGGGCTTAACTAGGCGATGGCCATCGACGCGCGCCCGAGCGATCATTCAGGATCGCCGGTCGCGCATTTGTGCGGGCCAGGCGCATGGCTCGCCGTATCGCCCACGCCGCTGGCGCGCTCCGCTTATATCGCCATATAAGGCAAAAAACCACACTTTTGCCCTTAATTTGCAATGAATTTGGGCTGGTGTTATCGTCCCATATAGGTTTTTATTATATTCGTTATATAACGCCCGGGGAGTGTCGATGTCCACACTGATCCGCAGCCCGCGGCGCCTGGCCGCCGCCACTTTCCTCGCGATACTGGCCGGTACTTCAGCCGGAGTGAGCGCCGCCGACAGACCGGATGATGCCATCTCGGCAGGCCCGGGAAGCCTCGAGGAGATCGTCGTCACCGCGACGCGCCGCGAAGAGAGCATCAGCAAGGTGCCAATCAGCATCACCGCGCTCTCGCAGAACGATCTTGACCAGAAGGGCATCCGCGACTTCTCCGAGATGGTTCGCTTCACGCCCGGCGTAGCGTTTGACACCTCCGGCACCAATGCGATTTCCATTCGGGGCATCTCCTCATCCGGGGGCGCCGGCACGACCGGCATCTATATTGATGACACTCCGATCCAGATGCGCGCGCTCGGCTTCAACCCGGACGATACGCTGCCAAAGACATTTGACCTCGACCGGGTCGAGGTGCTGCGCGGGCCGCAGGGCACGCTGTTCGGCGCCGGCTCCGAAGGCGGCACGGTGCGCTACATCATGACGCAGCCGAATACCACGACCGATTCCACTTATGCGCGCACCGAGCTGTCCTTCACCCGGGGCGGCGCACCTTCCTATGAAGCGGGCATCGCGCATGGAACGCCGCTGATCGATGGCGTGCTCGGCGTGCGCGCGAGCGTATGGTTTCGCACCGACGGCGGCTGGATCGACCGCGTCGACGACATCACCGGCGCCGTGAACGAGAAGAATGCCAACTATGCGCGCACGGCGGCACTGCGCCTCGCCTTCCTATGGCAACCGGCGGACAATATCAAGATCACGCCGAGCATCGCCTATCAGAACAAACAGCAGCACGATATATCGACCTTCTGGACGGGCTACTCCAATCCGGCTAGCAGGGATTTTCACGATGCGTCGCCGGAGAGGATTCCAATTCCGGATCAGTACTACCTGCCGGCTCTGAAGATCCAGATCGACTCGCCGCATGTCACATTTATCTCGAACACCTCGTATTACCATCGCGACGAACAGGATTCCTATGAAGGCACGGTGTATGACCTCGCCTTTATCCAAGCCTTGGGCTGGCCGGGCGCGCTTTATGACGGTGCGCCTGCGTTAGGTTGCGGTACAGCCTCGACAACGCCGACGCAACCCTGCTCCTGGTATCCGCTGATCAACTCGAAGGGCATCCACCTGCCGGCCGGATTCACGAACTTCGCGACGCCGAACACGATCAATAACCAGCAGCGCTCATTGACGCAGGAATTCCGCGTGCAATCTAACGACGAGGGCAAGATCCGCTGGACGGCGGGGCTGTTCATGCAAGTCGCCAACGAAGAATCCATCGAACAGCTCAATGCTCCGGGATTCAACCAGTTCCTCTCAGCATTGTACGGCGGACCGATTTTCGACTCCCAGTACGGCGTTGGCACGAGCCTGCCCGCCAATATCGGCAATACGCTCTTTGGCACTTTCTACAGTTGTACAGGCGCGCCCGGCAGTACGCCCCAGCCGGCTTCTGCGCCGGTGCCGAACTGCGATATCTACTACAACCGCAACAAGAGCTATGACCACCAGATCGCCGGGTTCGGCGAACTGACCTACAAGTTTACCGACCAGCTGTCGCTTACTGCAGGCGGGCGGTACGCGAAACTCAGCTTCTCGCTGGATCATTATGCCAACGGCTACGAGGATTACGGTCCGAGCCAAGCAGGCGGCACCGAGCATGAGACGGCATTCACGCCTAAACTTGGGCTGAACTATCAGCTGGATGATCGCAACCTGTTCTACGCGACCTATGCCAAGGGTTTTCGGCCCGGTGGCTACAATCCACCACTGCCGCCGCTGTTCTGCGGTCCGGGCCTTGTGCAGGACGGCTTCCCGAGCGGACAGTCTCCTCAGACCTACAACTCGGACACGACACAAAGCTATGAGATCGGCGCGAAGAATAATTTCAATGATCGCCTGAAAATCGCCTCAAGCGTTTACTACATCCAATGGAACGGCATTCAGCAAAATGTCTATGTCGCGGGCAATTGCGGGCTGCAGTTCACTGACAACCTGGGCACTGCGGTCGCCAAGGGCTTTGACTTCCAGGCCAATGCAATTCTCGGCGGTGGCGTGTCGATGGAGGCATCCGTCGGATATACGGACGCCAAGTTCAGCAAGAGCTCGCTGAACAATCTCGCGCTCGCAGGGGACGCCATTTCGGGGGAGGCCGCAATCAACTACAGCCCCGGCACGACTGCGCCGTGGACGATCGCAGTCGGCCCGCAGCTCGACTTTCAGGCAGGGGATCATGAGGCTTTTGTGCGCGTGGACTGGGAATATACCAGTCGCAATTCGTGGTTAACGCCAGTGCAGGACCCAAACAGCCTGCAGTACAACCCGTTCTCCTATGCGCTGCCGGCGACGAGCTTCGTCTCGTTGCGCAGTGGCGTCAAGATCGGCAACTGGCAGATCTCTGCGTTCATCGACAACCTGTTCGATTCGCACACGGTGCTGAACTACTCACTGGTGCAGAACGACAGCTTCCGGCCCGGCGGCCCATTGCCGCCGCAGGAAAATGACTTCACATTCCGCCCGCGCACGATCGGCATCACGGCGACGTTCAAGAAGTAGCGGGCGGAACCCTTACGCGACCGCGCGTGCCCCGGTAGCAATACCACAGGCCGCGTGCACCGAGTCGGCCAGGATATTCAGGCCTTCCTCGAGCACGTTATCCTGGATCGTCAACGGCGATAACAGCCGCACGACGTTGGCGTTCACGCCGCAGGACAACAGGATCAGGCCGCGCTTTTCGGCATGCGCGAGGATCGAGGCGGTCAGCGCCGCATCCGGCTCCTTGGTCTGCGGGTCCTTCACGAGTTCAAACGCGATCATCGCGCCGACGCCGCGCACCTCGCCGATGCAGGGCAATTTTGTGGCCAGCGCATCCAGCCTTGCGCGCATGGCCGCGCCGACTTTCAAGGCGCGCGCGAACAGTCCTTCGGTTTCGATCACATCGAGCACGGCATGCGCGGCGGCTAAGCTCAGGGGATTTCCGCCGTAGGTGCCACCGAGGCCGCCGGCATGCGCCGCATCCATGATCGTGGCGCGGCCGATGACGCCGGATAGCGGCAGACCGCCCCCGAGGCCCTTCGCGACCGTGATCAGATCCGGCACCTCGCCGGTATGTTCAACCGCAAACATCTTGCCAGTGCGCGCGATGCCGGTCTGTATTTCGTCGGCAATCATCACGATGCCATGCTCGTCGCAGATGCGCCGCAGAGCACGCACGAACTCGACCGGGGCGACGTTGAAGCCGCCCTCGCCTTGCACCGGCTCGACAATGATTGCGGCCACGGACTTCGGATCGACGTCCGCATGGAACAGTTGGTCGAGATTCGCGAGTGCATCCTCGCTCGACACGCCGCGATAGGCATTCGGAAATTCCGCGTGGTAGATATCCGCCGGGAACGGCCCGAAGCCGCGCTTGTACGGCATGACTTTTCCAGTCAGCCCCATCGTCAACAGCGTGCGCCCGTGGAAGGCGCCGGCGAAGGCAATGACGGCCGGGCGCTTGGTGTATATCCTCGATATTTTAATAGCGTTTTCAATAGCTTCTGCGCCAGAGTTCAAGAAGATTGTCTTCTTTGGAAAATCCCCAGGTGCCATCGCATTGAGCCGTTCCGCGAGTGCAATATAGGATTCGTACGAGGCGACATGAAAGCAGGTGTGCGCGAACTGCTCGCACTGCCGCGCGACGGCCTGCATCACGCGCGGATGCCGATGCCCGGTATTGACGACCGCAATACCCGCGGCAAAGTCAATGAACCGACGCCCATCCACATCCCAAAGCTCTGAATTTTCAGCCTTGGTCACGAAGATTCCCTTCGAGCCGACCCCTGCGGGCACTGCCGCGCTCTGGCGCGCTTTCAGATCGGTGGTTTTCGACATATTTGTATCCTCGGATAGATGGGCCAACTGCGGGGAACGGTATCATTGCCGGGCAATTTGAGCAAAACTTGAGGCCCTGTGACTGAGCCCTCCCCGACCGCCACTGGTGGCACCGTTGACGTACGCATGGTTCGTGCCCGCGTCGGCGATCGGGTGGAACGCGACGATCGAATCGTCGTAGAAGCGCCGCTCGAATTTCAGTTACACCACCCGGCCTTAGGAGGCGAGGCGGTGTCGTTCGGTGGCACCATGCGCACGCCCGGCGATGATGGAGTCCTGGCGGCGGGACTCCTTTTCGGGGAGGGCATCGTGAATCGTGCCGCGGATATCATCGCGATCGAATCGAGCACCCGCCGGCCGAATGTCGTCAATGTCCGGCTGGATCCTGCGGTCGCCATGGAATTCGATGCACCCGCGCGCCGCTTCTCGGCCGGCTCGAGCTGCGGCGTTTGCGGCACGACCAGCTTGGATGCGGCGATCGCCAGGGCCGCGGCCACGCGGATCGTCGCGACCTCCTCGGTCGAGCTCGCCGTACTGCTGACCCTGCCGCAACGCATGCGCGCGGCGCAAGCGCGTTTTTCGGATACCGGCGGTATCCACGCAGCGGGACTTTTCGACAATAGCGGCACGCTGCTCGGGATCGCCGAGGATGTTGGGCGCCACAATGCGTTCGACAAGCTTGTGGGTGAGAACCTATTGCAGGGACGCCTGCCGCTGTCAGATCGCATTGTGCTGCTCAGTGGCCGCGCGAGTTTCGAGCTGGTGCAAAAGGCGCTGAGGGCGGGGGTCGCGGTGCTTGCCGCGATCGGTGCACCCTCAAGTCTCGCGGTAAATCTTGCCAACGTTGCAGGACTTACCCTGGCAGGATTCCTGCGTGAGCAGCACTGCAATATCTACACGCATCCGCAGCGCGTGCGCTAGGCCTAAACGATAAAGCAACGGCAATGCGCTCGGCAGTAGCGCAAAGCCGGCCTGCGGCTTCTACCCGACCGTATAACCGCGGGCCCCTAGGCAAGCGCTGACTGCGCGCCGATAGGCTTGGACCTGCGTACGGTCGGCAGCCGCTTGCTGGTACGCCTGGCGCTGCGCTTGCGCCACCTGCGCCTGGTTGTTCGCATCGACTGCAGAGCCTACGATCGCGCCGGTTGCGGCGCCGAACAGCAGGCCAAATCCGGAATCGCGCGGACCCGCCAAGATCGATCCCAATATCGCGCCGCCGATTGTACCGGTGGCGGTAGCGGCGCCCGGAGGCGGGGCCACAACAACGTTTCCGTAGGCTTGTGCATTCGCGCGGCTCGGGTCAAAACCGGATTGCTGCACCGCCCAGCTGTGGCATTCGAAGCGGTCGCGCTCGAGCTGCTCCTCGCTCTGTCCTTGCGCCGGATACACGAACATGCGCGGCATGGGCGGCGCTGCCACGGCGACCGTGCGCACGGGTGGTTGAACGACACAAGCGCTCAGCACGAGCCAGGCACCGAATGGAACGGCCATCTTTGACAATACACGAATCATAGACGCAGGACTCCTGAACTCTTACATGATCAACGCACTAACCACGTAGGAGGTTGACAGGAATCCGGCGCCAAGGTTCTGCCTATTTCGCCTTTGTTTTAGGCTTACGGAACTTCAGGATGAACTGATCCGTCTTGCCGCGCACCGATGGATCGAATACCGGCGAAGTATGCGGATCGGAGTCTCGGGCAAGCAGTTTGCTGCTCCCATCAAACTTGAATCCTGCCGCGACGACTTCCTGCTTGACGGTATCCGCATCGATGCGGTGCAGCGTGTTGGTCACCGACAGGTCTGCACCCTTAGCCGCGGCATGATCCACGATGAAATAAACCCCGCCCGGCTTCAGTGCATCGAAGATCTGCTTGTTCAGCACACTGACATCGACCTTGGCGCTGTTATGAAAATCGTGATAGTTCTGCGAGGTCCATATCAGATCGAGCGGTACCGGGAAGGTCACGTTCGTGAAGGGTTGCGACACGACGGTAAGGCCGCCAAATCCCGGCTCGGCGGCAATCGCCTTTACGCGCGCGGAAAAATCCTGCATGTCAGCCGGCGCATCCGGCGGCAGTGGCGGCGCGAACGCATAGACGTGACCCTGCGCCCCGACGACCTTGGTCAAGATGCGCGTGTAGTAGCCACCACCCGGAAACAACTCGCCCACGATATCGCCTGGCTTGATCCCAGCAAAGCTGATCGTTTCCGCTGGCAGGCGATTCGCATCGCGCGCCTTGTCGGTCATGGGTCGCGCACTGTCCGCGACGGCTGCACTGACAAAATCCGGGATCGGCGCGGCAGGAGCGGCGCTCGCCGCCAATGAGCATGCATACAGGCAGGCGGCGGCAAAAATCTGATAAACGTTTCTCATCGGTGGTCTCCTTATGAGCGGCATTCGGCATTGCACCCGGGTATCATGACGCGAATTGAGTTTTGGTGCACGTCCGGGCCTTTATCTATGAATTTGAGTGTGTTTGATATATTTAAAATCGGCATCGGACCGTCGAGCTCACACACGATGGGGCCCATGAATGCGGCGCGAAGTTTCGTCAAACTCCTTGGCGAGCGCGGCCTGCTCGAGCGATGCACGCAGGTATCGGTGCAGCTGTACGGGTCGCTCGCGCTGACCGGCCGCGGCCATTGCACCGATCGGGCGATATTGCTGGGGCTCGAAGGTCAGAGTCCGGATTCGATCGATCCGGCCGTGATCGAGCCCAGCTTGCAGCGCATCCGCAGCTCCGGGCGGATCTGCCTCGGTGGCGTGCACGAGATTGGCTTCGATGAGCCGCTGAACCTTCTATATCACTCCGACCAGGTCCTGCCGGGCCATTCCAACGGCATGCGCTTCACCGCACACGATGCGAGCCTGCAGGTGCTCGCGCGCGAGGAGTACTACAGCATCGGCGGCGGCTTTGTGACCCGCGCCGGGGACAGCGCAGACAGCGTTGATGCGCGTGCGCCTGCACCTTTCCAGTTCAACTGCGGCGACCAGCTGCTCGAGATCGCCCGCGCGAAGGGATTGGAGATCCATGAACTGATGTTTGCGCGCGAGCGCGCCTGGTACAGCGATATCGAAGTGCGCGCGGGTCTTGCGCGCATCTGGCAGGTCATGCAGGCCTGCGTGAACCGCGGCTTCGAGGCACAGGGCCTGCTGCCGGGAGTGCTCGGCGTTCGCCGCCGCGCCCCCAAGTTGTCCCGCCAGCTGCTGAGCGGCGACCCTGCCAATCCCATGCATGCGATTGACTGGGTCAATGCGTTCGCGCTCGCCGTGAACGAGGAGAACGCCGCGGGCGGCCAGGTGGTGACTGCGCCAACCAACGGCGCAGCCGGGATCGTGCCGGCGGTACTGCACTACTACCGGCGCTTCGAAAGCGGCGCCGATGAGGAGGGAATTACCCGCTTCCTGCTGACCGCCGGGGCGATCGGCATGCTCTACAAGCAGAACGCGTCGATATCCGGTGCCGAGATGGGCTGCCAGGGTGAAGTCGGTGTCGCCTGCTCGATGGCCGCGGCGGGGCTGGTCTCGGCGATGCACGGCAGCAACGAGCAGATTGAAAACGCGGCGGAAATCGGCATGGAGCACAACCTCGGCCTGACCTGCGACCCAGTCGCTGGCCTCGTGCAGATCCCCTGCATCGAGCGCAATGCCATGGGTTCGGTCAAGGCCATCAATGCCGCGCGCCTCGCGCTGCGCGGCGATGGATCGCATAAGGTGTCACTCGACCAGGTAATCGCGACGATGCGCCAGACGGGCATCGATATGTCGACGATCTACAAGGAGACCTCGCAGGGAGGCCTCGCCGTCAATGTCCCCGAGTGTTAGCGGGCGTTCAGCAACACGGTCGTGTCGAAGGTCTCGAAACTGTTCAGCACACGCGAATAGGCGTTGTGCACAATGCGTTCCGCTTGCTTGTCCAGGCGCGGGCTCAAGAGCATGCGGATGATTACATCATCCTGCGGTCGTGACGCATCCTCGCTGATGACCTGGTTCGCGTAGCGCGCCAGACGCTGCGTGATCTCGTTCGTGAACTTGAAGCGCGACAGCTCCCCGCCGGCGGCACCGACCTTCGCCTCCTCGGCGATCTCGGCGGTAACGGTCAGCATGAAGCGGGCTTTGTCGATCATGCCAAGCTCGCTGAAGAATTCGATTTCGGATTGTATGTTCATTAGGCTGGGAAAAAGTCGATCGGTTTGGTGGTGGTCAAGGGAGCCACGTCCTTCGCCTCGAACTTGAACAGGCGAATACGCGCAAGAAGCTTGGCTTCGAATTCAGGGTCACTCAATTCACTAGAAATCATTTTGACTGCCGTGACATCGCCGCTCGGCGCAATCGTGATTTCTACCACGACCTTGCCTTGCATGGCGGGATTATCGCGCAGCGCGCGTGTATACAGCGCATAGATCGCGCCCTTGTTCTTGTCGAAGACCAACGCGACCTCGTCCGCCGCGCGCGATCCCTTACCGCTGCCCCCTGCCCGCGTTGGGCCGCCGACGCCGGTCGCGAGTGTCGGATCCTTGACCTGCCCGGTGTGGAAGCCGTTCAGCGATCCGGATCCGGCCGCAAGGCCGCTGCTGAGCGCAGAAGTGGTAATGCCGCCGCTCGTACCGCCAGCTTTCGATGTCAGTATCGAGCGCTGGACTGTAGCTACATCACCGGGATTGTCGGTCTTGATCTGGTTCTTCGCGAACTTGTCGAGATTGTTCTGGTCACGCAAGGCCGCAAGTTCATCAATATTCGCAAGCAGTCCGCTCTTCTGCGCCTTGGCGCGCGGATCGACCGGTTTCACGGGCGTCGGCGTGACCGGCACTTTTTCCAGCGGCTTTGGCTCAACCTTCGGCGGGGGCGGAGGAGGAGGAGGAGGTTCCATGACGAGCTTGACCACGCGCTCCGGCAGCGAATCAGTGTTCTGCGCTGCCTTGTGCGAGGGCAGGAACGGAACGACGATCGCAAGGATCGCAAATGCGATGACCAGCGCGCGCAGGATCTTGCGAAAGCGCTGGTCCATCTCCTCGCTGGGCGACCACGGCAGGTCGAAGCGCCGGTAAAAGGGCGCCGGCATGCCGGGCATAAAGCCTGCGGTGGTGCTGCCGGCCTGCATGTCAGGTCGCTGCCCGCTCGCGTTCGACGACCGCAAGCGAGACCTTGCCGTAATCGGCATCGCTGCAGGTGAACATGATTTTCTTGAGCACGCTGTAAGGCGTGCCCTTGTCGCCCATGATCGTGACCTCGCGTTTCGAGACGTCGGTTTTTTGCGCCGTGTTCAGGATCGTATCGCTTTGCGCAAGCAGCGCCTGCTTCAGGGGGCCGATAATGGGATCCGGGCCCGCAGTCAGCTGCGCCAGCAGGCCGACCGGTTGCCCATCGACGAACAGCGTGTCTTTTGTGATCATAACGACTACGGCCGCGCGCGGCTTACGTTCGGAGTTCGACTGCGGGATCGAGATGTTCTTCGAGTTCGGCAGGATATCGGTATCGGCCGTGTGCGCGAGCAGGAATACCACCAGGATCGTCATCATGTCGATAAACGGGATCAAGGCAAAGTGACTGGCGCCATGGCGGCGCTTGCGATGCCGGCGGATGCGAAACGGGGTCATGTCGGCGCGTCCCCCACTGCGATGTCGGGAAACAGCTCGGCTTTGGAGAACGGCAAAACCGGCAGCTGGTAGACGCGCACGGTGTCCATGACTTGCACCAGCACGTCGTAGGGCACATCGGGGCCCAGCAAGACGGTCGCGTCGGTCATATCGGGAAACTGCGACTTGACGTTGCGCATGAACAGCGACAACCCGTCGATGTCATATCCGGCGGGGATGTTCGTAAGCATCTTCAGCGGACCGGAATTGCGGTCATTGATCACGATGTCGCCCGGATGCACGATGATCTCGAGCTTCAGGCCCTTCGGCAGCTCAGGTACCGCCTGGTTGTTGGACGGCAGGTTCAATTCCAGGATATTCGTCTTCGAGAATACCGCGGTAAAGATCAGGAAGAACACCAGGATCACCATCATGTCGATCATCGGCACGATGTTCAGGTCGTCACGCCCCTGATGATAGCGGGCGTGATTGCGCCGGACCCGGCCCATGGACTTGGACTTCATGGCCGTCTACTTGGCGCTGCGAGCCTGTGCGACCGAATGAGCAGGGCCAGCCGGCTGCACCGGTGCGGACGGGACGGCGGGCGCCGGGCGTTCGACGATCGCATTCAGGAATTTCAGCGACGCGATTTCCAGGCTGTCGATCAGCGAGGTGGTCTTCGACTCGAGGAACATGTGCGAGAGCAACAGCGTAATCGCGACTCCTAGGCCTGAGGCGGTATTGTTCATCGCAACCGAGATCGCAAGCGACAGCAGGCTGGCTTTCTCGGCCGGGTTTGCCGAAGCTACCGCGCTGAAAGCGCCGATCAGGCCGGTGATCGTGCCGAGCAGACCGATCAGAAGGCCGATGTTCGCAAGTGATGACAGGTAATGCGTGCGCTTCTCGATGCGCGGAATGACCTCGAGCAGGCTCTCATCCATCGCCTTCTCGACATCGTCGCGCCGCTTCGCGTGCGCAATGCGCGCAAGTCCATAGTTCAGGATCGTTGCGATCGAAGCGTTGGAGGCCTGCGTCAGCGCGGCGACCTGCTTGAAGTTACCGGCCCCGAGCGGCGGCACCACGGATTCCCATAGACTGCGGTTGCGGGCTGTCTCGCGGGTCAGGTAGACGAACCGCTCGATCGCGATCGCCACGCCAACCACAAAGATCAACGCCAGTGGGTATAGAAACATCCCACCGTCTTTAAAGAAATTGACTGCTGTATTGAAGAAATTCATCTGCGCGCTCCTGAGAACCTGTACGGCATTTCAACCAGTTTTTGTAAAATCGGCCATGACTTACTTCTCACCCTGACGAGGCGGCGGCATCGGCGGGGTGGGATTTTGCGCCGCCGGCGCATTTACCGCGTGGAAATAGGTCACTTCGCGGCGAAAAACATCGCGATCCACCGGCGCAAGAACCTCATCCAGCAGGCTATTCATGGGCTTTCCCGTGAGATCCCCGATATCCGACTTCTTCCAGGGTACGATGTACAAAACCTTGGGTAATTCTCGATTCCCGGTGATCGTGCTGGTATCGAGCTCGACCCGATCGGTGCGCTTGTCATCGGAGCTCTGCGCGCCGCCCTTGGTGAGCTCCTTACTACGCACCCGGGGTTCGCCTGCCTCGATTTGCGCCCCTTTCGAGGCAGCAGCCGGGGCTGCCGCTGCAGCGGGCGCCTGTGACGCTCTGGAAGCATCTACTGCCGATGGGGTAGTGACCTGCCCAGCAGCGGGATACGCACATATGGTGCACAGCAGCAACGAAGACCGGCTGGGTATGCTTCGCCTTGTCATGGAGACTCCTTGGGCTTCGGGGGCGCTGGGGCGGGTTGCGGTGTGCTGGCGGGTTCCGAGGCGCCAACGGGTGGCGCCTGCACGGCGGGCGCAGAGGCAGGGGTCGCTGGCGCGGCCACCCCCAAACGTTTGCGCAGCTCGGCAATCCAGCCGCTAACGCGCTTGTTCTCGCCGGTGAGCGCCACGTACTGCTCGAACTGCGGCAACGCATCTTGCGGCTGGCCCCGATACAGGTCGCACAGAATGCCCAAGTTCAGGTGCGCCGGTGCGTAATTCGGGTCCGCCTCGAGCGCGCGTCGGTAGGCCGCCTCGGCATCGGCAAACTTGCCGGCCTTACGCTGCGCGATCCCCTGTGCGTTGGCTGCCAGCGCATCGGGAATCGCTACCGATGCGCTATCGCCCGCCGATTCGAGCTCGACCTTGGCGTAGCGGCCGGGGTTCAGTTGTGCGAGCGCCGCAAAGCTTTTTTGTACCCACTGATCGTAAACCCCGTCAGCCGCGCGAGCCGTATTGACCTCATGCAGCTTGATCGCCTTCTCTTCGAACGGGAAGGCCTGCTCCTCGAGCAGCACGCCGTACTGCTCGAGTTCTTCGCGCGACAGATTCTTCGGTCGCTGTGAGTCGATCAGATCCTTGCCAAGCTGACGATACAACTCGGCACTCTCGAACGTCGCCGCCGTGGTTACGGCCGCCACCTGGTAGTCGGCCGCCTGTTCATAAGCCTTCAGCGCCGCTTCGAGCGCCGCGCGCTTGGCGACCAGGGATTTTTTCAGCGGCGCCACGAGCTTGATGCGCCGGAACTCCTCGCGCGCCGGAATCGCGAGCGTCAGCGTCGCGTTGCCCGCGAGCAGGCGGCTGCGATCGTTGCGTTCGGCGCCGGCTGAGCGATCGGCTGCGATAATCTCGCGCAACCAGTGATCGCGCGCGCTTTGGTCGAGCGCTTTATCCGCCATTTCCGCCAGCTTGTTGCGCGCCTGCATTGCAGGATCAAGCGGCTGCGGATATCTGCGCACGAAGGCTTCTAGCATCGCGCGCGCCTTGGCCGTGTTGCCTGCTTCCTCATACAGCGCAGCGGCCCGTTCGGTCGCTTCGCGCTGCACCTCGGGTGACTCGCCCGGGGCCTGGGATATCTGCTCAAACTCGGCCGCGGCCAGCGCCGGCCGGTGCGCCTCGCTGTAGACGATTGCAAGCTTGCGCGTGACTTCGGGCTGCAGCTCGCTATGCGGAAAGTTCGCCCGGAATCCTTCCAGTACCACGATGGCCCGATCCCATTGCTTGGCCGAGATCAACAGGGCCGCCGCATCGAAATCGGCATTGGCGCGGATCTTGGACGTCGGCGCGAGCTGCGCGACGCGCAGAAAATCCTCGACCGCCGCCGCCGAATCGCCGGCCTGGTTCTTCTGCTCGCCTTGCTTGTAGATCGAGGCGGCCAGGCGCTCGACAACGGCAGCGCGCTCCGGATCGTTGCCTGACATCAGAGCCTGGGCATTGGTATAGGCTTTTTCCGCCCCGGCATACTCGTGCTGGTCGAAGTTCGCATTCGCAATCACGGTCCACGCCACGCGCTGCTTGATCGGATCGACGGCGGGGCGCATGGCAAGCAGCTGCTGCGCGGCGGCGAGCGCCCGCAAGTAATCCCCGGCGGAATACAAATCCTTGGCCGCGTGCATTAACACCGTTGAGCTCTCCGGATGCTGCTGGAAGGAGGTGGCAAATTTCAGCGAGCTGTCGACGCTTTGCCGGTGCACCTCGGCCCGCGCGTCGGCGCTCGCCGTCTCCTCATACTTGCCGTAGGCCACGATCGCGGCATAACCGGCATCTGCCGCCCTGCCCTGCCCGCCATAATCGTAGGCCGTCTGCTCGTATTCCTTGGCGGCATCGAGGTATTGGCGGCTCTCGAACAGCGTGTCGGCCAGCAGGTAATTGGTGACCGGAGCATCCGGATCCTTGGGGAAGGAAGTCAGGTAGCTGCGGTAATACTTGGCCGCCTCCTGGTAATCGGCAACCGACTTGCTGCGCTGGGCTTCGGCGTGGAAGTGCTGCGCAAGATCATGCAGGTTCGCCTTAAGCTCGGCAACCACCTTGGTCTCGTGATCGGGGTCGCGTCCTTGCCAGTAAGTCGTGCCGAACGAGTAGTCTTCCACGAATTCCTGCTTGCCCTGCAGCACCAGCTGTGGGAAGCCGCCGCGCGAATAGGCCTCGATCGCCTGCATCTGCAGGTGCGGCGCTTTTTCATGATTGCGGTTGCGGGCCGCGAACGCGCGATAGCTGTCCGCAGCGTCCGTGTATCGTTCCTTTTCCGCGTACAGATCGCCTAGACGCGCGTATAGCACATAGGCATACGGGCGCGGCCTGCCGCTGGCGAGGAATGCATCCAGCGTCTTCGGACCGTCGGCATAGGAGAACGTAATCGACATCACGCGCAGCGTGTCCTCGACGAGTTCCTGGTTGGGGCGGGACAGCGATTCGACCTCGATCAGCGCATTCGCATCGCGCTTCGAGACCAGCAGCGCATCGAGCACCGCGCCAAACGATGCCAGGCTCTGCTCGTTCTCACCTTGCTTGAACAGCGCCCAGCCATGCTTGTACTCGCTCTGGACAAAAAACTGCGAGTTCGTGCCTGCGTGGATCACGGCTTCGTAGGCGAGCTGCGCGGCCGGGTACTGTTTTGCGGAAAACAGCAGTTCGCCTCGCCGAAACTGCGCCTCATCAACCAGGCGGCTCGCCGGATAGGCCTGTACCAGGCGGTCGAGTGTCGCAAGCGCCGGCACCGGCTGCAGGCTCGTCTCATAGGCGCGCGCGAGTTGGTAGAGCACCGAGTCGTTGCGTTCGAAATTCGGATAGGCCTTTAGGAGCGCCGTGTACAGCGTGATCGCCTCATTGGCGTGCAGTGCCTCGTTGTTGGCGAGTTCCGCTTCGATGCGCGCCGATTCAGCGCTCTCCAGATGCAGATCCCCGAGGCGGCGCAGCGCCTCGGCCCGCAAGCTTGCATCGCCCGCATTCAGGTCGAGAAAACGCCGATAGCTCTCCATCGTTTTGGCCGTGTCAACTCCTTGCGGCGGATCCGGCTTGACCTCGACCTGGTGGCTATCGAGGTCCTTGATCGTCGCCGGCTGCTGCGATGCATTGGCGAGCGAGGATGCCAGCATCGCGGCGAGCAGCACGACCTGCGGGCTTGGGCCGCTGGAGTTCATGGTGTCGCCTTCGGCTTGTTCTGCTGGTCGACGGCGCGATCGTAGATCGAGGCAAGCGCATAGCGCGCCTGCACCTGATAGGTCGCAATGCGCTGCTTTTGTGCTTCCAGCTCATCCACCGCGAGCTGCTGCAGATAACGGTTCTGGCGCACGGCCACGGCGGAGAGCCGCTCCTGCAGCAGATCCATGCGCTCGCGCACCGAGGTGACCCGCTGCGCGTTGCTGCCGGTGTCGACCGGAACGTTTTGCCGTGCCTGCCGAACCGCGGCGGCGCGCGCCTGGGTTTCCTGCAATGATCCGGCCAGCTCGCGCACGGCTTTGCGCTCATTCCACAATCGTGCCTTGAAGCTCTCCGACAGGCGCCACAGCATCACGCCCTTCATCAAGCGGAATTTCTCGCGCATCTCTGGCGTCATCGCAGCCTCCGGATGCGCCGCCAAATAATTCTCGACCCTTTGCAGGTGTGCCCACGTGGCCTGCTCCGCGGGCGTGCCCAAGGCGGCGACGTCATGGCTCTTCTCGATCTCGTTCAGGCGCGACTCGAATTCCACGCGCTTTCGACTCAGCGCGCCAAGGTCAGTGCCCGCTATGATTGCATCGGTCTTCGGCAGCCGCAGAGCGTACGCCTTGTCCTTGGTATCGAGGATCTGGTCAAAGGCGACCAGGCTGTCACGCCAGTCCCGCAGGTTGCGGCTCATATAATTGAGCTCACGATAGTTCTTCAGCCCTTCCTGGAACTCGTTCGAGGCGAGCAGCACGTACAGGTAGCGCGACTCCGGCGCATTCGGCAGGTTCTGCAGCTGCCAGTCCCAGCTGACCTTCTTTTGCGCATCGGCATCGAGCAGCCGATCAAGCAGCCGGCCGGCCCGGATTTCGGCGACTGAGGCATCGATGCGTTGCATCTCCATATCGAACGAGTCGATCGCCGAGGTGTAGTACTCGGCGGCCTGGCCGTCGGCCTTGAGCTTGCCAAAGGCGTAGGGGACCGCCAGGTACGCCTCCTGCACCGCCGCGTCAAGCAGATTGCGCTTGCGCAGCTCAAGCCACGGCACCAACGCGCGCTGGTATTCGCCGGACATCGCATCGGCCCAGCCGACGCCGAGCAAGGCCTTGTCCGAGGAGGGCCCCTCGAGCCGGACGCGTTGCAGAATGGGTTTTGCCTGCTTGCCGCGCTGGCCTTGCAGCAAGGCGAACCCCAGGGCGAGGTTGGCTTTGTCCTTCAGCGCGAGCAGCTCCTCGCTGCGGCTCGTCAGGCGTCCGACCGAATCCAGGAAAGGTATCGCGTCATCGAGCCGGCCGGTGCGCACCAGCGCGACTCCTAAGTTGAACTGCGCATAAGCGGTCCAATCTGGCGCGCCGTGCCAGGCGCGCAGCGCGATGATTGCATCGTCATACCGTCCCTGACGCAACATGACTTGCGAGAGCAGCATGTAGCGCTGCGCATCGATGCGCGGATCAACGTCGCCGGAGAGCCTGCGCAACGCCCGCTCGGACTCGTCCAGGTAACCACGCTGGTACCACAGCTTGCCGAGGTAGTACCAGGCACGGTTGCGCACAGCCAGCGGCGCATTGCTTGCCAGCAGCGCGTCGAATATGCGTCCCGCCTCGTTGTGTTCCCCCAGCGACAGGTAAAGGCCGCCGAGCAGCAGTTCCGCCTCGCCCTCCGAGTGGTGCAGCCGCTGCAGTTGCTGCGCGGCGAGCAGGCGCGTGATCGCGGCGAAGTAGTCGTTCTGGAAGTAATAGAACAGCACGTCGCCGTAGTGCAAATCTTCGACCGGACGCGAGGTCAGTGAGTTCGGGTCCTGTTTCAGGTTCGCCGCAGTCGAAGGCGCACTGGCCAAGGCCAGCCCGCCCATAACGCAGAATGCGCGGACTGTGTCAGTCAGTGCTCGCACGCCTCATTCCCAGTCTTTGACGATGAACTCAGGTTGATGCTTACTGACGCGGTCCGAGATTTTCAGCTCAAGGTACTTGGCGCCGACACCCTTTTCAAAAGTCAGCGTCGAGCCACGCCGGTAATCGAGTTCGCCCGGCCCCTTGCCATTGAAGAAGGCCACCAGCTCGTGCTTGCCTACTTTCTGGTTGCCGATATAGACACGCTGCACGCCACCCTTGAGCAAGGCGTCTGCTTCTTTGGCGGTATATAGATAGTTGGTCACTTCTTTATTGTCGATCTTGATGGTGACCGCATCGAGCGTGAAGAATGTGCCCACATCCATCGACAGGAACACGGCGACCTGGGTATTGGCTGGGAAGAGCAGTTCCTCCTCCAGCACGAACAAATCCCTGTTCAGGTCGATGACATCCTTCTTCAGGCCCTGTACTTCCTGATCCAGCGTGCGCGTATCATCCGCAGCCGGCGCCACCACCGGTGCAGCGGACGCCGGTGCCGGCGCTGTGGCCTGCGCCTGTGCGCTAGTCGACAGGCAAGCAAGCAGCCCTGCGCATAAAACCCTGGCAATAATTCGATTGTGCAGCTTCATAACTAACCTATCGTTTATTCACGCAGCAAAGCGCGTATCTGCTCGAGATACACGGCCTCGTCGGCATTCTCGAAACCGACGTGGACAAAGCGAACAATCCCGGCCCGGTCTATAAGAAGAGTCATTGGCATTTTCTGAATGACATATTCCTGACCGAGTGCGGGGTCAGTATCGATCAACACGGGATACGGGATGTGCATGGATGTCGCAAACTCGCCAGCCCGCCGCGCGTCTGCCTCAATGGAGACACCGAGCACAATCAGCCCGGCGCGTGCGTAGGTGCTGTGGATGCGCTCAAGCGCCGGGATCTCGCGCCGGGAATCCCCAGCCCAGCGGGCCCAGAAATTAACCAGCACGACCTGGCCGCGGAATTCGGACAGGCGCAGGTTCTCACCGCGAGTGCTTTTCAGCGTGAAATCGGGGGCTTCGCGGCCCAGCATGCCGGTTGGCGGCGCCGCCAGTGCGCAGGAGATCGAGGCGACCGCCAGCGCAAAGCTCAGGCAGCCGGTCCAAGACGCGCCGATGCGCCAGCGCGGATTCACATCTATCACTCCGGTCACCCCGGTCTCGCCCAGATTATGCAAAATCGCACACTGCGGCTGGCAGTGTCAACGCGCCGCGCGCGCTAACCGACGATTCTGCCGTTGACCAACCCGGCAAGTGGCTGGAACGAAATCAGGGCGTCGAGTGCGGAGCCGCTGCCGAGCGTGTTGTTGAGGTTGGGCGCCGGGTAAAGCGTCGGAAAATTGGCCGACGCATTGGCGCTATGGATCGCCATGTAGTTCAGCACCACCGTCTGCACAAGGTTGAAGACATTGTTGGCGGCGGGGCTGCCGTTGATGTTGACCGATCCATCCGGATCGAAATAGCCCAGCTGCAAGCTCATCTCGGCATTCGACTGCGCCGGAACAGGCTTGCCGGCGGGATTGAAGACGAGGAAGTAGGTGGCAGCCACGTCGGAATTGTCGGCCGTCCACACGCCCTTGCCGCGGCCGCCGGGAGAATTGTCGATCATGCCGCTGCTCGCGAGCGAGCCATCGCTGAATACATAAATCATCACCGGTTTGCCCTTGCGGGCCGCGTACTCGAGACAGGCGCCGATGCAGTTGCCGGCGATGAAATCACGGCCCTCGCCCGTGGAACGATCGCCGGTATGATAGTCAAATCCGCCGAGCTCGACAGTGCCCGCGGCCGCATCGCCATCAATCACGGTCTTCATGACCGCGGCAGTCGCCTGATATTCCCGGGTTGACTGGTATTCGGTCGCATTGAAGATACCACTCGGGCCGACCACATCCGTATCAAGGTCCGGATTGATCGAGGAGGGGCTGCTGTACTTGTTGATGAGGTACGCGGATTTCGTGTAGCTGCAGGTCGGAATCTGCTTCGCAGCGGCATCGGCGGTCGGATCGGCGTAGGCGATGACTTTGCCGTACTTGGCATCGCTGATGCGCTTCATCGATTCCATGACGTTGGTGACGTCCGAGGGGTTTGGCAGCAATGTGCTCAATTGACCGGTATTAACCAGGCCAATGACATCGGCCGAGCCGGATACTTTGGTCGGTTGCGCCTGGGCATTGACCATGGTCATCGGCGCCAACGAATTGCCACCTGAGACCGAGCTATCCGTGCCGATCAGATCGAGCAGCGCGCCGCGCGCACCGGCCTGCCAGATGCCATACATCGGGTTGTGCGGATTGACGTTGGAATCGTTCTGCGAGAGCGCCGGTATGACCGTGCCGTTGGTGTTGGCCATGGCCAGCGCGCCGGTGCGTGCCTTCATGCCGCGCAGGTGCGCGCTGTCGGAGTGATAGCGCAGACCAAAGGTCGGATCGACGTGCGTGCCGCTGGCGCTTGCGCTGGGGATCATCGTGCCCGGCAGCCCGAGCTTGTTGTAGGCCGCGACGGTCAAAAAATCGAGCTGCCCCTTGGGCCCGCCCACCAGCACGTTGGAGCCGGCGATATTGGCGCCCCCCGAGAGATCGAAGCAGATGAAGGGCACGAGCCCTGCGCCGGTCGTGATGCCGCAGGCCGTGACGGCCGTCTGGATGTCGGATGCCAGCTGCGCGCGCGCATCGCGCGGCGAGGCGAACAGGCCAAACATCGCCGGCGCCAGCACCGTGGCGGAGCCTGTAATGAATCCCTGCGCAAGAAATTCACGCCGTGTTTGCGGGCGCGGGTGGTCAGGATGGCGATACGGTTGCGGGCTCGCGGCCGGATCCTTAGGATGCTTACTCATTAATCAATCTCCATATCCGCACTACCCAATACCGCGGCACAGGCTGCGGCCGTGACCGCCAGCACTCGCGGCGTGTTGGTGCATGGTGAACTGCCGCTGCACAGGATCCCGATCAGAGCGCCGAGTTCGGTCGTCACGGTCGAGGCTGCCGGCTGGCTCGCGAACTGGCCATTGCCGAGCACCATGATGGCAAGGTTGCCGGTGACCGAATTGATGCCGTTCTGCGAAGCGAACAGCGAGGGACCGAAGGTCACGCCCGGGAACACCTGGGCCGCCAGCGACGGCGTGTTCACGAGCGTGTTGCAGTACTGGACCGCCAGCTGTGCGATTCCCACCTGGTTCGCGGCGAGGAAGCTCTCCAGCACCGCCGTGGTCGGCAGCTGCTCCTGTACCGACAAGTAGGTCGCACTGACCGCGGGATTGGAAAGCGGGACGCCCGTCAGCATCGACATCGTGGCGTTGACCTGCGCAAAGGTGCGCATGCCGATATCCGATACAGCAGCGAGCGTCGGTGGCGGCGGCGGCGCGGCCGGCGGGGGTTCGACGACGATGTCCTGCGATCCGCCCAGCACATCGAAGGTCAGGAAGAACTGGTCCGTCAGCGGCCCATTCTGCAGGGCGATGACGGTACCGATGTTGGACAATACCTCGCCCTGTGGGGTGTAGTTGCTCGCACTGACAGTGGTGTTCAGCGGGATATACGCCTGGCCCACGGCGGGTATTGTGCCGTTGATGCCGATGCGTATGCCCTGCACCTTGATGTTGTCGGGCGTGACGGTCGGATCGAGCGATATGAAGGTAGGCTGGGAGAACATGTAGCTCGAGCTGTCAAACTGGCTAGCCGTGAACATCACGTAGGCCTGCGACAATCCGGTTACGGCGGACACGTCGAACAGCATGAAGTAACGCTGGCCAACGCCGGCATTGTAGTTCTGCAGTGCCTGTGCGGCGGTCAGTGCGCGGTTGTGGATCGCGACGAACTTGATCAGGCCTTGCCAGGATCGATCGCCGGAGACTTCGTTGCCGAGCACCAGCGCGAACGTGCTGTCCCAGTTGGAAATCACCCCGCCAGCCTGCGCATCGACCACGCCGGTATTGACCCCGTCGAGATAGACCTGGCGACCGTTGACCGGGTCATAGGTCATGACGACATGTTGCAAGCTCGCCTGCAGCAGCATCGCGGCATCCGGCGTCTGCGCCTGCGGCATGCCATTCAGGCCCACGGAATTCGAGCTGCGTAGCATGAAGTCGTAGTCCTGGTTGGTCTGGCCGAGCGTGAAGTTACGCGTAGCATCGCCGCCCGAGTAACTAACCATATAGGAGTTGTCGACCGCCACCAGAGCCGGTGCGACCCAGGCTTCGATCGTGAACTCGCCGGTCGCCTGGATCATGTCGTAGAGCTTGGAACTCGCGGCAGTATTGGCCTTTGCCTTGCCGCCTGCACCCACGTTGATGCCCCAGCCGCCGGCCCAGGTCACGTTGCCCGTGATGGTCAGGTCCGCCGCCGGGTCGACGCCACTGGTGTCGTAGGCGGTATAGCCGTTGCCGGTTTCAAATTCGTACTTGGCGATGACGTTGGCGTCGAATCGACTCGAGCCGCTCGCCACCGTGCCTTGCGGCAGGGAGAGCGCCTTGCTGACCACAAGCGAGCCGTTGATGCTCGAGGGCGTGAGCATGCCGGCAAAGGACTGGATCGCGGCGAGCATGGTGGCCGCGTTGCTCGCGCAGTTGCTCCAGCAATTATGGCTCTCGTTGGCCAGGCGCTCATAAAAACGCGAGTTGGTCGGCGTGTTCAGGTCCATCTTCGGCAACGCCGCCTGGTAAGCCTGCGCCAGTACCGGTGAGGCGAAGTACGGGGACTGTGGCACCGCTGCGGTCGGTGAGTGGCAGCGCGAGCAATATTGCGTCAGCAAAGGATAAACGGTCGCACCGAAATCGTTCGGCGATGCCGGGAAGTTCAGGCTTTGCCCGACAGTCTGGATCGGCGGCGCGACCAGCTGTATGACCGTGCCCTTGCCACCCGCGGAGGTAGCATTCGCCCAATTGCTGATCCAGGTGGTCAGGATCTGGCCGCAGGCGTTCGGGTCCGCGAGCCAGCAGTTATGGCCGCCCGAGACCTTGCTGACGATGATCGAAGTGGCCGGCTGGCCGAGATTCACGACCGTATTGGCCTGCGCATAAGCGAGGTTCACGTTGTCGCTGCGCGCGAAGTTGGGCAGTTGTGAGGGCGTCGTGGCGTTATGGCACTGGCCGCAGCGATTCTGGCTGCGAACATTGTTCCAGAAGTTGACCTCGAACGCCTGCACGTCCGATGTCGCGGGCGCAGGCCCGGTGTAGGAGCTGGCGCCACTGCTTGGCGCCGAGGTCGGTGTGTCGGTAGTTGGCGCGCCGCCGCCGCCACAGGCGCTAAGCGCAAGGCTCGCGATGGCAGCAGTAAATCCCGCACGAATGATAGCCGTCATGCTCAGTTCCCCATGCAAAAGGCAGCCGACTCGGCGAACACCTGGCGCAGCGAGTAGTTGTGCGCCTGGAACGAGGCGATCATCGCCGTGACCTGCGAGTTGTCCGCCGGGGTGCTCGGCGCCCGCAGGCAGACGTACTTGAAGACCCGGGTCACCTGGCAGCTCGTGAATGCGGCGCTGCTGGCAAGTTCCACGCCCAGTGAATTCGCCCCGTTACCGCTGCCCTGCAACGCCGGGCTCCAGCCGAGGACCGCATTCGGGCCGCTGCGCCAGCGATTCGACCAGCTGTCATCCGGCGTAACGAAGCCCTGCGGAAAGTTGGTATTGTTGATCGAGTACTTCGGTTGCACCTTTCCCGGAGTGTAGGACGTCACCATCGTGGTCTCGTCGAAGTTGTAGTACGCGAAGGCCTGCGCCATCGGGTCCATGCCGCTGTGGCAGCCGACACAGTTGTTCAGGAACAGGCTACTGTCACCGCCCGGGCTGCGCGTGACATCCTGGCGTATGCGGTCTGGCGGGCGCGTCGTATCCATAATGGTCTGCAGGTCGCTGCACAGGTGATTCATCATCGTAAAGCGGAACATCGCGCGGTTGGTGCCGTTGATAAAGAATGCGCTGGTGGCACCGCGGGTCGACAGGACCCCGGCGATCGCTGCGCCCGGCAGCCCCGAGACCGCGGACTGCTTGGCCGATACCAGGCCCTGGCTCAGATCGACGTTGTTGTCGTCCATGGCCTGGTACATGTCGTTGTTGCCGAGCGAGTAGCCGGGCAGCCCTAGGCTCGAGTTGGCGACGTAGACGAGGTCAGCGCTCAGCAGCTGATTGAATGGCACGTCATCGCGCACCATGCCGACGACGGTCGCGGTGTAATCATTCAGGGGGACGAACACCGTCTGCGCACGATTGGTCCACGGCGCCGCCAGGTTGCGCACCGTGTTGTTGTAAAAAGACGGATCATTCGTGGCGATCAACGCCGCCGCAACCGGGTCACTTGCGGCGGTCATTTGCGTAAGCTTCGCCGCCGGTGCAGGAATGCCTGCCACGCGGTTGTAGATACGCAGCGCCTGATCGTTCGAGATGCCTGCCGCGCCGGCACCGCCATGCCACAGGCACAGTGTGCTTGCGGCCAGCGTACCCAGCAGTGCAGACCTCGTAGTCACCGCGATGCTCCGACGTGTTGGCGATTTCTGCTTCATCTGTCCGTCCACTCGACTGATGTGAATTTCGACGACCGCAATATACGGGGCAGTGCAAGCTTGCAGAACTGTCTCAAGGGCCTGACGTCGTGTTTTCGCGACAATTACGGCGCAAATTACTGCGCCTATATGCTTTGCCACGATCGGCAGTTCATCGCAAATGCCGCGCCAGTACCGTGAGTCGCTTAACAGATTGTATGCAAATATCGCGAGATGATGGTTGAACAGGTCATCGGCGCGATCGGAATGCCCGCTATGAACATATTTTTTTCTCGATCGGTGCGCCATGCAGTCGCTACGTGTGCGGTAGTTCTCATTCCTGTTTTGTTGCCGCTACTGATAGAGACCGGTTGCAGCAGTGCCGCAAGTGGACATGCGCCAGGTGTGGCAGGCGGCGAGACCTTGATCGCCGTCACTACAAATTTCCCGATGGCTTATGTGAAGCGTCCGTATCCCATGAAGGATATTGACGTGCGTGACCTGATCACCTCGACCACGGGCGGCGACCTCTACGTGCGCAGCGAAGCGAGCGCCGCCGGAGTCGAGGTCAATGTCACCGCCGGCATCACCACGGGCATGGGTGACGTGCGCGACCTCGATGTCTCGATGGACGGAACCAAGGTCGCGTTCGCGCTGCGCCTGCCGCTAGACCCGAATCGCGCCAATGACGATCCCAAGCAGCCGAACTGGCACATCTACCAATATGACGCGATCGCAAAAGCGGTGACGCAGCTAACCAATGATGACATCACCGCTGGGCATGACGTCAGCCCTCATTACCTGCCGGATGGCCGCATCGTATTCGCCTCGACCCGGCAGACGGCGACGCAGGCGATCCTGCTCGATGAGGGTCGGCCGCAATATCCGGCGCAGACCGATAATCGCCAGTCGCCGATTTTCCTGTTGCATGTGATGAATGCGGACGGTACCGGCATTCACCAGATCAGCTTCAACTCGAACCACGACTTCTCCCCGTCGGTGCTGAACAATGGCCAGGTCCTGTTCTCGCGCTGGGAAGTGATCAACGGGCAGGACGAAATAAGCCTGTATCGCGTAAACCCGGATGGCACGGGGCTCGAGCTTTACTACGGCGCGATGAGCCATGCGACCGGCGCCAACAGTGCCGGCACGAACAACACGGTCATCCAGTTTCTGAACGCCCGACAACGACCGGACGGCCGGGTGTTGAGCATTGACCGGCCCTTCACCGGCACGCAATTAGGCGGCGATGCGCTGCTGATCGATGCCGACAACTATGTCGAGATCCACCAGCCGGTGCTCGCCGACGCCGGTGCGAGCGCCCCGGCCCAGGCGAGCGCGACCTTGCTTGGCATCACGACGGACCCAAAGCTTGCCTCGCTGGGCGGGCGCTTCGCGTCCGTTTACCCGCTGTATGACGGCACCAACCGCATGGTCGTCAGCTGGTCGCCGTGCTTCGTGCTGGATACAACGATGACGCCGCCCGCAACGAATGTGTGCACCTCGGCCAACACCAGCGGCCCCAATGTCATGCTCGCGCCTCCGCAGTACACCCTGTGGGTCTATGATTTTGCCAAGAGCACGCTCGATCCTGTGCTCGCGGCGCAGACTGAGTTAATGACCCTGGACGCGGTAATCATGCAGCCGCGGACGCCGGCGCCGACGTTCATCCCGGATTTTATGCCGACGACCCCTAGCGAACAGAACCTCGCCGGTGCGGAAGTGGGTTTGCTGAATATCACCAGCATCTACGATGTCGACGGGCTCGATACCGCCAATCCGAGCATCGCCGCGACCGCCGATCCTTCGCAGGCCAGTTACTACGCAAGGCCCTACCGGTTCATTCGCATCGTCAAGGCGGTCGAGATACCGGACAAGAAGGTGCGCAAGATAAACGGTTCCGCATTCGGCCCGGCGGGCATGGGCATGCGCGAGATCCTGGGCTATGCGCCGATCCAGCCGGACGGCTCGGTCCAGGTCCAGGTACCCGCCAACGTACCGTTCACGATCGACATTGTGGGCGCCGATGCGCGGCGCAACACGGCACGCCACGAGAGCTGGCTGCAGGTGATGCCGGGTGAGACCAAGACGTGCAATGGCTGCCACGCGGGCACACCGACCAGCGCGCATCCCTCGCACGGCCGCTCGGGCCTTAGCGCAGCAATATATGCCGGGGCTGCGGCCGCCGGCGCTGCGTTTCCGAACTCGAATCCGGCCGTGCTGGCGAGTGCTGCGGGCGATACGATGGCAAGTGCGCTCGCCGCATCGACCTGCGGCGCGACCGCCAAATCCCAGAGCGCCGCCACCTGCTCACAGGTGCTGAGCACGGATGTGAGCTACACGCCCATCTGGACGACCGGCGTGACCCTCCCGGCAGGATCCACCGACCCGATCATCTCTTATCCCTATGGCACTGATAGCACCGGTAGTGGCGCGGTGGGGTTATCGGAACCGCCGCCGCTCAACGGCAACTGCCTACCTTGGTCGGCCCAGTGCCGCGTGACGATTCACTACGCAAACGCCGCTGCGGCGACACCCGAGTTCCTGCAGAACGTGTGGAACCTGTCGCGACAGACCTTGGCGGCTGATGGCGTGACCGTACTGGCCGATCGTACCTGCGTGCTCTGCCACAATCCCATTGGGGCGGCGAGCGCGAATGCGCCGAGCGTGATCCAGGTGCCGCTGGGCCAGCTGGACCTGACTGGCAGCGCATCGGTGCTCGACCAAACCGTCGTGACCTCCTACAAAGAATTGCTGTTCCCTCACAACGAACAGACGCTTAATATGGGCGTGTTGCAGGATCTAATCGTGCCCGGCCCTCCGGGCCCGCCGGATCCGATTACGGGCCTGCCGACAACGACCATGGTCACGGTGCCGGTCGCGGGGACTATGATGGCGGGTAGCGCCACGGGATCGGCAAGGTTCTTTGGCGAGTTTGCGGCAAGCGGAACGCATTTTGGCTACATGACGCCGGCGGAGTTGCGATTGATTTCTGAATGGCTGGATATCGGCGGTCAGTTTTATAACGATCCGTTCGTTGCCCCGGCCGCGAACTGACCGGATGGTACGGCTGTTAACGCTAATCATGGTTCTGCAAGCCTGTTTATCGGGCCTCGCACACGCCAAGGATCCGGCTCTCGAACTCATCGTCACCGACCCCTACCTGGAGATGCATACGGGGCCGGGGCGCGGCTACCCGGTGTTCTATGTAGTAGCGCGCGGCGAGAGTGTGACCGTGCTGTACAGCCGCACCGACTGGTACCGGGTACGCGCGCCGCGCGGTGAGGAAGGCTGGGTGCGCCGTGCCGATCTGGCACGCACGACGATGGTCTCGGGCGAGCCAGCACCCATTCCGCCCTACCCGGAATTTGCCACGCATCGCTGGGAGTTCGGCGCCGGCTACGGCGTCTACAACCGCTCGAACCTGGTGACCTCCTATGCCGATTTCGGCCTAACCGACAGTCTCGACATTGAGGTGGCGCTGCAGGAGTCGTACGGCACTCTGGACAATCGCACCATTGGCACGATCGGGCTGCGCCATACCTTCGTGCCGGAGTGGAAGTGGTTCTCGCCGACCGCCGGCATCGGCACGGGTTACCAGCACGTGGTGACAGTCGTGCCCCCGGCGCCGCTGGAAAAGGGCAATGAAATGGTCTATGCCTCGCTCGGCGCCCGCGGCTTCCTCAGCGAGCGATTCATGTGGCGCTTCGATTGGCGATCCTATGTGGTTTTTAACAACCTGAACAAGAATGAGGAACTGGAAGAATGGAAACTCGGCTTGGCAGTGTTCTTTTAGCAGCGGCGCTGCTGTCCGGCTGCGGCTGGTTCCATCGCCCCGACAAGGGCCCTCCTCCCGTGGTGGAATCGGCGCAGGATGAGCCGCCGATCGTGCAGCCGCAGGTCGACCGGCGCGTCGTCAAGACACCGAAGATCAGGGCTAAGGACTTCGAGCTCGGCGTCTACTACGGCGCACTGTCGATCGAGGACTTCGGCACGAACCCGATCTACGGGGCGACGGGTACCTACCACGTGACCGAAAGCATTTTCCTCGAGGGTGCCGTGGCGCGCTCCAAGGCAGGGACCAGCAGCCTCGAAGAAGTTTTTCCGCAGATCACGGTCCTTGGCGGGTCCGGGCGCCAGTTCACATACTACGACCTCGATGTCGGCTACAACATCCTTCCTGGTGAGGTGTACCTCGGCAAGGGTCGCGCCTTTAATACCGCGCTATATGCAGTAGTGGGCATGGGCGCCGTGAAATTTGCCGAGACCAATCACTTTGCCCTTAATTTTGGCGTGGGGGAGCGTGTGCTGATTACTCACTGGCTGGCCCTGCACCTGGACGTGCGCGATCACATTTATGAATCCGCGCTTTTCGGCACGGAAAAAAACACGCACAACGTCGAGGCGACCCTGGGGCTGACTGTCTTCTACTGATTCCGGAGGCCTGATCCATGTTCAAGGTAAAACCCAATTCAATACGGCGCAGTTTTGTCGCGCTCGCGCTGCTCGCAACCGTCGCCGCAATCGGCGCCGATGCCACTGGCCCGGCACCGCCATTCACGCTCAGTGAGCTGGATGGACAGAGCGCGAGCCTGAGCCAGTACAAGGGCCAGGTCGTGATGCTTAATTTCTGGGCGACCTGGTGCGGGCCCTGCCAGCAGGAGATGCCGCTGCTCGAGCAGATGTACCGCAAATACAAGCCGGCGGGCTTCACGCTGATCGGCGTCAATGTCGACAAGGATGCACCGCCAGTCAAGCAGCTGCTTGAGCGCAAGCCGGTCAGCTTCCCCGTGCTGCTCGACCCGGCGAGCCAGGTCAGCAAGGCCTACCACGTCGATGAAATGCCGAGCACGGTGCTGATCGACCGCAAGGGCAACGTGCGCTTCCTGCACCGTGGCTACAAGCCCGGCGACGAGAACGAGTACCAGGACCGCATTCGCCAGCTGATCCGGGAGTAAGCCATGCGCGGCGTTCGCAATCCGGCATTACTCGTCGCGCTGCTTCTCCTCGGCGGCTGCAGCAGCATCCAGCCCTGGGTCAAGCCCTATGAGCGCGACCGGCTTGCCGATCCAATCATGGCCTGGGATCGCGATGCGATCTCCTCGGCCCTGCTCGATCACATTTACGAATCGCGCGAGGGTTCCCGTGGCGGCACCGGGGCGGCGGGCGGCGGCTGCGGATGCAATTGATCCGGTTCATGCGCGCACTGGCGGGCATCGCCCTGCTGGCAACCGCCCATGGCGCTTGGGCCGGCGTATTGCCCGATGATCGGGCCGACCTGTTCTTCAGCCGGTACAGCGGCGGCGGCATGACCATCACCGGTGAGTCGGCGCTGGTGCAGAAGAGAATCACGGAAAATCTTGGCATCGAGGCCGATTACTTCATCGACAAGGTCAGCGGCGCCTCGGTCGACGTGCTGAGCAACGCAAGCGTAATAAAGGACGAGCGCCACCAGAAGACCGTCAACGTCGAGTACATCCGTAACAAGACGACCTATGCGCTCGGGTTCACGCAGAGCACCGAGCGTGACTACATCTCGAATACGCCGCACTTCCAGATTAGCCAGGACATGTTCGGCGACCTGACCACCGTTACGCTGGGGTTTGGCAGCACGCGTAACAAAATCGGCGAGAACAATGGCACGGCGCTGGTGCCTAACGTCGCTTGGGTCGGCAACTCGCAGACGCACAGCTACAGCCTCGGCCTCTCGCAGATCATCACTCGGAACCTGATAGGCGGCGTGACCCTGGATGTGATCACGGATGCCGGCTATCTTGCGAATCCGTATCGTTTCATCCGTTTCCGGGATGCGGTTGACCCACCGAAATTCTACTCACTGGGCACGCAGATATATCCGCTTACGCGCACCAGCACTGCGGTCGAGGCGCGCGCCAAATACTATCTGCCCTATCGTGCAGCGGCGACGGTGTCATACCGGTATTTCCGCGATACCTGGGGCATCACCTCGGGGACAGCCGAATTCGATTACACGCACCCGATCCGCAACATCTGGATCCTCGAAGGACGCGTGCGTCTGTACGAGCAGGGACATGCGAATTTTTACAGCGACCTGTTCTCGCAGGCAAATGCGCAGAATTTCATGGCGCGCGACAAGGAACTCGCAGCGCAGAAAAACGTGACCGTGGGCGCGAAGGCGACCTACGCGTTCCTGCCTGAGGGTTGGAAGTTCTTCAAGCGCGGCACCGCCACGCTCGACATCAGCCGCGTTCAGATCAAGTACGGTGATTTTCGCGACATCAAGGACTATGGACCGCCTGCCTATACAGCCGGCGACGAGCCGCTTTATAAGTTCGATGCGATGATCTATCAGCTTTACATGTCGATGTTCTTCTGAGCCCAGGCATCGCGGGTGTGCACGCCGATTGCCGGGTGATCGGTAAAGAAGCCATCGATGCCACGGGCCAGGTACCGGTCGATCTCCTCTTCGAGCTTGCCGTGCGCCGACATGGAGGGGCCGATGCGCAGCTCCGCTGGAAGGAATTTATTTTCGGCGCGGAACGTCCAGACGTGCACCGCGAGGCCGGCCGCGCGCGCGGCGCGCACGCCCTCCGCTGTCGCCAGCGGCTTGCTGATGCCGATCGCGTCGGCATATTCGGCAATAACATTAAGGTCGCCCAGTTCGTGCTCCAGCAGCTGCACCAGCGGCAGCCTGGTCATGGCGCGCATCATTCGCAGATTCGCAGGATCGAACGACTGGATGAACACCCGTGAACCCGGCTCGGCATAGCCATGGCGCGCCAGCATCTGCAGCACCAAGCCCTCTTGCGGCAACGCGAGCTGTCGGAAATGCTCCGGATGCTTGGTTTCGGGGTAGATCCCGACCGTGCCTCGCCGGTCACGGTTTTCCTTCGCGACCAGCTGCAGGATCTCCTCGAAGGTCGGCACCTCGAACTGATCGTCGTATGCGACGTTGGCCGGACGGATCTGCGGCAAGCGCTCGCGCGCGCGCAAGCTCTTGATCTCCGCGAGCGTGAAGTCCTCGGTAAACCAGCCGTCCATCTGCTCGCCGTCGATGAGCTGGGAGCGGCGCCGGGACGCGAACTGCGGCAGCTCGGCAACATTCGTCGTGCCGCCAATCTCCGGCTCGTGGCGCGCAATAAGCACGCCGTCCTTGGTCATGACCAGATCCGGTTCGACGAAATCGGCGCCTTCTTCTATCGCGAGGCGGTAGGATTCGAGGGTATGCTCGGGCCGCTCGCCGCTCGCGCCGCGATGTCCAATGACAATTACTCTGTGCATTACCAATACTTTATGCGGCCGTGACGCGTTAAGCTAGCGGAACTATCCCGTTGCGAGCGGGTCTTGCATGTACAAGGGGGCGCATATCAATGAACACGATCATCAGAAAATACAGCTGCATCGCTGCAGGTCTGCTCGCAGCCGTGGGGCTCGCGCAAAACGCAGCGGCTGGTGGCCGCGAGGAAGCGCGCTTGCTGACGGCGACGCAGGTGCTCGATGAAATCGAGGGAATGCCCGATCAGCGCGTGCCAGATTATCTGCTCGAGCGCGCCTACGGAATTGCCGTGATCCCCGATGTGACCAAGGTGGCCTTCGTATTGGGCGGGCGCCGTGGCAGCGGCGTGCTGGTCGTGCGCGACACCCTGAATGCGCCATGGAGCAACCCGGTGCTGGTGTCCTTGACCGGCGGAAGTGTTGGGTTCCAGGCCGGTGCGCAGAACTCCGACGTAATCCTTGTGTTTGCGACCAAGGCCGGGGTCGAAGGCCTAGCGGGTGGCAAGCTGACCCTAGGCGCCGATGCGTCCGTCGCGGCGGGACCCGTGGGGCGCCAGGGCTCCGCGGCGACCGATATTCAGTTCAATAGCGAAATCTATTCGTACGCCCGATCGCGCGGCCTTTTTGGCGGGATCGCGCTGGACGGCAGCGTCCTTACAATTAATCACTCCGCCAATGCGGCCCTGTATGGCAAGGCCGATGTGACGACGACGGAAATACTCTCGGCACAATCGCCCAAAGCGCCGGCGGCCGCGCAGCGATTCCTGGCGCGCATTGCGCAGGCGACGAACACCGGCCAGGCGGCCGCGCCTTCAGCCACGCAGGGCAATGCACCGCCGGTCCAAGCGGCCCCGAGCCCTTCCACCACGGACCCGGCGCGCACCTATCCGCTCGAGAGCCAACCGCAGGCATTGCAGTCGCAGAGCCAATAAGCGCGCATCGTACCAGGACACCGCGGGGCGTCCTGGGGGGTTTTTTTCACAGGTTTATCACGGAATCCGCGCTACAGTGCGACGGATGGACGCCGCTTACCTGCTGATCCTGGCCGCCCTCTACCTCGTGACTCACGCGCTGGTCGGGGCATTTAACCGCATGTCATGAGCGCGACTTACTGGTTACTGGGCCTGCTCTGCATTGCGCTCGTCGCCTACCTGATCTACGCGCTGCTGAACGCTGAGCGCTTCTGATGGGTCCGGGCACCTCCTTCACGATCTTGTTGATCGTATTCCTGGGAATAGTATTGCTCTGCGTTAAGCCGCTCGGCCGCTACATCGCAGACGTGATGGAGGGCAAGCCGAATTTCGCGCGCCGGATCGGGGGATCCGTCGAGACGCTGATGTACCGGCTGTGCGGCATTGATGCGTCCGTCGAGATGAGCTGGTCGCGCTATACGCTGGGGATGCTGCTCTTTAACGTCCTGGGTATCGTGCTCCTGTACGCAATGCAGCGCCTGCAGGGGTTCCTGCCGCTGAACCCGCAGCATTTTTCCGCCGTCAGCCCCGATTCGGCGTTCAACACGGCCATCAGCTTCGTCAGCAATACCGACTGGCAGGGCTATTCCGGCGAATCGACCCAAAGCTACTTTGTGCAAATGGCCGGTCTCGCCGTGCAAAATTTCCTGTCTGCGGCGACCGGCATCGCGGTGGCAGTCGCAGTGATCCGCGGGTTTGCCCGGCACAGCGTTGCGACGATTGGAAACTTCTGGGTCGATCTCACGCGCGCAACGCTCTATGTGCTGCTGCCCCTGTCCATGCTGCTGGCGCTTGTGCTCGCGAGCCAGGGCGTGATCCAGAACCTCGAGGCCTACAAAGGGGTCGCGCCGATCGAGTCGGGCTTGTTACACACGCAGACGCTGCCGATGGGCCCGGTTGCCTCACAGGAGGCCATCAAGGAGCTCGGCACCAATGGCGGGGGGTTTTTCAACGCGAACTCGGCGCACCCTTACGAAAATCCGACGCCGCTGACCAATTTCCTCGAGATGCTGGCCATTGTGCTGATCCCGTTTTCATTGACTTACACTTTTGGCAGGATGGTTGGCGACACCCGCCAGGGCTGGGCTTTGCTAGCCGCCATGCTGGTGCTATTCGTCACGTTGACGCAGGTAGCATTTCACAGCGAGCAGCGCGGCAATCCATTGCTTACTGCGCAGCAGATAGACCAGAGCGCCAGCGCTGGCCAGCCAGGTGGCAATATGGAGGGCAAGGAGACACGCTTCGGCATTGCCGCCTCAGCGCTGTTCGTCGCGGTCACAACTGCGACTTCCTGCGGCGCAGTCAACACCATGCACGATTCGATGCTGCCGCTCGGCGGCTTCGTGCCACTCTTCTTTATGCAGCTGGGTGAGCTCGCCCCCGGTGGGGTGGGCAGCGGGATTTATTCGATCCTGATGTTCGCCGTCCTGGGTGTCTTTATTGCAGGCCTGATGATCGGGCGCACACCTGAATATCTCGGCAAGAAAATCGAGGCCTACGAGATGAAGATGGCCTCGGTGTTCATCCTGACAACGCCATTCGTCGTCCTGCTGGGAACTGCGGTGGCTGTCATGTGCGGCGCCGGCGTCGCGGGAATCGCCAATCCAGGTCCGCATGGATTCAGTGAGATCCTGTATGCGTTCTCCTCCGCGGCGAACAACAATGGCAGCGCCTTCGCAGGCCTGTCAGCCAACACGCCTTTTTATAACATCGCGACGGGCATCGCGATGTGGTTCGGGCGCTTCTGGCCGATGATTGCAACGCTTGCGATCGCAGGTTCGCTCGGCGCAAAAAAGCGCATCCCGGTTACCGAGGGCACGATGCCGACACACGGCCCGCTGTTTGTATCGCTGCTGTTGGGCTCGATCCTGCTGATCGGCGTGCTGACCTATGTGCCGGCGCTCGCGCTCGGTCCGCTGGTCGAGCATTACTTCCTGATGGCTGCGCGGTAGTTCCCGTGGCGCGCCAGCAATTGTCCCTGCTCGATGGCAAGTTACTCGGCCCCGCTGCGCTGGAGGCCATGCGCAAGCTCGATCCGCGCATCCAGTGGCGAAACCCAGTGATGTTCGTCGTGTATATCGGCACGATTGTCACCGCGATCCTGTTCGCCCAGGCGCTCGGCGGCCACGGCGAGGCACCGGCCGGTTTCATCCTGTCGGTTGCGATCTGGCTGCTGTTCACGGTGCTGTTCGCCAACTTTGCCGAAGCGCTTGCCGAGGGGCGCAGTCGCGCCCAGGCCGACTCCCTGCGCGGCATGCGCCAGACGGTGCTCGCGCGCAAGCTTAAGGACTGGCCACGGGGCGGCCGCGACACGGTCAGCGTGAAGGCGGATGATCTACGCAAGGGCGATGTCGTACTGGTCGAAGCGCAAAACGTCATTCCGGTCGACGGCGAGGTGATCGAGGGGGCCGCGTCGGTCGACGAGAGCGCCATCACGGGCGAATCGGCGCCCGTGATCCGCGAGTCCGGCGGCGACTTCAGTTCGGTGACCGGCGGCACGCGAGTACTGTCGGACTGGATCATCGTGCGCATCACGGCAAATCCGGGCGAGACTTTTCTCGATCACATGATCTCGATGGTCGAGGCGGCCAATCGGCAGAAGACCCCCAATGAAATTGCGCTGACGATCCTGCTGGTCGCCCTGACGCTGGTGTTCTTGGTCGTGATCGTGACCCTGCTGCCCTTTTCGCTGTTCAGTGTTGCGGCGGGCAAGGCCGGCAGCCCCATCACGATCACGGCGCTGGTATCGCTGCTGGTGTGCCTGATTCCCACCACCATCGGCGGGCTATTGTCCGCGATCGGCGTCGCCGGCATGAGCCGAATGATGCAGGCTAACGTAATTGCCACATCGGGACGCGCGGTCGAGGCGGCAGGGGATGTGGATGTGCTGCTATTGGACAAAACCGGCACGATCACACTCGGCAATCGCCAGGCGAGCGCATTCCTGGCCGCCCCCGGGGTTAGCGAGCAGGAGCTTGCCGATGCGGCCCAACTCTCCTCGCTCGCCGATGAGACGCCGGAGGGGCGCAGCATTGTCATACTGGCCAAGCAGCGCTACAACCTGCGCGAGCGAGACTTGAGCTCCGTGACGGTCGTTTTCGTGCCGTTCTCGGCACACTCACGCATGAGCGGCGTTGACATCGGCGAGCGGCATATCCGTAAGGGTGCGCCCGATGCAATCGCCCGTTACGTCGTGGCGCTGGGCGCCCAGTTCCCGGTCATGGTCAATGAGGCGGTGCAGCGCGTGGCCCGCCAGGGCTCGACGCCGCTCGTGGTCGCGGAAGGCGCGCGGGTGCTGGGCGTCATCGAACTGAAGGACATCGTCAAGGGCGGCATACGTGAGCGCTTTGCGGACCTGCGCCAGATGGGCATCAAGACGATCATGATCACGGGAGATAATCGCCTGACGGCCGCCGCGATTGCCGCAGAGGCGGGGGTGGACGATTTCCTGGCTGAGGCGACGCCGGAGGCCAAGTTGAAATTGATCCGCGAACACCAGGCCGAGGGTCGGCTTGTGGCGATGACCGGCGATGGCACCAACGATGCGCCGGCGCTCGCGCAATCCGATGTCGCCGTCGCCATGAATACCGGTACGCAGGCCGCCAAGGAAGCCGGCAACATGGTCGACCTCGACTCGAATCCAACCAAGCTGATCGAGATTGTCGAGACCGGCAAGCAGATGCTGATGACGCGCGGCGCGCTGACTACATTCTCGATCGCCAACGACGTCGCCAAATATTTTGCGATTATTCCGGCGGCATTCGCCGTCACCTATCCTGAGCTTGGCGCTCTGAACATCATGCACCTGGCCACGCCGAATTCGGCGATTCTGTCGGCCGTTATCTTCAATGCGCTGGTCATCGTCGTGCTGATTCCACTGGCAATCCGCGGTGTGAAATACCGGGCGTTGGGCGCAGCAGCCCTGCTGCGCCGCAATTTGCTGGTCTATGGCCTCGGCGGCATCATCGTGCCATTCCCCGCCATCAAGGTGATCGACATGATTGTCTCGAGGCTGACATGATGCTGCGCCTGATCCGCCCCGCCCTGTGTCTGCTCCTGGCGATGACCTGCCTGCTTGGAATCGCTTATCCGCTGCTGATCACCGGCCTTGCGCGCCTGGCATTCGCGCATCAGGCGACCGGCAGCCTCCTGTATCGAGACGGGAAGGCCGTGGGGTCGAGCCTGATCGGCCAGAATTTTTCCGATGCAAAGTACTTCTGGGGTCGTCCGTCCGCGACCTTACCGGAACCCTATAACGGCATTGCCTCGTCGGGCTCAAACCTGGGCCCCATGAATCCTGCGCTGATCGATCAGGTGAAGCGCCATGTCGCCGCGTTGCGTGCCGACGCTCCTGCCAGTCGCGCGCCGGTGCCCGTGGACCTGGTGAGTGCCTCGGCGAGCGGGCTCGATCCTGACATCAGTCCGGCAGCAGCGCGCTACCAGATAGCGCGCATTGCGCACGCGCGTGGCACTGCGCCCGCCAATCTCGAGAAACTGGTGGCAACGCATACACAGGGAAAGCTCTTCGGGCTGATTGGCGAGCTGCGCGTCAATGTACTCGAGCTGAATCTCGCGCTGGATCAGCTGCGCTAAGGTCGCATGCCATTTTCGGCCATTGGCAAACACCTGGGAGATTTATGAAGCTTCCGAAAAACCTGCCCGGCTATCTAATATCCCTTCTGGCCGCCTGGATAACAACATTCCCGGCATATGGCCAGGCACCCACGGCCATCGTCGCCAAAGTATCCGTCGGAGCGATCGTAGGAATTGTAAAGAATTCCACCAGGATCCCCGTCGGCGGCGCAACCGTGACGGCAATCAGAGCCGACGGTGACAGCATTCGCGCGACGATTTCCGGAAGTGACGGCATGTACGCGTTCGCCGACCTGCCCCCGGGGGAATGGTCGCTGACTGCACAGGTCGATGGCGCTGCGCAAAGCAGTCAGCCTGCGGTCGTAGTAGTTGTCGGCAAAGCCACGCGTACTGACATCGTCATGGGTGTCGCCGACATTGCCCCCAGCGCAGCAGCCGCGGTGCTCGCTGCCGTGCCGCTAGCACCGACCCCAGGCACGGCGATTGCCCAGTTGATTCCCGCGGCGCTACAGAGCCCCCCGGCGAGCCCCGAGGTCGACCTGCAGACACCATTTGCGGTGGGTGATGTCGGCTGGATGAACGGTACTACGCGGGAAAAAGCGCCTATTTTTGATACAAAATTTTTTACGCCCGAGATCCGCTTCGACATGAATTATCTACAGAGCGGCAATCACCCGCAAGATCATACGATATCGGGCTCGACCGAGGAGTTTCGCTCCGGTGAGTTTCAGATTGAACAAGTGAGCTTTGGCGGCGATTTTCATTGGCAGAATGTAAGAGCGCGTTTTTTGACCATGTTCGGTGATTTTGCAACGACGACGCCGCGCAATGACGCGAGTGCGGCGGTCGGTCAGTGGGATACCCAGGGCGCCTATAAATATTTCTCAGAGGCGAGCGCCGGGTACCACTTCGACGTCAATCACGGCTTGAACGTCGATGCCGGCATTTTCGTGTCCTACATTGGCCTATTCAGCTACTATAATTTTGACAACTGGACGTATCAGCCTTCGTTCGTGTCGTCCAACACGCCGTGGTTTTTTAATGGCCTTCGCGTACAGTGGTGGCCGACACAGACGCTGAAGATAGAACCGTGGCTTATCAACGGCTGGCAGTCATACAACAAGTTCAACAGCAAACCGGGCCTGGGCGGCCAGATCCTGTGGATCCCCAATGATTCCCTGAAACTGGTATTCAACAGCTATGCCGTGGGACAGGACAATCTGAACTGCCAGAGCAGCGCCAGCAATGGTCTCGGTACCCAGGACACGCTGTGCCAGCCGCTAAATGGCGGCAATCCAAATGCACCTGCTGGATCGCTCGTGGGTGCGGGGCCGACCGTCAATTACTCGAAGGTTACCCGTGTTCATGAAGACGACAGCTTGCTGGTCAAGTATTACGATGCACGCAATAACGGCGGCGCCGGTATATCCAAAATGGCGTTCAGCCTGACTGTCGACATCGGCTGCGAATACGGCGGCGGGGTCAACTGTTCGGGCGGTCCAAACAAGGAAAGTTTTTTTGGCGCAATGCTGTACGACCGGACCTGGTTCAACCACGATTTGTATGCCGTGACTTTCGGCGGCGGATTCATGAACAACCCGGGTCGCTACCTTGCCCTGACGCCACCGATCAATGGCGCGACAGCGGCAACCGGCACCCCCTACTTCACGCAACAACCCGGGCAGAAACTTTACCAGTGGGACTCGCAAGTTAACCTCCAGTATATGCCCAAGGACTGGATCACTTGGTGGACGGAGCTGACATTCAGACATTCCAACGTTCCGTACTGGAGCGGATCGGGTGGCATGACGCCGCCCTACTCGGGGGGGACCACCGGTAACAATGGTTCCCCGGCCAGTTGCGTACAGGCGAATGGGGCGGCCGGTGGAGCGACCGACCCGAACTCAGGTGACTGCGCTTCGGGTGACTGGTTTCCCGACCTCCGCACTCGCGAGGTCGTCTGGGGGGCCGGTGTAATGGTCAAATTCTAACGTCCGTTATACTTGTTTAATGGCTGAGAACGATCGCCCGAACCCGGATGAGTTGCTGGCTGAGGTACAGCGAGAGGAAGAGCGCGCGCGACGCGGCCGCCTGCATATTTTCTTTGGAGCCTCAGCCGGCGTCGGCAAGACCTTCTCGATGCTGGAGGCGGCGCGCGTTGCCAAGTCAGGCGGCGCCGACATTGTGGCCGGCTACGTTGAACCTCATGGGCGCATCGAGACCGAGCGATTGCTCGAGGGCCTCGAGACCTTGCCGTTTCTTGAGGTACGCTACAAGGGCATCACCCGGCGCGAATTCGACCTCGATGCGGCGCTGCGCCGCGCGCCCGCGATCATCCTCGTCGATGAGCTCGCACATTCGAACATCGCGGAAGGTGAGCCGCGCCCAAGGCATGCCAAGCGCTGGCAGGATGTCGAGGAATTGCTGGACGCAGGCATCAATGTCTGGACTACGCTGAATGTCCAGCATCTGGAAAGCCTGAACGACGTGGTTGCCGGCATCACCGGCGTGCGCCAGCAAGAGACGATTCCCGATCGCATCTTTGACGAGGCCAGCGAAGTCGAGCTGATCGACCTGACGCCGGATGACCTGCTCGCCCGCCTCAGATCCGGCAAGGTTTACCTCGCCGACCAGGTCAGCACGGCAACCGAGCGCTTTTTTCGCACCCCGAACCTGCTGGCGCTGCGCGAGTTGGCATTGCGTCGCACGGCCGATCGGGTCGACGCTGATGCGCTGGAATATCAGGGAAAGGAACGCATCTCACAACCCTGGCTCGCGCGCGACCGCTTCCTGATCGCGGTCGCTCCGGATGACCAGGCTGAACAACTGGTGCGCTTCGGCAAGCGCTTTGCCGATGCACTGGACGCGGAATGGATGGTGGTCTCGGTCGAGACACCGGCATTGCTGAAGCTCTCGGAGCGCGAACGCAACCGCCGGATCGACGTGCTGCGCCTGGCTGAATCGCTCGGTGCCGAGACGGTCACGCTGGATGGTCCGTCGGCGGCCGATGTGCTGATCGAATACGCACGCCTGCGCAACGTCACGCGCATCGTGGTCGGTGAAGTCAAGCGTTCGGGCTGGCGCGCATGGCTGCGCCGCTCAACGGCCACCGAGCTCGTGCGGCACGGCTCAGGTTTCGATGTTTCCGTAATAGCCCGCCGCGATGGCTCGGCTCCGCAGCCTCGCGATCTACCTGACAGTGGCCCAAAGAAGATGCGCTGGGAGAGGTACTGGGCCGCGCTTGCGATCACGGCGGCCTGCACCGGGCTTGCCTTCCTGATGTACCCGTATTTCAACCTGACGAATCTCGTGATGGTGTACCTGCTGGGCGCGACCGTGGCGGCGCGCAGCCTGGGGCGAGGGCCCGCGAGCCTGACCGCAGTCAGCAACGTCGTGGCACTCGATTTCTGCTTCGTGCCACCCCGCTACACCTTCTCGACCAACAACCTCGAGTACCTGCTGACGTTCGGCGTGATGCTCGTGATCGCGCTGGTCATCGCGAACCTCGTCGCCAGCGTTCGCGCCCAGTCGCGAGTCGCCGGGGCGCGCGAGAGGCGCACCTCCCTGCTGTACGCAATGAGCCGGGAACTCGCCGTGACGCGCAGCTTCAATAACCTGGCGCGCGTCGCGATCAAGCACTTGGCCGAGACCTTTGCGAGCAGCGCGACCATCCTGATGCCCGATGCGCACGGGCAGCTCGCGCTCCCGAAGGGCGAAGCGCCGTCTGGGGCGCTGCCAAAGCCGGACCTGTCGGTCGCGCAATGGGTATTTGACCATGGCCGGCCAGCCGGGCTTGGCACCGACACACTGCCCGCGGCACCAGCCCAGTACCTGCCGCTCACGGGAACGCGCAGCACCTTAGGCGTGCTCGCCGTGCGGCCGACACAGAGACGCCGGCTGCTGCTGCCCGAGCAGCGCCACCTGCTGGAGACCTTTGCAGGACAGATCGCGCTCGCGATCGAGCGGTCGAAGCTCGCCGAGGACGCGGAACATGCGCGTGTCTCAGCCGAGACTGAAAGTCTGCGGAATACCCTGCTCGCGTCGATCTCCCACGACCTGCGCACGCCGCTCGCGGTCATTACCGGTGCGAGCAGTGCATTGAACGATCCGGATCTGAAGCTCGATCCGGCGGCGCGCGCGCAGCTCGTTCATTCGATCGATGCCAAGGCGCATGAAATGTCCGAGCTGATATCGAATGTGCTTGACCTGATGCGCTTCGAGTCCGGCGAAGTGCGCCTGCGCCGCGACTGGCAGACCGTTGACGATTTGGTTGGCACGGCGCTCGCGAGGCTGGAAGGTCGGCTCGGTGGACGCATCGTAGACGTCGCGCTGCCGGCGGAGCTGCCGCCGGTGCATGTGGATGCGCCTTTGGTCACCCAGGTCCTGGTCAACGTGCTGGAGAACGCCGTCAAACACACCCCCGCGCAGACCCAGATCCGGATCACGGCCGAAGCGATCGGTGACACAGTCAGCGTCAGCGTCGAGGACAACGGCCCCGGCCTGCCCGAGGGTGACCGGGAAAAGCTGTTCGCAAAGTTTCAGCGTGGGCGTGAAGAGGGCAACGTCGGGGGCGCAGGACTCGGACTTGCGATCTGCCGAGCCATTATCAACGCGCATGGTGGCAAGATCAGCGCACTCGAGCGCTTCGGCGGAGGCGCCCGCTTCGTATTCACGCTGCCGGTGGCGGAACCTGCCGCGTGACCCAGGCGATGTTCCTGGTGCTGATTGTGGAGGATGATGCCGGCATCCGCGGCGTGCTGCGCATGCTGCTTGAGAGCCAGGGGTACCGGGTAGTGGACGCCGAGAGCGCGGCGCGCGGCGCTATCGAAGCGCGCAACCATCGCCCTGACCTCGTGGTCGTCGATCTCGGGCTGCCGGACCAGGATGGTCTGTCCGTGATCCGGGAAATTCGCCGCTTTTCACCACTGCCCATCCTGGTGCTGTCCGCGCGCACGATGGAAACGGACAAGATCGCCGCGCTTGATGCAGGCGCGGATGACTACGTCGCGAAGCCGTTCAGCGCGCCAGAACTGCTGGCTCGCGTACGCGCCGCGTTACGCCGCAACTCGCGCGCAGCAGACCAGCTGCCGTTGCTGCGGCTCGGGCCCATCTCGGTTGATCTTACCAAGCGCTGTGCGCAGGGTCCCGCGGGGAGCTTGCACATGACGCCGCTCGAGTACCGGGTCATCGAGTCCCTTGCGCGCAACGCCGGTATGATCGTGACGCAGAACCAGCTGATCCGCGAAGCCTGGGGACCGGACCGGCTGGGCGATAGCCGCGGCCTGCGCAGCTATATTAAGATGCTGCGCCAGAAACTCGAGCCGGACCCGCGACAGCCGCGCTACCTAATCACCGAGGCAGGCGTCGGCTACCGGCTGCAGACGGATGAGCCAGTTTAGATAATTTCACCGGTGCAACATGGCGTGAGCGGTTGCGGACTCTAGAACATGCGAATGCGTGCCTGCTGCGCTGCTTCGTCATATCGGATGCTGCCCGCGCGCGGTAGTCGCAGGCAAGTTGCGTTTTTTCACTTCTGAGGGGGGCGCATCGCCTCACGCGGCAAGCGGATCGGCAGGCGCGCCCGGATCGCGTCATCCACCGCATCCGAAATATGCGTCGGGTAATGATTCGACAGGATCGAGTCGAGCTTGCGCCTCGCATGTTGGACTGTGGTCGGGCGGCCCTTCTCGACCCATTCGTTCGGACTCGAGCGATCGCCGATCGACGGGTAGATATATTCCTTTTGCATAAGCTGCAAGGTTTGGTCGGAACCCAGGTAATGGCCCGGCCCCTCCATGCACGTCTTGCGTATCGTCTCTAGTGACAGCGACTCGTCGGTAACCTCGATGCCCTTGACGGTGCGCAGAACCGCTCCGATCAGGTCATTGTCGATGATCAGCCCTTCCATCGAGAAGCCGAGCAGGCTGGCGAGCATGCCCGCTGATTCATAGATCAGGTTTGCCCCGGCGTTGCCGACTAGCGCATGGTTGTAGGCTTTTTCATATCCCGCTTGCATGTCGGGCAATTTCGCATCGCTCATGCCTGACGCGGTCCCGCCAGTCAGGTCGTAGAACTGCGCAATCTGGGCGCTCGCGGAAGAAAGCAGCGCTTGTTCTGGGCTGCCGCCCGACATGGAGCCAGTGCGCAAGTCCGACACAAAACACCAGGTGCCGAAGATGGCCGGGGCGCCGCGCTTGATCGAATTGACGTAGACAAGGCCTGCGAGGCATTCGGCGGTCTCCTGAACGAGCGCGGTCGCAAGCGCCGCCGGCGCCGTGGCCCCGGCCTGGCCGGCGGAGAGCAACAGCACGGGCATGCCGCCGCGCACGGCGACTTCGAGGCATAGGCAGGCGTCGAATGCGAATTTAAGCGGCGGGACAACGAAGCAGTTCGACTGGCTGACAAACGGGCGCTCGCGCCATTTCTCCTCGCCTCCGGCGATCAGGTGCAGCATCTCGAAACTCTTTTCGAGGTGCTCGGGCAGTACCCAGCTCGTACCGACATGCTTGGTCGTGCCCGACACGCAGGCGTATGCCGTATTGACGTCCATCTCCAGGGGCAGCGCCAGGTCGCGGCAGACGACGGAACGCTGGTAAAAATGCAGGTGATCGAGGGTGTCGACGACGCGAGCGATATCGTACAGATCCTTTGTGGTGGAATCCCGGTAGGTCTTGGCTTCCGCGTCGACGATGTGCACCGCGGCGCCCGCGGTGCCGAAATACACCCGTGATCCCCAGGGTTCCATGTCGTGCTTGGGATCCTGGGCATGCAACACGAAATGGCGCCGGGCATTCGCGACTGTATCTTCGATCAGTGCGCGCGGGAACAGCAGCCTCCCCTCGGGGGACAGTACGGCGCCAGCCCGGGTCATGTAGTCGATGCCGCTCGGCGTTGCATCGGCAAGGCCTATGTTCTCAAGTACGTCCAGTGCGGCGTGGTGGATCCGCAGCACATCGGCGGCGGCCAGCGGTTTGTAATTGCCGCCGGTCATGCCGGGACGAACGGGTCGGATATTGTCGGGCAGGGGCGACGAGCGCGCCGCGCGTCGCGTCTCGCGAGCACTGGTGCGGCGGCCAACTTTCGCTTCGACTTCTTCCATACACCAAGCTCCTGAAGCAGACCATTAAGGATAACGCAAATTGGCCGGGCGCAGCGAAAGACTCGACCTGCGGTGCGCGCTTCGCCACAATGTGGCATCGGGTAAGGAGTTTTAGTGAATGAAGACGCATGCGAGGGTCGTGGTCATCGGCGGCGGAGCGGTTGGCTGCAGCACGCTGTATCACCTGGCTAAGCTCGGCTGGACTGACGTGGTGTTGCTGGAACGGGACGAACTGACTTCCGGGTCGACCTGGCACGCCGCTGGGAATTGTCCCAACTTCTCTACCTCCTGGAACTTGCTGAAGCTGCACCGCTACTCAACTGCGTTGTATTCAACCCTTGCGCAGGATGCAGGCTACGAGATCAACCGGCATCCGACCGGAAGTATCCGCCTCGCGCACACGCCGGAACGAGTCGATGAATTCCGGCACGTCACTTCCCAGGCCCGTGCCCAGGGAATTGATTTCGAGATGATGTCGCCGGCCGATATCCACGCTCGCCACCCGTTCCTTGAACTCGATGACATTCGCGCAGGCTTGTGGGACCCCTTTGATGGGGACATCGATCCGGCGCAGATGACGCAGGCCATGGCCAAAGGCGCGCGCGATCTTGGCGCCGAGGTCAATCGCAAGACGCGCGTCACGGGTATCAGGAAGCAGCCGACGGGCGAATGGCGCATCGAGACCGACAAGGGGGCGATCAGCGCCGAATATGTGGTCAATGCCGGGGGCTATCGCGGCGGCGAGATTGCAGCGTTGATCGGCGAGTACCTGCCGATCGTCACGCTTTCGCACCAGTTCCTGATTACGGAAGAAATCGATGCGTTGCGCGAGCGTGGCGAGAATCGTGTGCCCATCATCCGCGATCCTGATGTCAGTTATTACCTGCGCCAGGAGCGCTATGCCCTGCTGCTGGGCCCCTACGAGAATACTGCGCGTGCGCACTGGCTGGACGGCATTCCCGATCATTTTGCGAACGAGTTGTTTCCTGACGACCTCGGCCGCATCGAGAACTACATCGCCGCAGCCTGCGAGCGCACCCCACTGCTCGGTAGCGTTGGCATCAAGTCGATCATCAACGGCCCGATTCCCTACGCGCCCGATGGCAATCCGCTGATCTCGCCCGCTCGAGGCCATCGCAATTTCTTTCACTGCTGCGCATTCACATTCGGGATCGTGCAGGCCGGCGGCGCCGGCAAATGCATGGCCGAATGGCTCGTGCACGGCGCGCCTGAATGGGACATGTGGGCCTTTGATGGACGCCGCTACGGGGACTACGCGGGCAAGGAATTCGCCATCGCGAAGGCAATCGAGACCTACGAGAACGAATACGGTATCGGTTTTCCTCAGGAAGAGCGTACGGCGGGCAGGCCGCTGCGCTGCTCAGGCGCCTACCCCCGGCTGGCTGCCAAGGGCGCGGTCTTCGGCGCGCGCGGGGGCTGGGAACGGGCCGTTTATTTTCCGCAAGTCACGGATCCGAAGGTCGGACCCGATTGGTCCTTCCGCAGGCCGCATTGGCACGCGGCCGTGCGCCGCGAATGCGACGCCGTCCAGAACCGGGTGGCGGTGCTGGACCTGCCCGGCTTCACCAAATTCGAGGTCACGGGCGCCGGCGCCGCGGCCTGGCTCGATTACATGGTCGCGGGCCGCGTGCCGAAGAAGGAAGGCCGCACAGCGTTGAATTATTTCTGTGCCGAGAATGGCGGCATCGTCGCTGAGATGACCATCAGCCACGTCTCGCCCGGACGCTACTGGCTGCTGACCACGGCAGCTGGAGAGCTGCATGACGGGGACTGGCTGCGTGACCACCTGCCCTCCGATCCGAACGCCGTACACATAGCAAACCGGTCGACCGAATTCGGCACGCTGATCATCGTCGGGCCGCGCTCGCGAGCGCTGCTCGCGCCGCTGACCCGCGCGAAGCTCGATAACGAATCGTTTCCTTGGCTTGGCATACGCAGCATCGAGGTCGCCGGCGTAGCGGTGATCGCAATGCGCGTGAACTATGTCGGGGAGCTTGGCTGGGAACTGCACGTACCGACGGGGCAGCTCGCCCAGGTCTACGACAGCATCTGGGCTGCGGGCGTTGCGCAGGGGATCGCTGATTTCGGCTTGTACGCGATGGACAGCCTGCGCCTGGAGAAGGGCTATCGTGGCTGGAAGAGTGACCTGACGCGTGACTACACGCCGTTCGCCGCCTCGCTCGACCGTTTTGTCGTGCTCGACAAGCCAGGCGGCTTCATCGGGCAGGCAGCCTTGCAACGCGAGGCTGCGGCCGGTCCTAAGGAGCGCTTCGTGCCGCTGATCGTCGATGCGATGGACGCGGACGCCGCTGCGGTCTCGATCGTTTTCCAAGGCGATGAAGTCGTCGGCCTGGTCACTTCCGGCGGCTTTGGCTACCGGATTGGCAAGAGCATCGCCCTTGCCTATGTGCGCAGCGATCTTGCGGGTGCAGGCACGGAGCTTTCCATTGAGATACTGGGGGAGCGCCGGCGCGCGGTGGTCGGCACCGAACCGCTGTACGATCCGGACAACCTGCGGCTGCGCGCGTAAAGAATACTATGGCGGCAAAAATCCCTGCCCATACCAATGTGCTGATCATCGGCGGTGGCATCGCCGGTTGTTCGATCGCTTACCACTTAACGAAGCTCGGCATCACCGACGTCGTGCTGCTCGAGCGCAAGCAGCTCACTTGCGGTACCACCTGGCATGCGGCGGGGCTGGTCGGGCAGTTGCGCGCGACGCGAACGCTGACCGAGTTGGCAAAGTACACATCCGGCCTGTATGCGAGCCTCGAAGCGGAGACCGGCCAGGCCACAGGTTTTCGCCAGCATGGCGCCGTCAGCGTGGCGACCAATGAGGCTCGCCTGGAGGAACTGAGGCGCGGAGCATCGATGGGCAAGAACTTCGGATTGGAAGTTGCGGTGCTCTCGCCTGGGGAGATCAAGGAGCGCTGGCCGATGCTCAGCGTGCACGATCTCAAGGGCGGCATATTCCTGCCGAAGGATGGCCAGACAAACCCCGTCGATACGACCCGCGCGCTCGCGCAAGGCGCAAAGATGCGCGGTGCCCGTATTGTCGAGAACGCCCGGGTTGACCGCATCCGGGTAGAAGGCGGACGGGCCTCGGGAGCTGAGACGGAAGCCGGCATCATCAGCGCGGATATTGTCGTGATATGCGGCGGAATGTGGTCGAGGGACCTTGCGGCTGCGGTCGGCGTGACGGTACCGCTGCACGCGGCGGAGCACTTCTACATCGTTACCGAACCGATCGAAGGGCTGCCGACCGGGTTGCCGGTGCTACGCGTGCCGGACGAGTGTGCCTACTATAAAGAGGACGCCGGCAAGATCCTGATGGGCTGCTTCGAGCCGGTCGCAAAGCCCTGGGGCATGGACGGCATACCGGAAGATTTTTGCTTCGACACATTGCCGGAAGACTACGAGCATTTCGAACCAATCCTGAACGCCGCAGTGCGGCGCCTGCCCGTGCTCGCTACGGCGGGAATTCAGCTCTTTTTCAACGGCCCGGAAAGTTTCACCCCCGATGATCGCTATTACATTGGCGAGACGCCCGAGGTTCGTGACCTGTTTGTCGCGACCGGCTTCAATTCCGTCGGTATCGCCGCAAGCGGCGGCGTGGGCAAGGTCATGGCCGAATGGATCCGCGACCGGCGCCCACCGCCCGACCTTGACGGCGTCGATATCCGTCGCGCGCTGCGGTTCCAGGCCAATAGGCATTACCTGCGCGACCGCACGGTCGAGACGTTGGGCCTTTTGTACGCCATGCATTGGCCCTACTACCATTGCACCACCGCTCGCGGCGTGCGTCGCACGGCGCTGCACGATCGCCTGATTGCCGCCGGCGCCTGCATGGGCGAGACCGCCGGCTGGGAGCGGCCAATGTGGTATGCGGTGGACGGCGAAGTAGCGGAGCACCGTTACAGCTACGGTCGCCAGCACTGGCATCAGGCCTGTGCCAGGGAGTGCCTCGCCACCCGCGATCGCGTGGCGCTTTACGACCAATCGAGCTTTTCCAAATACCTGGTGCAGGGAGCCGATGCCTGCCGCGTGCTGAACCGGCTGTCTACAGCGAACATGGATGTCGCGCCGGGTCGCATCGTCTATACGCAGTGGCTCAACGATCATGGCGGCATCGAGGCGGACCTCACGGTCACGCGCATCGCGGCACATGAGTACCTTGTCGTCACCGCGGCGGTGGCGCAAGTGCGTGACCTCGCGTGGCTGCGCCGGCATCTAGGCGAGGCTGACCGCTGTACTTTCACAGATGTCACCTCCGGGATCGCGATGCTCAGCATTATGGGCCCTGACAGCCGTGCGCTGCTCGAGAAGATCTCCGGCGCCGATCTGTCGGGCGACACGCTACCCTTTGCGCACTCCCGGGAAATCGACTTCGGCTACGCGCGCGTTCGGGCGAGCCGGATCACGTACGTGGGCGAGCTCGGCTACGAGCTGTACTTGCCGACTGAGCACCTGCTCGAGGTATACGAGCGGCTGGTTGAAGCCGGGGCGGCCTTCGGACTTGCGCACGCCGGCTACTATGCCCTGGGCGCATGCCGGGTCGAGAAAGGCTATCGCAGTTGGGGACATGACATAGGCGATGCGGATACGCCGCTCGAGAGTGGACTCGCGTTCACGATCGCCTGGGACAAACCCGGCGGATTCATCGGGCGCGCGGCTTTGCTGAAGCAAAAAGCGGCGGGCGTCTTGCCAAAGCGCCTGGTGCAGGTCGCGCTGCTGGATGCATCGGGCACCGCGCCGCTGCTGTTTCATGAAGAACCGCTGCTGCGGGGCGGCGTACTGGTCGGCTCAATCAAATCAGGTGCGTGGGGACATCGTGTCGGACGCTCACTTGGCATGGGCTATGTGCACTGCGATCAGGGCGTGACCCGCGAGTGGCTGCAGACCGGGCGGTGGAGCGTGGAAGTCGCGTGGGCGACTCACCCGATCGATGTTCAGCTGGAAGCATTCTACGATCCCAAGAATGCCCGCATCCGCGCCTGATCAGCGCAAGGATCGGCCCGTAAGCTGCTGGCGTTCTCGTGGGCCCCGCACCTCAATACCCGCACCACCGTAAAACAGAATTGGGCGCTGACTGCGTACGATTGGCACCAAATACAACTCTTTGAATGTCCTGTACGAGGTCGCCCGCAAGCGACTGGATGCGGTTCGCGGCCTGCTGGCGCTCCTCGTTGAGACGCTTTCGGTCCCTTACTGTGCACCGCCGCGGCGATACAAAAATTAGGACTGTCCAAGGTCCCGATAGAGCGCCTCAATCGCCGTCATAGGAAAAACCGACTACTGCCTAGCTGCAATCGGCGTAGTCTTGCCGTGCCGGTGCGGATAAACCGCTAAGGCAAGATTTATTACAGGAGAGCACCATGGATCTGAAGGGCAGCAAGACTGAAAAGAATCTGAAGGACGCGTTTGCGGGCGAATCCCAGGCGAACCGTCGATACCTCTACTTCGCGGCCAAGGCCGACGTCGAGGGTTATAACGACGTGTCCACCGTTTTCCGCTCGACCGCTGAGGGCGAGACTGGCCACGCACACGGCCACCTTGAATATCTCGAGGCGGTCGGGGACCCGGCGACTGGCTTGCCTATCGGACCGACCAGTGACAACCTGAAGGCGGCGATCGCAGGTGAGACCCACGAATATACGGACATGTATCCGGGCATGGCGAAGTCGGCCCGCGACGAGGGCTTCGCGGAAATTGCCGACTGGTTCGAGACGCTGGCGAAGGCCGAGCGCTCACATGCGAACCGTTTCACGAAGGCGTTGGATAGCCTGTAAAGCCATTCCCGCAAGATATTCGCTGGCCTGGGCGCGCATAACGCCCCGGCCGGCAAGGCGAAACCATGACTGAAGGCAGCCTGCAAGCCCCAACTCGCCATCCGGTAGAGTGGAAGGGGCCGGATTTCTATGACGAGCCGTCCCTGTTCAAGGAACTCGAACGGGTCTTCGATATCTGTCATGGCTGCCGGCGCTGCTTCAACCTGTGCAACTCGTTTCCGACCCTGTTCGCCGCGGTCGACGCCTCGTCCACCGGGGAAGTGGACGGCGTTGCGAAATCGGTCTACTGGGAGGTTGTCGACAACTGCTACTTGTGCGACATGTGCTACATGACGAAGTGCCCGTATGTGCCTCCGCATCCGTGGAACGTCGACTTCCCCCACCTGATGCTGCGTGCCAAGGCGGTGAAATTCGAACGCGGAGATACTTCCCTGCGTGATCGGGTATTATCCGCGACCGACCTCGTGGGCTCTATCGCCGGCATCCCCGTCATGGCAGAAATCGTCAATGCCGCCAATCGTTCCGGCTCCGGGCGCGCGCTCTTGGAGAAGACCCTCGGCGTGCACCGGGATGCGCCGGTACCCGAATATCACAGCGACACCTTTCGCCGCCGCGAGAGGCGCCGCGATAAACCCGTGCTTGAAGCCATACCGACCAACGAGACGCGCGGCAAAGTTGCCATCTTTGCAACCTGTTACTGCAACCGCAACGAGCCGGACATTGATGCTGACCTCGTGGCGGTGCTCGAACACAACGGCATTGAAGTCACGCTGACGAGGAAGGAGAAATGCTGTGGCATGCCCAAACTCGAACTTGGAGACTTGAAAGCAATCGAGCGGCTTAAGGGCATCAATGTGCCCGAGATGATCGCGAAAATTGATGCAGGCTACGATTTCGTCGCCGCAATTCCCTCCTGCGTGCTGATGTTCAAGCAGGAGCTGCCACTGCTTTTTCCGGACGATCCGCTGGTACTCAAGGTCAGGGACCATATATTCGACCCGTTCGAATACCTGATGCTGCGGCACAAGGCCGGCAGGCTGCGCACGGACTTCAAACACGAGCTCGGCAAAGTCTCCTACCACGCGCCCTGTCACCTGCGGGTGCAGAACATTGGGCTCAAGACCCGCGATATGCTGAAGCTGATACCCGGGACCACCATTGACCTGATCGAACGCTGTTCGGGGCACAACGGCACCTACGCGGTAAAAAAGGAATTCCACGCGGTTTCCATGAAAATTGGCAGACCGGTCATGCAACGCGTAGAGAAGATGGCACCGGCCTATTTTTCAAGCGATTGCCCGATGGCGGGCCACCAGATCGAAAACGGCATGGCCGGCACGCAAGCACCGACGCATCCGCTCGCGCTGCTACGCCTCGCCTACGGAATCTAGGAGCAAGCCATGACGACAGCGACGCCTGACCGTACACTTAAGGCCGACGACCTGTTTAGCCTTGAGCATTACGCACGGACACGTCCGGCATTTCGGGCGCGCGTGCTAGAACACAAGAAGCTGCGCAACATCGGCGTTGGCCCGCATACGACCTGGTGTTTCGAAGACCGGCTCACGGTGCAATACCAGGTACAAGAGATGCTGCGTACCGAGCGCATTTTCGAGCCCGAGGGGATCGCCGATGAGCTTGAATCCTATAATCCGCTGATCCCCGATGGCGCCAATCTGAAAGCCACCTTATTGATCGAGTATACAGACGCCGATGAGCGGCATCGCGCGCTAGTACTTCTGAAGGGGCTCGAGAGGCGCTGCTGGCTCAGCGCCGGAAGCGATAAAGTCTTCGCCATCGCGGATGAAGATCTGCAGCGCGAGAACGCCACCAAGACCTCGGCCGTGCACTTCCTGCGCTTCGAGCTGAGCGCGCATGCCTGTGCAGCGCTGAAGCGAGGCGCTCTGGTGGAATTAGGCGTGGATCATGACGCCTATCGATATCAGGTGACAACGAGCGCCGCGACAAGCCGCGCCCTGGCCGCAGACCTCGCTTAGAATCAGTGTTCCGTCCGTGGCGCGAGCACGGCATCGAGTTCGTCCGGGCGGCCTTCGATCCGCACCAGGTGCGGAAAGCGCAAGCCGTCGTAGTACTCCACGCGCAGCGTCTGAAAGTAATCGGCTTTCTCGACCAGCAGCGAAATTGGTTGGCGTGTTCGCTGTGCCGCGGTAATCGCATCGTCAAGCACCACTGTCGAGAAGCGTTGGCCATTGACGGCGACTATTTTCATGCCGGGCCCTGCTCCGGCTCGCGCCGCGGCCCGATCGTCGATCACGTCAATAATCCGGTTGTCCGGGTCAAGCATGAACCCGATCGATGCCAGTCGGTTCGTGGATTGCCGGCGCCGGTCGTCTGTCGCAAGCGCGACGTTTCTGACCGCCGTATAACCGAGCTTCCAGCCGGTGCGGTCCAGCGCAGCGAACAGTGCCATCGTGCCGGTCTGGTCCAGGTGACGACGTATGAATGAGCGCCAGTCGCCGGGCGCGAGTTCACCGAGCAGATTGTAGATGTCCTGCTCCACATACGGCTTGACCTGCGGCGCGCCGCTGACTCCTGCACAGAAACGCCTGACGAAGTCATCCAGGGTCACGCGCCCTTGGCTGCGAGCGCGCAGCTCCGCATCCACGTCTAGCCACAGGTAATCCGATGCCGCATAGTAATCGGTGCTACGCCGGCTCGACTGCCACACGGAGCTGCGCGGCAGCTGCGCGGCAGCAATAGTATCGGCAAGGGGCCTCCAGCGCGCGCCCACCTCGAGCTCGAGCACGCTCGCTGAGACCGCGAGCCGTTCGTGGTAATACTCCTGCGTAATCAGCCCGGCCCGAGTCGGCAGAACAAATCCGAGAAGATTCGTCATGCCCTCGTACACCCACAAGAGCGATCCGTCCATCGGCTGCTGGAAATCAGGACTGAGCAGGCCCCGCGGCCTGCGGTATTTGCCGTTCCAGCTATGCACGAATTCATGTCCCAGAAGCGCGGCCAGCTCCATCCGCAGGTCCTCCGCACTTAGCATCCCCTCAGCGAGGCGGTCATCACTCGATTCGTGGTGCTCAAGTCCGAAGTGGGCAACATGGTTCGACAAGGAAACCAGCCAGGTGTAGTGCCGATACATCCGCGAGCCGAACAAAGCGCCGCTCTCGCTGACCAAGCGGTTGTAGCCTCGCGCAAAATCCTCCGGCAGTTCAATTGCCCCTTCGCTGTCGGCCATGAAGTACATTGTATGGCGCAAGGTTGGCGCAGGGTCCGCTCCCTTCAGTTCCACGACCTTGGAATACCGGCCCATCAGCACGGGTGAGTCGATCAAACGGGCCAGCGAGCTTTTCTCGAACCTCACGGAGTTGCCGGTCCCGGGCTTACCATCCAGCGCACACGCCACGGTCCAGCCGGCAGGCGTCATCAGGCTGGCATCGACCGTCAGCTTGTCCGCATCAATGCCCTTCGGATAAAGCAGGTACTCATTCCAGGAAATAATGGCCAGGCGCGATGAGTTGGTTTGGCCGGACGTATACAGAGCGCCCTCGGTCGGCAATCCGGATTCGATCGCCACGTCCAGATGGTCGGCGCCGGGCGGCACGGTGACCCGCAGTGAGTAAAGATCCAGCGGATCGCGGGACCAGGCGATGGGCGCGCCGTTGACGCTGATCTCAAGTCCAATCAGGGAATCCAGCGAGCCGGTTGGTGCATGTTCGCCGGGAATCCACTTCGCGAAGACCAGCGTCACCGGGCCGGGACTTGCGGCAATTACCAGATCGGTATGGACCCGGTTGCGCGTGACATCGTGGGCATCCACGCGCATCGTGATATCACTCGCCCGCGCTGTGACCCCCGTAAGTGCAGTCAGAAGTAGCGCAGCTGAAATCCAATGCCGGCGCCTCACGTCCTCAGTTCCCGGTCCACGCGAAGGAGTCCATGGACAAGATGCCATATTCAATGCCGCCTTCCAGGACCTCGACGTGATCACCGCTCAGGCGCGCACCCATCGCAACCAGCAGCGGCAGGAAATGCTCCTCGGTGGGATGCGCGCGCGTGGCATGCGGTGCAAGCTCCCGGTACCTAAGCAGCGATCCCAAATCATCGCGCTCGACCACACCGCGTATCCAGTCGCGGAACTCGCGCACATAGGCCGCGGCCTGCACGGAGCCCGGTCGGAACTCGCCCAGGTTATGGGTCAAGCTGCCGGAACCCAGGATCATGACGCCGCGCGAGCGCAAGGGCCCCAAGGCCGCGCCAATGCGCTCAGCTCCTGGCGCATCAAGGTCAAACGGCATGGAGACCTGGAAGATCGGTATATCGGCCTTGGGCCACAGGAATTGCAGTGGCACCCAGGCGCCGTGATCCAGGCCCCGTTGCGACGATGCGCTTACCGAAAATCCGGAGTCGCTCAGCAGTTCGGCAGCCTCGGCCGCCAATTCCGGCGCGCCTCGCGCCGGATAGCGCAGCTGATATAGCGCATCCGGAAATCCGCCAAAATCGTGGACCGTGGCCGGGGCGACCGTGGTCATGACCTCTACCGCGCGCGTCTGCCAATGCGCGGAAACCACGAGGGCGGCACTGATGTCGGCATGCTGCGCACCAAAGGCCTCGAGTTTCGGACCCAGATCCCCTGGTTCTATCGCGAACGTAGGCGCGCCGTGAGATACAAACAAGGCAGGTGCAGTGGCCACGTGTTCAATATAATTAATTATCCGCCCCGACGGGAAATTAATGCGTCGGCCGGTTCAAATTCGAATTACGCAACCCGTAAACCAGGTAAATCAAGACGGCGCAGGTCATCCAGATGGTAAATACGTGCACAGTCGTCAGCGACAGGTCCTTCATGATGTATAGGCAGGCCAGGACGCTGAGGCCCGGGACGACATAAGGGCCGAATGGCAGGCGAAAGCCGGACTGTGGCGCAGCCCGTTGCTTGTACCTCAGTACCGGGACGGCAATTGCCACCACGCTGAACGCGGTCAGGGTTCCCATACTAACCATGTCCCACAGGAATTCTGAGTCAACCAGCCCCGCGACGAGTCCAACGCCTATACACACGATGATCGTGTTCCCGACCGGCGTCAGTGTGCGCGCGTTGACCTTCTGAAAGACCTTCGGCATCAATCCATCGCGGCTGATGGCAAACAAAATGCGGGTCTGGCCATAAATTGTCGCGAGAGTGACACTGAACACCGAGATGACTGCGCCCGCCGACAGCACGATTGCTGGCCAAGCGTGGCCTGTGACCTGCTGCAGGATGACCGACAGGCCGGCCTCCTGCCCGGCGAACTTTGCCGCGGGCTGCGCGCCAAGTGCCGCAACTGCGACAAACAAATAGAACACCGTCACGATCAACAGCGCCGCGATGATGCCGATGGGCACATTGCGCTTGGGGTTTTTAACTTCCTCGCCGCCACAGGCAACGGTATCCAAGCCAATGAACGAGAAGAACACTGTGCCGGCTGCGGCAGTGATACCGACCATGCCGGCAAAGCCCCGGCTATTGTCGGTGTTGACGAACGGCTCAAAATTCTTCGAATCGAATCCGGAAAATGCGACCACGCAGAAGAAAGCGAGGATCGCCAGTTTGATCATCACCATGGCGGCATTCATCGAGGCCGACTCCTTGGTGCCGCGCGCCAGCATGATCCCACAAAGGGTTACCAGCAGCATGGGCGGCAGGTTGAACTGCCCGGCATGAATTTCGGCGCCATGCTCGCCGGAGACCAGCATTGGCATGCGAAGGTTGTGCGGGATCTGCACGTGAAAAGCGTTCTGCAGGAAATTGTTCAGGTACGCAGACCAGCCAATCGCCGTCGCGCTCGCGGCAAGACCGTACTCCAGCAGCAGGCAGGCCGCCATGATAAATGCGGCGAACTCACCAACTGTCGCGTAGGCAAATGAATAAGAGGAGCCCGAAGCAGGAATCCGCGCGGCGAGTTCGGCATAACAAAGTGCCGTGAGGCCCGCGGTAGTCGCGGCAATTAGAAAGGAGATAATCACTGCAGGTCCCGCTTTAGGGACGGCTTCGACCATCGTGAAGAAAATACCGGTGCCAATCGTGGCGCCGACGCCGATCATTGTCAGGTTGAACAGGCCCAGGGTTCGCCCGAGCCCTCCGCTACTCGTTTCCTCCGTCGCATCCGGCATGCGCTCGACAGCTTTAGTTCGTGTCAGTTTTTGCAGAACGGTTTGTGTCATGGCGTATATAGTATGGGTGTCGTTATGGGAGTATAGGCATGTTGTACCGGGCTATCGCTAGTTTTATGTTGCTGGCCTGTGCGGGAAGTGCCGGTGCGGCAGCCACGAGTCAGCCCGTGCCATCGCCCCTGTATGGCGTACGCGTGCAAAAGGCCTGGATTCCAATGCATGACGGCGTGCGCCTCGCCGTGACGCTTTATATGCCCGAGGGCGCTCCGCACGCTGCGCACTTCCCCGCCCTGCTCGAGTATCTTCCCTATCGTAAGGATGACGACGAGGCGTCGCGTGACTTCGGCACACATTCTTATTTCGCTAGGCACGGATATGTGGGCGCGCGCGTGGACATCCGCGGATTTGGCAACAGTGAAGGCACGCCCCCGGACCGTGAATACTCTGCTCAGGAGCAGCAGGACGGTGATGAGATCATCGCCTGGCTCGCCCGTCAGACCTGGTCGAACGGCAACGTCGGCATGCTGGGCATTTCTTGGGGCGGGTTTAATTCAATCCAGATGGCGCTCAGAAATCCTCCCGCACTCAAGGCAATCCTTGCCTGCGCGGCGACCGAGGAGCTTTATAAGGAAGACGTGCACTATATGGATGGCGTTTTTCACGTCGACGAATTCGAACTGACGATGGATCTTGATCAGGGACGCCCGGGGGCGCCAGCCTTCAGTCTCGATGAATCGGTCATTGGCCCGCGAATGAATTCCGAACCCTGGTCGCTGAGCTACATGAAGCATCAGCGCGACGGCATTTTCTGGCGCTCGCCCTTAAGGCCGCTCGAACAGATGCAGGTTCCGGCCTTTTTGATCGGCGGCATGCAGGACGGATATCGCGACGGCATCATCCGCATGCTCGAGCAAGTGAAATCTCCGATCAAGGCATGGATCGGACCGTGGAATCATGGTTTTCCAAACGAAGCCGACTACGGACCGCTGGTAGAATGGCGAGATCAGGCCGTGCGATGGTTTGACTATTGGCTCAAGGGCAAGAAGAACGGTGTGATGGACGGCCCGCGGCTTATCATCTATCAGCAACATGCGCATGCGCCCGGCTCGAAGTCGCAGGACATTCCCGGCGAGTGGCGCGCAGAGAGCTGGCCGCCGGCACAGCTCGCGCCGAGGACACTGTTTCTACAGCCTGATCACAAGCTGTCCGCCGATCATGCGCAAAGCGGGCGCGATGAGCTGCGCAATACGCCATCGATGGGCGTCGAAGCCGGCTTCTGGTGGGGAGAGCTGAACGCGGACCAGCGTTCGATCGATGCTTACAGCCTGACCTACGATTCGGCGCCCCTGAGCGAGGACCTTGCGATAATGGGCCTGCCGCAGGTAACCCTGGAAGCGTCGAGCAGCGCGCCACTCGCTGACTGGTTCGTGCGCCTTTCCGACGTAGCGCCCGATGGCGAGGTCACGCTGGTCACCGGCGCGGGTTTAAATGGCGCGCAGCGCCAATCGATGTCGGACCCGGTCGACCTGATTCCGAACCAGGTGTATCCGCTGTCCCTGAAACTGCATCTGGCCACCTGGGTGTTCCCCGCGCGGCACCGAATACGCGTTGCGGTCTCCAATGCCCTATGGCCCATGAACTGGCCGACTCCGTATCCGTTAACCACGACGCTCGTATTGGGCGGCGCGGGCCCATCGTCCGTCGTGCTGCCGCGGGTACCACTGCACGGCACCCCCGTGAAGGCATTCGCGGCAGTCGAGCCCATCGAAACACCGGACTGGGTCAAGGGCAACGCAGAAGGCGGCTCCGCGTGGCCCGGCGAGTGGACTGAGTTCAGTGACGAGGTGCATGGACACAAGACGGTCGTATGGCAGGGCAAGGCGAATGCCAATTATCCCTGGGGACGTTTCGATCACAGCGAGCGCTTGACCTACGATATTGACGATGCACATCCTGAGCGCGCGCGCGTGCAGGGCGATTCGAGTTACGACCAGGCGGTCCCTGGGCATGTACTCAGGTGGCTCGGGCGGCTCGATGTCACCAGCGACGAGAAGACCTTTTTCTATCACTACTCGCGGACTCTGCTGCGCGACGGGGTGGTATTTCGAACAAAGGAATGGCAGGAGGATATTCCAAGAGACCACCAATAGCAGCGATTTCCCGTGCGCGTCTAAGGGACTCAGGGAAAATTGAAAAATTCCCACATCGCAGTTGCGGTCGATGCGGCGCCGGGCAGAACATGTACGCCGAGTCCCTCGAGTGCCAGGCGCAAAGTGCTTTAATGCTGAAAAAGCGTGGTGGATTGATATCCTGGTTTGGAAACGCCGGGCTTATCAGCACGGCTGCCACCCGGCCGCCACCTTGCGTGTTGTCACTCGCTGATTCTTCGAACAGGATGACCAGCAATCCGTCATTCTGAAAGGACGCACTGGCCGACAGCGGCAGTACGTTGGTTTGCAACCAGGTGTCGGCAGTGCTGAGCGTACAGACCTGCGCATCATCGCAGGAATTTGGCGTTACAAATGAAAAATTCGGCAATTGATTCGCCGCGACGTCAACGGCAAACTTGTGAAGGGCTGCAGACCGGCCGCCGCGACTTCCGCGTTACCCTGTACGTCGGCCAGGTAGGCCAATGGGACATGGTTCACAATATAATTCTGTCCGTCGTTGCCGCCGATGACCGGCCATTGGCATGTTTTCCGCATACGCCTTGCAGCTCTTTCCGGCCGCAGATAATTCGTTAACAATGCTATCGGCAGTAATCGGAAAAGACGCCAGTGTTTCAGCGTTATTGTTGGTCAGAATCTGGCCCGTAACCAGCATTTCGTAGTTGCCTATCGATGGATGGGTGTTCGCGTAATATTGCGTGGCCAGCCCGTACGTTGTGATCAGTGAATTCAGGCAGGGCATCGCGGAGCTGCCCACCACGTCGGCGTAATTGGCGCTTTCTTCGACTACAAAGGCAACCTGTCCAAAACGCGCGGAGAACGATACCACCAACCCAACCGTAGCGCTCACATTGGTGTAGACCTTGCCAGCAAACTGAACCGCCGGGATGCTGAGTTGCCGGTTGGCTGGATCGTACCCATCCTGGCCTGCCTTTGGCATGCCGCCTGCCACGCTGACGACGCTTCCGACGGTAATTCCCACATTTTTGTAGCTTGGCCCACCCAGGACCTGAACCGAAGGAATCGTCAAGAACGCCCCGTCGTAACTATCCGCACCAGTGACGCTGCTGATGGAATTGAGTGCGGAAACCGTGACGGTAACGTTGTAATAATGTGCGGTTCCGACAGACACGCTAGGAACGGTCGCCAGATTACTGGCGGGATCGTAAAAATCCTGACTAGCCGTTCGGCGATGTGCCGCTTGGGCGCTGCACTATGCCTGCCTCGGTGACCACCATGTCGGCGAATGTGATGCTGCCAATGGCGACCGACGGGATGCTCAGCTGCTTACTCAGTGGATCGTAAGTAGGCACCGTAGCTCGAGAAGCCGCAGAAAATCAGCAGGAAGGCGGCAGCGAGGGCGCGTTCGGCCTGTCGTAAAGATTGGAATAAATGCATTCGATATTCTCCGCGCGGTACGGGGATGTCGTGCTCGCGCCGCGAGCATCGTTTATAAAGACACCTGCCGGTGAAAGCAAATCCAACCTGTTCCCGGCTATCGGGGCAGGTCAATCTGATTCAGCAGGATCGGCGCACCGTGTAGCGTGCGGCGCGCCGCGTTGTCCCATGCGCGCTGATAGCGGCCGAGCTCCTCGCTCGTCGCGATCCCCTTCGCGGTGATCAATCCTTCCAGTGTCGTCAGCCATTGGCAGTAATAATCATCTTCCGGAGCGCGGCTGATTGCCGCAGCAAGCGCCGCTGCCCATTCGGTCCAGGTGAACAGCCCGCGATCGGCGAGCGACAAGGTCATCGCAAATGCCTGCGCCTCCCAAGGCGCTGAAAAGACGCGTTCCTGCGGCGTTACTAACTCTGGCATCACGCGCGCTCCAGATACGGCTGCCAGGCATCAAATGACACGCTGTCCCCCGGCTTTGCCTCCTGGCCCCATAGCGCGGCCGCCTCGAAAGCCACCGTGTAGAGCCATTCGGGATCCTCGCCCCTGCCCTGCGAGTGCCTATCAGCGAATACGTGGGCACCATGCACGCGTTCGATTACTCCGGGCTTGCCGCGCAGGTATCCCGGTAGCCGCGTGTGATGCGATACTGCCTCTGCGCGCGTGCGAACTTTGTCCCCGCACTGAAACCTGGCTGCGTCATTGGCCGGCCGCATGGTCGGCGCCCCCCTGGCAAGAACGGCAGGTACCTGATCGGCACGGAGCACCTGCGCAACGGGTAAAGGCGCCTCTCGCGCCCGACCCGCGGCAAGTTCGTCATGCGTCACCAGGCTTTTCTCCAGCAGCAATTTCTCAAGGCCCGCAAGCCATTTTTCGTAGTAGCTCAGGTGATCATAATTCGGCAGCGTTTCGCGCGCGGAACGCGTCATATCGAGATTCCAGCAGCCGGTGGCGCCCATCGCGAGGGCAAGCGCATGAACGCGCGATTCCCATTCGCCGTGAAACGGCTCCTCATCGTCATCCATGACCACGCGGCCAAAGCCCTCTAGACCCCCAAGGTCAGCATGGTTCACGTATGACATAGTGCCGTGCCTATCATCGAGTCACGCGTCACAAGCGCGGCGAGCTCACTCTCGTCAAGGGTATCCGTGCCACCGGGGCGCATCGGTATGACCAGGTAACGAACTTCTGCGGTGGAATCCCAAACGCGGATCGCTGTGGCAGCCGGCAACTGAACGCCGAACTCCGCCAGCACCGCGCGCGGCTCGCGCACCACGCGCGAGCGGTAAGGGGCGCTCTTGTACCAGACCGGCGGCAGGCCAAGCACCGGCCAAGGGTAACAGCTGCATAGCGTGCAGACGACCAGGTTGTGTTGCTGCGGGGTGTTCTCCACCGCGATCATATGTTCGCCTTGACGTCCCCCATACCCGAGTTCAGCGATTGCGGCTGTCGCATCCCGGCGCAACCGTTCGCGGTAGCGGCTGTCCACCCAGGCGCGCGCGATCACGCGCGCGCCGTTGCGTGGACCAATTTTCGTCTGGTAGGTATCGATCAGCAGGTCGAGTGCCACCGCATCAACGTAGCCCTTCGCGCTCAACACGGACTCGAGCGCGCGCACTCGCAGTTCGACCGCGCTAAGCTCACTGTGTCCGCCCTGCGCGTGGTTACGGTTGTGATCGTGATCGAGAGGGTGATCGTGCGACATGCGGAGAACCTCTACGCGGGCTCGCCAAGGATTGCATATTCATGCTCACCCAGGCCATTGAAGTCCGTGATCAGCACGTTCGAATACGCTCCCATCATAGATATTTCCAGCCAGTCGCCTTCGCAGATTGAAGCAGGAAGCGAGAATTCTACCGGAACCCGGTCATAGGAATCGCAGGTCGGGCCAAACAGCGTGTACGGCCGCAGTTGGCCGATTCGCGCGACGCCGGCGGGCGTCAGCACCCGCGTGGGGGTCTGGATCCTGGAATGAATGAATTCAACCAGCGCGCCGTAGATGCCATCGTTCAGGTACACCGCATCCTCCTTGACCAGCACGACCTGCGCAAGCACGATCGCGCCCGGGTGCGCAAGCGCGCTGCCGGGCTCGCACTTGAGCGGTACCGCGGCAATTTCCTTTTGACCGCGATGCGCCAAGCGAATCGCCTTAAAGAAATCGCTGAGCACTAGCCCGTCTGGCATCAGCACGCTCGGGAAGCCTCCGCCAATATTGATATAGGCGGGCCTGATACCTGAGGTCCCGACCAGAGCAGCGATCAGCTGCAAGACACGGGCAAAACTATGCGGATCCGTTGTCTGGTAGCCGATGTGGGTCGACATGGCGGCGGTCGCCCCGCGCGCCCTGACCGATTTCATCAAGGCGAGCGCGAGGTCAGGGTCTGCGCCAAATTTTGAATTGAAGCTGATGGTTGCCTGTGGATTGGGTGCGGCGATGCGGACCTGCACGATGATGTCGGTGCCCACCACGTCAAAAAGCTTCTCGAGTTCGGCTGGATGGTCGACCACGAAGTCGCGGACGCCATGATCGCGGTAGGCGGCAAGAATCGCAGGCCGCGGCTTGACCGGGTGGTTGTACGAACAATGCGCCCCTCGCAGTGCCTGCCTGGCGAGCTGCATCTCGGCGATCGAGGCGGTGTCGAAAGCGCGGATGCCGCCCTCGACCAGGCTCTTGAGCACCAGGGGGTGCGGATTAGCCTTGACCGCATACAGCACTTCGCCCGGGAATCCGGCAAGGAAGTCGCGCGCCGCCTCGCGCAGGCGCTCCGGATAGATGCAAAATACCGGCAAATCGGACTTCTTGTGCCGCAGCAGTTGGGCAGTGCTGTCGAACCGTTCAAGCGCCATCGGGCCCTTCCAGAAGTTCGCGCAGGTACCACTCGACGAAACGCTTCGGATGCGGTTCCCGCATCGAATAGGGTCCGGGCGTAAAAAATTGCGAATTCACGCCCGCCTGATTCTGCTCAACGATTTTCTTGTCTTCGAGGCTCGTCAGGTGCCAGAGCCAGGTGAGCCGCTCCACATCATAATCCGCGCCCTCGATGGCCTCTTCGTGCACAAGCCAGATGACTTCCATGTCGGTCTGCAGCACCGAGCGCGGAATGAACCGATAAATGACCCCGTGATCGGCATAGGCCAGAAAATCACTGACAGGCCCTATATCTATGTAGGTTGAGTTGCCATCGTGCCGCGAGAATTGCCCCATCAGGCGGCCAATAGGTCGGCTGTCAGGCGTTCCACTCTCGACACCTTCCTCAAGGGCACTGCGAAACAGCGACACCAGTTCGCTGCCCTTGGGCGCAGCGCCGGCGTACTGGTCAATATCCGGTATGAAGATGCCGAGCGCCTCGGCGCGCCGGCGCCCTTCCCGCTCAAGGGACTCGCCCTGGCGCGCGGGCCGCGCATAGACATGGCGCCGGGAAAATTCAGCATGGGCTGGCTGGCAGTGATAACACTCCATGTAGTTCTCGACGGCCAGCTTCCAGTTCGCCTGTATGCTGTACGTGCGCCGGTGCGCCACCTTCGCCTGCGCCCAGCCGTGAACGCGCGCACTCTGCGCTAGCGCCCGCTCGGCGCCCGTAAAATCCAGCGGCGTCGCGGCAAATGTCGTAAATATCAGACCCGCAACGACACGGACCTGTAACGCTTTTAGTCCATGCTGCGCCCGATCGAATGGTTCACCCATCTGCTGGGCCGCAATCAGGCGTCCGTTCAGATCATAGGTCCAGGCGTGATAGGGACAGGTGAACCGGCCAGCCGCGGCCTTGCCGGCCTTTGCTGCGCATATCCGCGACCCGCGGTGCCGACATACATTCACGAGCGAGCGAATCTCATCGTTGCGGTTGCGCACGATGATCACCGATTCGGCTCCGAGTTCGACCACCAGGAAATCCCCGGCATGCGGCAGATCGCTCATGTGGGCTACGCAGAACCAATGCCTCAGCAGTATTCGCTCCATGTCGGCGTCGAAAATGCGCGGGTCCGTGTAGAACTCTCGTGGCAGCGCGTGGCCCGGCGTATGGCGAGCGATAAGTTCGGTAAGATATGGATGGCTCATGTGCATTCCCGGGGCGGCGCAACAAAGAATACCAGCTATAATTCCCATAAAGGAGAGCGCTATGTCGAAGCGGTCATCGGTTCAGGTTGCGGCGGCGGCGCTCCTCGTACTGCTGCTACAGGGGACTGCCGGAGCACGCGAGCGCTGGACGGTCGCCCAGGCAAATGCGTGGTATGAAACGCAGCCTTGGCGCGTGGGCAGCAACTACGTCCCCGCTACCGCGATCAATGAGCTGCAGATGTGGCAGGCCGAAACATTCGAGCCTGCGACGATCGATCGGGAACTCGGCTGGGCGCAGGCGATTGGCATGAATACGATGCGTGTGTTCCTTCACAATCTTCTGTTCGATCAGGATCCGGCTGGATTCGTCAAGCGCATGGACACGTTCCTGGGGATCGCGGCGAAGCACAACATCAAGCCGCTTTTCGTTCTCTTCGACAGCTGCTGGGACCCGGAGCCCCGGCTCGGGCCGCAACACCCGCCTATACCCGGCGTGCACAATTCCGGATGGGTCCAGGCACCGGGACGCGAGAGCCTTGAAGATGAGTCCAGTTATCCGAAACTTCGAGCCTATGTCGAAGCGGTGGTAGGCGCGTTCGCAAAGGACGAGCGGGTGCTGGGGTGGGACGTCTGGAACGAGCCCGACAACGATGCGATGGGGACTTACCCGGCTGAACCGAACAAGGATCAGTACGTGGAGCGCCTGCTTCCGCAGGTTTTCGAATGGGCACGCGCGGAAAGCCCCATCCAGCCTCTCACCAGTGGCGTTCACGACCACGACGACTGGTCCATCGACAAGCTGGCGCCAATCGAGAGGATCCAGATTGAGCAATCGGACGTGACTTCGTTTCACGATTACAACTGGCCCGAAGTCTTCGAGCGACGTATTCTGCAGCTGCGCAAATATGGCCGTCCTATTTTCTGCACCGAATTTATGGCGCGTGGCAATGGCTCGACTTTTGACCTATCGCTGCCGATCGGCAAGCGTTATAACGTCGCGATGATCAACTGGGGATTTGTCGACGGCAAGACGCAGACACGCCTGCCTTGGGATTCCTGGCGCAGGCCCTACACACGCGAGCAACCGGCGCTGTGGTTCCATGAGGTGCTGCACACCGACGGCACGCCGTACCGCCAGGCCGAAACGGACCTGATTCTGCGCCTCTCGCGGGCGCCGCGCGGAGTCGTGCCATGAAACTATATGTTGATTCCCTGTACGCCTCGCCGTACGCCATGTCGGTGTTCGTGGCGCTGCGCGAGAAGTCCCTGGCCTTCGAAATGCTGACAGTCGATTTAGAGGCCGGCCGCAATCATGAAACTGGCTTCGCCAAAACCTCGCTCACGCATCGGGTCCCCACCTTAGTCGACGGCCAGTTCGCGCTGTCGGAGTCATCCGCGATTGACGAATATCTGGATGAGGCCTATCCACAGATACGGATCTATCCGGCAGAGCTCAAGGCGCGTTCCCGCGCGCGCCAGATCCAGGCCTGGCTGCGCAGCGACCTGATGCCGATTCGCGACGAACGCCCGACCCATGTTATTTTCTTCCGGCCCAGCGCCAAGGCCCTGTCGGATGGCGCACGCGCCGCGACGCGATTGCTGGTTGAGGCTGCGGACGAGCTGCTCCCGCGAGGGAGTGAGCACCTGTTCGGTAACTGGTCGATTGCCGATACGGACCTTGCGCTGATGCTGTATCGGCTCATCGCGAATGGCGATGCCGTGCCTGCCCGCATGGAGCAGTACGCCCGCTCGCAGTGGGCGCGCCCGTCAGTGCAGCAATGGGCGCAGCTGCAGCGCCCCGATCCTTAAGGCGTCACCAGATCCGCACGCGTTCCGCGGGCGCAAGATACTGCGCCTGCCCGGCCTTCACCTGGAAAGCCTCGTACCAGGCGTCCACGTTGCGCACTGTTAGCGCGCGAAACTGATCCGGCGCGTGGCCATCGCCGAGTAGCTGCTCGCGAAGCGCCGGCTCGCGTTGCTTCAACTGCCATGACTGAGCGTAGGCAATAAAAAAACGCTGGTCGCCTGTAAACCCGTCGATCAGATCCGCGCTGTGCCCCTGCACATCGTGGTGATAGGCATCGAACGCAAGCAGCAAGCCCACCAGATCTGCAATGTTCTCGCTGATTGTCAGGCGGCCATTGACGGCAAGATCAGGCAGGGCCTGGTACCGGTCGTACTGCGCAACCAGGCGCTCGCCGGCAGCCCTGAAATGTGCCAGGTCCGCCTCGCTCCACCAGCTATGCAGGCGGTCGCCCGCATCGAACATCGCCCCTTCATCATCGAAACTATGCGAGATTTCGTGGCCGATCGTCGCTCCCAGCGCTCCGTAGTTCTGCGCGGAGTCGCCATTGGGATCGAAATTTGGCGGCTGCAGCTCTGCCGCCGCCAGATTGATCGCATTCATGGCCGGCAGGTTCACCGCATCGACTTTCTGCGGCGGTATGACCCATTCGGAACGATCGACCGGGTGACCGAGTTTCGCCAGCTGATGGCCATACTCAAACAATCCGGCGCGTTCAGCGTTCCCATAGGCGTCGTCGCGCAGGATCCTGAGGCCGGCGTAGTCCCGCCATTGATCAGGGTAGCCAACGCCTATTTTAAGTTGCGCTAGCCGGGCCTGGGCGCTCGCCTTGGTCGCCGGCGCCATCCAGTCGAGCTGCTCGATTCGCCGACTGAAGGCGCCGCGCAACTGCTCGACCATCGCTTCAATGCGCGCCTTAGCGGCGGACGGAAAATAAACCGTCACGTATAGCCGACCGACCGCATCGCCAAGCGCGTTATCGGTCGCCGCAATAGCTCGCTTCCAGCGCGCCCGCTGTTCCTGCTCGCCCAGGAGCGTCTGCCGGTAGAATGTAAAGTTCTGATCCACAAATGCTTTCGGCAAATAAGCGGCGCGGCGCTCGATCGCATGCAGATACAAGTAGTCCTTCCAGGTCGACAGCGGTTCGCTGGCCACCAGCGCAGAAATACCTGCAACGGCGGCGGGTTGCCAGACGATAAAGTCGCGCTGGCTGAAGGGCAAATGCGCTGCGGTAAAGAACACCTCCCAGTCCAGGCCAGGCGCGTTCTTGTGAAAATCATCGCGCTGCCAGCGGTTGTTTCCTTTCGTCAGGTCCTCGGTGGTTGCGCGGCTTGCGTGCACAGCGGCAATGCGTCGCTCGAGTTCGACAACTCGCTGCGCCCGGGCGACGGGTTTGACAATACCGGCCAGTGAGAGCATTGCGGCGACATGGGTCGCATACTTCCCGCGAACCTCGGCCAGCGCTGGAGCAGGGTCCAAATAATAACTGCGATCGGGCATGCCGAGGCCGCCCTGCAAGAGAAATGGCACATACCGCCCGGGTTGATCGAAGTCTTGGGCAATCCACAGGCCAAACAAGTTATCGGTGACCACGCTGGTCGCATTCAGCACATCCACGTCGGCCCGCAGAGTTTCTCCCAAATAGCGCGCGAGCTCATGCCGGTCACTGATGGCTTGGATTTCCGTGCGCAAGATATAGAGCGGCGCGAGGCCACGCGCCTCAATCCCGTCCTGATCCATGAATGCCGCATAGTAATCGCCCACCAAGCGCAGGTCAGTGCCCTCAGGGGCCGTCGATTTTGCGGCCTTTTGCACGATCGCGGCTATCTGGATCTCGGTGCGGTCGCGGATGATATCGTCATTTCCAATACCGCCGCGATCGGGCGGAATGTCCGTGACCGCAACCCACGCGCCGTTCGCGTACGCATAGAAATCGTTCCCTGGGATGATTGAGCGGTCCATGGCGGCGGTGTCGAGTCCCGCAGCTGCGAACGCGCATAGCGCGAGTACCGCTCCCAGGGCGAGCCATGGGACACTTGCGTTCATCATGCGGTGCTCTCCTAATCGAACAGGTGTTTGAGGTTACTCGGCTGACAGCGAAGATATTGATTCGGCGCCCAGGCCTTGGCACCGAGCGTTGCCGCTGCATGCCATGGCCATCGCGGATCGTAGAGCATGGCACGCGCGAGCGCGATCGCATCCGCCTGCCCGTTGGCAATGATGGCCTGTGCCTGCGCGGGCTCCGTGATCAGGCCCACGGCGATGACGGGAATCCGCACATTAGCCTTTATCCGTTGCGCAAACGGAACCTGATAACTCGGCTTCGCTATCAGCGCCTGCTGTGGCGAGATCCCGCCACTCGACACATGCACGGCCGCGCAGCCATGAAGCTCAAGGGCCCGGGCGAACTGCACTGCCTCCGCAATGTCCCAGCTAGCGGGCATCCAATCGGTCGCCGAAATGCGCATCCATACCGGCATGTTCGCAGGTGTCGCCGCTCGCACCGAATCGAATACCTCCAGCGGAAATCGCATGCGATTTTCCAGGGAGCCGCCGTACTCGTCACTGCGCCGATTCGCTAACGGCGAAAGAAATTCATGCAGCAGGTAGCCATGCGCGCCATGCAGTTCGATGCCTTCGAACTTCAGATCCACGGCCCGGCGCGCCGCCGCCACGAACTCTTCCCGCACTCGCATAAGGCCCGCCCGATCGAGCGAGACCGGCGGATTCTGGCCGGGCGCATGCGGCACCCCCGATGGCGCAACACTCTGCCATCCATCCTGTGCATCCGGGGCAAGCTGCGCACCGCCTTCCCAGGGAACCCGCATCGATGCCTTGCGTCCCGCGTGCGCGAGCTGTATCGCCATATGAATGGGTGAATAGCGCCGGATAGCAGCAAGCACGCGCCCGAGTGCGGCCTGGTTGGCATCGTTGTAGAGCCCCAGGTCCTGCGGCGAAATACGGGCTTGCGCGGATACGGCGGTGGCCTCCACGATCAGCAAGCCGGCCCCGGATAGGGCGAGATTTCCCAAATGCATCATGTGCCAGTCGCTCGCCGAGCCGTCCGCGGCCGAATACTGGCACATCGGAGCGATCACGATGCGGTTCGGCAACTGCAGATCGCCGATGTGCAGCGGCGTGAACAGCGGGGCATTCATACGGTTCACTTTATAGTAATATTCGCTCAGATACTCATAACAACAATCCGGAAATATCATGACTGATGGCGTGACGCGGCGCGAATTCATCGACGGCATCGCTTGCGCAATCGTCATCGGCGGCGCGCTGTCCGTGCCCGGGCGCGGCCATGCTGCGGACGCTGAGTATCCTCCGTCCCGCACGGGCTTTGGCGGCAGCCAGGCTGCGGATTTCAAGGTCGCGCACGGCGTGCGTGATGGCCGTCGCTATGAGCTTGGCAAAGAGCCCGTCGCAGAACATTTTGATCTTGTTGTGATCGGCGCCGGCATCGGCGGCCTCGCTGCAGCTCACTATGCGCGCAAGGCGCGCCCAAAGACACGCGTCCTGATCATAGATAACCACGATGACTTTGGGGGTCATGCGCGGCGTAACGAATTCAACGTCGACGGCCGTTTCTTGCTCGGTTACGGCGGCAGCGAGTCGATGGAAGGGCCCAATACGCGCTGGTCCAAAGGCGCACGCGCGTGCCTCGAGAGTTTGGGCGTGAACTTCGATCGGTTCGAGACAGCCTTCAACGTAAATCTGTATCCAAGCCTCGGGCTGTCATCGGGCCTCTTTTTCCCTCGCGAAATGTTTGGTGCTGACAAACTGGTCTCGGGCGATCCTATGCGCTCTCTGCCAAGCGACGTGCCCGCCAAGTTGCACAACGGCCGGCCGATCGCAGCCTTCATCGCCGACTGGCCCGTCGATGAGTCGCAGAAAGCGCGATTGCTCGCGCTATTTACCGATGACCGCGATGTACTGGCGGGAAAGAGCGCCGGGCAGAAGATGCGGCTGCTCGAGATGACCTCCTACCACGACTATGTCAGGCGCTACTTCGCGCTCGACGAGCGCTCGATGGCTATGTTCGACGGACGCACACTTGATCTATTCGCATACAAGTCCGGGTCCGTTCCGGCGCTATACGCCTGGACATGCGAGTACCCCGGCTTCCAGGGGCTCGGCCTCAAGTTGCCAACGGAGGGCTCCTATGAGGGCGATCCGTATATCCACCACTTTCCGGACGGCAACGCCTCACTGGCGCGCCTGTTCGTGCGCGAACTGATTCCGGGCGTCGCTCCCGGACATGGCATGGAGGACATAGCCAGCGCTCGCTTTGATTACGGTAAGCTCGACGTGCCAGGTAACGATGTGCGCCTGCGGCTCGCCTCAACCGCGGTTGCGATTGCGAATAATGCTACGGGGGTCGACGTGCTGTACGCCCAGGGCGAGAAGCTCACGCGCGTATCCGCAAACCATGCGGTCTATGCGGGCTACTCGGCGATGCTGCCCTATATCTGCCCGGAGTTGGGCGCCGCGCAACGCAAGGCGGTTTCCGATCAGGTCAAGGCGCCGCTCGTGTACGTCAACGTCGCGCTGCGCAACTGGCGTGCATGGGTCAGGCAAGGCATACACAGCGTGAACAATCCGGCCGGGTTCTACTCGAACATGAAACTCGACTATCCCGTCAGCCTGCGTGATTACCAATGCCCTACTCGCCCTGACGAGCCGATCATCGTGCACATGAATCACGTGCCCTGGATCGATGGACCGGTCAAGGATCTGCGCGCCAACCTGCGTGCCGCCCGCGCAATACTCTATGCACAACCGTTCGCGGACTTTGAATCACACGCACGCGACGAGCTGACACGCATACTGGGCCCAGGGGGTTTCGACGCTGACCGGGACATTGCCGCGATCACGGTCAACCGCTGGGGTCACGGCTACGCCTATGACGCCAGCCCGCTCTACGATGACATGGCGCAGGCAGAGCGTGAGAAGACCGCGAGTTCCGCACCTCTGGGGCATATTCATTTTGCGGGGTCGGATGCGGCTTGGATGGCTTACGCTCACTATGCGATCGATTCTGCGCATCGGGCTGTGCGGCAAATTACCGGCTAGCAGTGCCGGGCATTACGCGGCATTGGCCAGGACCCATTGCTTCAGGCTTGCCGCATGTTGCTGCCAGGACCGGCCATTATCGATCAGGTACTGCCGCGCTCGCACGCCAGTGGCCGCACCTGCGTTCCGATCCTGATACACAGATTCCAGCGCTGCATCAATTTCCTCGATATCGCTTTCGCCCCACCCGTCGGTACCGAGATTATTGATTGGCACGACAGCGCCCTGGCGGCGCAACGGCAAACAATTGTCGTCGGTCAGGATATCCAGCATCCCGGTGTTAAGCGCCGCGATTACCGGCAGGCCGCAGGCCATAGCTTCCTTGACTGGCAGGCTGGTACAGGCCTCGGCTCTTGAAGGCTGAAGGACCACGTGCATCTCGCGCAATACCCCAGGCATCAAGATGTTCGCGATGCGGCCTACATCGAGCACCTGCCGCGCGCTGATGCCGTTCTCGACCGCCCATCGCGGCACATCGAGCATGCCAGCAGTATTTAGATTTATCGACGCGTCGAGCCGGCCGCGGAACCCCACTGAATATTGCGGCCAAGGTGAGTGCCAGGCAGTGACCAGCATCGCATCCGCATGACGGGATGCAAAGCGCCTGAACGCCATCAATACGAGATCCTGCCCCTTGCGATACTCGACCTTGCCGCCCGAGAAAATGTAGAAGCGATCCGGATCAAGCCAACCCGAGCGCGGCGCCGGGCAAAACACCGACAGGTCGACTCCCTCGTGAATGATCGCGGCGTCGCGCCCCGTAGCCTGCTTCAGCATCGCCGCATTCCAGCTCGATGCCGTCAGCAGCAGGTCGTACTTTTTCAGTAACTCGCGCGCCGGGGCCGTTGCCGAGGTCTCGAATATGGTCCGGCCGATCATGCGCCGCGAGCGCCGCGGGGTCGCGGACTCAAAATCATTGCCGATGCAATCGATCTGGATCGCATTGATTGCCCGCGTCGGATCGACATCCCCTAATGCGGTGAGAAACTCGTTCGATGCCTGCGCAGAAGGCCAGATGCGTGAGTGGCGCAAAGGATCGACGCCATAGAGCTGGTCCTGCTTGATCGGCATGCCCATGATCGGCTGCAGCTCCTGATCGTGGGCCCACTGTGCGAACAGATTCAGGCCCAGAAGCCCCCAGCCAAAATTGGTGCCGAGCTGCCAGTTCAGGATAACCGCGTGCATCGAGCCTGCACTTACCCAGCATCGCGCGCTTGCGCACGTGAATATGCGGGCCGCGATACGATTCGCTGGACGTAGGCTTCGATGATGGGTGATTTCGGCATCATCGGACTTTGCCCGAACATCGCAAAGGTTGTGCCATAGAGAATGTCGGCGGCGCTGAAGCGCTCGCCAAGCAAATAGGGCCTCGTGGTCAGCGCGTCAATCACGGCCGGCATCGCCTCCTCCACCGCGACCCACCCGGCGGTGCCACGCGGCACCTCGACATCCATGAACTTGCACATGAATGCAGGCTCCAGTACGCCGGTGTAGTAGCTAAGCCATGATAGATACGGACCACGCTCGCGCGCGCCTATTTTTGGCCCGAGCCCCGTTTCAGGGAACCGGTCGGTCAAGTACAGCGCTATGGCAGGGGATTCGAACACGATGATGCCATCGTCCGATAGTGCCGGCACTTTGCCGTGAGGATGCGGGTTGGCTGGATCCACCGCGCCGGTTCCATCACGATTTCGCGTCGTGACAATCCGGATCTCGTAAGGGACCGCGAGTTCCTCAAGCAGGAAAATGAATCGCGAGGAACGGGTCTTAGGGCGGTGAAATAGCGTGATCATAGCGGTGGATTATTGCATGCCCTGAAATGGGCTAGACTGCTTTTCACACTGTCAGGAGGCTCTTCATGACCCGATCCGTAAAAATCCTGGCGCTTTGCGCAATGCTCGGCGGCGCCATTCCCTTGCATGCGAGGCCCATCGCGGATCTCGTGCTGCTGCATGGCCGGATCATCACGATGGACGCCCAGGATCATGTAGTGCAGGCGCTGGCGATTGGCGCGGGCCGCATCATCGCGGTTGGAAGCGACCAGTCGATTCAGGCTTTCGTCGGACCCAGCACGCATGTGATAGATCTGCAGGGCCGCGGCGCCACGCCCGGCCTAATCGACGCTCACGCCCATGTGCTGAGCATGGGGCTATCGGTCCTGTTCGAAATCGACCTGAACACTGCCCGCAAGATGCAGGATGTCCTGGATGCCGTCGCAGGCCGCGCGGCAAATATCCGGCCGGGAGAGTGGATCCTCGGCGGCGGCTGGGACGAGGCCAAGATGTCCGAACGCCGTTATCCGACCGCGGCGGAGCTCGACCGCGCCGCGCCGGCCAACCCGGTCTGGCTCTATAACACGACCGGGCACTTCGGCGTCGCCAATTCCGCAGCATTGAAACTCGCCGGTATCGGTGCGACCACGACCGCGCCCGCCGCGGGCATCATCGAACACGGCGCCGATGGGCTGCCCGACGGCATTCTGAAGGAGTCCGCAATGGACTCGATGATCGCGGTGGTCCCGCAATATTCCGCGGAACAGCGGCGGCAAGCCATCGACCGCATGCTGCAGATGACGCACTCGGAAGGCATGACGGGTTTCAAGGATCCGGACATCGATCAGCAGGACTGGGAGGCATACCGCAGCGCTGCTGCGGGCGGTGGGCTGAATGAATACGTGTGTACGCTTTTCCACACAGCTGCGCTGCCGGACGGGGCGGCGGCAACGCTGGCGCAGATCCGCGCCGCGCAGCGCGACGTCACGGCTTTGAGAAATCCCACCCTCGGCGTTTGTGGTGCAAAAATCTACATGGATGGCAGCGGCGCCGGGCGAACCGGCTGGGTGTACGCCGATTGGAACCGATCCTTCACCGACGTCGACGTGGGCAACAAGGGCTCCCCGGCGATCGACCCGGAGCTGTACCGCCGCCAGGTTGAGTACTTCGTCACTGCCGGCGTGAGCGTCGGCACTCATGCAGTTGGCGACCGGGCAATCGACTGGGTCGTTGACACTTATGCCGAGGCGCTGCGATTGACGCCAGCAAAGGGCCTGCGCCTGGCCATTATCCACGCTAACCTGCCGACCGATCATGCCATTGCCGTGATGGCAGATCTGCAACGACGATTCGATTCCGGAATTCCGGAAACGCAGGCAGAGTTTCTATGGTGGCTGGGCGATGCCTACGCGATTGCATATGGGCCTGAACGCAATCCGCGCATGATCCCTTTGCGCAGCTATCTTGATAAAGGCATGATCTGGGCGGGCGGGTCCGATGCCATCGTCGCGCCCATCGCGGCGCGTTATGGACTGTGGGCATCAGTCGCACGCGAAACGCTAATGGGAACGAATGGCAAGACGCCCTTTGGGACGGCACAATCGGTCGATGTCCACGCAGCCTTGCGCTCCTACACCATATGGGCCGCACGGCAGTTATTCATTGAGAAGCAAACCGGCTCGCTGGAGCGCGGCAAATTCGCGGATATCGCGATCTGGAATGGCGACCCCTACAACATTCCCACTACTCACCTGAAGGATATGGTCTGTGATACCACGATCTTCCAGGGAAAAATTGCGTTCGAGCGCGCTGCGCCGCATTGATCAAAAAATGGCCGCCCTGTGGCGGCCAGCTTCGATCAGCCGATCGACGGCTACTACTTTTTTATTGACGACACGTGAGTCGCTACGCATTGCCATTTTCCGTCTGGCATCTTGACCCAGGTATCGGTAAAGCGGTCATGGATATCCAAGGGCTTGCCCGCTGAATCCGTCCCCTTCTCGCGGGCGCCGCCCGTAGCGATTGCCGTGTCGCCAAACACCGTGACTTGCACGTCTTCATACTCGGCAAAGGTTAATTTCGTCGCTTTGGCATCGGCAATGCTATCCGCCTTGTTCATGACTTTGCCGTCGTTTCCGGTTGAAATAAATTTGTCGGCAAACAGCGGGGCCACGAGGTCAGGATTGTTCGTCTTTTGCGATTTCAACCACTGGTTTTCAAGTGCAAGGACGGCCTTTTCAGTTGTCCCAGCGGCCTGCTGTGCCTGCACCACTACCGCGCCCGCCAGCGATAGCAACCCGAGTAGGCACCATGTCCGTATGTGTTTCATATAGTCCCCTTAAGTTGATCGATTTTTAGTTCTATTTCAAACTGCGAGTCGTGTACCAGATCTGCGGCGCACCCTTGACCCCGGACTTTTCCATCGCCGCCTTCAGCTCAGGCAAGGCTGCGAACGCCTTGGCTGCATCCAAGGTGTGGAAGTCGTGAACGACGGTAATGTCGTTCGGATCGTCGGTAGACTGGTACACAGCCTGGTAAATGACTCCATGCTTTTTCTGTATGGGTGCGAATGAATTATAGGACTTTCTCCACGTCGCATAGTCGTTAACCTGATGGTGCACAAACATCCTGACGTCCGCGGCTTGCGCGGCTCCGGCAGCTGCGACGATGGAAATGCACATGGCGCCGGCGGCCAATAGGGTGCGGAATTTCATAGGTACTCCTTAGGATTATTTGATGTGACGAGTGCGGGAGGCGGCTTCCCAAGATCGCCTCTTGCAGCCATGATAGTCCATGCGCTCCGCGGCTTTTGCCCTCAAGTTATATTTTGTTTTACTTTAAATATTTATTATAACAAATTGATAAATAACACTTTATGAACACCACTGACGGGTTTACTGGGGCAGTGGGAAATACGCCACTTATTCGCCTGCGCCGTTTGAGCGATGAGACGGGTTGCGAAATCCTGGGTAAGGCGGAGTTCATGAATCCGGGCGGCTCCGTTAAGGATCGTGCCGCAAAATGGATCGTTCTCGACGCGGAGCGGCGCGGCGTGCTGCGCCCAGGCGGCACGGTGGTCGAGGGCACCGCGGGCAACACCGGCATCGGCATCGCGCATGTCTGCAATGCCCGCAGCTATCGCTGCGTGATCGTCATGCCCGACAATCAGGCAAGCGAAAAATACCAGATTATCGAGGCGCTCGGCGCGCAGCTGCGCAGGGTACCGGCGGTGCCTTACAGTAATCCCAATCAGTATCAGAAAGTGGCCGAGCGCATGGCGCAGGAATTGCCGGGCGCGGTATGGGCAAATCAATTCGACAATACGGCAAACCGGGACGCTCACTTCGAGAGCACCGGTCCTGAGATCTGGACTGACACGGATGGCAAGATCGACGCATTCTGTGCAGCGACCGGCACGGGCGGGACGCTCGCTGGCGTGGCAAGATTCCTAAAATCTAAATCCAGTGCCGTTCGGATCGTGTTGCTCGATCCGCCCGGCAGTTCGCTGTATCACTACATCAAGGATGGCGAGCTCAAGTCCGATGGTGGCTCATCCATTACCGAGGGAATTGGCACCGGGCGGGTTACGGCGAACCTGGCGGGCGCGCCCATTGATGATGCGATGCGTATACCCGATGCTGAGATGCTGCAGACCCTGTACCGGCTGCTGCGCGAGGAAGGGCTGCTGCTCGGCAGCACTGCTGGCCTCAACGTCGCAGGCGCCTTGCGTATTGCGAAACAGCTGGGGCCCGGACACACCATCGTCACCATCCTGTGCGACGGCGGAGCTAAATACGCATCGCGACTCTACAACCGCACCTGGCTTACCGAGCGGGGGCTGATTGATGCCATTGGGCAGTAATCTACTGCTGCCCATCCCTATCGATCGGCCTATCGCTTGATCCCGATGGCGCAAGCGGATGCCAAGCCTGCTCTATTCGCTCAGGGTAACGCCTGAACCGCCCATTTCCTTGGGCATGTCCTTCATTTTTGGCTGGCTATCGTGAATACGCAGGACAGTCTCCTGGTAATGCACATGCACGCCCGGCGTAAACTTGAGCTTCGGGATCATCGCCGCATAGATGTCCACTAGCCCCATCGTCGGATGATCCGTGAACAGATGTCCACCGCATTTCTTGCACCACTTGCGAAAACTAATCGGCGTCTTGTTGTAAGTACCAATGGACTCCGTGCCATGGGTAACCTTAAGGGCTGTCGGTTTCCACAAGGTAAACGCGTTGACCGGCCCGGCTGACCAATGCCGGCAAGACTCGCAATGGCAGTACCCCATCGCCTCTGGCTCACCGGTGACCTGGAACTTCACTTCTCCGCAGAAGCAGCTGCCGTGATAGACAGATTCATTTGCCATTGTAGTCTCCTTTGATCCCCATTCGATATCGCTCGCCGGCGAGCATCATAACCGCCATTCGTTATCGGGGTAATAAAAGCGTCATATATCTCTGCCTATGATGCGGGACATTTTCCCGTCAGGTAATTAGAACGTGAATACTGAAACCCATTCCGTATTGCGCCAGCCCATCGAGTCCGCTCACCCGCTGCTTGATGCCAAGGGTCCCGGTGTGGGGGCCACCCTGATTTTCATCGCTATCATTTTGACCGGGCTTAGCTACATCGGCTACCAGCTCGTACAAGAGGTGAGTTCCTCCACCTCGGCCGCCCCATGGGTATTGCTGCTGCTCGCGGTACTGATCGCGCTCGGCTTCGAATTCGTCAACGGCTTCCATGACACGGCCAACGCGGTGGCGACCGTCATTTATACAAGATCGCTCTCGCCGCAGTACGCCGTCATGTGGTCGGGCCTGTGGAACTTCATTGGCGTCATGATGGCAAGCGGTGCAGTCGCCTGGGGAATCGTGTCGCTGCTTCCGGTGGAACTGATCCTGCAGGTCAATAGCACAGCAGGCATGGCGATGGTGTTCTCGCTGCTGGCCGCCGCGATCATCTGGAACCTCGGCACCTGGTGGTTAGGGTTGCCGGCATCCAGCTCTCACACCTTAATCGGCTCGATCGTCGGCGTGGGATTATGCAACCAGTTCCTGGCTCCCGCCGGGGCCGTGACCAGCGGCGTTGACTGGGCCAAGGCTCGCGAAGTCGGCATGGCACTGGTGATATCGCCCCTTGTTGGATTTGTCGTCGCTGCCCTATTGCTGCTGCTGCTCAAGCTGGTCGTGCGAAATCCGGCGCTTTTCAAGGAGCCGGAACCGGATAAGGCACCGCCCTGGTGGATCCGGCGCCACCCTGATCGCGACCTGCACGGGTGTGAGCTTCGCTCACGGCTCAAACGATGGTCAGAAGGGCATGGGCCTGATCATGCTGATCCTCGTTGGCGTCGTGCCGGCTGCCTTCGCGCTGAACCGCACGCCGGACCCCTCGATGCTGACCGGCTTTCGCAGTAATGCTAACACCGTCTTGCAGGTGCTCGATGCGCGCTTCCCGCAGGGCGCCGCGCCGCTTGATGACGTACGCGCAATCGTCGATGAGGCAGTGCGCACGAAACAGTGGCATGCTCAAACCGGCGCAGCCCTTAGCGCTTACATTAAGGAACTCGAATCCAAAGTCGCGAGCTATGACTCCTTTGCAACGGTGCCCGGAAACGAGGTCAGCAATATCCGCAACGACCTGTATGTCGTCAGCGAGGCGCTAAAGCTCAATGACAGGAAAAAGTCCGTGCCGATGAGCGCCACGGAACTGCAGCCGATCATCGCATTCCATAAATCTACCGACGCTGCGACGCGCTTCATTCCGACCTGGGTGAAGGTAGCGGTCGCCATGGCGCTTGGCCTCGGCACCATGGTCGGCTGGCGGCGGATTGTCGTCACGGTCGGCGAGAAGATTGGCAAGTCGCACCTGACCTACGGTCAGGGTGCGGCAGCGGAGACGGTGGCGGCCGTCACGATCGGCCTGGCTGACGCCCTCGGACTGCCGGTCTCGACGACACAT
>JANXZG010000057.1 GCA_025355645.1 Gammaproteobacteria bacterium | reverse complement strand
AGACCCGGGTCAGGCGCGCCCGAGGGGAGACTCATGGGTACGCCGCTTTTTGCGAGCAATTGATGCGATTCACCCAGCGCCAGAATGGACTTGCCATGCCGGTATTGGTCCTTGATGAATTCGAGCGCGTGGCCATCCCGGCTCAAGGCCTCGAGCCCTGCGGTGCCGCCTGGCAACACCACGGCATCAAATAAAACTGCCGGAGAATTTTCAAAGGTTGCGTCAATCTCCAGCCGTTCGCCTTCCTCGCTGGAAATCGCGCCCAATCGGCTAGCCAATAAGCGGGTGACGGCGCCGGCAGCATCGAGCTTTCGCATTAGCTTGGCTATCGGCTGCGCCTGGATCCCATCCGCGAGCAACATTGCCACCTTGCGGGTGGCAATGCCGCCGTCGCCCGGCCGTGCGGTGAGCGATAAAGCCGGCGACTGACCGACTTCCGGCTTGACCCTGCTTCGCGCGGCCTTGGGCATTGCTTCGGGAAGGTCGATGCCCAGATCCTTCGCCAGCGCGCCCGCGAGGACCGGCGAGACGTTCATGAGCGTTGAAACCATTCGCACGCGGATCGCCGGCACCGTGACCTTGCTCAACTCGAAGCGAAATGCCCCAAGAATATGTGCCTTCTCAATCTCCGTTTGGCTCTCGAAGAACAGCCGCGCCTGCTCATAGTGTTCGGCAAACTTCTCAGGCTTGCCGCGCACCTTGTCCACTGGCGCGGAATCTGGCGCGCTGGCCTTCGCATAGGAGGTAAAGCCGGCCGCCCCCGCCTGGAATGGGCAGCCGCCGCCCAATGAATTGGGCTCATAGGCCACGCGGCCGCGTGAGATGGCTCGGCGATGCATGGCGTCACGCTGATTGTTGTGGACGGGCGCAAGCGGGGCGTTTATCGGGATCTCGTGGAAATTTGGTCCGCCCAAGCGCGTGATCTGGGTATCGAGGTAGGAATGAATGCGTCCCTGAAGCAGCGGATCATTGCTGAAGTCGATGCCCGGTATGACGTGAGCAGTGCAGAATGCGACTTGTTCGGTTTCGGCAAAAAAATTGTCGGGATTGCGGTTAAGCACCATTCGACCTACCGGCCTGACAGGAACCAGCTCCTCCGGGATGAGCTTGGTCGCATCGAGCACATCGAAACTGAATTTCTCAGCTTGGGATTCGGAGAACACCTGCAGGCACAATTCCCATTCCGGATAGTTTCCCGATTCGATCGCTTCCCATAGATCGCGGCGGTGAAAATCCGGGTCCGCGCCGCTGATTTTGACCGCCTCGTCCCAGACCAAGGAGTGGGTGCCTAATCGCGGTTTCCAGTGGAATTTGCAGAAATTCGATTTTCCTTGCGAATTCACGAGCCTGAATGTATGAACGCCGAAGCCTTCCATCATACGGTAACTGCGCGGTATGCCCCGATCGGACATTACCCACATCAGCATGTGGGTCGACTCAGGCATCAGGGATGCAAAGTCCCAAAAGGTATCGTGCGCGGTCGCCGCCTGCGGGATTTGATTATGTGGCTCGGGCTTTGCCGCGTGAACCAGGTCGGGGAATTTCATGGCGTCCTGGATGAAAAACACCGGCATGTTATTGCCCACCAGGTCCCAGTTGCCTTCATCGGTATAAAACTTCACGGCGAAGCCACGCACGTCTCGCGCCGTGTCGGCCGAGCCTCGTTCCCCGGCTACAGTGGAAAAGCGCACAAAAACCGGCGTCGTCTTGCCGGCCGCCGCGAACGGCGCAGCTCGCGTCAATTCGGAAAGCGCCTCATAAGCCTCAAAATATCCATGTGCACCGGAACCTCGCGCATGCACGACGCGCTCCGGGATGCGCTCGTGATCGAAGTGGGTAATCTTTTCGCGAAGAATGAAATCCTCAAGCAGCGTAGGCCCGCGCAGCCCGGCCTTCAATGAGTCCTGGTTATTGGCAATCGGGACGCCCTGGTTGCTGGTCAACCGTTGGCCTGTGGAATTGACCCGGCTGCGCTCCTGACTTCCTTCCGGGCACTGCGATCCAAGGGTCGGGGCGCCAGTTTTCAATGTCTGGTTCGCTTCGCTTAAGGTGCTCGCGCCTGTCCTGCGCGAAGGCGGCGGCTCATGGGCTCCCTCCAATGGGGCGGCGGATTTCGGGCCATACTCGGCTGCCTTCATGGCGTTGTACGGCATCGCCAAGCCCAAAGACTGCTGCTCGGCGGCATGGTCGGCAAGCACGCTGTTTCCAACGCGTGGGTTCGATGGGCCGCTGGCGGTATTGCCAATTGCCTTGGCACTGCCTTTTGTCGGCTTGGTGTTTGCAGCAGCACGTCGCGGCGACCCGCGTTTGCTATTTTTCCCGGGCATAAACAGGTTCCTTTCGGTAAGGCTCGCGGGCCTCGGCCGTTAACGTCCCATAGGAACGGGAGCGCTCCCGTTCGTACCAAGGTGCGAGCGTCAGAAAATGCGCGAAGAAGAGTTGCACTAAAAACGCAATATCACCAGTTACAGGATCCCCATTCATGAAGTAGCCCGCCGCCTACGTATGAGCGATTCAATGCTGCCGTGGGATTTCGCTGACTTCCGATTTCGATATCGCGATCTCCCGATTGCGCTTGAGTATGCGAAAAATAACCGCCAGAGAGACCACGATGGCCAAACACCAACTTGTCGTATCATCTTGTCGGACGCCGACACGTTCGATAAAAAAAGGGGCGATTTACGCGCAGTCATCGAGACCCCCAAGGGCAGCCGCAACAAGTATCGGTACGTGGAGGATAGCGACCGCTTCGAACTGGCCACCACGCTTCCCGACGGCATGGCATTTCCCTTCGACTTTGGTTTCATCCCGTCTACGCTCGCTGAGGATGGCGATCCTCTGGATGTGTTGGTGCTAATGGATGCACCGGTAATCGCGGGTTGCCTGC
>JANXZG010000140.1 GCA_025355645.1 Gammaproteobacteria bacterium | reverse complement strand
CCGCAAACCTCAACCTGCAGCAGAAACTGAATTCGACATTCGGCCCCGTTAAGCGTAAGCGCTCCATAAACCCCAGACTTGCCGACACGCAGTGAGCGCACCATCCTTGCGACTTCTGATTTGAGAGGAGTTGTGACGAGGATGAAACGGGAATGTTGGCTGAGCAACAGCCGAGCGTTTCTTGAGCCGCTCGTCTCGAAAATTGCAGGCGGCATTCTCTTTGTCCATCCACGTCTGCTCGTCTTTCGAGGACATCAGATGACGAGGTGGGGAATCGCTTTGCGTCCCCCTTTTTATCATCTGATCGCGATCAAATTCATCTTGCGGAAAAGTTAACAGAATTTTCGAAAGTAAACAAGAAAATTGTGGGTAATCGAAAGGTTCATGGAGCACTTACAATCAAGCGAACTAAAGGATGGCGATGCAGACAGTGATAGCACTGAGCCCTGATCTTTACCCAGAACCCTTCCGGCTGGACACGTGGACTTGTGTCGCGTCGCGCATGGCTTTCCACATAGCGCTGATGTCGTCAAGGCGCTGCAAGCCGATCCATAGCGACTGCGTGCCGGGTTCGCCGTCGCACTTTCGTCCGAGGAAGCCGCCCAGACCTGCCACCCGGCGCATCGCCTCGCGCAAGCTGGGCGGCCGCTCCGGGGCGACGTGGTTCTCGGTGGTGAACACCAGCAAGCCCTTCCACTGTGCCTCGTCGAAATACACCGTGCAGGGGGCCTGTGGGACTTCTCGGCCGAGCTTGGTGAGATAGTAGATGCGCCAGGCCACGACACAATCGATGGCCAGGCACGCTTCAATTCTGTCGCTATCCCCCAATTGCCGCTGCTCGATGCGGCAACCGCTCTTCAAGGTGCGATGCCATACTTCAATGCCCCAGCGCCGTGCGTACCAGGTCAGCCGCTCGATGGCCTCGTCGAGCGTCGCCACCGGCACCGTGGTCAGCAGCATCCACTCGAGCGGTTTCACGCCCGGCGGGGCATCCTGTTCCTGCGCCAATACGGCCCACACTGGAATAGCCGCACCGGGTTGGCCGGTCGGCGCTTCCAGGCTCACTGCGGCATAGCGAATCGCCAGATGCGCATCGCGCGCCATGCGGTTGCCTTGACGCGGCACTTGGAGAACTTGAATCCCGGCCGCTGGCCGCGACTGGATCGTTTGCCACAGGCGGTGTTGCTCGTCTTTCAGCGCGCGATCATGCTTGGCGCGCACCAATAGCTTGGCGCCCTTGGGCGTCGCTGCCGCTGCTTGAAACAATTCGTAGAGATCGGCCTCGCGGTCACCCACGCTAACGACCGTGGCGCCGCCGCAGCGTGCTTGCAGTGCCGCAGCCGCGCGGTAGCTCTTTAACCACTTGATGCTTTCTTTCTCTTCGATCGGCAATTGGTGGCGCTTCTCTTTCTTGCCGAATTGATTCGGGTCGCGCGCCCAACACTGTACATTGAGCAATCCCAACGGCGTGCCGGCCGCATTGAAGGCCAGCGTCGAGTGCAGATGCAATCCTTGCGGCCCGTCTTCGGTGGAACCGATCGGCCCGATTCCCGCCGTGGCCGCGTGCGCGGTATAGTTCAAGCTGGTCGTGTCTTGCACCGCCAGCACGATCGTTTCGGCACGCGCGCGCGTCTCGGTGGCGCGGTAATGCGGTTGCAAGAGGGTGTCCATCGTAGTCTGGTCGTGGTCGAAAAATCGATAGGCCGCCTTGGTCTTGGCCCGGCTTGAACACGCGTGCGCGACATTGGCGCTCGGGCGTGCATAGAAGTCCCGCGCGATCGTCAATAGCCGCGCTTGCAGCCGCGCGTCCGGCAGCGCGCAAGCGCCGAATTCCTGCTCGGCCCAGTCCTGCGGCAGGGCGTTCAAAACCGGCGGCGCCGCCCGCCAGGGTTCGGCCGTGGCGCCGCCCACCCCAAGGAGGGCGCGCCAGTCTTGATGTAAAGGATAAACCCAAATATCTTTGACGCTGCCTTCGGCGGCATGCCGCCGATCTTGCCTGCCGCGTCCTTGCGTGGCGCCGATCGGGATCCAATTGGCGGCGCGATAACACGTCCCTCGGTAGTGCGCGCGATCGACAAAGGTTTCCAGCAATGCCGGGGTAATGCCATAGCGCGCTTGCCAATCCGCCGGTAGCCGGGCAATGGCCAGGCTCAAGACGTGCGAGGCGAGATTGGGAACCTGGACGCCGGGTAAAATCAGAAACCGGCTATTGCCCACCACCTTGGATAATCCCGCACCGCGCGTGGCGTCATCCCATCCGATCCACGCATCGCGACTGGCCAAGCGCCAGGCAGCGGCGCTAAAACTCAGACCACCGATATAGTGTGTCTTGCCGTCGATCTCGCAGGCAATCAAATACCGCATTTGCGCCCCGCACAGCGGAGCACCGCCTTGCGGGTGATGCTCGCGCATCATCGTCCACCATAGCCGCGATTGTTCCGGCTGCGTCCGATCGACGGGTACCAGCCATACCAGCCCCAGTTCTTGCAGCGTGGTGCAGATCGCCGGCCAGCTTTGCGTCGGTTCTATGGCATTCTCATTCTTGGCAAACCATGTCTGCCGTGGCGCCGGGAGTTCGATCAACCCGCGCCGCTCCAACTTCTGGAGAGTGATTCGGCAACTGACTTCCTTCGGCTGCCCGTCGTGTGTTCTCCAATCAAGCCAGTCGCAGACTTCCCGCGATAGCTCACTGCGCGTGAGCGTCGGATCGCCCAGCACGCGCGAACGAATGCGGGCGAGTGTGGCTTCGGAAAAATTGTTGCAAACGATTGACATGAACGAATATTAAAACCATTCGTTTGATGTGTCCAGCGGTTTTTGTGGGACATGATCAGATCAGGGTAGAGCCGCTGGAATTCGGTCTCCATTTGCGACACGTTGAACGCCAGCCCTTGCGCCTGTTGGATGAGCTGGTTGGTCGCCGACAGCGACGCACGTAGTTCATTCAACGCGCTGAAATCCAGACCGGTGAGGTTCTTCGCCTG
>JANXZG010000118.1 GCA_025355645.1 Gammaproteobacteria bacterium | reverse complement strand
GCATCGCGAAGCTTGGCGAACGGCCTCGCCGCATGTGGAACGATGCGGTTGTTCGCTGGCTAAAAGAAGCGAGCTACAAGGCTACGATCGAGATGGATAGAGCGCATTTGCGCTGGCTTGATCGGTACCTTGGTGGCAAATATCTGGATGAGATCAGCCGTCAGGCGGTGGATCACATCCTCGATGCGCGGCTTGGCGAGGGAGTTAGTAATGCGACGGTAAACCGCATGCTTGAGGTGCTGCGAGCCATTCTCAGAAGGTGTGTGAACGAATGGGAATGGCTTGATCGAGCGCCTCGGGTACGCATGCTGAAAGAACCGATCCGCAGGGTTCGGTTCCTGACGCATGTGGAAGCTCGGCGGCTTCTGGCGGTCTTACCCGAGCATTTGTCGGTGATGGCGGGCTTTAGCTTGGCAACAGGCTTGCGAAAATCCAATGTCACCGGCTTACAGTGGACGCAGATTGATTTGGTGAAGCGGCTGGCGTGGATACACCCCGACCAGGCGAAGGCTCGTAAAGCGATTGCAGTGCCTTTAAACGCGGATGCAATCCTACTTGTCCGAAGCCAATGGGGGCGGCATCCGACATACGTGTTTAACTACTTGGGGAGGCCTGTTAATGAGGTCGGTACGAAGGCTTGGCGAGCGGCGCTCATTCGCGCTGGCATCGAGGACTTTCGCTGGCATGACTTGCGGCACACCTGGGCAAGCTGGCACGTACAGAACGGCACCCCGCTTCATGCCTTGCAAGAACTAGGAGGATGGGAGAGTTCGGATATGGTGCGGCGGTACGCGCATTTTTCGGCGGAGCACCTGGCTCCCTACGCGGACCGGCTGTGCGCGCTTCGATTGGTTGAGCCAATCAATGGCACAGTTAAGGCACAGCCGTCGAATTCTGCGGTGCAGGCGTCGCCTAAGTCTTTGAGTTGATTGGTGCGCCCGGAGGGATTCGAACCCCCGGCCTTCTGGTTCGTAGCCAGACGCTCTATCCAACTGAGCTACGGGCGCAATTCTGGTGCCGCTATGTAATTGACTTAACAGCAGTCGTGGCGAGTACGTCCGCCTACCGCCCTATTTCGGGCGCGCAGTTTATCACACCAATCTGCTTCGGCCACCGCTCGTCTTTGTCGGCGTCGCGGGCGCTCGAATCAACTAATCCGATGCCTGCCGCGGGATTTGGGTCGTTGCTCAGCCATTGCTGTGAGCTCAGGCCAGGTATATAAATCGTACGATACATAGCGCTGCAAGCAAATACACCAGCCATTCCCGCATGCGGGCCTGCCCGCGCACAAGCTTAAGAATCGCATGACTGGTGATGCCGAAGGCAAGTCCGTTAGCGATCGAATAACTCAGCGGAATCATGATCACGGTCAGGAATGCCGGGATCGCAGCGCCCGGATCGGACCATTCCACTTCCGCAAGCGCGCCCATCATCAACGCTCCGACCAGTACGAGCGCCGGTGCGGTCGCTGCTGCCGGAATTGCCTGCACCAGCGGCGCAAAGAACAGCGTACAGAAAAACAAAAGGCCGACGACGATACTCGTCAGCCCCGTGCGTCCGCCCACCGCGACACCCGCCGCGCTCTCGATGTAACTGGTAACAGGACTCGTTCCTGCCAGCGCTCCGGTCACCATGGAGGCGGCGTCAGCGAGCAGGATGCGATTCAGTCGAGGTATCGTGCCATCTGCCGCTACCAGCCCCGCGCGCTTCGTCACCGCCACCAGCGTGCCGACATTGTCGAACAAATCGACGAACAAGAAGACAAAGATGATCTCGATCAGCGACAACCCGATGCCGCCCTTCAGGTTAAGCGCGGCGGATATATCCAGCTTGAACGCCGCGGAGGACAGGTCGCGCAGGGTATAAGCGCCGGGTGCGAAGTGCCCGAGACCGAAAACCCAGGCCACTGCGGCGGTCAGCAGGATGCCGATCAACATCGCGCCCTTGACGCTTCGGGCCTGCAGCGATGCGATCACGACAAGGCCGAGCAAGGAGATGGCCGCTGTGGGCGAGGTCAGGTTGCCAAGGCCCACCATCGTGCCCGGCTTTGCGACAATGACGCCCGCATCGGCGAGGCCGATAAAGGCAATGAACAGCCCTACCCCGCCGCCCACGGCCGCGAACAAAGATCGCGGCACCGCGCTGATGATCAGCTGGCGTATGCCCGCGACTGTCAGCAGCAAAAACGCGATGCCAGATATGAAGACACAGCCGAGCGCGGTCTGCCACGGCAGGCCCATGCCCTTGACGACCGTGTACGTGAAATAGGCATTGAGGCCCATCCCGGGGGCAAGCGCGATGGGGTAATTTGCGATCAGGCCCATCAGGATCGAGCCGAAGCCTGCCGCGAGGCAGGTCGCCGCCGCGACCCCGGCCACCGGCATGCCGGCCGCGCCCAGGATCACCGGGTTGACGACGACGATATAGGCCATGGTCAGGAACGTGGTCAGGCCTGCGATGACCTCGGTGCGCACGGTCGTGCCCTGAGCGGCGAGTCCGAAATAGCGATTCAGCAGGCCAGACTTTTTCACAGCGTCCGTGCCAGCACGATCAGCGCAAGCCCAGTCAGAAAGCAGGCAAACATCGCCGCAATGAGAACCGCAGTACCCTTGGGCGCCGTGCGAAACTCCTTCCACACGAACACGCCCCATATCGCCGCAACCATCGTGGCGCCCTGTCCGAGCCCATAGGAGATCGCAAATCCTGCGCGCCCCGAAGCAATCAGGTTAAGCGACATCCCAAGTCCCCAGATCACGCCGCCGCCGACGCCCGTCAGGTGCGTGCCGAAGCCGCCCTTGACATAATCGCGGTAGCCGACCGGCGTGCCAATAAACGGTTTTTTCATGACCATTGTGTTGAGAAAAAAATTGCTGATGAATATGCCAGCCGCAAATACGAAGACGGCGGCATAGGAGCCCATCTTGCCTGGCTCGGCGAACAGCGGCTCCGTATCCATTGCAGCAGCGACAAAACGGTAGAAGGTGCCCATCAGTATGCCGCAGGCGACCGACAGCACGAGCCCCTTGGTGCTGACGCCTGTGGCGCCGCCTGGCACGCGTCGATAGGCAACGGCATCGAGGATGATCGCAATCGCCACCAGCAGCACGCCGGGCGCCAGCAGGCCTACGTTGCCGACCGGTGCGGCGACAAAGTTGGTGATCACGCCTATTACGAGTGCAAGGCCAATTCCAACGGGAAAGGCAACCGCCATGCCGGCGATCTCGATTGCCGCGACCAGCAGGATATTGGCGATGTTAAACACGACTCCGCCGAGCAGCGCCGATCGAATGCTCTGACCCGAAGCCTGAGCGAGGTCCGCGCTGAACGTGCGTCCTTCATCGCCATAGGTGCCAAGCGTTAGGCCGAGCACGACCGTCACGAGCAGCACGCCGATTGAATAATCCCAGTAGAAAAGCTCGAAGCGCCACTCCTTGCTGGTCAGCTTGCGGGTATTTGCCCATGAACCCCAGCAAAGCATCGTGATGAAGCAAAGCAGGACCGCAAGTGAGTAGCTGTGCACGACAAACATTGGCCTCTCCCGTGTGCGGTGGCGTCGTGCTCAGGCGCTGCGCCTGGCCCACTCCGCTTCGAAGGCACCGCGTGCAAAGAAAGATTGCTGCGTGCCGATGCCGGTCGTCGACAGGGCTGCATATAAACTTGCACGCGCGATGGCCTCGCGCTCTACCATGCCTTCGCTCAAAAACGCCGCCATGCTGCCGATGAAGGCATCGCCCGCGCCGCTCGAATCGACGCTCGTCACGGCGTATGGCGCGATCTCAGTAGCGCCCGATGCATCTGCCAGCAGTGATCCGCGCGCGCCCAGCGTGATCAGCACACGGGCGAAGCCGTGCTTGAGTAGCGCACTGGCACAGGCCCTTGCCTCGGCGACCGAGCGCACGGACATGCCCGTCATCAGCTCCGCCTCGGTTTCGTTTGGAATGAAATAGTCCGCTGCGCAGAGCTTCGCGATCGATGCAGGCAGCGCCGGCGCCGGGTTCAGGATGCAGCGGATGTTGTGCGACCGGGCGAAGCGTATGGTGTGATAGACCGTTTCCAGCGGGATCTCAAACTGCAGGATGATGGTTTGCGACCTTGCGAGGTCTGCTGCCGCCGCATCTATGTCGGCGGGACCCAGCCGATCATTCGCTCCCTTGACGACGATGATGCGGTTCTGGCCATCGGGCTCGACGAAGATGGGTGCGACGCCGGTGGACACCCCTTCCACCGGTTGGACATGCTTGGAATCGATGCCGAGCGCCTTCAGGTTCTTGATCGTCGCCTCGCCGAACACATCGCTGCCGACCTTCGCAACCATTGTAACCTCGGCGCCGCATAGGCGCGCGGCCACCGCCTGGTTGGCGCCCTTGCCGCCAAAGCCAATATGGAAACTGTTGCCGAACAGTGTCTCGCCGGGGCGCGGGAATACATCGACAAAGGTCGTCAGGTCCGTATTCAGGCTACCAACAACGGCGATGCGGGGCGCGGCGGGCGACATCTAGCGCGCGCCTCTATGCGCCCGGATATCCACTCGGGCGAAGCTTGTCGGGTAGGGCGCATGCGCAGTAGGCATCGGTAACGGATCATTACCGCAACCGGGGCCGGGCGCAATGGCGGACCTACAGAAAGGCGCGTCCCGCGATATCGCAGGGCGCCCCGTCAGCAGATCATCCTGTCACCCATTAGGCCCCCTGGCATCCGGCGGCGCAGTATCATGGCATGCCATCGGCACGTTGAGCGTCGCTCGAGCACGGAGACTAATTGAAAAAACTCAGGCACGAACACGAGTTATTCAAGGCGGCACTGCTCGCCGGTATTAAGTATGCGGAAGGTCGCGGCGCGGTGGAATTCGAGGCGACCGATTCAGCCAGTGCCAAGGCGCTCTATGTCTATCGCCTGCTGGTGCATGACAAGCTCATCGCGCCGATGCCGGAGGAGCAGGTCGGCGAGAAGACGGTCCGGCACCGGCTCGCGACCTGGTACATGCATCAGCTGCCCAAGGGGCATCCGCTCAGGGAGTAGGCAGCACTAGCGCGCCGTGTTCGCCCAACAGCTCGCGCAGCACCGAGCGATGACAGCGGGACTCATCCGCGCAATAGCAGCCCACTGAAAAATTAGTCTGGTGCGACAGCGCGGCCAGTAGACTAAGCAGGGCCAGTGCGGACGGCTCGGACATTTCCCTGCGGTATCTCCTGACGAAGCGCTTCCATTCGATGTCCAGTCGGGCCGACAGGGCCTGCGTCACGGCCTCGGCACTCGGCGCCAGTGCCGGTAGCCATAGATCGTAATAATTGCGGGCGGCGTACTCGGACTTGCGAACCCCGCGCGGCGGGCGCCGCACGGTGCCGATGCGAAGGCCCTCTCCCTGCAGGCGCGCAGAGCCTAGGCGAACAACCCGGACGGCCATGGCAATGACTCCTAGTTCGCAGGGCCGCGAAATTCCCGCGCGGCCGTGACCAGCCATTCGCGAAACTGCGCAACCTTTGGTAATTCGAGGTAGGCCTTCGGGCAGACCAAGTAATAAGCAAAGCTATAAGGCAGTGCTTCCTTGCTGGCGCGCTGCAGCGTGCCCTTTTGCAGGGCGCGAGTCACCATGGTCCAGCGCGCGAGCGCATAGCCGAGTCCCTCCTCCGCCGCGATCAGGAGCCCCGCGCTGTCATCGATCGTTGGCGCGCGCGACTGCCACGCGAATTCCTGGTCCGTCCGTTGCCACACCGACCAGGGCATGTCGTCGCTCTCGAGCAGCGGATGCTTACGCAGGTCGGTACTGCGGTCGATCATGCCGTATTGGCGGATCAGCTCCGGCGTGCCGACGGGCACGATCCAGTCGTCGAGGATTTTCTCGCTGTGCAGGTTTGGATATACGCCGCGGCCATAACGGATCGCCACATGGATCGCGGCGCGCGAGAAATCCACCATCTCGCGCGAGGTATGGAAGCGCAGCTCGACATCGGGGAATTTCTTCCGGAAGGAGCGGATTCGCGGCAGCAGCCAGATCTGCATGAACGAGCTAAGTAAGCTGATCTGCAGCGGGCCGGCACGGCCGTACTGCTTGATGTGGTGGATCGCCGACTCGAGTTTATCGAGGCCCGCCCTGACCGCGGGAAGCAGCTCGAGGCCCTCCTCGGTTATTTGCACGGTTCGGCCGCTGCGCCGGAACAATGGCACCTGGATATAGGATTCAAGCGCCTTGATTTGCTGGCTGACGGCGGCTGTCGTGACATGCAGCGAGTCGGCGGCCGCGGAAAAACTGCTGTGCGTGGCCACCGCCTCGAATACCCGCAGCGCCCCCAAGGGCAGACGGTCGTAGGCGGATGGCACGTTAAGCTCTCCTTAACAGTCGATCAGGTATTGCGTTTGTTGAGTTCTCCCGGGCGATGCAACCTAGGCATCGTTCGATCAATTCAACCAACGGAGTACCTCGATCATGTGCATTTCAAACTTCATTGCAAGGCTCGCGCAGTCGCTTCTGGCCGTCTCCATCACGATCCTGTCCGGGCTGCTGTTCCAGTTCGGCCACCTGGTCTGAAGGTGCGGCGGGTCAACGCTCGGCCAGGAAGCCCTCCAGGACAGCCTGGTACCTGGCCGGCTCTTCATAGGCGGGAAGATGGCCGCTGTATTCAAAAAACACCACCCTGGCGCCTGGTATCTGGTGGGCCATGCGCCAGGCGTTCAGGGGTGCGACATTCATGTCGTAGCGGCCGTTAATTATCAGCGTTTTGAAGGTCGTGAATCCGGCCAGCTGCGGCGTCAGGTTCATGTCGGCCGAGGCTTTTTCAATGGCGGCGCCCACGGCGGGTTCGTAACCCAGATCGCCAACGTGCGCGATGTAAGCATCACGCATGGCGGGTGAATAAAAAATCATCTTGAAGTGATTGCGAAGCCCGGCCCTCGCCGCGGCGTCGGTAGTTTCGCCCAGCGCCTTTTGCTCCACTTCGTCCTGCTCCTCGATGTCGGGAAAAGTCTGCGGGAGCAGGTGCACCATGGCGCTCCAGGACGGCGGCGGCGAATCGGACAGCACGAGCTTGGCCACGTGCTCCGGGTGCGCGGCCGCATAGGCCATGACCACCATGCCGCCGTAGGAATCGCCCACGAGCGCCACTTTATCGAGTTGTAGTTTGGCGCGCACCGCATCGAGGTCGGCAACCTGGGCGTCCATCGTCTGCGGTGCATCAGGCTTTATCTGCTTGGAGGCGCCAGTGCCTCTCTGGTCATAGAAAATGACCAGGCGGTGCCTGGCAATCTTTTGCCACAGGTCATTGACCATCATGTAGCGGTGCGCAAGTCCAGGGCCGCCGTTTACCGCGATGACGGGCAGCGCATCGCCGCGGATGCCGAACGTCTCGTAGCCGATCTGAACGTCTGGCGTCTGGACAGTCCCGGTCTCGTGCGAAAAAGCCCGCCCGGCCAGGATGGCGAAGAAAAAAAACACCGGGATGTTACTGCTCGCCTTTAACGTGGAAATGGTCATTATTTACTTAGGTGGCGCCCGTCACTGAGTAGCGATGGCATTGCTCGCCTCGAACACGACACCGTTGCCGTATAGACCTCCACCGGCGGTCGTTCCAAACAGGTTGCCAAGGCCATCCGCAACCAGGCCTAAGGTTGGCGTGTCGCCGTCGGCTCCTGCAGCGGTTAAGCCGTTGAACGAATACAAAACTGTCTCGACACCGAATCTGGTCAATTTGAACAGGGTGCCCCCGAAGAATTGTGGACCCCCAGCCCGCGTCGTTCCATACAAATTGCCATCGCTGCCCAAGATCAGCGCCGCACTAGGATTGGCGCCATCGGTACTGCCGCTTAGGTGGCCGCCACCACTGAAAGAATGGATCACCGTCTCGACACCCGCTGGCGTTACGCTGAAGACCGTGCCTCCGTCGTACGCGCCTGCGAGATAAGTCGTGCCATAGAACTTTCCATCATTGCCCTGGACCAATGCTGCGTCAGGAGCCTCTCCGTCCGTGCCCCCAGCGAACGAATAGAGCACGGTCTCGATGCCTGCCGGGGTCAGGCTGAAGACCGAACCTGCATTATTAGCGCCCCCCGTTTGCGTTGTCCCGTAGAAATTGCCATCGCTGCCCTGGACCAAGCCTGCCGCAGGAGTTGCGCCATCCGTGCCGCTAGTGGCTCCCGTCGGGCCGCCGCCGAAGGAATAAAGCACCGACTCCACCCCATTCGTCGTGATGTTGAATGCCGTTCCCAGATTGTTCGCGCCTCCGAGCTGTGTGGTTCCATAGAAACTGTGATCGCTGCCCTCCAGCAGCGCCACTGGCAACGCGCCATCGCTGCTGTTGGGGAGCCCGCCATGTCCGCTGAAAGAATAGATCACGGCCTCGACACCGCTGGTGGTTATGCTAAATACGGTTCCTTCGTTATACATGCCCCCGGCTTTCGTCGTGCCGTGCAGGTTGCCATCGCTGCCCTGGACAAGGCTGGTGGGTCCGGCGCCGTCGACGCTCGCCGCGACGCCGCCGTTGCCGGTGAATGAGTAAAGTATCGACTCGACCCCAAGGGGAGACAATTTAAACACCATGCCCTGTTGGTTTGCGCCGCCCGGAAAGGTCGTCCCATACAGGCTGCCGTCGCTGCCCAGGATCAGGCTGGTCGGCACCGCTCCATCATCGGTGCCCGGAATTCCGCTGGCCCCGCTGAATGGATGCAGGATTGATTCTGAGATGGAGGAGGAAACCCCACCAACGGAGGACACGCTGCCGACGGTGACGATTACGTTGGTATAGGCTTGGTTGTTCAGCGTGTCCATCACCGCCGGAATACCAAGTTGATTGGTGGCCGGATCATAGGTATTCGTGGCAAATGCGGGCATACCGCCCGCCACGCGAACGACGCTGGCGACCGTGGCAACTACGTTGTGATAGATCCTGCCTCCAACCTGGACGAAGGGAATGCTCACGCTAGTGCCGTTATAGGTATCGGCCCCAGTTACACCACCGCTCGATACAACCGCGGCGACCGTGGCGATTACGTTGAAATACGTGTTCGAGCCTGCAGTGACGGTCTGAATAGTCAGCTGGTTAGTCCGCGGATCGTAGCTATCCACGCTGCCATTGGCCACGGTGCCGGTTGGCCCGCTGATAATGGCGCCAATGCCCACGACCATATTGGAATAGGTGGCGCCACCGATTACCACTGTAGATAGGCTCAGCTCCCCGGTCGCCAGGTTATAGGAATCCGCAGCGGACGCCATGGCAGTGCCAGCCAGCCACAAAAGGCAGGTGAGTGGTGCCCAGGAAAATTGACGCATGGATGCGGTGCCTTGCATGTTTAGTTGCCTCCAACAGTTTGCCGCCACTGCATCACCCACATTACCGCAAGGCACGAGGGTCCGTGTATGTGTCGCCATATTCGCACTGGTGCGGCGAAGCGGAAGGCCGAGACTGGCGCCGGCGCGTGGCAAAGAGCCGCGCAGCTCCGGTGGCGACAAGAACACGCGGCCCGCATCTCGTCTTAAAATAGAAAGGGCCCTTCGGGGCCCCTTTTAATTTTGGCGGAGAGGGAGGGATTCGAACCCTCGATGGGCTTTTGACCCATACGCCCTTAGCAGGGGCGCGCCTTCGACCACTCGGCCACCTCTCCGGACTTGTCTTGATGCCTGTTCAGGCGCGCCGGATGATACCCGGGCTGGCGCGGACAGGCAAAGAGCATTCAGGGCTTTGCGCCCGGCTTCGGGATCGGCAGTTGCGCACCGGCCGGAAGACGCGTGTTCGTGATCGCGACGGCGGCAGCAAGATCAGGATTGCCCTCCATTTCGGCGGTGCGCAGCTGCTTTTTGAGCTCGGCCGAGGTAAGTCCAGGGCCAAAGTCAGGCTCCTCCAAGGTAATCCGCACCATTTCAGCAGCCGTTGTGACCTGGCGTACCAGAACTTCTTCCGCATAGCCGATTTCTTCGCTCACCTGGGACGGGGACAGATGGGTGGCGTCGGGATCCGTGACGGCATACATTCGCCCACGCAGGACTGCAGGAAAGACGTTTTCATAGGAGGCATTGAATTCCATCAGTAGCGCGTAGAGCACGTCGGTAGCGCGAACCTCGTCCGGCGGCATCAGCGCGGTGACGTTGCTCTGTTGAGCCGTCTTCCACGCCGCATCCGAGTAGGTTGGCCGGTAGGCATGCCAGAGCAGGATTCCAGGGAGTTTTTCCTGCGGAGTCCCGGGGTGTTGCTGCAAGAAGTGTAGGACGGCGAGGTTATTGATCATCGCGGCGACCTGGCGCCGATATTCGTCCACGTCATCTGCAAATGACTTACGGTTGTGATCCCGTTCGGCGCGCAGCGCCGCGCGCGTCTCGGCGAGCTGGTGGCGATGGTGCATATGCTCGACCATCTGTTCGAGCCCGACGGCGATCAGCAGGCCGACGACAATCGTCGCCAGGTGGATAAAGAAATCCTTCCACGTATGCGATGAACTATTCGGCGAGTGCACGTCGAGCATGGCTTTTTTTTTCAGGCCCCAGGGTCCGAGCCGCTGCTGCCATCCTCGTGGTGGATTTTCTCGAAGATCTCCTCGCGGTGCACCGCGACCTCCTTTGGAGCCTTGACGCCGATCCGTACCTGGTTGCCCTTCACGCCGAGCACCGTGATCGCCACATCGCCGCCGATCATGAGGGTCTCGCCAATTTTTCTGGTCAATATCAGCATGGGAAAGACTACGCGGACAACCTGGCCCGCACCATCTCCTCAACAGCGCCGAGCGCGGCGGCGAGATTCTCAGGCTGGTTTCCGCCGGCCTGGGCAAAATCCGCACGGCCGCCACCCTTGCCGCCGACCTGCGCGGCCACGGAGCCTGCGATGTCGCCGGCCTTCAGCCGGTCCATCAGGTCCGGCGAGACGCCGGCGACGAGCAGAACTTTGCCTGCATCGACCGAGGCCAGCACGATCACGGAGGAGCCGAGCTTGGATTTCAGCTTATCCACGGCATCCCGCAAGGATTTGGCATCGGCACCGTCGACCTGCGCGGCGAGTACCTTCACGCTGCCGACATCGCGAGCCAGCGCCGACAAATCCCCGCCCTGCCCGCTCGCAAGCCTGCCTTTCAGCTGCTGCACCTCTTTTTCGAGCCGGCGCGAGCGCTCGACGAGTTCGCGCACCTTGGCTTCGACATCGTCGCGACCGGCGCGCACCAGCGTTGCAAGACCGCGCACGAGCAGATCGGTCTGCACGACCCAGTCGAAGGCCGCCTGGCCGGTCAGCGCCTCGATGCGACGCACTCCCGCTGCGACGCCTGACTCGCCGATGATCTTGAACAAGCCGATATCCCCAGCGCGGCCCACGTGCGTGCCGCCACAGAGCTCGACCGAGAAGTCCCCGATCGACAGCACGCGCACATCGCTCGCATACTTTTCGCCAAACAGCGCCATGGCCCCCGATGCAAGCGCGGCATCGTAGGGCATGGTTTTCGTCTCGGCCGGCGCATTTTCCCGGATCGCCTGATTCACGCGCTGTTCGATCCGCTGCAGCTCGTCAGGGGTCACCGCCCGGGTGTGCGAGAAATCAAAGCGCAGCCGATCAGGCGCCACGAGCGAGCCTTTCTGCACCACATGCTTGCCAAGCACCTCGCGCAAGGCCGCGTGCAGCAGGTGCGTGGCAGAATGATTCAGCACCACCGCCTGGCGCCGTGCGGCATCCACGCGGGCCTGCACCTGTCCCCCCACGTGCAGCTCCCCGCTTTCCAGCGTCCCGACGTGCGCCTGGGCGGCGCCGACCTTCTGCGTGTCCGTGACCAGGAATTTCGCACCGTCGCCTTGAAGCGTACCGGTGTCTCCGACCTGACCGCCGCTTTCTGCATAGAAAGGCGAATGATCGAGCACAACCTGGCCTTCCTGGCCCGCTGTCAGCGCCTGCACCATCGCGCCTTCGTGGATCAGCGCCGTGATACGCCCGTTGCCCGCCAGGTGTTCGTAGCCGGAGAAATCGGTCTTGCCGTCGAATCTGAGCTCGGCCCTCGATGCGCCGCCAAACTTGCTGGCCGCACGGGCCCGCCCGCGCTGCGCCTGCATCGCCGCATCGAATCCGGCCTGATCGATGGTCAGGCCGCGCTCGCGCGCCACGTCCGCCGTCAGGTCCAATGGAAAGCCAAAGGTGTCATATAACTTGAATACCGTCTCCCCGGGGATCACCGAGGAGTCCAGCCTCGCCGTCTCCTCATCGAGCAGTGCCATGCCGGTGGTCAGTGTTTCGGCAAAGCGCTCCTCCTCGAGCGCCAGCATCTGCGTCGCGCGCGCTTCGCCTGCGACCAGCTCGGTGTAGTAACTGCCCATTTCGCGCACGAGGCTCGCCACCAGCTTGTGGAAGAATGGTTGGGTCTGCCCCAGCTTATAGCCATGGCGGATCGCTCGCCGGATGATGCGCCGTAGTACATAGCCACGTCCTTCGTTGCTGGGCACGACCCCATCGACAATCAGGAAGGTACTCGCACGGATGTGATCGGCAATGACCCGCAGGCTCGATGTCTCGAGGTCGCTCGTGCCGGTCAGCGTCGCCGCATCCTCGATCAGGTTGCGGAACAGGTCGATCCGGTAGTTGCTGTGTACGCCCTGCAGCACCGCCGCGACCCGCTCGAGCCCCATGCCGGTGTCGACCGAGGGTTTCGGCAGCGGCGTCATGGAGCCGCCGGCCGAGCGGTCGAATTGCATGAAGACGAGATTCCAGATCTCGACGTACCGATCGCCCTCCTCTTCCGGGGACCCAGGCGGACCGCCAGGGATCTGCGCGCCGTGATCGTAGAAGATTTCGCTGCAGGGTCCGCACGGGCCCGTCTCGCCCATGCTCCAGAAATTCGACTTCTCGCCCAGTCGCGTGCAGCGCAACGGGTCGATGCCGATCTCCTCGGTCCAGATCCTGTGGGCCTCGTCATCGGTCTCGAACACCGTGACCCACAGCCGGTCCTTGGCTATCCCGAGCGTGCCGGTGATGAAGTTCCAGGCGAAATGGATCGCCTCGCGCTTGAAGTAATCGCCAAAGCTGAAATTTCCCAACATCTCGAAAAACGTGTGATGCCGCGCCGTATAGCCGACGTTCTCGAGGTCATTGTGTTTGCCGCCGGCGCGCACACAGCGCTGTGCACTCGCCGCGCGCGAGTAATCGCGCGTCTCCTTGCCGAGAAACAGGTCCTTGAACTGCACCATCCCCGCGTTCGTGAACAGCAGCGTCGGATCGGAGCCCGGCACGAGCGAGCTCGACGGCACCACCGCATGGCCGTTTTTGCGGAAGAACTCCAGGAAGCTTGCCCGGATCTCCGTACTCGTCATCATCTTGTGCTTCGCGTCGCGCTTCATAGATCGTCGTCAACATCCCCGAGGTCAATGTCCCATCCTAATGCGCCGCGGACCTGGGCGCTCGTGAAACCTCGGTAACCTAGGAAGCGCATCTGCTGCGCCCGCCCCGCGGCAGTAGCAGGCGGCTTCGCGCCAAACTTTTTGAGGCGTGCCGCGCGCGCCGCGGCCTGCCAGTCGGGATAGGCGGCGATGGCATCCTCGACCGGCGGACCGGTCAGGTCCAATTGCCGCAACTCCATGCGGATCCGCAACGGCCCGTAGCCGCGCGCGGTGCGGGAGCGGATAAAGTTGTCGATATAGCGGTTGTCGTCGAGCAGTCGCTCCGCGAGCAGGCGCTCGATCACCTGAACCGTAAGCGCGGCATCGTAGCCCTTGTCCCGTAGACGGCGTGAAAGATCAGCCGCGCAATGCTCGCGGCGCGCCAGCATGTCGAGCGCCGCCACCCGCGCGCCACGCCCATCGAGCGGTTCTACTGGAGCGCGGCGCAGACTGTCAGGCCTCTTTGGCCTCTTTGACCACTTCGACCCCGCGGTTCATGGTCGCCTTTTCCGGGATCAGCTTCGCCCGGATCTGCTGTTCGACATCGGCGGCGATCTCCGGGTGCTGTTGCAGGTAATTGCGGGCGTTGTCCTTGCCCTGGCCAATCCTCTCGCCCTTGTAGCTGTACCAGGAGCCGGATTTCTCGACCATGTTGTGAAGCACGCCGATCTCGATCAGCTCGCCTTCTCGCGATATGCCGCTGCCATACATGATCTCAAATTCGGCCTCGCGGAATGGCGGCGCCACCTTGTTCTTGACGACCTTGACGCGCGTCTGCGAACCGACCACTTCCTCGCCGTTCTTGATCGCGCCGGTGCGGCGGATATCAAGGCGCACCGAGGAGTAGAACTTCAATGCATTGCCGCCGGTGGTCGTCTCCGGATTGCCAAACATGACCCCGATCTTCATGCGGATCTGGTTGATGAAAATGACCGTGGTGTTCGAGCGCTTGATGTTGCCGGTCAGCTTGCGCAGCGCCTGCGACATCAGGCGGGCCTGCAGCCCCATGTGATGATCGCCCATTTCGCCCTCGATTTCGGCCTTAGGCGTCAGCGCCGCCACCGAGTCGACCACGACCACATCGATCGCGCCGGAGCGCACGAGCATGTCGGTGATCTCAAGCGCCTGTTCGCCATTGTCAGGCTGCGATACCAGCAGGTCATTGACCTTGACGCCGAGCTTTTCCGCATAAACCGGGTCGAGCGCATGCTCCGCATCGACGAACGCCGCGGTGCCGCCATGAGCCTGTGCCGAGGCGATGATCGCCAGCGTCAGTGTCGTCTTGCCCGAGGACTCAGGCCCATAGATCTCAACGACGCGGCCGCGCGGGATACCGCCGACGCCGAGCGCAATATCCAGGCCCAACGAGCCGGTCGGAATCGTGTCTACTTCATAGATTGCACCCGCGTCGCCCAGGCGCATGACGGAGCCCTTGCCAAACTGTTTCTCGATCTGGCTCAACGCGGCGGCGAGAGCTTTCTTGCGGTTGTCATCCATTCAGGATTCCTCAGCGATGTGATGCTCTATTATTTCATATAAAGCGTCGCGCACTCACCCCATATGCCATGCAATCGCCGAGTTTTTTCAGGCGTCGTCGGCCTTATCCAGTAGTGGGCAGGTGTCGACTACTGTATAGCCCCCCTGGTCCGCGCCCAGTGGGGATTGGACCAGGCAAAAATCCCGTGCAATCCATGCGAAAGCTGTGAAAGTGGGCAGCTGCGGATCGGCGGCGACGCGCTGCGCGAGCGTGACATGCGGCCGCAGCCGCTTCACGCACAGATCAAATCCTTCGGCCGCGAGTGCCAAGTGCAGATCATCCGACAGGCCCTGCAGCTCGGGCGCTACCAAACGCGCCGCAGCCACCACGACCTGCGGCTTCGGCCAGTATTCATAGGCATCGAGGCTGATTGCAAAAGCCGAAGCGCGCAATTCGCGCCCGATGCGACGAACACGCGCCACGGAGTCCACCGGCAACTCGCCAATGAAGCAGATCGTCAGGTGAAAACGGTCGGCGCGAACGGCACGCGCTGGCGCGCTCAGGGACAGGGCAGCGCCGGCGGCCGCCAGTTGTTGACGTATCTGGGACGGCGGCCATAAGGCAAAAAATAACCGGCTCTGGCTCAATGCAAACGCAGGCCTTGCAGGGCACGATGCACGGTTTTGCGCCGCACCATCTCGCGATTGCCGCGAAATCGCCGGATTTCGCTGCGGATGTTCATGCCGTTCGCGCTGCATGTGGCCCAGCAGAACCACACAGTGCCTACAGGTTTGCCAGGCGTGGCGCCTCCGGGGCCGGCGATGCCGCTAACCGCAACCGCGACATCGGCGCCGCTCTTGCGTAGGGCGCCCTTGGCCATCGAGCGCACCACCGCCTCGCTGACCGCGCCATTGGATGCAAGCATTGCTCGCGCGATGCCGAGCTGGTGCTGCTTGGCTTTATTGCTGTACGCGACCATGCCTGCCTCGAACCACTCCGAGCTGCCCGCGACATCGGTCAGCGCCTTTGCAATCCAGCCGCCCGTGCAGCTCTCCGCGGTCACGAGGCGCTGATTGCGCGCCAGAAGCTCGCGACCGACGCGCATCGCGAGCCGGGTAAGTGCGCCATCGGAGGTCGTTGTCGAGCCCATTCCGTACTGTAAACTGTGTTCATGCCCCCGAGCCAATCCGTCCCGGTATATCGCGCCAGTGGGCGCGCCGGATTCGCCAAGCTTATCGCCTCCCATCCACGCCGGCTCAATGCCGCCAAAGTCGAAACGCAGGTGCAGGTCGATATCGTGCCGGAGAATCGCGAGATCGCGACGCCGGAAGGTCCCGTCGGCGCAAAGGCAGGCGATGCGGTCGTGACCGACAGTGCGGGCGACACCTGGCCGGTGGCGCGCGCGTATTTCATGTCGAAGTACCGGCCGGTCGAGCCGACCATCGTCGGCACCTCCGGCACCTACGTCAGCATTCCGCAACGGGTCCTTGCGCTGCGCATGGAAGAGGAGTTCGAGGTCCAGCTGTCCGACGGGGTATCGAAACTGCACGGCAACCGCGGTGATTGGCTGGTTGACTCGGGGGACGGCAGCATGCGCATCGTATCCGCGGCAGCGTTCGCGCGGAGCTACCGGATCGCGATCAAGCCGGCCAGGAATTTCTACCAGGTCGTCCAGCGGATCCTGCTGTTCGGCATACGCTTTGACAAAGGACCCCAGGCGCCCGAGCCGCAGCCACCCAAGGAACTCGGGCCGCTGTTCGACATCGTCTCGCCGGCCCACCTTGCCTTTGATGCGCGTGCGATCAGCTATGGCAACCGCTACCGCAGCGGCTTCTGGGCCATCTACCTGCTGAGCGCGCTGACCGTGCTGTGTGGCGTCTTGCCGCTCGCGCTGGGCTGGGACAGCCTCTATCCAAAGCTGCATCCGTTTGCGAGGGTCTGGACCTATATAGAAGTGTTCCTGATCTTCTCCGTGATCAGCATCTACATCACCGGGCACCGCGCCAGGTGGCGTGCTGAGTGGCTGGCTGCGCGCACCACGGCCGAACTGACCTGGTACCTGCCGCTGCTCGCGCCGCTGGTGGACTTCGACCAGCCCGGGCGCGAAACGAATTGGTACAACCGTATCTTCAAGGCGGACAAGCGGCTATTGAATACACCGGAGATCGATGCGCTATGCGAACAGCTCGAGCCCCTGGCGCGCACTTTAAGTGACGGGGCCTGGCAGGACGTGACATTCGTGTCCCGCTACCTCAAATGGGCCATCGAGGTATTCGAGGGGCAAAAGGCGTACCACCGGCGCGTCGCCGCCCGGCAGCATGCGCTGCTGCATCGCGTGCATCGGGTCAACAACACGCTGTTCGGCCTGACCGCGGTCGGGGCGATGATGCACCTGTTTATACATACACTGTGGCTCACGCTGATCACGACGTTCTTCCCATCGCTCGCCGCTTCCCTGCATGGGGCGATCGCCCAATCAGAGGCCTATCGGCTGGCGATGACCTCGGAAGGGCTGATCGTGGATCTCGATACCGCCATCCGCCGCATCAACCTGCAGAGCGCGCAGCCGGATCGCACCCAGGCGCTGGCGGAGATGAAGGAATTCATCGGCTCTACCATCACGATTGTGCTGCAGGAACATCAGGCATGGCACATGCTCGTTCGCCCGCACGACCTGCCGCTGGCCTGAGGCACTCGAGCGTCATTTCCAGATGCAATAGGTCTTGCGCAGCGTCTCGTGAATCGTCCAGAGGCCTCGGCTGAAGGGCGGGAAATAAGCGGCGTCGCCCGCGCGAAACTCGAAGCTCTGGCCCTCATCGGTCACGAAGGTCGCGCGTCCCGCCAGAAAATGACTGAATTCCGAATCCATGATGGCGCGGCGAAAGCTGCCAGGACTTGCCTCCCAGGTACCGGTGGAGACATCGCCCGAGGGCGATTCGAACGCCTCGCAGGTTGAAAGCCGCGGAACCGCGCTGACGTCTACTGGGGCAGGCGACGCACCGACCTCGAAGTCCTGGCTCAGTATCCCGGCGGGCGCGCTGATGTGAACGATTGCCATGGAAATTCCTTTTCTGATGCACTGAGCGCAGCAGGATGCCACACTGCGGCCCCCGGCTATAGCCGCGCCGTTCGCAGGCGTTTGTTACACTGAAATCCATGCCCTCACTGCTGGGAAAATTATTCGGGCGCAAGACGCCAGCCCGGCCCCAGTCCCCTCGGTCGCACTTGCTCAGCGACTGGCAGGGGGTATTTGGTCGCATTGCCGCTTATTTGCGCGAGCACTTAACCGCGTGAACGGCGGATCGGTGCCTTCGTCACTCGGCTCCGCGGAGCATACGCCGATGATGCAGCAGTACCTGCGCATCAAGGCGCAGTACCCCCATGTGCTGCTCTTTTATCGCATGGGTGATTTCTACGAGATGTTCTACGACGACGCGCGACGCGCAGCCACGCTGCTGGACATCGCGCTGACGCAGCGCGGCGCATCAGGCGGCGCGCCCATTCCGATGGCCGGCGTGCCGGTCGCCGCACTCGATACTTACCTCGTTCGGTTGGTCAAGCGCGGTGAGTCGATCGCGATCTGCGAACAGAAAGGCGAGCCCGGTAAAGCCAAAGGCCCGATGGATCGCGAGGTCGTGCGTATCGTGACCCCAGGTACCGTGACCGACGAGGCGCTGCTCGAGGAGCGGCGCGATACCTTGCTGGCGGCCATCCTGCCGTCGCGCGGACGATACGGGCTCGCCTGGCTCGACCTGTCGGCAGGCCGTTTCAGTGTCACGGAACTCGACAGCCGTGCGCAACTCGATGCCGAACTTGAGCGCCTGCAGCCCGCTGAACTGATCGCGCCGGAGGGCATGGCGCCACCGACACCTGCTAGCGGATGGGTATTGCGTCCGCCCTGGCAATTCGATAAGGCGGCGGCCGAGCGCGCGCTGACCGAGCAGTTTGCTACACAGGACCTCGCCGGATTCGGCTGCGCCGGTATGGCGCTTGCGATCGGCGCGGCCGGCGCCCTGCTCGCCTATGTACAGGAAACACAAAAATCCGCGCTGCCTCACCTGCGCTCCCTGAACCTGGAGCAGTACACCGATGCGTTG
>JANXZG010000132.1 GCA_025355645.1 Gammaproteobacteria bacterium | reverse complement strand
CGAACAGCATATATCCCTTATTTCCTGCGAATCTGCGCGAGCCAATGCCCCATTTGCGCGACCACGACTCCCACCAGCAGCGGACCCGCCTCGAGCTTCCAGCGCGCCAGCGCCAGGTACAACGCAACTATTGACCATGCCCACTTCAACGCGACGCCGCCGAACATCGCCCGTGCCAGCGTGGCTGACGCAGCAACTCCCGGTGCAAACAGGCGCCAGCCGAACAGCGCACTTCCGAGCGCCACGATCAGGCCTCCCACGACCGCCGCCAGGCCCGCGGTTTCACCTTTCCAAACCAGAAACGCAGACGCGACCAGCAGCGTGCACCCTGTTTGCAGCAGCACCACGCGTCCAACCAGCCGGTAAGCTTGCCCCGGCGAACCGTTCATCGCGACGGGAACCGGATTTGATCCGGCGTATGACGGCACGCTCCACTCAAATTGCACATGATGAGCCGTCGTCCGGGTTCTAAAACCGCCGCATTATAGGGGGCCAGCTTCAGCACATCAAGGCGGCTAATTCACTGAATATGCGCGAGAATCCCTTCGAGTTCATCGAGGCTGTTGTAGGAGACGACGAGTTTGCCCCTGCCGGTGGCGTTGTGCTGGAAGGCGACCTTGGCGCCGAGCTTATCGGCGAGCTCGTGCTCCAGGCGCCGGATGTCCGGATCGACCGTCTCCGCATCGTCGGATTTGCGTGCGGCCGGGTTCAGCAAGCGCCTGACGAGGGCCTCCGTGTCGCGCACGGACAGCCCCTTCCTCGCGACCAGCAGCGCTACTTCGATCTGTTGCCGGCGCACCGATAAGCCCAGCAGGGCCCGCGCATGGCCCATTTCTATGCTGCGCTGCTCTAAAAGGGCCTTGACCTCGTCGGCCAGCTCCATCAAGCGCAAAAGGTTGCTGACGGCCACGCGGGAGCGCCCGACCGCGGTCGCGGCGGCCTGATGAGTCAGCCCAAATTCCTCGATCAACCGGTGCAAAGCTCGGGCTTCTTCCAGGGGATTTAAGTCCTCGCGCTGGATGTTCTCGATCAGCGCCATCGCCACGGCTGCGTCGTCGGCAACCTCGCGGATGATCGCCGGGATCTCCGCAATGCCTGCCATCTCGGCCGCGCGCCAGCGCCTCTCCCCGGCGATGATCTCGTAGCGCTGGGCCTCCCCGGTGCGCCTGAGCAGCGGGCGCACGAGGATGGGCTGGATAACTCCCTGGGACTTGATTGAATCGGCGAGCTCCGCCAAGGATTCAGGCCGCATGTCCATGCGCGGCTGGTATTTGCCGCGCTGCAGCACATCCAGGGGCAGGGTGCCCAGGCGATCCCCGGCAAGCGGGATAGCGTCCGGCACCGGGGACCCGGCCCGGTGCGCGAGCAGCGGGCTGAGTTCGGCAAGTCCACGACCCAGAGACGGTTTTTTGCCGGACATCATCAATTCCCGTTGGCGGAGCGGCCCATTATAGGGGCGCGCCGGCCTGTTCGTAGCGGCGAATCATCTCGCCCGCCAGCGCGAGATAGGCGATCGCGCCGCGCGAATCCTTGTCATGCAGGAGTACTGGCTTGCCGAAACTTGGCGCCTCGGCCAGGCGCACATTGCGCGGGATCATCGTGCGAAAGACCTTTTCGCCAAAGTGCTCAATGAGTTGCGAGGACACCTCGGTCGCGAGGTTATTGCGCGGGTCATACATCGTGCGCAGCAGACCCTCGATCTGCAGGTCTGCGTTAAGGCCGCCCCTGACCTGCTCGATCGTCTGCATCAGCGCGGTCAGGCCCTCGAGTGCGTAGTACTCGCACTGCATCGGCACCATCACGGAATCTGCCGCGACTAGCGCGTTCAGCGTGACCATGTTCAGGGACGGCGGACAATCGATCAGAATCACATCGAACTGCTCGCGTATCGGGCGTAACGCATGGCGCAACTTGAACTCCCGGCCCGAGCTCATCGTCAGCAGCCGAACCTCCGCTGCGGTCAGGTCCTGGTTTGAGGGCATCACCATGAAGCCGCCGAACTCCACCTCGACCAGCGCTTCCTGCGCCGTGCACTCCCCCAGCAGGACCTCGCAGGTC
>JANXZG010000100.1 GCA_025355645.1 Gammaproteobacteria bacterium | reverse complement strand
CGCCCCAGGGTCACCAGGGCGGCCGCCTGCAGCGCGCCGAATTCAATGCGTCGCGGTGCATCAAAATCGTCGTGGAAGCTGACGCCGCGCGAACTGGCGGCGGCACGCGTGAGCAGCTCTGTGCAGGTCACGGCATTCTGGACGCCTGATATATTCAGCATCACTCCGATTCGCACCCTTTGAATTTGTGGTCGGCAGTCTAACGGGCTTCACTTAATGTCTCAACAATGCACTGCCTGTCCGCTGCTTGGCGCATTCCTACACCGCGTTTACCATAAGTCCTACATGCACCGCGCCGCGCTTAAAGCCGGGGTGGCGGTGATTTTGTCCTATTGAAATTAAGGCAGTTTGATCGTGTATGATAATTGAACGATTATAAAATCGGCAGCGGCGATCAATGACGTCGGTGCCTGCGTTCCCGGGGATATTTCTTTATTTACTGCATGGAGTCTTAACCGTATGAAAACCCAGAAACTGGCCAGCGCCATTGCGCTCTCCGGCTTGTCGGCAACCTCTTTATATGCTGCGCAGCCGTCGAACCCAAGCTCAGTGCTAAGCGATGGCTTTTACAACACTGCGATGGGCCCGCTGGCGCTGTCCCATGTTACGCCGGTTCCTCCAGGCGGCCGTTGTGTACCGTTTGCATTCAATCCCGTCCAATTTCCCCCCATGGCCGGATGCGCCAACACCGCGTCAGGCTTTGCCGCACTAGCGCAGCTCTCTACAGGCTTCTCGAATACGGCGATAGGAGCCGGCGTGCTGTTCGCAGACACGAGCGGAGCTTATAACACCGCCATCGGCACGCTCGCGATGTTCCACAACACCACCGGGTTTGCGAACTCGGCGATGGGCAACCTCGCGCTTTTTTCGAACTCGACTGGCCAATATAATATGGCCACCGGAAATTACGCGCTATTCAGTAACACGGCTGGCACGGGAAACGCGGCTTCCGGTGTCTCCGCGCTGTATTTCAACACGACCGGCACGAACAATACCGGCACGGGCACCAACGCCCTCAGTAACAATATTAACGGCAGTACCAACACCGCGAACGGTGCGTACGCGTTGAGTTCGAATAATAACGGCAGTTATAACGTGGCAGTCGGCGCACAGTCGCTTGCTAACAACTACAGCACGCCGGGCACCGCGGGCGGCACCAGCAGCAGTTACAACACGGCGGTCGGCTACCAGGCATTGTTTAACAACACGACGTCCTTAGCGAACGGTTACAACACCGCGATTGGCTATTATTCTTTGCGTAACAACGGTGGCGTCAATAACAGCGCGTTGGGTTCCGCGGCCCTGAGTGCGAACACGACCGGAGTCGGCAACACGGCGTTGGGTGCCAACGCAGGCCTCGCACTGACGACCGGCAGCTTCAATACGTACATCGGTTATGGTGCGCCCGGCATCGGTGCTGGCGATAATTATGTCACGCAGATTGGCGTGTTCTCCCAGCCGGCGGGTGGTCCCACCTATTCCCCGTCCACCTATATTGCTGGCATTTTTGGAACTTCAGCTACCAGCGGCATGCCGGTTTATGTGACTTCTAATGGCCAGCTCGGCACCGTAAACTCATCCGAGCGTTACAAAACGGATATCGCCTCGCTGGGCAGCACCAGCGAGCGACTTGCGAAGCTGCGGCCCGTGAGCTTTCACCTGAAGTCGGAACCCAAGGGCACTGTGCAGTACGGACTGATCGCCGAGGAAGTCGACAAGGTCTATCCGGAGCTCGTGATCCGCGACAACGAAGGCAAGGTCCAGGGCGTACGCTACGACGAACTGGCGCCGATGCTACTCAATGAAATGCAGAAGCAGCAGTCGACCATTGCCGCGCAGACCTCGGAAATCCAGGACCTCGAGGCGCAGAATGCCGAGACCCGCAAGCAGTTGGCGGAACTTGGCGATCTGAAGAAGGAGCTGAACGCGGCGCTTCGCGAGATGAAGTCCAAGGACTCCCTGATCGCGCAGCGCTGAGGCGCAAGCGCCAGGGCGCAAACGCTGGATGGAAGAACGCCCCTTTTCCGGGGCGTTCTTTTTTTGAGGTGCCGGCTTATTTTTTTGTTAGCCGCACGACCATATCCTGGCAGGCTTCCTTGTAGAACGTGATCGCCATGTCCCGGGTGTTCTCGTCTGCGTCCTTGATCTGAGGATGCAGCACATAGCGTATCTCTGATTCAAAGTCGCAATTGTACCCGGCCGGGTTCCACACAATGTCATTGTCCGGTGCCTGGCCCCTGCGCCACGATTCGGATACATATAAATACAGCGCCTCGGACACCGGTGGCCAGGCGTGCGTAAAATCGCCGTAGGCCCGGTTCGAACACCAGTACGGGGTCACGATTGTGGCGATCGCACCTCGCTTCATGACCCGATACAGTTCATTGAATATCTGCACGCGCTGCGGACCCGTGAAATGCTCGAGTGCATGGCTCATGTGCGCCTCGTCAACCGTATTGTCCTTCCAAGGCCAGCGCTTGGTCAGGTTCATGACGACATCCACGCCGGGAAACTGCCGTTGATCGCAGCCCAGGAATCCTTCCTTCTTGTTCGTGCCGCAGCCCAGATCGATGCGTAGCGGTCCGGCAGGCGCCACCGCTGGCGCCGGCGGCGGGCGCCCAAACAGGCTGCCGAGGCGATACCACAGGGCCTGCCCGATCGCGATGAACAACTGCTTCAGTAATTTTCGCATGCGGCAGGTTCACTCGTCGCTGAACACGCCGAACGAGCGCAGCCTCGCCTGGCGCGCATCGAGCAGCTGCGTGACCGGCATCTGGCGCAGTTCCGCCAGATGCTTCGAGATGCTGGCCCGCACGGTCTCGCCCATCGCGTGCGGATCGCGGTGCGCGCCGCCGTGCGGCTCCTTCAGGACCTCATCGACAAGCCCGAGGGCCTTGAGCCGTTCGGCGGTGCCGCCCATCGCGTCGGCCGCAATCTCCTTCTTCTCGGTGCTCTTGAACAGGATCGACGCGCAACTCTCGGGCGAAATCACCGAGTAGACGCTGAACTGCAGCATGACCAGCCGATCGCACACGCCGATCGCCAGTGCGCCGCCCGAGCCACCCTCGCCGATCACCACCGCGAGCACGGGGGCCCCGAGGTTCGACATCTCAAAAAGGTTGCGCGCAATCGCTTCGCTCTGCCCGCGCTCCTCCGAGCCGATGCCGGGGTAGGCGCCCGGCGTATCGATCAGCGTGATGATCGGCGCCCGGAAGCGCTCGGCCAGCATCATCAGGCGCAGCGCCTTGCGGTAGCCCTCGGGCTTCGGCATGCCGTAGTTGCGGCGCACCCGCTCCTTGGTATCGCGGCCCTTTTGCTGACCGATGATCATGACCGGCAACCCTTCAAACCGCGCGAGGCCGCCGACGATCGCGAGGTCATCGCCATACATCCGATCGCCATGTAATTCCTGCCAGTCGGTGAATATCATCGACACGTAGTCCAGGGTGTAGGGTCGCTGCGGATGGCGTGCCAGCTGCGTGATCTGCCACGGGGTCAGGCTTGCAAAAATACTGTTAGTAAGTGCCTTACTTTTATCTTGTAAACGCTTGATTTCTTGATCAATATTATTGCTCTTGCCGTCGCCAAGGAACTTGAGTTCCTCGATCTTCGCTTCGAGCTCCGCAATCGGCTTTTCAAAGTCGAGAAAATTCATCGCCATAAGGAAGTTTCCTCGCTCCGGGCTTCGTTACGGGGACCATACACCAAATACCAGCCCTCGCGCCCGACCAACGCGGTCAGCTTATCCAGCAGCTCTCGGGAAGGCCGGATCGACCAGTTCGCCCCGAGGTTCAGGCCACCGGAATAGCTTTCGCGCTTAAGCGCAATACTGACGGCACAGGAGCCGCGCAGGTACGGCGTTAGCAACTCCTCGAGGCGGTTCATGCCCTGCGGTCCATCGAAGCCTTCATGCCAGCGCAACCACAGGCGACGCGCGTGGCGCTCACGCGCACGGTCGATGTCGATCAGCGTCTTGGCCTGCACTCGCCAGTTCTCGATGAAATCGTCGAAGCGCAGCGTGCCATCGATTACCAGGATCGCATCCTTGACGATGATGTCGCGGTACTGCTGGAAGATCTCTTCATAAAGGCTTACCTCTATGCGGCCGGTACGGTCATCCAGGATCAATGTCGCGCGATTGGTCCGCCGGCGGATCTCGAGCACCAGGCCTGCGACTGTCACCGGTTTCGCAGCGCTCCATGAACGTCCACCCTCGGCGGCGGGCGCGGGCTTCGGCCCACCGATGTCGGCGAGCCTCGCGCTGACCAGCACCTTCAGGTCCGGCTCATAGGGCGTGATCGGGTGTCCGCTCAGGAAAAGCCCCAGTGTCTCGCGCTCGCCGCTCAGGCGCTGCGCATCGGTCCAGTCCGCCACCACGCTGTCCTCCGCGGCGCTCAGGCCAAACAGGTCGACCTGGCCGGTGCTAAGTGCGCGAGAGTTCTGTTCCCCCAGATGCATCGAACGATCAAGCTCGGCGCTCAAGGTCGCCCGGTTGGCGCCGATCCGATCAAGACTGCCGGACTTTATCAGCGCCTCGAGCACGCGCCGGTTGATGCGCGCAAGGTCAATGCGCCGGCACAAGTCCGAGAGGCTCTGATAGGGCCCGCGCTCGCGGCGCTCGGCGACGATCGCCTCGACCGCGGCGAGGCCCGCGCCCTTGATCGCGCCGAGGCCAAAACGGATGCTCATGGAACCCGCGACCTTGAACGCATAGACCGACTCGTTCACGTCGGGCGGCAGGACTTCGAGGCGCATGCTGGCGCATTCATCGATCAGCGTCACGACCTTGTCCGTCCGGTCCATGTCCGAGGAGAGCACCGCGGCCATGAAGGCCGCCGGATAATGCGCCTTGAGCCACGCAGTCTGGTAGGAGAGCAAGGCGTACGCGGCGGAATGGGATTTATTGAACCCGTAGCCGGCAAATTTCTCCATCAGGTCGAAAATATGCGTCGCCTGCGCCTCGCGTACGCCACGGGCGATAGCGCCGCTGACAAACACCGAACGCTGCTTGGCCATTTCCTCGGGCTTTTTCTTGCCCATCGCCCGACGCAACAAGTCAGCGCCGCCGAGCGTGTAGCCGGCCAGCGTTTGCGCAATCTGCATGACCTGTTCCTGGTACAGGATCACGCCGTAGGTCGCCTCGAGCGCCGGCTTGAGTTCCGGATGCAAATAATCGATCCTCGCTCCGCTGGTGTCGTGCTTGCGCGCGATAAAATCCTCGACCATGCCGGATTGCAGTGGGCCTGGGCGGAACAACGCCATGAGCGCGACGATGTCGCCGAAGCGATCCGGCTGCAGGCGGCGGATTAGGTCCTTCATGCCGCGCGATTCGAGCTGGAACACGGCCGTGGTGCGGCAATTCTTCAGCAGCTGGTAGGTCGGCGCATCGGCCATCGGCAGCACGCTGATGTCGATCGGCGGCTCGCCCGTCAGCGCGCGCTCGGCATTGATGTCGCGCACGGCCCAGTCGATGATCGTGAGCGTGCGCAGGCCGAGAAAGTCGAACTTGACGAGCCCGGCCGCCTCGACATCGTCCTTGTCGAACTGTGTGACCGGCGTCGTGCCGCCATCTTCCATGTACAGCGGCGTGAAATCCGTTAGCACCGATGGGGCGATCACGACGCCGCCCGCATGCGTGCCGGCATTGCGCACGAGGCCCTCGAGCGATCGGGCGAGGTCGATCAGCTCATGCACCTCCGCATCGTTGGTGTAGAGGCGCGACAGCTCCTCTTCCTGCTCGAGCGCCTTGTCGAGCGTGATGCCAATCTCGAACGGGATCAGCTTGGCGATGCGATCGACATAGCCATAGTTATGTCCGAGGACCCTGCCTACGTCGCGCACCACGGCCTTCGCGGCAAGGCTCCCGTAGGTGATGATCTGCGAAACCCGGTCGCGGCCGTACTTGGCCGCGACGTACTCGATGACCCGATCGCGTCCCTCCATGCAGAAGTCGACGTCAAAATCCGGCATCGAGACGCGCTCGGGGTTAAGGAATCGCTCGAACAGCAGGTCATGCTCGATCGGATCAAGATCCGTGATGCGAAGCGCATAGGCGACCAGCGAGCCTGCGCCCGAGCCGCGGCCGGGGCCGACGGGTACGCCATTGCCACGGGCCCAGCGGATGAAATCCGCCACAATCAGGAAGTATCCGGCGAACCCCATCGAGCAGATCACGCCGAGCTCCAAATCCAGCCGGTGCTGGTAATCGGGGCTCGCCCGACCGCGTGCCTCGAGGCCCTGTACGGATTCCTCGCGCAGGTACGCTGCCTCGCTCTTGCCTGCAGGTACCGGGTAGGCGGGCAGCATCGATGTGCCGAGAGCGATTTCCAGCGAACAGCGTTTCGCGACCTCGACCGTGTTAGCCAGCAGCTCTGGCGCATCGGCGAACAGCTGATGCATCTCGACGGGGCTCTTCAGGTACTGCTCCTCGCTGTAGCGGCGCGCGCGGCTGGGCTCGGCGAGCAAGCTGCCATCGTGTATGCACACGCGCGCCTCGTGAGCTTCGAACTCGGAGCGCTGCAGGAAGCGCACGTCGTTGGTGGCGACCGCAGCCACGCCGCGCACGCGCGCGAGTTCGATCAGGTGGCGGGCGCAAGCGTCCTCGCCGCTGCGCCCGGTGCGCTGCGCCTCGAGATAGAACCGATTCCCGAACAAATCGAGCCATGCATCGAGGCAGCGGGCAGCCTCGTCGTCCCGCTCCCGCGCGCAGGCGCGGCCAACGTCGCCGTGCGGGCCACCGGAGAGCGCGATGAGCCCGGTCAGCGTCTCGCGCGTGAGCCACGCCCGCTCAAACATCGGCACGCCGCGCTGCTGGCCCTCGAGGTAGGAGCGGGTCACGAGCCGCGTCAGGTTGCGATAGCCGGCGAGGTTCTGGCACAGCAGGATGATCTTGGACGGTAGCGCGCGATCGCCCGATTCGCGAATCCATGCGTCCACGCCGATCAGCGGCTTTACCCCGCTTGCCAGTGCCTCCTTGTAGAACTTGACCATCGCAAACAGGTTACTTTGATCGGTCAGCGCCACCGCCGGCATGCCAGCCGCCGCCACTGCGCTCATCAGTTCCGGCACGCGCAGGATGGAGTCGACCAGGGAATACTCCGTGTGTACCCGCAAGTGGACGAACTGGCTCAAGCCGCGCTCTCCTTCGGCAGATAATTCTCTGGCGCGAAGCTGCGCCGATGTAAGGGACTCGGGCCCCATTCTGCGAGAGCGCGGTGATGCGCCGCGGTCGGATAGCCTTTGTGGCTGGCAAAATCGTATTGCGGATACAGCTCGTGCATGCGCAGCATATAGGCATCGCGTTCGCACTTTGCCAGAATTGAAGCGGCGCTGATGGCCCCTTGCGTGACATCGCCGCGGATAATTGCGCGTGCGGACATAGGTCCGCCAAGGCCCTCGAGATTCGGCAGCAAGTTGCCGTCGACCAGCAGCCGGTCCGGCACCAGCGACAGGGACAGGACTGCGCGGCGCATCGCAAGGAAGGTCGCCTGCAGTATATTGAGCACGTCGATTTCCGCCGGGTCCGCCCAGCCGATGCCAAAAGCCAGCGCCTCGCGCCGGATCACGATGGCGAGGGTGGCGCGGGTGTCGGCATCGAGCAGCTTTGAATCCTTCACGCCGTCTGGCGCGCGGCGCGTGCGCAGGATGACCGCCGCGGCCACCACGGGCCCAGCAAGCGGGCCGCGCCCGGCCTCGTCCACTCCCGCAATCCGCAACTTCACGCCCGCGCCGCCACGGCGCTGAGCCGCAGGACCGCGGCGGCGGCTGCGGCACTGCCGCCCTGGCGCAACTGACGGTGGATAGCCGTAAATTCCTCCTCGAGCGCGCCACGGCGCGCCGCATCGTCCAGCCAGGCCAGCAGCTCTGCCCCGATTGATTCGGGCACAATCTGCTCCTGAAAGTATTCACCGACAATGCGCCGATCCGCAAGCAGATTCGGTTGCGCAAAAAACCGCGATTTGACCAGGTTCAGCCGACGCAAGACCAACGCCGTCAGGGCCCCGAGCCGGTACACGACGACCATCGGGCACTTACACAGCGCAGTCTCCAGGCTCGCCGTGCCGGAGGCGACCAGCGCGACATTGGCGGCGATCAGCGCGGTTTGCGCCTGGCCATCGATCAGGCGCACCTTGACCTGAGGCACCGCGCTCGAGAGCGCGGCGGTGAAGATCTCCCGGGTGACGGCGCTTGCCATCGGCGCGATAAATTGCAGCTGCGGGCGCTGTGTGCTCAACCAGCGCACGGTCAGTGCAAAATCCGTGCTCAGGCGTGATACCTCGCCACGCCGGCTGCCGGGTAAGAGCGCTACGATCGGCGCATCCGCGTCGAGCCCCAGGCTGCGGCGCGCACCAGCCCGATCAACGTGGATCGGAATCGCATCGGCCAGCGGATGGCCGACGAATTCTGCCGGTACCCGCTGCGCATCGTAAAAGCGTTTTTCAAACGGCAGCAGGCACAAGACCAGGTCCACGGAGCGGGCAATGCCACGCACCCGTCCCTGGCGCCAGGCCCATACCTGCGGACTGACATACTGCACGGTCGGAATTGACGCGGCGCGCAAGGCGCGCGCCAGCCCGAGGTTGAATTCCGGGGCATCGATGCCGACAAAAATATCCGGATGTACCGAAAGAAAGCGCTTTAGCGTGCGCGAGCGCAGGCCAATTAATCGCGGCAGGTCCCGAAGTATTTCAAAAAGTCCCATCACCGCCAGCGATTCGGCCGGTTCCCATACGGCGCAACCGGCCGCCTGCATCTTGGGCCCCGCTATGCCAAAAAACTCAACGTCTGGATGCTGCGCGCGCACCGCCCTGATCAAACCCGCCCCAAGCGTGTCTCCCGAGGCCTCGCCCGCCACCAGACCGATGCGCAGTGGCACAGGGCTACGGCTACCGAACGATGCTGCGCGAGCTGGCTTTGATGAACTCGACGAACGGCCGGATCTCGGCCTGCTCGAGCGCCGTTTTCTCGAGCTCCCGGAGCGCGTCCGCCAACAACAGGCCCGAGCGATATAGGACCCGGTAGGCACGACGGATATTGCGGATCTGGTCGGCCGTGAATCCGCGGCGCTTCAGCCCTTCCGAATTGACGCTGTGGGGCTTGGCCGGCTGCCCGACTACCATGATGTAGGGCGGAACATCACGCGTGACCGCAGCGTTGTTCGCAATGAAGCAATGCGCGCCGATCTTGGTGTGCTGATGCACGGCGGAGAGGCCCCCCATGATGACCCAGTCGCCTATCTGTACGTGGCCGCCAAGGGTTGCACAATTGGACATCACCACCTTGTCGCCGACCACGCAGTCGTGCGCCACATGGGTATAGGCCATCAGCAGATTGTCGCAGCCGATCTTCGTCAGGCTCTTATCGTGGATCGTGCCGCGATTCACGGTCACGAATTCACGGATGACATTGCGGTCGCCGATTTCCAGGCGCGTGGGCTCACCCCGATATTTCTTGTCCTGGGGGGCATCGCCCAGCGAGGCAAACTGGAAAATGCGGTTATCTGCACCAATCTGCGTCGGGCCATTGATGACCGCATGCGGCCCGACCCAGGTGCCCTTGCCGATGGTCACGCCCGGTCCAATGACCGTGAAGGCACCAATTTCCACATCATCCGCGATCTGCGCTTGCGGCGAAACGACCGCACGCGGGTCGATCATTGCGCCGCGCCTTTTTTTGCGGATTCTTTCGCCTCCGGCGCCAGCATGATCTCGGCCGAGGCGACTTCCACGCCGCCGACCTCGGCGAGTGCGCGAAATTTCCAGATCCCCTTGAATGCACGGGCCAGCGTCGCTTTCAGGATGATCTGGTCACCGGGTTCGACCGGCTTGCGGAAGCGCGCGCGGTCGATCGCAACGAAGAAAAAGCGCGTCTTCTCGTCCGGGAACACGCCCACCGTACGGAACGCCAGTATGCCGGCGGCCTGGGCGAGCGCCTCGATCACGATCACGCCCGGCATGACCGGGCGGTGCGGAAAATGCCCCTGGAAGTACGGCTCATTGAAGGTGACATTCTTCAATGCGGTAATGCGCTCCCCGGGGATGCACTCAAGCACCCGATCAACCAGCAAGAATGGATACCGATGAGGCAATTGTTTCATGATTGCCTCGATATCCAGGGTGACCGGCTTATTCATCGAATCTCCTTATCCAAACCGTCCCAACCGTTTGAATCTCGCCACCGTGCGCCACCATTCGCGCGACTCCTGCGCGGGAATCCCGCTGGAATAACTACCCGCCTTCTGCAGCGATGCCGTAATCATACTAAAGCCCGTGATCAACACGTCATCGGCGATCGTGATATGGCCGGCGAATCCTACCAGCCCGCCGATCATGCAGCGTTTGCCGATCACCGTGCTTCCCGCGACCCCGCTGCAGGAGGCCATGATCGTGTGCTCGCCGATGGTCACGTTGTGCCCGATCTGGATCTGGTTGTCGAGCTTGACGCCGTTTTCAATGACGGTGTCCTCGATCGCGCCGCAGTCAATCGTGGTATTTGCGCCAATCTCCACGTCATCGCCCAGGCGCACGGCACCCACCTGCGGCACCTTGATCCAGCGCCGATCCTCACCGGCAAACCCGAACCCATCCGCGCCGATCACGCTGCCGGGCTGCAGCGTACAGCGCGCCCCGATGTGCACGCGCGGCCGCACAGTCACCCGCGAGACCAGCCGCGTGTCGGCGCCGATCGAGGCCCCGGATTCAATGATGCAGGCGGCACCGACCGACACGCGTTCGCCGATCAGGACGCCGGCCTCGATCACGCACAACGGGCCCACGCTGGCGGACCTCGCGACGCGCGCCTCCGGGTGAACGACCGCGCTCGGATGGATGCCGGGTTGCGGCAGCGGCACGGGATAAAGCAGGGTCGCGATGCGCGCGTAAACCGCGTATGGATTGCGGTCGATCAATGCCGGGACCGGGCAATTTGGCGCGTCTGCCTCGGACAGGATGATCGCGGCTGCCCGGCTATGCGCCAGTTGCTTGCGGTAATGGGCGTTCGCGAGAAAGCTGATGGCGCCCTCGCCCGCATTGGCGAGAGTTGCAACCCGGCAGACGCGCACATCCGGATCGCCGCGCAGAAGCAAGCCAAACCTTACCGCAAGCTCACCAAGGCTGTGTTCGCCGGTCTGCACGCGGGCACACGAATGGGCAAAGAATCTCCGTAGATTCCTATTTCTTTCCGGGTACCGGTTTTGGCGGCGCGCCGGCAGGCGCCGGTGTTGCCGGGAGGGCTGCCGGCTTGGTCAATACCACCGCCAGCACATTCGGGGTGATATCCAGCTGGCCCTTGGCGTACAGCAGGTTGTCACCGGCAACGACCAGGTCGAACCCTTGCGTGCCGGAGTAGCTCTGCACCTCGCCCACGAGGTAGCGCTGCACCTTGCCGAGTTCCTCGTTGCGGCGGGTTGATACATCGTCCTGGAACTCGCTTGCCTTGCGCGAGAATTCCCGCTGCTCGTCCCGCAGGGTCTTTTCGGCCTTGACACGATCGGCTTCGGCCATCACGGCGCCCTCACGCTGCAGCTTCTCATCATGGGCCTTCAGGTCGGTCTGCATCGTCATCAGCTCACGGCGACGCGGCGCGAATTCGTTCTCCAATGCCGCCATTGCAGATTTTGTCTGCGGCGCGTCCTCAAGTAGCTTCTGGAAATTGACCACACCGATTTTTGTGTCGGCGCTCGCTTGTTGGGCGGCCAGGAAGCCACAAAGACCCAAGGCCAGGAACGCAATGCTGCGATTGAAAGTCGACATGTTGATCTCTAGGACCTCAAAGTTTGTAATTGGTCAAAATGACTGTCCGATCGAAAACTGGAACCGTTCGGTCTGGTCGCCGAAGCGGACCGTATCGCCTGCATACGCGTTCAAGGGAATCGCGTATGAGAAGCGGAACAGACCCAGCGGAGCAAGCCACTGCACCGCAATCCCGGTGGACCGCTTCAGGTTATTATAGCTGAAATGGTAGTTGACCGGCGTAGTGTCATCGACGCCGAAGAACTTTATGCTGTTACCGGTCTGGAAGACGTTGCCCATGTCGTAGAACCAGCTAACCCGGGCCGCACTTTTCCATTTGTCCGGGACCGGAAACAGCAATTCCAGGCGATTGACGATGCGCAGATTGCCGCCATAGGGATTGCCGATCCCGATGTTGTCCCGCGGCCCCAGGCGGCTTTCCCTAAACCCGCGCACGGTATCTGGGCCGCCGGCGAAATAATTAAGGTACGGCGGCAGGCCCGTGGTGCTGCCCAGCGCCGAGCCGTAATCGATCGTCGCATTGTCCGTCAGCAGCCACTTCCCATGGATCGGGATGTATTTGATGAAGGCGTAGTTCAGCGCGTAGTAACGCACATCGCTCAGGGGCATCGTATATCGCAAGGATAGCGCGTTGCGCATGCCGCGGTCGGCGAATATTGCTCTGTTACGCGTATCCATGGACCAGCCGGCGCTCAGTTCGTAGGTGTAGAAGTTCGTTCCGAAGATCGTGTACGGACTGTCGAGCGAATTGACATAACCATCACCATTGCTGTCCTCGATCTGCTCCGTGAACCTGCGGCCATTGTCCTTGACCCAGTTCACCGACTGCTGGGCGCTGTAGCCCTGCGAGGTCACGAGGCTATTCTTATTTATCGATCCGCCGAGCTGCAGGACCTGGTACTCGGTGATCGGATAAGCGTAGCTCTGCGCCAGCGTCTCCTGCTTCGTGCCAAAGATGGACGAGGCGGAAACGAATTGCGTGATGTCTCGGTAGGTAAATGAGGTCGTGCGCGAGACCCCGTCGATCGTCGTGTAGGGATTAGTCTGCGCGATCGTATAGGACTTCTGGTACTTGCCGGCCTGCGCCTCGACGGCCGTGCGTTCGCCCGTGCCCATGAAATTACTGTGCACGAAGTTCAGGTTCAGGCTGAATTTCTGCGCCTCGGAATAGCCGATACCGCCGCCGAACTGGCCCGGCAGGCCTTCCTTGATTTCGTAGTCGACGTCGACCAGGTCTGAGCTGCCGGCGACCGGCTTCGATTCGAATTCGACCTTCTCGACGAACGGCAGTCGCTGGATGCGCTCCTTGGAGCGCTCGACCGCAGAGTTTGACAGCCAGCCGCCCTCGAGCTGACGCATTTCGCGCCGAAGCGTCTCGTCATTGATGGCGGTTTCGTTGTTGAAATTGATGTGGCGCACATAGACGCGATTGCCCGGCTCAATGAAATACGTCAGCGACACGGTCTTCTTGTCATTGTCGGCCGATGGCACCGGGTCGATCTTTGAAAATGCGTAGCCGTCGGCGCCTAGCCGGTAGCTCATCAGCTCCTGGGTGTTCGTGACCGCCTTGCGCGAATAGGTGTCGCCCGGCTTGAACAGGATCAGCTTGCGCAGCTCCGCCTCCGGCACGACCATTGTCCCGGCAAGCTTGATCTCGGAGACCTTGAACACTTGGCCCTCGGTGACATTCACCGTGATGAACATATCGTCTTTTTCAGGGGCGATCGTGACCTGGGTCGAGTCGACCTGGAAATTCGCGTAGCCGCGGTCCATGAAGTAGGAGCGCACCTTCTCCAGGTCGCCCGTCAGCGATTCGCGCGAGTAGCGGTCGTCCTGCTTGTACCAGGACAGCCAGTTCGGCGTCTTCAGCTCGAGCGTCGCAAGCACGTCCTTGTCTTTATATATTGTGTTGCCGACCAGGTTGATCTGCCGGATGCGCGCACGCTTGCCTTCCTTGATGTCAACGATGACATCGACCTTGTTGCCGGGCAGGTCGGTGATCTTGGTATCCACCCTGACCGCGTACTTGCCACGGCTGAAATATTGGTCGGTCAGGTACTGCTTGACCTCATCGAGCACCGAGCGATCGAAGATCTTACCGGTCGCCAGACCAACGTTGCGCAGGCTCTTCTGCAGATCCTCGGTCTTGATGTCCTTGTTGCCCTTGATCTCGAACTTGGCAATCGACGGGCGCTCGACGACCACGATCAGCAGCGTATTGCCGTCGCGGCGCAGTTCCACGTCGCGGAAAAAGCCGGTTGCATACAGCGCCCGCATCGCCTCGCCGACACGCTGGCCTTGCAGGTGATCGCCAATATTTACGGGCAGGTAGTTGAAGACCGTGCCCTCGGAGATGCGCTGCAGGCCTTCCACGCGGATGTCGCCGACGGTGAATGCCTCGCTCGGTGCCTGCTGCGCATAGGCTGCCACAGGCAGCACGGCGAGCAGCACCGCGCCGAACAGACGAAAGTCAGGTCGCACGAAGCGGCGGCCGTGTGCGAATAGCTAGCGCCGGACGCTGGTGCGTCCGCTCAAAGAGTCGGATCGAGATGAAATTAGCCATGTCTTCCCATCAGTTCAGATGTCTTGAAATATCGTTGTAAAACGCCAGGCTCATCAGCATGACCAGCAATGCGATGCCGAGCTTCTGGCCAAGCACCTGCGCCCGCTCGGATAAAGGGCTGCCCTTGATTACTTCAACGAGTTGATAGAGGACCTGACCTCCGTCGAGAAGCGGCACGGGCAACAGGTTCAGCACGCCAAGGCTCACGCTGATCACAGCAAGGAAGGACAGGAATGCGCTGATGCCGAGTATGGCGCTAATGCCGGCAAACTCGGCGATGCTGATCGGGCCGCTAATGTTCTTGGCCGATACTTCGCCCGTCGCCACCCGCCATAGCATCTGCACGGTCAGCGCGGACATCGTCCACGTCTTCTGCACGCCCACCGCCAGTGCGTCCAACGGGCCCGAACGGCGCATGAAGACCAGGCCTGGCGGCCAGCTCCGCGGCCCCTCCTGCAGCATGATACCGAGGCGACCGACCGGCTTGCCCTGCTCCATGACCGTGGGCACGGTCGCCATGATCGTGCGACGCGTACCCGCCCTTTCGATCCCGATGCTAATCTCGCGACCAGCGGCGCTGCTGACGGTAGCGACAAATTCCGCGCTGTTGGCGAGCGCATTGCCGTCAACCTCACGCAGCAGGTCGCCGGACCGCAAGCCCGCCGCGGCGCCGGCGCTGCCCTCGGGCGCCGACTGTACGCGACTCTCGGCTCGCCAGGTAGCCGTGTCGAAACCCAGGCCCGGCAGCAATTTCCCGGGTTCGGTCAGCGGCGCGTGCGCGCCGGTTACCCGCAAGGTCATTGCGCGCTCATCGCCGTCGCGCCGAACGCCAAGCGGAATGATGCCATCGGCCGAGAATTGCCGCAGCAGCGCCAACTGCAGCTCCTCGGTATCGACAATGCGATGGTCGCCAACGCGCACGATCTCATCGCCAGGCCGCAGCCCGGCAATCGCAGCGGGGCTATCAGCCCGCACCAGGCCCACGACCGGCTTAACGGACTCTGCGCCGACCATTGCAAGTGCCGCATACAGCAGTACCGCGAACAGCAGGTTCATGCCGGGTCCAGCGATCAGCACCGCAATACGGTGTGCTACCGGCCGCCGCGTGAATGAGCGGTGCAGCTCGCGCGGATCCACCTCGCCCTCGCGCTCATCGAGCAGCTTCACGTAGCCGCCGAGCGGGATTGCCGAGACGCAGTATTCGGTGTGGTCCGGGGCAGGCCCCTTGCGCAGCAAGAGCGGCCGGCCGAAGCCGATGCTGAAGCGCAGCACTTTGAAGCCGAGCTTCTTGGCGACCCAGTAATGACCGAATTCGTGGACAGCCACCAGGATGCCGATGGCGAGCAGAAATGCGGCGGCGAATATCAAAATTCTCATGCAGAACCCAATCCCTTCATGCAAAGACCCGCGGCGCTATGTCAATCAAAGCTACCGCCGCATGGCGCGCCGCGGCGTCTGCACCGAGCACATCATCCAGGTCCGCGACAGGACCCGAGGTAACCCGTTGCATCACCTGATCAATGACCGCCGTAATACGGGTAAAGTTCAAGCGCTGGTCAAGAAACGCCTGCACCGCCACTTCGTTTGCCGCATTAAACAGCGCCGGAGCGGTCCCCGCGGCTCGTGCGGCTGCCCGTGCCAGCAACAGACCCGGAAAGCGCTCGTGATCGGGCGCCTCAAAATCGAGCTGTCCGATCTGCGCCAAACTCAATGATTGTACACCGGAAGTGATGCGCTCCGGCCAGGCAAGGGCATGGGCGATGGGAGTACGCATGTCCGGCGCACTCAACTGCGCGAGCATAGAACCGTCCGCATATTCGACCAGTGAATGGACCACGCTTTGCGGATGGATGACTACGTCGACCCGCGACTCGGGAAGCGCGAACAGCAGCGTAGCTTCGATCACCTCGAGCCCCTTGTTGATCAGGGTTGCCGAATCCACGGAAATCTTGCGGCCCATGGCCCATTTTGGATGGGCACAGGCCTGCTCTGGCGTCACCGCGCCGAGATCGGCCAGTGCAGCGGTCCGGAACGGCCCTCCCGAGGCGGTCAAAATGACGCGCTGTACGCCGCGCGCAGCTTCGCCCGACAGGTATCCGGGCGGCATGCACTGGAAAATCGCGTTGTGTTCACTGTCGATCGGAATCAACTCGGCGCCGGCCGCACGCACTTCATCCATCAGCAAGGAGCCCGCCATGACCAAGGCTTCCTTGTTGGCGAGCAGCACGCGCTTGCCTGCACGCACGGCCGCCAGCGTCGGCATCAGGCCGGCGGCACCAACAATTGCCGCCATTACCATATCCACCGAGCTTGCGGTCACCACCGCCGCAAGCGCGGCGAGGCCGGACTCAACTTGGGTGGCCAAACCGGATTCGCGCAGCGCTTCGCGCGCGAGGGTCGCGGCCGCCGCGTCGGCCAGGACAATGGTCTCGGGATGGAAAATTTTTGCCTGATCGACGAGCGCCTTCCAGTCGCGGTTTGCGCACAATGCGATGACGCGAAAGCGCTGCGGGTGCGCCGCAATAACCGCAAGCGTGCTGCGCCCGATGCTACCCGTCGAGCCCATGATCGCAACGCCACGCAGGTTCACTGGATAACCCCCGAGCCGAGCAGGCCGAGGGTGTAAAAGGGCGCCGCTGCCACGACGCTGTCGACCCGATCCAGCATACCGCCATGGCCCGGTAGAATGGCGCCACTGTCCTTAAGTCCGGCGGCGCGCTTGAACATGCTCTCGGTCAGGTCGCCGACGATCGAAAAAATTCCCACGCCACAGCCGAGCAGCGCCGTGATCCCGATAGGCAGGTGCAGGCGCAGCGCGCCGAGCGCGGCGATCAGCGCGACGGCGGCGAGTCCTCCCATGACACCTTCCCAGGTCTTGCCCGGGCTGATGCGTGGGGCGAGCTTATGGCGACCAAAATTGCTGCCGGCGAAATAGGCGCCGATATCCGCACCGCTCACCACCAGCAGTAACCACAGCACAAGCTCCGGGCCGCCGATCGAGCCGACCGCACCCAACTGCAAGTGCGCGAGCGCAAGGAATGCAGGCACCAGCACAATCGCGCCGCACAATAAGGTCAATGCGGGCCGCTGTCGCTGCGGCGCTAGGATAAGCCACAGCAACGCCGCCACCCACCACAGGCAGGCTGCCGCGAGGATGCCCCGCAAATACTCATGATTGGCGCTGAACAACAGGGCCGCATACATCAGTGCACCCGTGGCCAGGGTGTAGAGACTGCGCGCGAGCATTCCATGCAATGCGCCGAAACCGGACCACTCCCAGGCCGCCACCGCGCAGATCATCCCGTAGAACAGCAACGAAGCGCGCGCCGGCAACAGAAACATTGCGGTCAAAAGCAGCGCGGCGAACAGCAGTGCGGTAAAGACGCGAACCTTAAGCATTGAACGACGCCGCGAGCTGCGCCGACGTCTTGCCAAAACGGCGCTCGCGCTGCGCGTAGTACTCGAACGCGGTGGCCAGGTCCTGCGCAGAGAATTCCGGCCAAAGCGTATCGCAAAAATAAAGTTCCGTATAAGCGAAATTCCACAGCAGGAAGTTGCTGATGCGCTGTTCCCCACCGGTGCGAATCAGCAGGTCAGGATCCGGTATCCCGGCAAGCTGGAGCCGCGCGGCGATTGCGCCCTCATCAATAGCGGCGGGCGCGAGGCACCCTGCCGCAGCCTCGCTAGCGAGCGCCCGACAGGCCTGGGCAATGTCCCAGCGACCGCCATAGGCAACCGCGATATTCAACGTCAGGCCGGAGTTGCCCTGCGTAAGTTGCTCGGCAGCCACCATGCGCTCGATCAGCTCCGCGCCGAGTGCAGCGCGGTCACCGATAAACTGCACCCTTACCTGGTTCTTGTGCAGATCGCCGATTTCCCGCACCAACGCATCGAGAAACAAACCCATCAACAGGCCGACTTCCTCAGCCGGGCGCTGCCAGTTCTCGCTGCTGAACGCGAACAGGGTCAGGAAGCGCACATGCTGGGCGGCGCACTCCTCCACGACCCGGCGCACCACCTTGACGCTGGCCCGATGACCGGCGGGACGGGGCATGCCGCGAGCACGTGCCCAGCGACCGTTGCCGTCCATAATGATCGCGACATGCTGCGGCGAATCGGCCATAAGAGCTTCCGTGAATGCAAGGCCTGAGCACTCAGACCTGCATCAGCTCCTTTTCCTTTTCGGCCATGGCCTGGTCGATCTCGGCGACATGCTTGTCGGTGAGTTTCTGCACGTCATCCTGGGCACGGCGATCATCGTCCTGGGCAATCAATTTTTCCTTCAGCATTTCCTTCAGTTCGGTCATGACCTCGCGGCGCACATTGCGCACCGCGACACGCGCAGCCTCGGCCTCGCTGCGCACCACCTTGGTGATGTCACGGCGGCGCTCTTCGGTCAGAGCCGGCATGCCGATGCGAATCAGCAGCCCGGCCGTGTTCGGCGTGAGCCCCAGGTCCGACTTGTAGATGGCCTTTTCGATGATCGGCACCATGGCTTTTTCCCATGGCGTCACGGTCAAGGTGCGCGCATCCTCGGTGGCGATATTGGCTACCTGGTTCAGCGGCATCTCGGCGCCATAGTAATCGACCTTAATGTGCTCGATCAGGCTCGTATGGGCGCGGCCCGTGCGCAACTTCTTCAGCTGGTCGCGGAACGTTGTGACGCATTTGTGCATGCGCTGCGTGGCGTCTTTCTTCAGGTCATCAAGCATGTGTTCCTCCTATACCGAAACGACCGTACCCACATCCTCGCCCTGCACAATGCGCACCAGGTCGCCCGCGCAGAATAAATTGAACACTTGCAATGGCAGATTGTTCTCACGACACATGACAATGGCCGTAGCGTCCATCACGTTGAGCCGGTCGGCCAGCACCTGGTCAAAGGTCAGGCGGACATAGCGCTTAGCCTGCGGGTTCTTGAGCGGGTCCGAATCGTAAACGCCATTGACCTTGGTGGCCTTGAGCAGAACATCGGCGTTAATCTCGATGGCGCGCAGGCTAGCTGCCGTGTCCGTGGTAAAAAACGGGTTGCCGGTGCCCGCGCCGAAGATGACCACGCGGCCCTTCTCCAGATGCCTAACAGCGCGCCTGCGGATGTAATCCTCGCAGACCTCGTTGATGCGCAGCGCCGACATCACGCGCGCATAGATGCCGAGGCTCTCCAGTGCATCTTGCATCGCGAGCGCGTTGATCACGGTCGCCAGCATGCCCATGTGATCGGCCGTTACCCGGTCCATCCCGGCGCGCGCGAGGCCTGCGCCACGGAAAATATTGCCACCGCCAATAACGACTGCAACCTGGACATTCATTTGGGTCAGATCGCGGATTTCCCCGGCTATGCGCTTCAGTATCTGCGCATCTATGCCATAGTCCTCTTCGCCAAGCAGCGCTTCGCCAGACAATTTGACCAAAATTCTGCGATACCGGGCGCTACCGTGGGGACTGGTCATGGGCTATTCCGCCTCGCTCCGTTAGGTACTGGCTTTCACCTGGGCCATCACTTCGCCGACGAAGTCGTCCTGTTTTTTCTCGATGCCGGCGCCAACCTCATAGCGTGCGAACTGCACCACGGTGGCGGCGGATTTCTTCAGCAACTTCTCGACCGAGACATCGGGATCCTTCACGAAGGGCTGCCCGAGCAGCGTAATCTCGGCCAGGTACTTACGCAAACGGCCCTCGACCATCTTGGCAACGATCTCGGCAGGTTTTTTCTCTGCGCGCGTCTGCTCGGCGAGGATGCTGCGTTCCTTCTCGAGTACCGCCGACGGTACTTGCGCGGCATCGATGTAGGCAGGATTGGTAGCGGCCACGTGCATCGCAAGGTCTCGCGCCAGGTCTTCATCGCCGCCGCGCAGCGCCACCAGCGCACCGATACGCCCGCCATGCAGATAAGTACCCAGAACGCCCGGCGCGCTGACCCGGGCAAAACGCCGCACCGAAATGTTCTCGCCGATTTTTGCGATCAGCACGCGTCGCCGCTCCTCGAGCGTTGCGCGGCCCTGCTGCTGCACCATCAGCGCCTCGAGGCTTGCCGGATTCTGGGCAAGCGCGACGCTTGCTACGTCGCGCGCGAATTCCTGGAACTCATCGCTCCTGGCGACGAAATCCGTTTCGCAGTTGACCTCGACGAGCGCCGCGTCGAGCCCCGAGCGCTCGATCGCAACGGTCCCCTCGGCCGCGATGCGCGCCGCTTTCTTGTCGGCCTTGGCAAGGCCGGACTTGCGCAGCCACTCGGCCGCCGCATCCAAGTCGCCCCCGGTCTCGACCAGCGCACGCTTGCATTCCATCATGCCCGCGCCGGTGCGCTCGCGCAGTTGCCTGACTGATTCAGCCGTGATGTTCATTGCAGTCCCCTCTGCAATCAGGCGCCGCGCGTCGGCTTGCGCCCGATCGGACGGCGCCGCGGGGCGCTGGCCGGACGGGTTTCAGCGGGCGCCGAGTCGACTACGTCGACCTCAACCTCGTCGGCTTCCACCTCCTCCTCGGCGGCTACCGCCACGGCAGCCACATTCGGCACCACGGTCACGGCTACTTTGCGGCGCGGCGGCGGCTTCTTGCCGCGCGGCGCAGCGGCCGGGCGGCGGCCACCTGCGGCTCGCTTCTTGGGATTGCCTTCCTCATCTAGCTCGACGAATTCGTCCTCACCGACCGGAACCTCGGGCAGCGAAGCCTTGCCCTCGATGATCGAATCGGCCACGCCCGCCGCATATAGCAGGATCGCCCGCATCGCGTCGTCGTTGCCAGGAATGACATAGTCGATGCCGTCCGGAGAGCAATTCGTGTCGACCACCGCCACAACCGGGATGCCGAGCTTGCGGGCCTCATGGATCGCGATCTGCTCGTGACCGACGTCGATCACGAACAACGCGGTGGGCAATGCGTTCATGTCGCGGATGCCACCGAGGCTTCGCAGCAGTTTTTCCATTTCCCGGCGCAGCATCTGCGCCTCTTTCTTACCGCGCCGATCGAGGGCGCCGCTCTGGGCCATCTCGTCAAGCTCGTTGAGCCGCTTGATTGACTGGCGGATAGTTTTGAAATTCGTCAGCATGCCGCCAAGCCAGCGCTGGTTGACGTAGGGCATGCTGCAGCGGGAGGCTTCCTTCTGAATGGCCTCGCGGGCCGAGCGCTTGGTCCCAACGAACAGCACCTTGCCGCCTTGCGATGCCACGCCCCTGATGAAGGCCGCCGCCTGGGCATAGAGGGGCTGGGTCTTCTCAAGATTAATGATATGGATCTTGTTGCGCTCGCCGAAAATGAAGGGGGCCATTTTCGGGTTCCAGAAGCGTGTCTGGTGTCCAAAATGAACACCCGCTTCCAGCATCTGTCTCATGGACACGCTAGACATGAAATACTCCTTGTCGGGTTGAGCCTCCACGCATCCCAAACGGCAACCTGAAGGGGGAGTTTCCTCATCCTTTAGGCACCCGGCCGATTGTGACGATACGTGTGCGGGGTTGTTAAAAAAAGCCGCTCTTTATACCATGAACGTTTCTCGGAAACAAAATCCTTGGAATCCATGCAGATCACCATCAAAAGCCCCGAGGAACAGGCCAAAATGCGCATCGCCGGCCGCCTCGCGGCCAGCGTGCTCGACATGATCGCCCCTTATGTCCAGCCCGGCGTCAGCACCGAGGAGCTGGACCAGCGCTGCCACGATTTTATCGTCCAGGATCTGAAGTCGGTGCCGGCGAACCTGAACTACCGCGGCTTTCCCAAGACCATCTGCACGTCGGTCAATAACGTCGTATGCCACGGCATCCCGGGGGAGAAGCGCTTGAAGAGCGGCGATATCGTCAATATCGACGTAACCGTCATCCGCGACGGCTTTCATGGCGACACCAGCCGCATGTATTTCGCCGGCAAGCCGACAGTAGCTGCGCAACGCCTGACCGATGCCTGCTTCGAGGCCATGTGGCGCGGCATCCGCATCGTCAAGCCGGGCACGCACCTCGGCGACATCGGGCATGCGATCCAGAGCTTCACCGAGAGCAACTATTTTTCAGTTGTGCGCGAGTATTGTGGCCACGGTATCGGGCGGGTCTACCATGAGGACCCGCAGGTGCTGCATTACGGCATACCCAACACGGGCGTTGAGCTGCTCGAGGGCATGACGTTCACAATCGAACCGATGATCAACGCCGGCAGGCGTGATGTTCGTGTGCTGGAGGATCGCTGGACCGTGGTCACAAAGGACCAGTCGCTCTCGGCGCAATGGGAACATACGATCCTGGTGACCAAGGGCGGCTACGAAGTGCTGACCTTGAGTGCGGCTGCTTCTTGAACGCCCGCGGTGAACCGATCGGACCAAGCGGTGACTGGACCTACCTGACGGCTGCGCCGCTCGCGCTCGACGCGCAAAGCTTCTCTGCTGCGGCCTTGCGCCAGATCCTCGAACGCGGCACTCAGTTGCTGGGGGAGCGCTTCAGCGCCGATCAGGATGTCGCGGACCTGGTGCGCGACCGCGCGCTGCTGGTCGACATTGTGTTGCGGGCGGCCTGGACGCACCACACCGGGCGCTTCGCTGGCGATCTGGCCCTGATTGCAGTCGGCGGCTATGGCCGCGGCGAACTGCACCCCTGCTCCGACATCGACATCATGGTCCTGCTGCCCAAGGGCGATTCGAACAGCTGGCAGGCGGACATCGAGCATTTCCTGACGCTGCTGTGGGATATCGGGCTGGAAGTGGGTCATAGCGTTCGCACGATCGATGACTGCCAGCGCGAAAGCCTCGCCGACATCAGCGTGGCAACGACACTATTCGAGGCGCGCTTGCTGGCCGGGCCGGAATCGCTTTATGCGGGTATGCGCCGCGCGCTCGCACCGGATCGGTTGTGGCCGTCGGATGACTTCTTCGAAGCGAAGGTCAAGGAGCAGACCGAGCGACATCACCGCTATTTCGACACGGCCTACAACCTTGAGCCGAACGTCAAGTCGGGTCCCGGCGGACTGCGTGACCTGCAGACCATAGGCTGGGTCGCCAAGCGCCATTTCGGCACCGACACGCTCGATGAGCTGGTCGCGCATGGTTTCCTGACAGGACCTGAGCTGCGCAAGCTAAAGGCCGGACAGAATTTCCTATGGAAGGTCCGCTTCGGGCTGCACATGCTGACGAACCGGCGCGAGGACCGGCTGCTGTTTGATTACCAGATCAAACTGGCCAGGATGTTCGGGTACGAGGATGCTAGTTTTACGCTTGCGGTCGAGCAGCTGATGCAGAAGTATTATCGCACGGTGATGGACGTCAGCCTGCTGAATGAGATGCTATTGCAGCTGTTCCGCGAGGCGATCGTGACGCAAAGCGGCACCCCCCAGCCGCTGAATGCGCGCTTCCAGATTCGCAACGACTATCTGGAAGTCACGCATACGGAGGTCTTCGAGCGCTCGCCCGCCGCGCTGCTCGAGCTATTCGTGCTGCTGCAGCAGAACCCGCAGCTGCGAGGGGTGCGCGCTGAAACGATCCGGCTCATCGGCACGCATGTGCCGCTGATCGATGAGGAATTCCGGCAGAACCCGCGCCATCACCGGCTGTTCATGGAAATACTTTGCGCGCCGGTCGGGGTCACGCACGAACTGCGCCGCATGAACCTGTACGGAGTGCTCGGGCGCTATATTCCGGCATTCGGGCGCATCGTCGGGCGCATGCAATACGATCTGTTCCACGCGTACACGGTCGATGCACACACGCTGTTCGTGGTCAGTAACCTCAGGCGCCTGGCGATCCCGAAGTTCAATCAGGAGCTTCCCACGCTCAGCCAGATCATGCAGTCCCTGCCGCGCCAGGAGCTCGCATATCTTGCGGCGCTGTTCCACGATATTGCCAAGGGTCGCGGCGGCGATCACTCGGAACTTGGCGCGGTCGATGCCGAGGCGTTTTGCCTGGAGCAGGGCCTTGGCCGCTATGAGGCGCGCCTGGTCGCATGGCTGGTCCGCAACCACCTGATCCTGTCGATCACGGCGCAGAAAAAAGACATCAGCGACCCAGACGTGATCCGTGAGTTTGCGCGCCGGGTTGGCGACCAGGCGCACCTCGACTACCTGTACGTGCTGACGGTGGCCGACGTGCGCGGCACCAACCCGAAGCTTTGGAATGCCTGGAAAGCACGGCTGATCGAAGAGCTCTACGAGCGTACCAAGCAGGCGCTGCGCCGTGGCCTGGAAACGCCGCTCGACCAGGACGAACTGATCCGGGAAACCCAGGCTAGTGCTCGGGAGCGGCTGCCCGGTATCGCCGCCGAGCGGATCGAGCGCGTCTGGGCGCAGTGGACCGAGGCGTATTTTCTACGATTTACCGCCGAGGAGATCGCCTGGCATACGACGGTGCTCGATGCCCGCGATGCCCGCGATGACTCTCCGCTGGTCGCGGTACGCCAGCTGACCGAGCGCGGGGGTACTGCCGTCCTTACCTATACGCCCAGCCGCCTGCACAGCTTCGCGCGCACCACTGCCGTGCTCGACCAGCTGGGGCTCAACGTGGTCGATGCGCGGCTGATCGTCAGCCTGAGCGGATTCAGCCTCGAGACCTACGTCGTGCTGGAGGACAGCGGGGCTGTCATCATTGATGCGATGCGAATTGCGGACATCAAGAGCGGCCTCGGGCGCAACCTTGCGCTTGCCGATAATGCGCCCTCGGCGGTGACGCGGCGCGCGCCGCGCCAGGTGCGCATGTTCTCGACCCAGACGCAGGTCAATTTCAGCCTCGATACGCGCAACAACCGCACGATCCTGGAACTGGTCGCGGGCGATCGCCCGGGCCTTCTGTCGGAGGTCGGAAAGGTATTCAAGGCGGAACATGTGGAGATCAACGGCGCGAAGATCATGACCGTCGGTGAGCGCGCGGAAGACGTCTTTTACATCATTGACCTGGATGGCAAGCCACTGCAGGAGGCGGCCTGTGAAAAAGTCGGCGAATCACTCGTGCGTGCGCTTGACCGGCCCGATCCAAACCGGAGTTGAGCGCATGTCCCATACAGATCTGCAAGCGACAATCGAACGCGCCTTTGAGGCAAGCGGCGAGCTGACCCCGACCACAGCGTCGCGCGAGATCAAGGAGGCGGTCGAGACCTCGCTGATCCTGCTGGACACCGGCGTGCTGCGGGTAGCCGAGCCACGGGATGGCGGCTGGCAGGTCAACGAATGGCTCAAGAAAGCCGTGCTGCTGTCCTTTCGCATTGTTGCAAACACGACCGCGGCGGCCGGCGACCTGGGCTTCTATGACAAGGTGCCGCTGAAATTCAGCGGCTGGAATGCGGCGCGGTTTGCCGCGGCAGGTATGCGCGTGGTGCCGCCCGCCACCGTGCGGCGCGGCGCGTTCATCGGCGCCAATGTCGTGCTGATGCCAAGTTACGTCAATGTCGGCGCGTATGTCGATAGCGGCACGATGGTCGATACCTGGGCGACCGTCGGTTCCTGCGCACAGATCGGCAAGAACGTGCACCTGTCGGGCGGCGTTGGCATCGGCGGCGTGCTTGAACCGCTGCAGGCGAGTCCTACGATCATCGAGGACGACTGCTTCATAGGGGCACGCTCGGAAATCGTCGAGGGCGTGGTCGTCGAGAAAGGCGCGGTGATCTCGATGGGCGTGTTCATCGGCCAGAGCACCCGCATCTACGATCGGGAACTCGATGAAGTCTCCTATGGCCGGGTGCCCGCCGGCGCCGTGGTGGTCCCCGGCTCGCTGCCCGCCAGCAACGGAAGATACGGCCTGTACTGCGCCGTCATCGTCAAGCGCGTCGACGCCCAGACGCGCGCCAGGATTTCGCTGAATGAATTGTTACGCAACGTCGACGTACGCAGCTAGCCAATACGGCCGGTGATGTAGTCCTCGGTCAGTTTTTGGCGAGGATTGGTGAAAATCCTGTTGGTAGAGCCGAATTCGATCAGGTCGCCCATGTGGAAGTAGGCGGTCGACTGCGACACGCGCGCGGCCTGCTGCATATTGTGGGTCACGATCACGATCGCGTAGTTGGCGCGCAGTTCATCGATCAAATCCTCGACCTTCGCGCTCGCGATCGGATCGAGCGCCGAGGTCGGCTCGTCCATCAGGATCACCTCGGGGTTCACGGCGATCGTGCGGGCGATGCACAGGCGCTGCTGCTGGCCGCCCGAGAGACTCGTCCCCGACTGCGACAACCGATCCTTGACCTCATCCCACAGGCCGGCGCGCTGCAGGCTCATGTGCACCAGCTCATCGAGGTCCGCCCGCGCCGCGGCAAGGCCATGGATGCGCGGGCCGTAGGCGACATTGTCATAGATCGTCTGCGGGAACGGCGTCGGCTTCTGAAAGACGATGCCGACGCGCGCGCGTAACTGCGCAACGTCGGTCCCGGGCGCATAGATATTCTGTCCATCGAGGGTGATGAGCCCCTGCACCTTCGCCCCCGGGATCGTGTCGTTCATGCGGTTCAGGCAGCGCAGGAAGGTCGACTTGCCACAGCCGGAAGCGCCGATCAGGGCGAGCACGTGGTTACGGCCGATGTCGAGGCTCACGTTCCTGATTGCCGCCTTGCCGTTGTAGTGCACGCTGACATCACGCGCGCTCATCAGGTATTCGTCATCGATCATCCGAATCGCCCGGTAATATAGTCGTCCGTCCGGCGATCCTTCGGGGTCGTGAAAATCGCACTGGACAGTCCCATCTCCACCAGTTCCCCCATGTACATGAAGCCGGTGACATGGGAGACGCGGGCTGCCTGCTGAAGATTGTGAGTCACAATCACGATGCAGAATTTCTCGCGCAATGCCTGCAGCGTTTCCTCGATGCGCAGTGTCGATATGGGATCGAGCGCCGCGGTCGGCTCATCGAGCAGCAGAACGTCCGGATTGACGGCGATCGTGCGCGCAATGCACAGGCGCTGTTGCTGGCCACCCGACAGGCTGCGGCCATCCTTGTTCAGCATGTCCTTCACTTCATCCCACAGCGCAGCCTCCCGCAGCGCCGCCTCAACCCGGTGATGCAGCTCCGCGCCGCGCGCGACCGCATGCAGGCGCAAACCGAACGCGACGTTCTCGAAGACCGTCATCGGGAACGGCGTCGGCCTCTGGAAGACCATGCCTATGCGGTAGCGCAGGTCCGCCACGTCGACCGTCGCGGACAGGATGTCCTCACCGCCAATGCGCACCTCACCCTCCGCCCGCTGGTGCGGATACAGGGCATACATGCGGTTCAGCACGCGCAGCAGCGTCGACTTGCCGCAGCCAGACGGACCGATGAACGCGGTGATCGCGCGGTCCGCGATCGTCATGCTGATGTCGCTCAGCGCACGCACTTCGCCATAGTAGAAATTGAGCGAGCGGATCTCGATCTTCGCCGGTCCCGCGCCAGACTCGGCCGTGCCTTGCGCCACCGGCACTGGCGGGCGCAGCTTCAGGTGCTTCGGGATTTTTGATGATGGCATCATCGGCCGCCACCCCTCTGCGCCTGCAGCATGGCGAGCAGGAACCGCGCCAGGATGCTCAGCAACAAAATAGTGGTCGTGATGATCAACGCGCCGGCCCAGGCGAGGTCTTGCCAGTTCGTGTAGGGGCTCAGCGCAAACTGGAAAATGACGACCGGCAGGTTGGCCATCGGCGCGTTCAGGTCAGTGCTCCAGAACTGGTTATTCAGCGCCGTAAACAGCAGCGGCGCCGTCTCCCCGCTGATGCGCGCTATTGCCAACAGCAATCCCGTGACAATGCCGCTGCGGGCGGCGGGATATATCACGCTGATCAGGGTTCGCCACGGGTAGGCGCCAAGCGCGGCGGACGCATCCTTCATGCCGGCAGGCACGAGGTTCAGCATGTCCTCAGTCGTCCTCAGAGTCACGGGAATGGCGATCACTGCGAGCGCGATGGCGCCCGCCAGCGCGGAGAAATGCCCGACGCGAACCACCACGATCTGGTAGACGAACAAGCCGATGATGATCGATGGCGCACTGAGCAGGACATCGTTGATGAAGCGGATGGTCGTGCTCAATGGCGAACGGCGGCCATATTCAGCAAGGTATGTGCCGGCCAGCAATCCGATCGGAGATCCGATCAGGATGCCCAGCAGCGTCATGACGACGCTCCCATAGATCGCGTTCAGAAGGCCGCCGCGCGATCCTGGCGGCGGCGTCATCTGCGTGAACACCTGCGAGGAGAGGCCCGCGAAGCCATGCGACACCAGAGTCCACAGGATCGCAGCGAGGCAAGCGAGGCCGATGGTAGTGGCAAGCACCGCCAGGGCGAGAAACGCGCCATTGCGGAACCTGCGCATGAAACGATTGTTCACAGCCTGCCGCCCGACTGGCGCTCCAGGCGACGCAGCATTGCCTGCGCCAGCGCAATCACCGTGAAGGTGATCAGGAACAGCAGCAGCCCGAGCGCGATCAGCGAGGAGGTGTACAGGTCACCATCCGCCTCGGTGAACTCATTAGCAATTGCCGACGCGATTGTGGAGCCCGGCGCAAGCAGCGAGGCGCTGATGCGGTGCGCATTGCCGATCACGAACGTGACTGCCATCGTCTCCCCAAGCGCCCGGCCGAGCCCCAGCATCACGCCACCCACCATGCCGACCCGCGAATGGGGAACGACGATGTGCCAGATCACTTCCCAGGTTGTCGCGCCCAGCCCGTATCCGGACTCCTTGAGCATTGCCGGCACCGTATCGAAGACATCGCGCATCGTGGCCGCGATGAACGGCAGCACCATGATCGCAAGCACCACGCCCGCCGTCAGGATGCCGATTCCGAATGGCGGGCCCCGAAACAGCGATCCGATGACGGGCACCGCGCCGACGTGCGCGATCAGCCACGGCTGGGTCTGGCTTTGCAGGATGGGCGCCAGCACGAACAGGCCCCAGATGCCAAAAATGATGCTGGGTACAGCTGCCAGCAGCTCGATTGCGATGCCAATCGGGCGCTTGAGCCACGGTGGGCACAGCTCAGTCAGGAACAGCGCTATGCCAAAGCCGGTCGGAACCGCCAGCAACATCGCAATCAGCGAGGTCACGATGGTGCCGTACATCGGCCCCAGCGCGCCAAATTGCTGCGTGACCGGATTCCAGATCTCGCGGGTCACGAAGCCCGTACCGAACCGGTGCAGCGCCGGCCAAGCGCCATGTACGAGGGAGGCGCCGACGCCTCCCAGGATCAGCAGTACCAGGATCGCCGCGCAGAGCGTGGCCGAGCGAAATACCTTTTCATAAATCAGCTGTCTAGCAGCATGGCCCTGATCAATGATCGCCACGGTGTCGGTTTGCCCCGGGGGTGATTATTTTTCGCTCCAGACCGGCTTGCCTTGCGTCGTGATCGATGATGCCCAGGTCTTGCTCACCTGCGCGGCAAGTCCCGGAGGAACCGGCACATAGTCAAGGTCGGCGGCCATTTTACCGCCATCTTTATAGGCCCATGCAAAAAACTTCAAGGCTCCGGCAACCGCAGCAGGATCAGATGGCTCGCGGTTGATCAGGATAAAACTTGCACCGGTGATCGGCCAGCTCGCCGCTCCCGGCTGGTCGGTCAATATCACGTAAAAAGAATCAGCCTTTGCCCAATCGGCGTTTGCGGCTGCAGCCTGGAAAGCCTGCGCATTCGGCGCAATCGCCTGGTGCTCCTTGTTCATCAGTACGACAAAGGACATCTTGTTCTGCTTAGCGTAGGCATATTCGACGTAGCCGATCGCCCCATCGGTTTGCGTAGTCATGTTGGCGACTCCCTCATTGCCCTTTGCGCCAATGCCGACGGGCCACTGCACGGACTTGTCGGCGCCGACTTTTTCCTTGAATGGGGCGCTCGACTTCGACAGGAAATCCGTGAACAGGAAATTCGTGCCCGATCCATCGGCCCGGTACACCGGGGCGATTGCGGTCGCGGGCAGCGAAAGCTTGGGATTGAGCGTCTTGATCTTCGCATCGTTCCACATCGTGATCTCGCCCAGGTAGATGCTCGCAATCGTCGCCCCATCGAGGATCATCTGCCCCGAGTCAACACCCTTGACATGAACGACCGGGACCACGCCGCCAATGATCATGGGGAACTGCACCAGGTCTGCCGTCTTCAGCTCGGCAGGATTCAGCGGCATGTCCGATGCTCCGAACGTGACCGTCCTTGCCTTGATCTGCTTGATGCCGCCGCCGGAACCTATTGACTGATAGTTCAGACCGACTCCGGTCAGCGTCTTGTAGGCATCCGCCCACTTGGCGTAAATAGGGTAGGGAAAAGTGGCGCCGGCGCCCGAAATATCTGCCGCCTGACCCGGCGCAGCGCAAAGCGCCGCCGCAATCAGAAAACCGCATGTCACGTTCGACAATCGCATAGGACCCCCTGAAAACTCATGCCTTCCGCCGCGGCATGTTAATTCTTCTTTGTGTCAATTATGTGACACTGGGTACTAAAGCGCCTCGGGGACGATGCGCAAGTTCAGACGCAAAGTCGTGCCTGAATTATGCACACTGCGAATCTCGAACTCGGCGCCGATCAGCTGCGCCTGCTCACGCAGCCCGACGATGCCAAAGTGGCCCGCGGCGACTGCCTGCGGATCGAAACCAATCCCGTTGTCGGCAACTTGGAATTCGAGGTGCGTTGCACCGCCGATGCGCAGCGACATCGTGACGCGGGTCGCGCGTGCATGCCGCTCGACGTTGCGTAGGGCTTCCTCGGCTATGCGATAAATGGTTTCCGCGCGCTCATCGCCGACATTCGCAGCCGCAGCGTCGGCTGTAAATTCGCCGCTGATACCGGTATGGTCCAGGAACCGGGCGAATAGCCGCTCGAGCGCGGCGCCAAGCCCGGTGTCGCGCACCGCATTGACACGCATCTGCGTAAGTGCAGTGCGCGCGGCATTCAGGCCATCCTGAGCAATCTGTTCGGCGCGCACGAGCTCATCGCGCAGGGCCTCCGGATCGCGCGACTGCAACCGGCGCAGCAGGCGCACTTCGCTCAACATGGCCATCATCGAATGCGCCAGCGTGTCATGCAGGGCGCGGGCGATTTTTAACCGCTCGCGCACGATTGCCGCATACCGCGACTCCTCCGCCAGGCGTTCCACCTCCCGCGTGCGCACCGCAACGCGTCGCTCGAGCTCGCTGCCAAGGGCACGCAGATCGCTGCGCTCGCGCCTCAGGTCCTCCAGTACCTTGGCGAAAGCGCCCGCGAGCTTCGATACCTCGTCGTGCCCCTGCGGCACCTCGATGCGGGCCTCCGCATTGTCGCCGACCGACATCGCCGATTCCGTCAAGCGTTGCAGGCGGCGCGTCAGCCGGCGAGCGCCCCATGCGCCGAGTATCGCAGTGCACACTCCCAGGCTTAATGAAATCCACAGGATCTGAACCGCCAGCGCGTCCGCGCGCCGATACACGCGCTGCTTCGGCTCACTGAGCTGCACTAACCAGCGCTTCGCTGGCGCGCCTGAACCGGTATCAATGGGCGCGCGCGCTACCAGCAGCATCTGGCCGCCGGGGCGCTGCTCGAACTGCGGGCCGCTGTCCGGCGCTGCGCCCCAGACCTTGCCGCGCGCATCCGCGGGGCCGATCACGACCGTGCCGTCGCCGGCCAGCACCAGTGCCTGTGCGGCGAGGCTCGCATCCTCACTGTCACTCAGCAGGGCCTGATGCGTATTGGCACGCCGCCACTTCAAGTGCGCCGCGACCACCCCCAGCGGCTTGCCCGTGGCATCGACGACGGGACTGGCCATGTCGCCAAGCGCGGGCTCGGCCGCCGATAGTGGCGCAAACTGCGCCTCCCCCACATCCCCCTGTGTGCCTGTGAGCCCAAGCCACAATCCCTGTGATCCCTGTTCGATCCAGGCTGACGAGTCGGTTGATGGGACACCGGCGATGATTTTTCCGCTGGCATCGGCCATCGCGATCCATCCGAACTGCGGGTAGGTTCGCAGCAGTTCCGCAAACACGTCGGCGGGAGAAGTGCTGGTGGCACCGGCTGCGGCAATAGTGCTGCGCCGTACCGCGATCGCTTGTCCGAGGTCGGAGCCCAGTTGGTCAGTCTCCAGGGCCAGTCGCCGGGCGTGCTGCTGCACGAGGTTGTCGCGCGCGAGACTTCCGACCCACAGCGATGCGACCAGCGCGATGCAGGCCGCGAGCGCGATCATCAGCCAGCTGATGGCCGCAACCAGGCTGCGACGCGGATCGAGCTTCTCGAGGGTGGTGACGGATGTCACTGTCAAAGTCTGCCTCCGTGGCGTTCCCAGTACAACCTGCTTTGCGCTACGCTAGAGCGCAAAGGGAGAATAACGATGGCGAGACCTTCGGCCCGGCCGGCCAATTATGCGCTGATCATCGGCGCGTCCTCATTAGGCACTGTATTCGAATGGTACGATTTCTATCTCTACGGCCTGGTCGCGACCGTACTCAGCAGCCAGTTTTTCTCCGCGGTCAATGAAGTCACCGGATTTATCTTTGCGCTCGCGGCGTTCTCCGCAGGGTTTGCCGTACGCCCGTTCGGCGCGCTGGTGTTCGGGCGATTGGGGGACCTGGTCGGCCGCAAGCACACTTTCCTCATTACGATGGGCATCATGGGCGCTTCGACATTCGCCGTCGGGCTGCTGCCCTCCTACGCCACGGTCGGCGTTGCTGCCCCGATCCTGCTGGTTGCGCTACGGCTGCTGCAGGGCCTCGCACTCGGCGGTCAGTACGGCGGCGCCGCGACCTATATTGCCGAACATGCACCGCCCGGCAAACGCGGGCTTTTCACGAGCTGGATCCAGACAACGGCGACGCTGGGACTGTTCCTCGCGCTGCTGATCGTGATCGGCACGCGTACCTCGATCGGTGAGGATGCGTTCAGGGCCTGGGGGTGGCGCATTCCCTTCCTGCTTTCCGTGGTGCTCCTCGGGGTGTCGATGTGGATACGAATGCAACTCGAGGAAAGCCCGGTGTTCCTCGAGATGAAGAAGGCAGGCACGATCTCCAAGGCGCCGCTGCGCGAGGCGTTCGGCGAATGGAAGCACCTGCGCCTGGTGCTGGTGGGACTGCTGGGGGCGGTGACGGGCCAGGCTGTGGTCTGGTACACAGGACAGTTTTATGCTCTGTTCTTCCTGGAGCGCACCCTGAAAGTTGACAGTGCAACGACCAATATCCTGACCGCCATAGCGCTTGCGCTCGCCACGCCCGGATTCATCTTCTTCGGTTGGCTCTCCGACAAGATCGGCCGCAAACCGATCATCCTCGCCGGATGCCTGCTCGCGGTCCTTACCTATTTCCCGCTATTCGAAGCGCTGACGCGCTACGCCAATCCTGCCCTCTACCTGGCACTGAATTCGGCGCCAGTCACGATTGTTGCCGACCCGGCCGAGTGTTCGCTGCAGTTTGATCCGATTGGCAAGAATAAATTCGATTCCACCTCCTGCGACATTGCTAAGAGCTACCTCGCCAAGGCGGGCGTTTCCTATCACAGCGAACATGGCTCCGCGGGCGCTCTCGCTTTGGTGCGCATTGGTGCAGGCACGCTGCTGGCACCTGACCCAAAGTCGGTGACTGGCAAGGAGCGCAAGGATGCGATCGCGGCATTCCAGGCGGCCGCGAAGGCGGGCTTGCACAGCGTCGGCTACCCCGACAAGGCGGACCCGGCCACGGTCAATAAGCCGATGATCGTTGCGCTGCTGTTCGTGATGATGCTGTACGTGACCATGGTCTACGGTCCAATCGCTGCGCTACTGGTCGAATTGTTCCCGGCGCGCATCCGCTATAGCGCCATGTCGCTGCCCTATCACATCGGCAACGGCTGGTTTGGCGGATTCCTGCCGACCACGGCATTCGCGATTGTCGCGGCGACCGGAAACATCTACAGCGGGCTCTGGTACCCGATCGTGGTCGCGGCGACGACAGTGGTGCTGGGGCTGTTGCTATTGCCGGAAACGTTTCGCAAGTCTATCTAAGTCGGTTGTCGGGATGGCGGCATGAAGGCGGGAACGCCGCGCGATTAGGTTCGGCCGGCCAGCAATGATTCAAGAATGCGCGCGTACACGCAGTGCAATCGCTCGATGTCCACGACCCGCACGCATTCGTTGACCTTGTGTATGGTCTCGTTCGGCACGCCGAGTTCGATCACCTGGGCGCCCATCGGCGCAATGAAGCGCCCGTCCGAGGTTCCGCCACCGGTCGATAGCTGTGGCGTGATGCCGAGCTCCTCATGCACCGCCCGACTCGCCGCGGCCGACAGCTCGCCGGGCGCCGTCAGAAAGGGATAGCCGGAAATAAACCAGTCGAGCGAGAAGTTGACCTTATGACGGCGCAGCAGCTCCTCGACCGTGGCTTGCAATGAGTCGACCGTTTGCTCAGTGCAGAAACGAATATTGAAGCGCGCCTTGAGCTCGCCCGGGATCACGTTCGGCGCGCCGGTGCCCGCCGCAATGTTCGACACCTGGAACGTGGTCGGCTGGAAATGCTGGTTGCCCTGATCCCAGCTGCGCGCGGTCAGCTCGGCCAGCGCCGGCGCGAGCGCATGCACGGGATTGTCCGCCTTGTGGGGATAGGCGACGTGACCCTGCACGCCGTGCACGGTCAGGCGCCCGCTCAAGCTCCCGCGCCTGCCGATTTTGATCGTATCGCCAAGGCGAATCTCGCTTGCCGGTTCGCCGACCAGGCACCAGTCGATATGCTCGCCGCGCTGCTTCAGCACCTCGACCACGCGGCGCGTGCCATCGACCGACGGGCCTTCCTCGTCACTGGTGACCAGGAACGCGAGCGTGCCGCGATGCCGGGGGTGGCGCGTCACGAACTGCTCCGTGGCGGTGATCATCGCGGCGAGTCCGCTTTTCATGTCAGCCGCGCCGCGCCCATACAACAGTCCGTCGCGGATCGCCGGCACAAAAGGATCGCTATGCCAGTCGCCTAAGGGACCAGTGGGCACGACGTCGGTATGCCCGGCAAAGCAGAACAGTGGGCCCGACGTGCCACGTTTTGCCCAAAAATTCTCTACAGGACCAAACGGCATGCGCTCGACCTCAAACCCAATCGCGTGCAGGCGCGCAGCCATCAGCTCCTGGCATCCGCCGTCGGCGGGGCTGACCGAGGCGCGCGACAGCAAGGCCTGGGTCAGCTCCAGGGCGGCACTCATCTGGCGCGAACCGCCGTCGCATCGCGGCAGCCGTTGGCCCAGATACCAAAGGCGCCGAGTGCGCCTGATGAGATCAGCACCCATGCCGGCATCGCAAGGCCCAGCAGGCGCCAGTCGACTTTGGCGCACTCGCCGGAACCTGCGAACACCTTAGCGAGCACTTCGCCGGGCGACATGAACTTCAGCATGACCTCAAGTGGCGCGCCGCAATCTGGCATGCTGCCCGGGGGCAGGCTTTGTATATAGAGTTGCCAGCCGGCTACCGCAGCGGTCAACAGGGCGGCGAGCGCAATCGCCACCGCATAGACTCGCCCGGCCAGCGCGCCGCGCCGCGCACCGTGGACCGTGACTATCAGGAACAGCAGGCCCGTCAGGAACACCCCAAGCCGTTGCAGTATGCATAGCGGACAGGGCACGAGGTGCAGCTGGTATTGCGCGTAGTAAGCGAACCCCAGCAACCCTGCGCAAGCGCAGAAACCCGCAAGGTTCAGCAGGCGCGGACTCATTCAGCGGCGCGTAGCGGCTTGATCGAGCTGTTTTGCGACGTCCTCGAGCGAGGTGTGCCGGACATCCTTGCCATGGACCATGTAGATCACGTACTCGCAGATGTTCTTGGCATGATCGCCGATGCGCTCAAGAGCGCGCACAATCCACATGATCTCGAGCGCACGGCTGATCGAGCGCGGATCCTCCATCATAAACGTCATGCACTGGCGCTGGATGGACTCGTACTCCTCGTCGACCATGCGATCTTCCTGGGCCGTCTTCAGCGCCGCCTGGGCATCCATGCGCGCAAAGGAATCGAGTGCGGTATGCACCATCTGCGCGACCTGGCGCCCCAAATGCTTTACCTCGCGGTACTTGTCCGCGGGGCGCTCCATGGTCGCCAGGCGCGAGGCGATGTAGCCGATCTTCTCGCCCTCATCCCCGATACGCTCAAGGTCGGTGATGGTCTTGATGATCGCGACAATCACGCGCAAATCCCCTGCCGCAGGCGCGCGCAGCGCGAGGATCCGGCTGCACTCCTCGTCAATCGCCACCTCCATGCCGTTGACCTTATAGTCCTCGGTCGCCACGGACTCGCCCAGGCTGCTGTCGCCCTCGACCAGCGCGGTGATCGCTTTGTGCAGCTGCCCTTCGACAAAGCCGCCCATCTGCAGGACCTGGTTGCGTACTTTTTCGAGGTCCTCGTTGAACCTTCGCGAGATGTGATGAGTGAGGTCTGCGGTTTCCATTGTTCCCTACCTTTACATCCGTTCGGTAATGCCGTCAACCACGTTCATAAACGCGCTGCGGCGGAAAGTGACAGGTAAATGTGCTGCCCTTGCCTTCGCTGCTTTCCACGTCGAGCCACCCGCCGTGCCGCTGCAGCGCGTGCTTGACGATGGCAAGGCCCAAGCCCGAGCCCCCCTGATCGCGCGAGCGCCCGGGATCAACCCGATAGAACCTCTCGGTCAGACGCGGAATGTGCTCGGCCGGAATCCCGATGCCGGTATCGATCACAGAGAAGCACGCCGCGTCACCGTCTGCCCACCAGCGCATCTGCACCGAGCCTTCAACCGGCGTGTATTTAAGGGCGTTGACCAGCAAATTAGTGAACGCCGATTCGACTTCGCTCGCGGCGCCGTACAGCCAGCGCGCCGTGGCAATCTCCAGAGAAATGACGCGCGGCGGCTCGGTACGCGAAAGCGCATCGGTGCGCAGTCGCTCAAGCATGGCGGGCACATCGATGGGCTCGCGCGGCGCCTCGCCGTCAGCCGATTCGAGGCGCGAGAGCTCGAGCAAGTCGGCAATGATCGCATTCATACGCTGTGCCTGCGCGCGCATGTCGCGCACCGGCCCTTCCCAGGCTCGATCCAGTCCCGCATCCTCCGCCAGCGTGTCGAGGTACCCGGAAATCACCGTTAACGGCGTGCGCAGTTCATGGGATGCGTTGGCAACGAAATCCTGGCGCATAGCCTCAAGCCGCATTTGCCGCGTCACATCCCGCGCCAGCAGCAAAGACTGCCCAGGACCGTAGGGAACGAGTTGCAGCGCCAGGTACTGGTCGAGCCGAATTGACGGGCGGATCACCAGCGGCACGGAAAAATCCTCGCCCTGCAGGTAGCCCGCAAATTCCGGCGCGCGTATCAAATTGTCGATGCGCAGGCCGATGTCGATCGGGCGCTTCAAGCCGAGCAGGCGGCCCGCCGGGCGATTGAACCACAGGATCTCGCGCTGCCCCGACAGGATGATCACGCCATCGGGGAGCGCTGCGGTGGATTTTCGCAATTCGCGAAACAGCTGCACCAGTTGCTGCTTGTGAAAACGCTTGCGTCGATGCAAGCGAACCACCTGCGAGATGATGTCCCCCCAGATCCCGCCAATCGCCGGCGGCGCAAGTTGCGAGCGGCGCCTGAGCCAGCGATCGAGCCGGTACAAATTCGACAGCTGCCAGGCTAGGTACGCGGAGGCTGCCAGAACGACCCAGAGCCATGGCGAACCGAAGATCAGGCCAAGGAATAATCCTAATAGCAGGATACCCGCGAGCCGCACGAGGGCGAATGTCCACATCGGCGCCATGGGCTTTCGCTCCCAGAATTACGCTTCAAGCCAGCCGCGTCGAAAACCTGTAACCGGCGCCGCGCACAGTTTGCACCAGGCGCTCGAGGTCGAAGGGCTCCAGGGCCTTGCGTAGCCGCCGGATGTGCACATCGACCGTGCGCTCCTCGACCTCAGTATTACCGCCCCAGACCCGATCAAGCAACTGGCCACGCGAGAAAACGCGTTCCGGGTGGCTCATGAAAAAATGCAGGAGCCTGTATTCGGTGGGCCCGAGCGATATCTCGCTGTCGCCCGAGCTCACGCGGTGGCTCGTATCATTGAGGCTGAGGCCCTCGGCTTCGAGCACCCCATCGGCCCCGGCAGGCTGCGCACGGCGTAGCACCGCCTGGATCCTGGCAAGTAGCTCGCGCGGCGAAAAAGGCTTGGTGATGTAGTCATCCGCGCCGCCCTCAAGGCCGTTGACCTTGTCCGCTTCGGCCGCTCGCGCCGTCAGCATGATGACGGGGATCTCCTCGGTGTCCTTGGAGCGCTTCAGCGAGCGGGTCAGCTCCAGGCCGCTCATGTCAGGCAGCATCCAGTCTATGAGCATCAGGTCGGGACGCGCATCGACCATACACGCGCGCGCCGTTCGGCAGTCCTCGGCTTCGTGCACATCGAAGCCCGCGCGGCGCAGTCCGAAGGCGATCATGTCGCGGACCGCCTTTTCGTCTTCTACTATTAGGATGCGTTTGGACGCCATAATTAACTACCTATTACATCGCGCCGATATGACAGTTGCATGACATGTGGTCAGTGCAGGCCACGCTGTGCTTCGGTCAGGGCAACTTGATCGCGCAAATAAAGCGGCGCCAGCGCGCACGGATCGATGGCCTCCCCCGCAGCGAAGCGCAGCGCGCCAAGCTGAGCGATCGCACGAGCATCGGGCAGCGCATTCAGATCCGCCGCATCACAGCCCAGGCCCGTTATCTGTAGAAGCTGCGGATAGGCGGACAAGCCGCGCCCCACCCCGGTGTAACCACCGCCTGCACGATCAGCACCGGCGGGAAGCGCGACATTCGCCGGAGCGCTGAGCGCGGGGCCCGCACTGTCGTTCAGTCCGCGCACTGGATCGGCGTAATAACAGCCCCAGTACACCTCGTGCATGCGCGCATCGAGGCAGGCGAGCACCCGCTCGGCGCCGCGGAGTAGGCGCCCGTAGGCGAGCGCCTCGAGGCTCGATACCGGCACCACCTTAAGCCCCGCGCCAAAGCACAGGCCCTGCGCGACCGCGACGCAAATGCGCACCCCCGTGAACGCCCCGGGACCGACGCAAGCGGCCACAGCATCAAGCGAACCGAGCCCAATGCCTGCTTCAGCGAGAATTTGATCGACCATCTTCAGGATGCGATCGGCGTGGCCACGGCCCGGTTCCTCGGCGCGCGCGAACATCGCATCGCCAACGAGCAACGCCGCCGAACAAGCCTCCGTTGTCGTATCGATCGCCAGAATGCGCATGGGGATCAGCCCGCCCGCAATAGCGCTAGGCGCTCGTGCAGGAAACGCGCGCTCACCGCTGCATCGGTCGTGACCGGACAGGGCGGCAGCGCTTCGAGAAAGGCGCGCCCGTACGCTTTGGTCTTCAAGCGCGGATCACCGATCATGATGACCCCGAAATCATCCGGGTCGCGAATCAGCCGGCCGGTACCCTGCTTCAGCGCGAGCACGGCCTGCGGCAACTGATATTCCATAAAAGGATTCCCGCCCTTGCGGCGAATGCCCTCGAGGCGGGCCGCGAGCAGCGGATCATCGGGCGCCGCGAACGGCAGCTTGTCGATCGCGACGATCGAGAGCGCCTGACCCTTAACGTCAACGCCTTCCCAAAAACTTGCGGTCGCCAGCAGCACCGCGTTGCCGAGTTCGCGAAATCGCGTGAGCAGCACTTCGCGCGGCGCCTGTCCTTGCACAAGCACCGGAAACGGCGGATCGGGAAAGCGCAGCTTCAGCGCCTCGACCCCTTCGGCGAGCGCGCGATAGCTCGTGTACAGCAGGAACGCCCGGCCGCCGCTCGCCTCGAGCAACGGTGCGCAGCGCTCGACAAATGCGGCCGCATAAGCCGGATCCTGCGGCTGCGGCATGCCCTGCGGCAAGTAAATTAGGGCCTGGCGCGGATAATCGAACGGGCTGCCGATGCGCAGCGTGCGCGCATCGGGTAAGCCGATCCGGGCGGAAAAATGACTGAAGTCCTCGCCAATGGCAAGCGTGGCCGACGTGAACACCCAGGCACAGGGACGCGACTCGACGAACTCGCGCAGCCGCGCGGCGATCTCGAATGGCGTGAACTGCAACGTCCAACCGCTGCTCGAGCCCTCAACCCAGCGCACCCCCGCGCCCTCGTCCATGCCGAGCAGCAGCGTCAGCGATTCCTGCAGGTGCAGCGCGCGCCGGGCGCAGTTCGCAGTCCCCGCGCCCGCGCCGAGCGCCTCAAGCTGCGCACCGAGACTAGCGAATGCGGCGGGCAGATCCGCCAGCGCATCCAGCACCTTGTCGGCGAGCTGAGAGTAATCGCGCCGCGCCGCGCCGATGCCAGGTATCTGCTCGGCCAGGGCGTGCAGCGCCGCTTGCAGCTCGGCAAGCTCGGCCGTGATCGGCGCCGAGCGCACGCCAGCGGCCTGCAGCTCGGCGGCGCAGTCACGCAGCAGCAACTGCGCCTTGCGTGCCGACCAGCTCTGGCCAAAGAACTGTGCGGCGATATCGGGTATCTGGTGCGCCTCATCCAGGATCACCGCATCGGTACCCGGCAACAGGTCGCCGAAGCCCTCGTCCTTCAGCGCAAGATCGGCCAGCAGCAGATGGTGATTGACCACGACGATATCGGCCGCCTGTGCCTGGCGGCGCGCATCGAACACATGGCAGCCCGAGAACTGGGGACATTCCTGGCCCAGGCAATTCTCGCGGGTTGAAGTGATGCTCGGCCAGATCGGTGACTGCTCAGGCAGGTCGGCAAGCTCGGCCAGGTCCCCGCTCCTCGTCGTCTGCGCCCAGCGCGCAACGCGCGCGAGTAGCCGTGTCCCCGGGCGCCGTGCGCCCGGCAGCTCCGGCTGCGCGGTGGCGAGGTCGAGCCGATGTCGGCACAGGTAATTGGCGCGGCCCTTCAGCAGCGCAAATTTGACCGGCATGCCGAGCGCACGCGCTAGCAGCGGCACATCGCGGCGATACAGCTGGTCCTGCAACGTGCGGGTCCCCGTCGAGATGATTACGCTGCGCCCAGAGAGCAGCGCTGGCACCAGGTATGCGAAAGTCTTGCCGATGCCGGTACCCGCCTCGACGATCAGTGGCTCAAGGTGGGTCAACGCTGCATCCAGCGCCGTGGCCATGGTCGCCTGCTCCGGACGATAGGCGTAGTCGGGCAATGCGCGGGCCAGGGGTCCGTCGGGGCCGAATATTTCGCGATAATCATTGGGCATGCGGGGCCGCTAGTGTACGGTGCCGTCGCCGCTTCGCGCGATCAGTTCAGCCTGGCGCGAAAGCGCGCATAGGCGACCGAATTGGGTTTCAGCCCGTGCTTAAGCGTCCAGCGAATGTGCGTGTAGTCCACCGCGGTCGCCGCGCGCATTGCGCCGCCCTCGCCACGCACCCGAAGGTTCTGCGGCTTATCGAAGGTCTCACCGAAATCGACCGAGTATTGCACCTCCGCGCCAGGCCCGACTGCCGTATCGGCCACATAGTTCGTATGCACGGGAATCGGCGCGACGAACTGCGGCGTAGCCACAGGATCGCGGCCGGGGTTGCGAACCTTGAGGGTATAGATCAGCAAATCGCCGGGCACGACATGATCAGCCGCCAGCAACCTGACCGCGGCATGGCCGTTGATCATCTGCACCTGCGCAAGCTCCGCAGTCGTCGTGACCTGCAGCTCGGGCGGCGCGGTTTGCGCGCCCCAAGCCGACGCTGCAAGCAACCCGAGCAGCAGCGCCCGACAGCGCCATTTGCAGGCTGTGGTGCGGCTTGGGAAGGTAATGACAATAATCATTAATAATATTCGGTAACTTATTAATATATCTATATTTATAATATGCTATGTGGCGATTTACCTGCCCTTCTGTCATCCTCTCACGGCTTGTCCGGCTTCAGGATAATAATTATCATGGCGACTGCCCCGCTGCAGGTCACAACGATAGAAGAATTAAGCTGCGAGGTCGCGGCCTGGGTCCGGCAGACGGCCGCTCTGACGCAACCGGCCAAGATCGTATGGTGTGACGGGAGCGAAGACGAATTCAGGCGCCTGCGCCAGCACCTGGTCGATGCCAAAGAGTTGATCCCGCTGAACGCGGCCACCAATCCGGACTGCGTGCTATACCGATCGGCGCCGTCGGATGTCGCACGCGTCGAGCACCTGACCTTCGTGTGCACCAGCGCGCCAGAGGATGCCGGCCCGAATAACCACTGGATGGAACCAAGAGAGGCCCATCGGAAGATGGACGCCCTATTCCGTGGGTGCATGAAAGGACGCACACTGTACGTGGTTCCGTATTGCATGGGCCCCATCGAATCGCCCTATTCGCGCTGTGGGGTCGAGATCACCGACAGCCCCTACGTTGTGCTGAACATGAAGATCATGACCCGCATGGGTCGCATGGCACTCGAGCGCATTGCGCAAGACAAGACGTTCGTTAAGGGCCTGCACTCGACCGGCGAACTCGATCCGGAGCGGCGCTTTATCATGCATTTCCCCGAGGAGCTGTCGATCAAGAGCTTCGGATCGGGCTACGGGGGCAACGCTCTGCTTGGCAAGAAATGCCATGCGCTGCGCATCGCTAGCTGGCAAGCGCGCAGCGAGGGCTGGCTCGCCGAACACATGTTGATCGTTGGCATCGAGAATCCGCGCGGCGAGGTGCATTACATCGCCTGCGCCTTCCCATCCGCCTGCGGCAAGACCAACCTTGCGATGCTGATCCCGCCTGCAAGCTATGCCGGTTGGAAGGTTTGGACCATCGGCGATGATATTGCCTGGCTGCATCCGGGACCGGATGGCCGCCTATATGCGATCAATCCGGAAGCCGGGTATTTCGGTGTCGTGCCGGGGACGAACCCGCAGACCAACCGCAACGCCTACGAGACAATCCGCAGCCATACGATTTTCACGAATGTTGCGCTGACCGCAGACAACCAACCCTGGTGGGAAGGACTGAAGGAAGGCAAGCCAGTCATCGACTGGCAAGGCCGTCCTTACGATCCGGCCAATGGCCCCGCAGCACATCCGAACTCACGGTTCACGGTCGCTGCTGAGCAGAACCCGAGTTTCTCGAAACTCGCCGATGCGCCAATGGGGGTGCCAATCTCAGCGCTGGTCTTTGGCGGCCGGCGTCGCACGCTCGCCCCGCTGGTCATGCAGGCGCGCAACTGGGCGCACGGCGTGCTGGTTGGTGCCGGGGTAGCCTCCGAAACCACGGCCGCAGCCACCGGCGCGGTCGGCGTCGTCAGGCGCGACCCGATGGCGATGAAGCCCTTCGCCGGATATAACTTCGCGGACTATTGGGCGCACTGGCTTGAGGTGGGTGCGAAGCTCAACGCGCCGCCGCAGATATTTCACGTCAACTGGTTCCGCCGCGATGCTGCCGGCCATTTCCTGTGGCCGGGATTCAGTGAAAACCTGCGCGTGCTGCGCTGGATGATCGAACGCTGCGAAGGCAAGGCGCACGCCGTGGAGACGCCAATTGGCTTCATGCCGGCCGCGGCTGACCTGGACACCTCGGGGCTCGACCTGGCGCCCAAGAACCTAGATGCGCTGCTATCGGTTGATCCGGTGCTGTGGCACCAGGAGTTCACTGAAATCGGCACCTACCTCGACGAATATGGCGCCCGAATACCAGCGGCCCTTAGGCAGGAGCTGGCCGGAGCGCTGCAGCGGGTCAGTCCTCAAAAGAATAGCGGATAACCTGCGAGGAATTCTCGTCCGGCACTTTGCCGAGCCCGATCATTCCCTCGCCGCGCATCTGCATCGAGTCGCGCCGTACAAACGTATCCTCGCCGTCCTTGACTGCGACAAACGTGCCATTCGTGCTCTGGTCGATCAGCATAAACTTGTTACGGCTCAGCTCGATGCGCGCGTGTAGCCGCGAAATCAGGTTGCCCTTGATGACGAGGTCATTGTCCTCGGCGCGCCCGATCGTGATGATCTCGCGGCCATCTTCGACCAGTACTTCCTGGCCCTGGTAGCGCAGCCGCAGCTTTTGCGGCTTGTCGCTGTCCCCGGCACTGATGGTCGCCACCATGCTGGTGGACTCATCCGGTTGCCACAGCACCTCGAACAGCGCAAATTCCGCACTGCGGCCCTTCAGCGTTGCGACATCGATCTGCCGCACCGAGGCGCGCCATTCGTTTGAGAGGTGTTCGATCATCGTCGCTGTCGTAATGATCTGACCGGCCTTGGCCTGGCTGGTCATGCGATTTGCCGTGTGCACGGCCGAGCCAAAGATGTCGCGCGCTTCCATGACCACCGGACCGAAATTGCAGCCGATGCGGATGGCTACCGCGTGATCATTGACCTTCAGGCCCGGGTGATGGCTGATTTCGCGCTGCATTTGGGCGCCAGCGTCAAGCGCATCGTCGGCACTGGGAAACGTCGCCATGATCTCATCGCCCATGGTCTTGATGACCGTGCCGTTATGATGATCGGTCGCCGAGCGCATCAGCTCCACGCAAGTGCCCACCATGTCCCGGGCGCGCACATCGCCGAGTTGTTCGTAGAGCTTGGTGCTCCCGACGACATCTGCAAACAGGATCGCTACTTCTATTTCGTTGGCCATGGCGCTGCCAGATTATACTTATTCTGGTACGGACCGCGTAAAACCTTCCGAAATCAAGCTGCTGCACGCCTGCCTAGCATCGGCAGGGCCGCATAAAGTGTCTCGGGGCGCGCCTCCGGACGCGACGCCACCTCGGATAAAAACCGCCGCCATGCGCGTGCGCCAACGCAACCGGCAATGAGGCCATGCATGTGACGCGTAATCGAGTGCAGTCGCACGCCCCGTGCGGCCTCTCGCCGGGCGTAGAGCACCATTTGCTCAATGACCGATTCGACCTGCGGGGTCCGCCAGCGCGCATCGATCAGCGCCTGTTCGAGTTCCGATAGCAGCGCCGGCCGATGGTAGGCTGCGCGGCCCAACATGACCCCATCGAGCGCAGCACCCGTGGGGCCCGGTGCCAGTTGCGCAAGCACCTGATCGCGATCGCCCAGCCCACCGTTCAACACCACGATCAGATCCGGCCGCTCGGCTTTCAAGCGATGGACGTATTCATATTTCAGTGGCGGGATCTCGCGGTTCTGCTTGGGCGATAAGCCGCCGAGGATTGCGATGCGGGCATGCACGATCAGTGCAGCAGCGCCGGCGGCCTGCATGATTGCGGCAAAGCCGGCAAAGAATTCGTAATCCTCGTTCTTATCGATGCCGATACGGCATTTGACGGTCACCGGGACCTGGACCGCGCCCTGCATTCGCTCCACGCATTCGGCGACCAGCGCGGCGTCCGCCATCAGGCATGCACCAAAGGCCCCCTTCTGCACCCGCTCACTCGGGCAGCCGACATTCAGATTGATCTCCGCATAACCGGCCGCCGCGCCGATGCGCGCCGCCTGCGCAAGCTCAACCGGGTCACAGCCGCCGAGTTGCAGGGCGATAGGATGTTCGGCGGGGTCATGTTCGAGCAGGCGCGCGGCATCGCCACGAACTAATGCGGCGGATACGATCATCTCCGTGTATAGCAGCGCGCGCGGCGAGAACAGCCGATGCAGATAGCGGCAATGACGGTCAGTCCATTCCATCATCGGCGCAACATTGAGTGTTCTATCCAGCAAAATCATGCACTTATAATA
>JANXZG010000070.1 GCA_025355645.1 Gammaproteobacteria bacterium | reverse complement strand
TGCTGGATTTTCCTCGATACCGATCTCGCCGACTTCGTGCGCTCGCTGTATCCTGTGCGACGGCAAGCGCTGCGAGTGACAACGATCTCACAGGAGGATGTATGTCATTACGCAAACGCGGGCCGGTCTGGTGGATCGACTTCGTGGCGCCCGACGGCGAGCGAGTACGACGATCTGCTCAAACCGGCAACAAAGTCCAAGCGCAAGAGCTGCACGACAAGCTGAAAAGCGAAGTCTGGCGGCTTCAACGGCTTGGTGACCGGCCGAGACGCGTCTGGCAGGACGCAGCGGTTCGTTGGCTCCACGAGCAAAGCCATAAGGCCACGCACGAAGCAGACAAGACACAACTGCGTTGGCTCGATCGGTTCTTGGCCGGTAGAGAGTTGGAGAGCATCAATCGGGCCTTGATCGATACCATCACGGAAGCGAGGCGGCAAGAAGGATGTGCGAACGGCACCGTCAACCGAACACTGTCACTCCTGCGTGCCATCTTGAGACGATGCGTACGCGAGTGGGAATGGACGGACCGCGCGCCGGCGGTACGGTTGCTCAAGGAGCCCACCCGGCGAATCCGATTTCTCACGCAGCATCAGGCGATGGTGTTGTTGCACGAACTGCCGCCGCATCTGCGATCCATGGCGGCGTTCGCGCTCTCGACCGGGCTCAGGCGTGCCAACGTGACGGGTCTCACCTGGAATCAAGTGGACCTGACGCGAAGGCTCGCCTGGGTGCATCCCGATCAAGCCAAAGGGCGCAAGGCGATTTGCGTGCCCTTGAACGACACGGCGATTGCCATCCTTCACGCGGAAGTGGGCAGACATCCGGAGCGGGTCTTCACCTACGAAGGCAGGCCGGTGTTTCAAGTCAGTTCCGGGGCTTGGTACAAGGCATTGAAGCGGGCTGGGATCGAGGACTTTCGCTGGCACGATCTGCGCCACACCTGGGCCTCATGGCATGTGCAGAACGGAACGCCGTTGTTTGCTCTTCAAGAGATGGCGGGGTGGGAGACGGAGAAAATGGTGCGCCGGTATGCGCACTTAGCCGTGGGGCATCTGGCGGTGTACGCCGACAACGTGAAAATCCATGGCACAATCCTGGCACAGCTGCCGGCGCCGTCAAAACAGCTCGACTCGTAACCACAAGAAAAATAGGGGATTTTTTGGTGGCCAGGGAGGGAATTGAACCCCCGACACGCGGATTTTCAGTCCGCTGCTCTACCAACTGAGCTACCTGGCCGTCTCGGAGAGCCGCGTATTAAACAGGCGAGATTGCGGCTCGTCAATGAACAATCGAAGAATCAGGCACTTAAGGCTGACCCAGCCACCCTCTTCGCTTATTTCGGCACGAATTCCTTGGGTTTCTCCGACCCTGACCCGAACAAGAATTTCTCCATTTCGGCCACTAAAAAGGCCCTGGCCTTAGGCTCGATGGTCGACAGTCGATTCTCGTTGATCAGCATGGTCTGATGCGCCACCCACTGCGCCCAGGCCTCCTTGGAAATGCTGGCGTAGATACGCTGGCCCAACTCGCCGGGGTAGGGCAAATAATCGAGGCCTTCGGCCTCGCGCTTCAACAGAACACACTGAACTTTTCGTGCCATGGCGCCAATATTACGCTAACCGGCCTCAACTGCCGCGCAGGCGTTCGAACAACTTCATGATGGGCTGCGGCAGGCCCACCCGGGGCGGATCTCCGAGCCGATACCAGAGTCGGTCATCGCCCTCGCGGACTTCCTCATGCGGTTTGCATTTCACGACCAGTGGATTCAGGCGTAAATCGAAGTGCGTGAAGGCATGATGAATCGGCGCCAGCTTCTCATACCGATTCGCCGGTTCCCCGACCTCCCGCCGGCACCAATCCAGCGCCGCGAACTCGCTCTCGAACTGCGGCGGCGACCACAGTCCGCCCCATAATCCCGAGGGCGGCCGGCGCTCCACCAACACCGCCACCGAGCCATTGCTACCGGTCTCCGCAATCAACAACGTCGCCTCGCGCGAACCCCGTAGGCGCTTTTGCTTCTTGCCCGGCAGTTCCGCCTGCCGACCCTTCAGCGCCGCCACACAGCCCTCGCTCATCGGGCACACCGTGCAAGCCGGATTGGAGCGGCTGCACACCGTCGCACCCAAATCCATGATGGCCTGGGTGTACGCACCGACGTTCAGCGTGGGCGTGCAGGCCTCGGATTGCGCCCACAGGGTCGCCATGACGGCGGCGGATGCCGGATCTCCCTCGATGCCGAACACCCGTGCCAGCACGCGTTTCACATTGCCGTCCAGAATCGGCTGCCGCACACCCCGCGACAGCGCCAGAATCGCGCCCGCCGTCGATCGGCCGATGCCCGGCAACTCCGTCACCGCCTCCACACTGTGTGGAAATTCCCCGCCATGATGCGCAACCAACACCTGCGCGCAGGCACGCAGGTTCCGGGCCCGGGCGTAATACCCCAAACCCGTCCACAGATGCAGCACCTCATCCAACGGCGCCGCGGCGAGCGAGCCCACATCGGGAAAGCGCGCCATAAAGCGCTCGTAGTACGGCATCACCGTCGCCACTTGGGTCTGTTGCAGCATCACCTCGGACACCCACACCCGATACGGCGTGGGATTCTGCTGCCAGGGCAGATTGTGGCGGCCGTGGACTGCAAACCACTCGAGCAGCCGCGCCGTGAATTGTTCGGGCGCCAAGCTCACCGGCTGAACAGCTTGTCCAAGCCATTCTTCTTCAGCACATCCTGCAGCCTCTGTTTGACCTCGTTCTTCGCCAGGCCCTCAACATCGGGCCGGATGGTGGGATCTACATACGTGCCCGTGACCTTGACCGGAATGTCGGCGGCGCTCACTCCCGGCGATTTCAGCACGCTGGCCATCATTTGAAGGTCGATGGCCTTGTTCACCAGATTGGCGCTGCCCTGCCCGCTCACCTTTAAAATCGGCGAAGCAATCGTCAGATCCTTGGTGTTCGCCACGCCATTGAGGATCTCCGCCGACATCTTGAAGGCATCGAACTGGGTGCGTGGCGGATTGCTGCGCGTGGGCACGGCCGTTTGCTTATACAGAGCCTGCGCGCGCGCCAACTCAAATCCCAGATCCACACCCTCGATGGCGCCACCGACAAGGTTGGCATCGAAATGCCCATTCAAGGTCTGCATCACCGCCTCATACGCGGCACCGCGCGCCGTGGCCTTGATGTTCACATTGCCGCGCCCCGACAGGCGCCCCTTGTACGAGGTCGCAGCCAACAGCTGCGCCATATCGACGCCGCTCAAATGCTCATCGATGCTTAAATTGGGTGTCGCGGCACGCTCATCCACCGTGATATTGCCGGCGTAATTCCCGCCATCGATCTGCGCCTGCGCGGGAAACAGGTGCAGCACATTGTCTTTCGACGCCAGCGTCACTTTCACATTGGAGAAATCCAGCGGCGAGAAATGCACCGCGCCCAAGCTCAACGTCCCGTTCGCCTCGGGCAACTTGCCGGCATCGCCCGCCTTCGCTGCGTTGGCGGGCTTCTCCGCGGGCGCGCCCGGCGCCGGCCCATGCGCCGGACTCAAGTACCGATCCACATTGATGGAATCCACGTTGAGATCGAATTTGATCACCCGCGGCTCCCCCACCAACGCGAAGCTGCCCTTCAAGTGACTGTCATCCAACTGCGCCTGCACCTGCGTCAACCGCAGGCCGCTCGCGCCATAGCTGAAATCGCTGCTCGAGGAGAGCTGCGCCAGAGCGCGCGGGTCGGTGGTCTTAGGCAAGGTAATGCCGGCACGCGGTGCAAACTCGCGCAGCACCAGGGGCGCCAGCGCCATCGAGCCGTTGGCGCTCAAGTCGCTGAGTATTTTCGTCGCCTGCAATTTCCCGGTCAGGTGCGCATTCAGAAAACTCGCCGCGAACGAGGGCACCGCGAGCGTCTCCGCCGTGAAGTCCGCATCCATGGACGGCGCGGTCAATTCCCAATGCGCCGCCTGCGCCTGGCCCGGAAGATTGACCAGACCGCTCAACGAGACCGCCGCCAAGCGCAGCGTTTTAACTGCCGCGTCCGCATCCAGCTCGAACTTGGCGCTCAGGGTCAGCGACTCACCCGCCACGCCGCGACCGGCATCGAAGCCAATGCTGATGGGCGTGACACCCTTGCCGCCCAAGGCACCGACATCCACATTCAATTTCTCTACCACGATGTTGTCGTAGCTCAGCCGTCCATTCGTCAACCGAATACCGGCGAGCTGCGCCTTGAAATTCGACTTCGTGTTTTTATCCTTGGCTGCAGGTTGCTTCGCCGGGCCGAAGTTCTCCCAGTTGCCCACCCCTTGAGCATTCTTACGCAGGCGCAGGTCGAACCCGTCGAGGTCCACCCGATCGATCTCGAGGCGCTGCGACAAGAGCGGGATCAGCTTGACGCGCACGGCGGCGCGATTGAACGCCACGAAGGGCTCGGTGCCGAACCCCGGCGGATTGCTCAACGTGGCGGGACCCAATTCCAGGGCCACCCAGGGGAACACCGACAGCTTGATATCCCCGGTCAATACCAGATCCCGGCCCGTCGATTCCTTGACCGTTGCCGCAATTCGGTCCTTGAACATACTGGGGGTAACCAAAAAGCGCACCGCAACCAATCCCACCACGATCAGGACGATGACGCCGCCCACCAAACCGGCCAGAATTTTGACTAACCGCATGCGCATACCCCGTGATTTTGTCGGTCGATCATAGCTCAAGAGCACGCCAAAGCTGCCGATAACCTGGCGTTGGGGGCGCACGCCCACCCTTGTTGGATACCGCATGCGCCACTCGTCGATTCGCAACAAATTGCCCACTCCCGCACGCGGTCAGGCCCACGCCCCCCAAGCGGACGCCTCGCTCCCCGAGGTGGGCGCACAAGCCCTGACCCGCGCACCCGACTCAGCCACGCTGCGCCGCACAGCTTCGGGTCCCGGACCCTCGCGCCACAGCCCTGAATTTTTGGAATTCGCCCAAGCCGCCGGCGGCTTCGGTGTCTTCGACTTGAATCTGACCACCGGCGACATCAGCGGCACCCCGCTGTTCTTCGAGCTCATCGGCCAGCGCAGCGGCGACCTCTGCCTGCGGCGCGAAGAATGGGTGGCCACCATTTATCCCGAGGACCTGGAAGTCGTGGTGCTGACCTTGGGCTCGGCCATCGATACCGACACCCGATTCCAATGCGAATACCGCTCACTGCTGCTGGACGGCGGCGTGCGCTGGCTCGCGGCCCGTGCCGAAATACTCAAAGACGTCCACGGCACCCCGGTCCGCGCCATCGGCACCATCAGCGACATCACCGAGCGCAAGCAACTCGAAGAGAAGTTGCGCTACGCCACCGAGTCGCTGAACATTGCGCAGGCCGCGGCCGGCCTCGCCACCTTCGATTTTAATTTCGGCCGCAACAGCCGAATCTGCTCCGACAATTTTCACACCCTGTTGGGAATCCCGGCCTCGACCAAACTCGATGACCTCAATAATTTAATCTCGCGCGTACATCCAGCCGACGTTGCCCAGATGCGCAGCGCCGCCATCGACACGACGCCCGAGGATCCCTCCTACCGCTGCGAATACCGCGTGCGGCTCGACGAAGGCGGCGAGCGCTGGATCGGCGAGAAGGCCACCGTGTCGCGCAACAAGGCCGGCGAAGTGGTGCGCATCACCGGCGCCATCGTCGATATCAGCGATCTGAAGCGCACCGAAGCCGCACTCGACTCCATCGAAAGCCGCTTCGAGCGCGCCGTCCGCGGCACCCAGGACGGACTGTGGGAGGTGGATCTGCAAACCGGCACGGTCTGGTTCGGTCACCGCTTCGAAGAGATGCTCGGCTACGATCCTGGCGACCTCACCATCTCACGCAGCCGACTGCTGCAGCTGATTCATCCCGACGACCGCGACCGGGTACGACTCGCCGTCAGCAATCATCTGAAGCGCCGCACCGTCTACGACGTCGAATTCCGCCTGCTCCACAAGGCCGGGCACTACGAATGGGTGCGCTCACGCGCCCAAGCCGACCGCGCCCCCGACGGCACGGCCCTGCGCCTGGCCGGCTCGACCCAGCTCATCACCGATCGCAAGCTCGCCGAACAGGCCACCATCGACGCCAAGCTCACGGCCGAAGCCGCCAGCCGCGCCAAGAGCAATTTCCTCGCCAATGTCAGCCACGAAATCCGCACGCCCATGAACGGCGTCATCGGCATGTCGCAGATTCTGGCCGAGACCGAACTCGACAATACCCAGCGTGAGTACGTCGACATCATCCGCGGCAGTGCCAATGCGCTGCTTTCCCTGATCAACGACGTGCTGGATCTGTCCAAGATCGAAGCCGATCGCCTGGAGCTGGAGCATGTGAATTTCGATTTGCGCGACGTGATCTACGAGACCGTGGCCGCAATGGCCTTGCAATCCGCCGCCAAGGGCATCGAGCTCATCGTCGACCTCAGCCCCGACATGCCGGTGCTCACCAGCGGCGATCCGGGGCGCGTGCGCCAGATCATCTTGAACCTGATCGGCAATGCCATAAAGTTCACCCACGAGGGCTATGTGATCCTCGACGCCAGCACCACTCCCAACGAGAACGGCCGCTTCACCTTGCGCCTCGAAGTCACCGACACCGGCATCGGCATCCCGGCCGATCGGCTCGACCGCCTCTTCAAGACCTTCTCACAAATAGACTCCTCGACCACCCGCCACTACGGCGGCACGGGCTTGGGCCTGTCCATCGTCAAACGGCTCGCGGAAGTCATGGGCGGCGCCGTCGGCGTGCGCAGCGAAGCGGGCAAGGGCTCGACCTTCTGGGTCACCGTCATCGTCGACGCCCTGCCGGAGCAGCCGGTGCGCGAACAGATCGGACTCGGCCGTCGCATCCTCGTCGTCGATGACATCCATGCCAGCCGCCGCAGCCTGGCCTCGAAACTGAAGCTATCGCACTTCGACACCGTCGCGGTGGGCAGCGTTGTTGAAGCCCTGCAATTGCTCGAGACCGACGCCCGCTTCGATCTGGTGGTGGCCGATGAACTCATGCCCATGCAAGGCGGACTCGACCTGCTGCGCCAGTTGCGCACGCCTCCCCGCCGTGCCCAGATTCCCTTCATCCTCTTATCCCTGTTCGGCGCGGACCAGGACACCAGCGACTGGCCGCATCGGCCGAATGCCATCGGGTTCAAGCCCATCCGCGCAGCCTCCCTCATCGGCCTCGTGGAACAGGTGTTGACGGGGAATGTGCCGCGCAAGTCGTTGCATTTGCCCACCGTCATCGACAACCCTGCCTTTCGCGGCCACCGCATCTTGCTGGTCGAAGATAATCCCGTGAACCAACGCGTGGCGCAGCGCTTGCTACAGAAGCTCGCGGCCGACGTCACCATTGCCAACAACGGCGCCGAAGCCCTGGAGCGCCTGGCCGAATCCAGCTACGCCGCCGTGCTCATGGACTGCCAAATGCCCGTGATGGACGGATTCACCGCCACCCGGCGCATTCGCGAATTGGAGCGCCAAAGCGGCCGCGGCAAACGCATGCCCATCATTGCCCTCACCGCCAATGTCATGAGCGAGGACCGCGAGAACTGTATTGCCGCCGGCATGGACGCCCACCTGGGCAAACCCATCGAACCCGCGCAATTGATCGACTGCCTCGGGCGGTACTTAAAACCTGTTGTTGGGCGCCCCGATGCCGGGCGCCCCGAAGTCGACATGAATGCCCTGCGCGAACTCACGGGCGGTGACGCCGAGTTCGAACGCGAATTGATCGACACTTTCGTCAGCAGCGGCGACCAATGCCTGGCCGAAATCATCGCCGCCTTGAGCACCCGGGATTTCGAGACCATCGGCAAGCGCGCCCACGCTTTGAAGGGCGCCAGCGCCAACATTCACGCCACCAGACTGGCAGCAGCTGCCTCCAGCCTGGAAAGCGCCGCACGCGCGAATAGTGCGCAAGAATTAGATGGGTTGGTGCAGGAACTGACCGAAAAACTTAGAGCGGTGAACGCCGAGTTACTGAAGGTCGGCTGACGGCGCTGAGAGGTAGGGGCCATGTCCCACGAACGGCCTCAACCGCGCGCTCGCGTCCTAGGCGTGCGCCAATATCGACTGTGTGACCGCCATTTCCATACCAATGGTACGATCCCGGCCTTCCAGTTTGCTGCGATACAAACACTCGTCCGCAGTTCGAATCAGCGTATCGACTTTGAGCGCGATATCCGGTCCCGCCGGCCCCGTGGAAGCCACGCCGAAGCTCGCCGTGACTTCGGCCTCGCCCGCGCGGGTGGCGAACGGCGTGGACGCGGTCAGCCCGCGGATCTTCTCCGCCACGGCCACCGCTCCCTCATGCCCGGTTTCTGGCAATACGACGAGAAACTCCTCGCCGCCGTAGCGGGCGATCCAGTCGCTGTTGGTGCGGATGAATTTTTGCGCGCGCGACGCGAATTGCTGGAGCACTTCATCCCCGGCGACATGGCCATGGTTGTCATTGATCCGCTTGAAATGATCGATGTCGCACATGAGAACTGACAGCGGGTAGCCGTAACGGCGGCAACGCTCGAGTTCGCGCGGCAGTTGCTCCATGAGATAGCGCCGGTTGTAAGTGCCGGTCAGGGCATCGGTGATCGACAGAATGCGATTACGCTGATTCGCGGCGCGCAGCGATTGTTCGAGATTCAGGATGCGCCGGCCCGCATTCAAGCGCGCGATCAATTCGGCCTCATGTACGGGTTTGACGAGATAGTCGTCCGCACCGGCTTCCAACCCCGCAATGATGTTTTCCTTGGAATCGCGGGCAGTGAGCAGCAGCGCATACACATAGCCGTCGAGCTGCAGATTGCGGATGGCCTTGCACAGGCTCACGCCGTCCATCTCCGGCATTTCCCAATCGGTCACCAGCATGGGGTAGTAGCGCCGGGTCATCCGATCCAGGGCCTCGGAACCGTTGGCCACGGCATCGACTTCGTAACCCGCCTTCTTCAGAAAGCGGGTCATGAGCATACGCGTGACTGGATCGTCCTCGGCCAACAGGATGGTCGGCGAGGATTCAACTGTGATCGAGCTCACAGATTCCAGTTCAGACACGATTGAAAGCCCTCGCCCGGTTTCAAGTATTTTGGGGTATCGGCGCAATCCGCAGCGACTTTACCCACACCTAAGGTACTTATTGTAAATCTCCGGGCTACCACACACGTATGGCAGTGTTAAGAACTGTGCACCAGTCGCTCAGGTATAACCCTATTCTGACTCCCATGCCTATCAAGACCCGGGGAGGCCGGTCCGATAGCGGGTAATGCCCAGCCCGGTACCCGCCAAACCCAACAAGGCCAGCCCAGGCACACGCAAGTCACAGGGTATGCCGGAGGGTCAGTGGGGCCTGGACCTGTGGAGTGGCGAGGCCTGGTTCAGCGACTGGTTCTATCAACGGCTGAGTTGGCGGACCCAAGTCAAACGCAAGCGATTGGATGATTTGCGGCCGCATCTGTCTGCGGACGGGTGGCAGACCCTATTGCTCGGGGTGCGCGCTCATCTGGAGCAGCAAATCCCCTTGCAGCTTGTAGTTCAAGTGCAGGTACGACCTGGGGAACTTGAGCGCTGGCAGATCAAAGGCTGTGTGGAACGCAACGCCGGTGGGCAACCCGTACACCTCAACGGAACCGCCCGGGAAGAGAGCACCAAGCTCAGCGCAGACAACAGACCTGGCACGCCCTAACGCGAACTCCCCGGATGTCCGTCCCAGAGGCGGTTCTAGCCCGCAGCGCGGGTTTTACCCGCCGGCACCCGCATCGGTCGGCACGTCGCTGGAACGCACCCCAGTCGCAGCCGCTTCGCGGCCGGTAAACCAATTCACCGCGTATTGCACCAGCTGAGTACCCGTCGTGAGATTCAGCTTGCGCTTGATGCGCTGCCGGTGCGATTCCACCGTCTTGATGCTGAGGTTCAGAGAATGGGCCGCCTCGCGGGTGCTCATGCCCTTGCCGATCATGTGCAATATCTGCAATTCGCGATTGCTCAGGCGATCAACCGGATTCGCCGAGATGTACGACCCACCGGCCGCAAATTTCTGAATCATGTTGTTGCCGACGGCCTCGGACACGTAAATGCCGCCGTCGAGCACGCGCCGCAAAGACACCAGAAACTGCTCGCTGGCAGCCTGCTTCATGATGTAGCCATTGGCACCGGCCGACAGCATGCGCTCCGCATAGATGGTCTCATCGTGCATGGAGAGCACCAGAATGGGCATGTGCGGATAATGAGCGCGCACATCGCGCACCAATTCGATGCCATCGCCCTGCTTTAAGCTGATGTCCGCGATGATCACATCGGGATTGAGCTCTTTGATCGCAGTCCGCGCATCGCGAGCCGTCTCCGCCTCACCGCACACGGTCAGGTCATCCTCGTTTTCCAGGACCCGCCGCAAGCCCTGTCGAACGATCGGATGATCATCGACTATTAAAACGCGCCGGACCTTGCGCTTGGCGTGGTTCGTACCCGACTGGGATACCGGCGAACGAACCCATGTGTTACTAGCGGCCATCATGTCTCTCTCCTTGAACGACGCACATCTGCCGGACAGACCGTGGTCTCGGTTTGTTCTCCCTTAGACGAACCACGGAGTGCAGGTGGATCATTGGGAGCAATCTCGAACCTCGCGCCGCTTAACTGCGGCGCAACGCTTCGTAGGCAATAAACCTACACCAGTATAAGGCGACGTCTCAGCTGAGAAACCCTCATGAATGATCCGGTGCAACATAAAAAAATGACTGGAGCCGTATGCAACGGCGGGTGGAAACGGGTCGGATAACCCCGTCTAACAGAAACCGCGGACGCCTCTCATGACCCGCAATGTGGCCAAAAGCGCTAAAAAACCCGAAGAATTCAGATTCTTTCAGCCTCCGGCCAACGCTCTCAAAGCCCTCGCCGTTGTACCCCTCACGCCCCAGGGTCGCAGTAGGACTACCTCTCACTCGCTTGTGAGGGAATACCTGATTCGTACAGGAGTCGAGGGCGACCGCACACGACCGCACACGACCGCACAGTGGTTGGCCTCTGGCCGCGACAGAGAAAATCTCTGTTGGTGAGAGTGAATGCTGAAATCGGGGCATCGTCGTTGAGATAACGCCGGCTATTTCTGAAGTAGAAAATGGCTAATCGGTGAAGCGACTCTAGAGCAGCAAAACATCGGATATATCGTAAGCGGTCGGGCAAGCTTTCAATTACCCACATTTTCGGTCGCCAACAAATATCCGAGTTCGATATCGGTGAGACGGGACATCCCACGCCAGATAACCATGTTGCCAGGCGGCGGGTCTTTGGCACGGTTCAGATAGCCGCCGAGGCACGCGAGCTGGATCAGGCAGGACTTGAGCGTGCGGGAGGCGGATGAGCCGGATCGACTGTCCGGCGCGAGTCGATGCAGGATTTGGATTTCCAGCGGCGTGAATGCCAGCCCAGCCTTGGCGGTTTGCGTTGCTCGATTGAGCATCGTCAGCCAGAAGATGCGCCAGCTTAAGATGCAGAACGTCGCCAGTAGATTGACGAGCCGTTCTGCGGTTCGCAACTTCGACTGCTCAGCTTGGCAACCGGATTTAAGTATCTTGTGGAAAACCTCTATCCTCCAGCGCAACGCGTACCACTGGAGTTTCTCGATTGCCTGCGCTCGTGTGTTGACGGGAAGGTTCGTGATCAGCTTCCATTCAATCGCATCTCGGCCCTTTGGCTTGCCACGCTCTGTTGCATGCAACACCGTGAGTTCCAATGCCGGGTATCGGCGCTGCTTGTACAGCGGTGGCTGCACCAGAATGCGTCGGAACTTAAGCTCCAGGACTGCTTCGGACATCTTGCCGTGGCGATCGCGCACTTCAATTCGGTGCAGTCCCTTGCAATCGACATCGGCCATCTCGGTTGCGATCGTATGTGTTCCGTCACCTGCGAGACGATCCACGCAGGTTCGCAGCAGGAACTGTGTGCCCGATTCCTGCGCCGTGCAAAAAAGCTCGTAGATATCGCTCTCTCGATCTCCAATATGCACGCAGCGCGCGGCGTCGTCCAGAAGGCTCGTCGATTGTTTTAAGTTATCCAGCCAGCGAATACTCTCCTTCTTCTCAATCGGTACCCGAGTTGGGTTGATCTTTCTCTTCAGCGCATCTGAACCTTTGAATTTCTTGCGCGACCAGAATTTAATCGCGGTGAGGCCCAGAGGAAGTCCTTCGGTCGTCACTGCCAGGCTCGAGTGCATCAGAATCCCGCAACCGGTGTAGTACCTCGGCCGTCCGTCTGGACGACCGCCCGCGATATTGATACGCGTCTTGCCAACTGCATCGATATCTTCTCGCTGGTAAGTAAACTCCGTCGTGTCATGCATCACGAGAATCGGTCCATCAGTTGCAGCTGCCCGATCGCGCGTCGCATTAAAATGACCGCCGAGAATCTCCGCTTCACTGACTCGATCGTTGTCGAAAAATCGGTATGCGGCCTTCGTGTTCGCCCAGTCTTGGCAGACCAGCGGAATGCTGTCGCCCGGACTTGAGGACAACTGTGCGAGCAATGAGCGGAATCGCTTGCCCAGTCGCTCATCCTTGAACTCGCAGTCCGCAGCTTCCTGGTCAACCCACGCGTTGGGTGATTTTGCGTCGGCAACACGAGTCTGCCGGCGCTTTCGAACAAGGTCGTTCGGCATA
>JANXZG010000052.1 GCA_025355645.1 Gammaproteobacteria bacterium | reverse complement strand
TGCCGTAGGGCACTTGTCGTTGCCCCGGCGCCTCGCGGTGGGTAGTCATTGACCGCATGTGCCCGCAAGGTAGGACGGGATAGCCCTCGCGGCGGGGCGGGCGTAAACATAATTGCTTTGGAATCGGGGCGTATATCACTTAATCCTTGTGTGGCGCGCATCGGGTGCGATTCCATCGTTCGACATGCGGATCTGCCCTGTATACTCTGGTGCAATCTGATGCTTTGGGCCGAATCAAACTGAAATCAAAACAAGCCGCTCCGTTTCCAGCACCGGCGCTGCTAATGGAGAACCGTTATTCGTATTGTGATGGAGGATGACCGTATGAAGCAGTCGAACTCTTGGTCGGCATCCGCCAGGCGCCGGCTTGCACCAGTCTTTTCCTGGGTGGGCACGTTGGCGATTCTGTCGATGATGAGCGCTCCGTCTTTTTCGCAGGTCATCCCGGATTACCAGCTGCATCCCGGAGACAAGGTAGTCATCGGTGTGTACGACGATCCCAAGCTCGTGCCGCAGGAGATTACGGTCACGCCCGATGGAAAAATTTCCTACCCCCTGGTCGGTGAACTACTGGTTGGCGGAAAAACCGTCGAGCAAGTTCGCGTAGAAGTGCAAAGCAAACTCAAGAAATACGTCTCCGACCCGATTGCGACCGTGATCGTGACGGATGTGAAGGGCAACGTCGTGTACGTTATCGGTCAAGTTAACAAACCGGGTTCTATCATCATGAACCCCACCATCAACGTGTTACAGGCATTGAGCATGGTAGGGGGAGCCAATCCCTATGCGAAGCTCGATAGCATCATTGTGATCCGTAGTTCGTCCGGTGGACAGCGCGTTCTACAGTTCAAATATGGCGCGGTCAGCTCGGGCAAGGATTTAGCGCAGAACGTCCAGCTGGAGAGCGGCGATGTCGTGGTCGTTCCCTAAAGGATTGCAGGTAATGCATCGAAGACAGCGCGCCGTTGCCACATCGCTATGCGTAGCAATGGCGGCTGCGCCGGTGTATGCCGCACAGGTTTATGTGCAACCTATGGCGACGATTTCCGCGGAAACGGATTCGAATCTGGATTTGGTGCCGGCCTCGCAGGGCGGGGCTAATAGTGTCGAAGGCAACATTGCCGACGCCTCGGCACTCATCGGGATCGCTACTCCCGACTCGGAAACGACGATCATTCCGCGGATCGACTATCGCGATTACCCTTCGGCGTCCTACGATAACCGGCTGGAGGGGTACCTTGACTTAATTTCGGCCTACAGAACGCAGCGCAGCAAGGGCGATGTTTACCTTGACCTTGAGCGGCGCGATGAATTCAATGCCGAATTGTCCTCAGCGCTGTACAACCCCTACGGTCCTGTGCCGCCGACGTCACCTGAAACCGGCAGAACGGTGAAGGGCGCAACTCGTGAGAGCTTGATACTGGTGCCCGACTACAGCTACAACATCTCGCCGCTCACGGCGGCGGGTGTTTCGGCGATTTACCAGAAATTAATTTACTCGCCCGACAATACCTTTAGCGCGGTGGATTTCGAATACTACCAGGGGAAAGCCTATTTACGGTGGACGCTGGACCAAAGAACCGATTTGACGGTGGGCGCCTACGGTGCAAAATATCAGGCATCGCACTTCGATTCTGAGGCCACCGCGACCGGAGCGAGCGTATCTCTGGACACGAGCTGGTCGCCGCTGCTATCCACCGGCGCTACGGTGGTTTATCAGCGTACCAACATCGATACGACCATTCCGTCGCCATTCAAAACCATAGCCTATCCCTGGGGCGCCACCGTCAACGTCGCGTACAAAGGCGAAATCAATCAATTCAGGATGAACGGCGGTCGCGTGATCACCCCCTCGGGCGGCGGCGGGATATACGTCAACGATCAAGTGCAGCTGCAATATAGCCGCAATTTCACCCGACGCCTGGCATTTACCGGCGCTACCATCGCCTTACGCAACCGTGGACTCACGCCCAACGTGAGCGGAGATGACCGAACCTATGTTCGAACGGCGGTGGAGTTGAAGTGGATGATGACACCAACCTGGTTTGTGCAGGGCGGTTACCAATACACGTGGCAGAAATATGAAATCGACCCGGACGGTGCTTCGAACAACCGGCTTTACATCAGATTCGGCTATCAAGGTCTAGGTCGCCAGTGGTGAACGACACGGGGAAATCGCCGATGCCCAGCGCCGCCGGTGGTTATTATTTTGCAGTGCTGCGGCGACGATATATCTATGTCGCGACAATTTTGCCGCTCGTGCTCTTCATCTCCGTGATTGCCGCGTTCGGGATTCCTCCGCAATACCAGGCCACGGTTACGATCATGCTGGAACCCTCGTCGGTGCCGAAGGACATCATCGAATCGACCGTTCTCAGTTATTCAGACCAGCAGATCCAGATCGTTCAGGGACGCGTGATGACGGTTGATAGCCTCAAGCGCATCGTACAAGAGATCGATCCCTATCCTGATCGGCCCGCCTGGACCGCGGAGGACAAGGCGCAGCGCATTCTAGAAGACACCACGCTCGAGAAGATTGATCCTGTCACGATGAAGCCGCAAGCCGAATCAAACGCATTTTCGCTCCACTACAACAACCCGAAACCGGCGCTCGCCTTGGCAATCGACGAGCGATTGGGGGAATTGTTTTTCACTTACAACCAACGTATTCGCACGCAAGCTGCGAGCGAAGCGGCCGGATTTTTGCAGAAGCAATCGGAACAACTGGCGCGGCAAATTCGCGACGTCGATTCGCAGCTCGCCGCCCTGAAAAGCAAGTATGGCGAGGCGCTGCCGGAATTCTTGCAGCGCAACCAGTCGACAATTGAGGATACGCAACATAGGCTCGACAGCCTGGATCAGCAAGTCCTGATAGCGCAGGAAAAAGAATCGGTGCTCAGCGTGCAACTCAGTCAGATGAGCCCCAACCTGATCACGCAATCCGGGGATCTGACCGACATTGCCACTGTGCGTGCCAAATTGACCGAAGCCGAACAGCGCTACACGCCCGATCATCCTGAGGTGAAGCGCCTGCGCCGTGCGCTGGAAACACTGATGGCTCAGAGCGGTGGTTCCGCGGCCGGCCACGTAGCTCAGCAGTCCAACAATCCGCAATACCAGATGACTGCAACTCAGCTCCAGTCGGCACGCAACGAATTGGCCAATCTGAAATCGCAGGATAATGCGACGCGTGCCAAGCTGGAGCAGTATCGAGGATTGGTGCAGCATACGCCCGCCTCGGAACGGGAAGTCGCCGAAGTTCTGCTCCGCAAAGGCGTGCTGCAGAATCAGTATCAGCATGTACAGGACCGATTGCAAAGTGCCAACTTGGCCGAGACCTTTGAGAGTCAGCAGGGCGGTGAAAGATTCACGCTGCTGCGCGCCCCCGTCGCTCCGAAATCGCCGGTCTACCCGAATAGACTCGGCCTGCTCCTTCTCGGACTGGTTCTCGGCACCGCGCTCACGGGTGTCGCAGTGGCGGTTTCCGAGGGCATGGATAAGAATGTCAGAATGGCGCAAGGGTTAACAATGCTCAATGACATTCCCGTACTCGCGAATATTCCGATCATCAAGAACTCGCGCGACAGACGCCGAGTCGCCATTACGTTCAGTTCCTTCGTTGCGGCCTACTCCGTCGCTGCGGCTGCCGCAGGCGCCGTGATAATATTGGCCCTTAATCGATAGTCGCTTAGCATATTCGTCAGCACCCACTCCGACCAGGTATGTAGGCACAAATGTCAATCGTCGAACGAGCGCTGGAGAAGACCCGAGCCGAGCCGCGGAACGGCACGTCACGCCGTGTGGGCGACGACGTTGCGCAACGCAGCGCCGGCCGGACGAAACAGGCCGCGGCCATCGATCCTTCGCTTCGAATACAGGCGCTGGCGCTTAACTTGGACGAGGATCTGTGCCGGGAGCATCGCCTGCTGTTTCGTGGCGCGGCAGAGGAGGACGGCGCGGCCGTTGCTGCCTATCGCATGTTGCGTACCCGATTACTCCATCGCGCGCGCGCCCATCAATGGACCACGATCGCAGTAACCAGCGCCGGTCCTAATGACGGCAAGACACTGACCGCGCTCAATCTCGCGATCAGCATGGCACGCGAGAAGAGTCGCGAGATCGTGCTTCTCGACATGGACATGCGCAACCCGAGCGTCTGTCGCACCCTAGCCATACAGCCACCTCACGAGCTTCGTCAGTACCTCGAGACTGGCGAACATGTCAAAGACATGTTTGTCTCAGTGTGCAGCGAAAATTTGATGATCTGCGGCAGCACGACGCCGACGGACCAGGCATCAGAACTTCTTGCCTCGTCGAGATTTGACGACCTTATCCGCGTCGTGAAACAAGGCACGGTCGATCCTATCATTCTCATCGATCTGCCCCCCGTCTTGCTCACTGACGATGCATTGGTGGTTGCTCCCAAGGTCGACGCCATTCTCGTCGTTGCTTCTGAAGGGCTTACCAGCCAGGCTGGTCTTACCAAGGCATTGGCTCTCCTAGCGGAATTTCAAATTGCAGGTGTAGTGCTCAATCGAACTATCGAAACGGTACCCAACTATAACTATGGTTACGACTTAGACTATCCCAAGCGCAGCACCGGCAAGGGAGCCTGATCCGACCGGATTCGGTTGAATGCGCATATTGATTGTTTCCTCCGACACCTTTCCACCGATTCGTGTGGATGTCTCGGTGCTATTCGGGGTGGAGTTGGCCGGGCGCGGCCACGAGATCGACTGGATCTTGCAAAGCGAAGCAGCCTGCGATCGTCCTTACGTGGCTCGCTGGGGTGGCGGCCAAGTCTGGGTCGGCGCCACGGACTTGGGCCAGTCCCTGTTCAGACGGGTAAGGAAACACGCGCTCGGCGTTGGCAACGACTTCAGGTTACTCTCGCGTCTGCGGCGCACGCGGTACGACGCGGTAGAGGTAAAAGACAAGTTTCTAGCTGGCGCGATCGCGGCGATTGCCTGCCGGGTATTTCGCACCCGATTCATCTATTGGCTCTCCTACCCGTTTCCCGAACATTACCTATTGCGCGCCACTGACGGCACCGCCCGTTTTCCCCGGCTGTATGTATTACGGGGCTTGGCATTCAAATGGTTGCTGTATCGATGGTTGCTGCGCGCAGCCGATCACGTTTTCGTGCAAAGCGAACAGATGCGGAAGGATATTGCCGCAGAGGGCATACCTTCTCACAAGATAACCGCAGTGCCGATGGGCATCAGCGTCGAGATGTGCGCTGCAGTGAAGACGCCCGAGATCCGCCGCCTGCTTCCCCAGCATGTTCCTTGTGTTCTATATCTTGGTACGCTGAATAAAGTTCGTCGTCTGGATTTCCTGCTGCGCGCGTTTGCAAACGTGAGAAAGTCCGTACCAGCAGCACAACTGTATTTGGTTGGGCGAGGGGAGGATACCGAGGATGAGGCGTTCCTGAAGCATGAAGTGGTGCGGCTCAAACTGGAGTCATGCGTGGTATTTGTAGGGCAAGTATCGCAGCCGGAGGCGCTGCAATACGTGGTGGAGGCCGATATCTGCACATCGCCTTTCTACCCGACGCCGATATTACGGTCTACCTCCCCGACTAAGCTCGTGGAATACATGGCGCTTGGCAAAGCGGTCGTCGCCAACGACCACCCAGAACAGAAACGGCTCATCGAGGAAAGCGGCGGGGGGCTCTGCGTCGCATATGACGAGCAAGCCTTCGCGGACGCCATCGTGACTCTGTTGCAGGACCCTAGAACCGCGCAACTCATGGGCGAGCGCGGGCGTCGCTACGCAATCGAGCACCGATCCTATACCGTGATCGCCGATGCGGTCGAAAAGCGCATGCTCGACATCATTGCGGATCGATGAAAGGCGTCGCGAAACCGAGAATCTGCATCGTCAACCCCTTTGAGCATGGGGGAGGCGCTGAATATCAAATCGAGCAATTGATCGAAGCCCTGGTGCGCTCGGACGAATACGAGATTCACTATCTCACGCATTTTGTCGATGAGCGGGCGAGAGAGCGTACCTACCAAGTGTCTCGGATAGGAAACGGGGGGCCGATCCCGCGGTTCGGATACCTCATGGAGGCGCGGTCGCTATACCGAAAACTGCGCGACATCGATCCCTGCATTATCTATCAGCGGGTCGCTTGCGCCTACACCGGCATTTGTGCCTTCTACTCTCGACGACACGCGACGCCACTTCTGTGGCATGTCGCACATGACACGGAAGTTACGCCGCAGTCGCTCGATAAGGAGCGAAATGTGGTGCGATTGCGCTTGGAAAAGTTAGCAGTCGAGTCCGGCGCCAAGCACGCCACGCGAATCGTGGTGCAAACCCGGCATCAAGCGCAGCTGCTGCAGAAGAACTACGCCAGAGTGGCTGACGCTGTGGTCCCCAATTTCCATCCGCCAGCTGCGGAGGCGCTAGACAAGTCCGGGCCTTTAACGGTGATTTGGATCGCGAATCTAAAACCGTGGAAACAGCCCGAGGTTTTTGTTCGTTTGGCGAACAGCTTGAGCAGCTACTCTGAGGTTCGTTTTGTGATAGTGGGCACCCCGCCTCCAAACTCCGGCAATGAGCGCTGGCGGCAAGCTCTCATGCAGGGCATCCAAAATACGCCCAACTTGCAATATGTGGGGCAGAAAAGCCACGCGCAAGTCAACGAACTCTTGGCGTGCGCGCACATTTTCGTCAACACCAGCGTGCATGAGGGATTCCCAAACACATTCATTCAGGCGTGGTTGCGTGATGTTGTCGTCGTCAGTTTGCAGGTGGACCCCGATCACGTATTGGAACAACGTGGCGTCGGCATTGTTGCTCATTCAGAGGCAGCCTTGGCGAGCGCAGTGCGCAACTTGATCGATAATCCGGATGCTCAGGCTGCGTACCGGGAGCGCGGGCGCGTTTATGCGACTGAAAATCACTCGTTGCGCAACGCAGATGACTTGGTCGGTCTGCTACGCTCCTACCGGCGCGAGCCATCATCGTAACTCAGGTGCAATGGCGGCGGCGGCCGCTTGCGCTGCAAGCGCATGGGCGGCGACGGTCCAATGACCATCGACCGGTAAGAAATCCAGGCGAGTACCGGACCGCAGTGCAGCCGAGAATGCTGCATCCATATGCACGACCGAGAATCCGTCGTATGCAGCCCGGTCTGCGAACCGATCGACGTCACGGATTTCTCCCGCGACGGCACCCCGTTCGCGGCGATAGGCTGGCGCGAGCAAAAAGATCACGCGCGCATGGCGGGTCAATTCGAGTTCGCGGAACGATTTGAGCAGAAATACCGTTGCGGCGCCCTGGAATTCTGCGTCACTGCAACCCGTACCCCCCGCAGCGACATCCGGGCTGCGCGCTTCATCAGGGTTGCGCCGCCACCCTTTGGCCCAGTTTGCGGATACGCGCAGATTGTCAAAAATATATCGGAATAAACGCGAGTCGTTGAGCGAGCGCTTGAAGCCAGAGGGTGACTGTCGCTCAATCAATGCTAGCGATATCACGCCGTCCGAAGACCGCAGATAGTGCTGCCCCAGCCGCGATACGCAACTGTTTTTCAGGTCTCCAGCCGTCAGCAATACGAGCAGTGTGTGCGTATCAAAACTTGCACTTGCCCAGCGGGCCGCTACCAGGTAGTCCGCGAGGGAAAATCCGTCCACCCCCACGGCGTAGGCAGGCACGTGCAAAGTCGCCCCGAGGCGCTCGGTCAGCGTATCTCGTGGGTCGATTGCGTCGGCCTGTATATATGAGTTGCCGATCACCACCACCGCCCGCGGATCCGGCGCGAAGTCATACGAAGAACGAAAGCCAAAATTGTTGAGAACGCCGGAATTTACGAGCTGAAAATTCCAGGCGCGAGAGTACGTGTATGCGGAGAATGGTTGGCCTCGAAGAATCGGTTGGACCGCATCAACCGCGCCGAGGTTGTACCCTGTCGAGACGGGGAGTGCACGTAGAACCAGCTCGGCGAGAAGTACCACCAGCAGGAAGCCGAGCAGAAACGGTGGCCAAGTGTTGCGCATGTCAGAAATTGAAGTAAATGAACTCAGAAGTATGATGCGATGAACTGATGATCGCCAATAGCAGGATGCAAAACAGCAATGCGCCCGAAAAAAACCATGCTGTTGCACCCTGTGCATCGCGCATGCGAATGGTCCACGCTTGGCTCGTCGGGAACAGCCATACAAGGGCGAATCCACAGGTAAAGAACGCGCACAAATATCCCAGGGATATCTGGGGAATCATCACCCCGCGGTAGATTTCGGCGAAGCAATCAGAGGCGCAGTGAATATATTTAGGGTGAGCCATGGCTTGCAGCATTCGCGCGGCACTCGAAAATGTCGTGGCGCGAAAAAATACCCATGCGATCGCTACGCAAAGAAAAGTTATGGCGGTGCCGGCGGCCTTGCCAAAGATCGCAGGAGTCTTCCCGTAGGACGGGAGCGCTGTGGTTACGGATCGCCAGCCGTGGTTGATCAAGAGATAGCTCCCATGCAGGCCGCCCCACATCACGAATGTCCAGTTCGCGCCGTGCCATAGGCCCCCGAGCAGCATGGTCAGCATCAAGTTGGCGTAGCGCCGCGCCGCACCGCGGCGGTTTCCGCCGAGCCGAAAGTAGAGATAGTCTCGCAGGAAGTTCGATAACGTAATGTGCCAGCGTCTCCAAAACTCGATAATGCTGCTGGACTTATACGGTGCATTGAAATTCAACGGTAGGTTGATCCCGAGCATGCGAGACAGGCCAATCGCCATATCCGAGTATCCAGAAAAGTCAAAATAAATTTGCAGCGTGTACGCTAATACACCAGTCCAGGCAGCCATGCAGCCGAATTCGTGGCCGTCACGCGCAGCGTCGAATATGGGTGAGGCATATTGGGAAAACTCGTCGGCGAGCAGTACTTTTTTTGCCATGCCGATGGTGACGTTGAAAAGGCCAGTCAGAAGGTTGTTTGCCTGCAGACGATAGGTTTGCGCATGGCGAAACTGCGGCATCATCTGGCTGTGATGCAGCACGGGCCCGGAAATGAGATGCGGGAAGTAGGAAACGAAAAGCAGGTAATGGATAAAATTACGCTCGCGCACCTTGCCTTCGTAGCAGTCCACGAGGAACGCGATCTGGGTAAATGTAAAGAACGATATGCCAATCGGCAGAACGACGTTCAATGCGCGAATCTCGACGGCAGAGGCGGCATGCAGAATGTAGTTCACATTGTCGATGAAGAAATTCGCATATTTGAAGTAGCTTAGGACACCGAGATTGAGAATGACGGCGGCGATAAGCCGCAGGCGAAGAATTCGTTCGGGAATCGATGCCACGGGTGTTACGCGCAGGCCAAACCAATAGTTGACGCATACCGAAACAATTAACAGCGGTAACGCCGATATGCTCCAATAGCCGTAGAAAAATAGCGATGCCAGGGCCAGCCAAAGTGCTGCCAATTCGCGGTTGCGCCGGCCTAGAAGAAAAAATACAAAAAATGTAACCGGAAAGTAGCCCAACAGGAAGGCATAGGAGTTGAATAGCATGGAAGTCCGGCAACGCCTATGTTGTCCCCTTGAGGGGTCGGGCCGGCACGCCGCCTACCGCCACGTTGTCCGGAACATCGTGGACGACTACGGCGTTTGCGCCAATTATCGCGCCGTCGCCGATCGTAACGCGGCCCAGTATCTTGGCGCCCGCGCCCATTTGCACGCGATTGCCAATTCTAGGCGCGCCGAACAGATCCTCAGTCCCGCTATTACCGATCGTGACGCCATGGCGAATCAGGCAATCGTCGCCGATGACCGTGGCGCCGTGAATCACGATACACCCATGGTGCTCGATACGCAGGCGCCGCCCGATTGTGGCGGTGGAGCCGATGGTGATCCCGCAAATGATTTCGACCAATTTGTTGAGAATCATGTAAACGATGGTCCAAGGTGCGCGCAAAATCCTATTCCTGACCACAAATCTGGCGTGACCGAACCGGTACACAAGGAGTGCCCAAAATCCAAGCCCGAGCAACCCTTCACGTTGCGCTTTGAGATCCTCAAGAAGCGTATTCATGCTGGATATTGTCGTGTTCTTATGGACGGTAAGGTTTGCGGCATGCGACATTAACGACTATGCCGCAGATCTCGAGAGAAGCACAAGGCCGCGCCCTAACGATGTGACGCATCTCGAGCTTTTTATGCGTCAAACTAATGTGACAAAAGACCTGGTCATAGATCACCGCCAAGCTATCACTATTCGAGTGCTGTGGCTGCTCGTTGGGTTGGGAGCGTTGCTCGCCGGCCTGTACGGGCGATTCAAGGGCATCGGTACCTGGCCATTGGGCGTCGATGAGTACTATATCTCGCGGTCGATCGACAATGTCTTGCGGAGCGGACTCCCGCAATTCGCTTGCGGTGGATATTACATGCGCGGTCTGCTCTATCAGTATCTGGTGGCCGCCATGCGCTGGGGGGGAATGCAGCCGGAGCTAGCAGGCCGCTTGCTTGCCGGGATATGCAGTTTGGCTATGTTGCCGGCAGCATATGGGCTGGCCAAGCGCGTTGCCGGTTCTCAGGCGGCCTTGGTGACGGTCATCATCCTATGCATTTCCGTTTGGGAAATTGAGATGGCGCGCTTCGCCCGGATGTATGCGCCGTTCCAGGCGGTGTTCACTTGGTACCTGCTGTTCTTTTTGCGCTATGTCATCGATCGGAACAAGGCTGCGCTGGTTTGGCTGATTGTCCTTTCCGTGTTGGGCGTGTTGACCTGGGAAGGCGGGGTACTCCTGGGAGTCGCCAATCTTCTGGCGGTGGTGTTGGCGCACGACCATGGACGCCTGCGAGCCGCCGGTTGGCGTCGATTTGCCGGTCTAGTCTTGCTGCTGGGTTTGCTTTTCCTGGCTACGCGAGACTTGCGCGGCTTTGCCGGACCACCCGCGGGCGATGCGGGTAGTCCGTCGAGTCAGCTGTCAGTGGCCGCCGCCGGGCTTGCACCATTATGGCAGCATCCGGCGTGGGTTCTAGCATCCTTGATACCGCTAGGCCTCGTTGTCGGCTCACTTCCGTGGATCTGGTCCCTTCGCCGACAGTGGATGATTGCCGCCGGCCTGTGCGTCGTTCTAGCATCCGCGACTATGCATCTCTTTAGCGTAAGCGGTGGCGTGCTCGCTTTAATGCTGCTCGCTAAGTTGATTGATTGGCATGACTTGACTGCCGATCAAGCACGCCGTTTCGTGCTGGCGCTTGTTGCGTTGCTGATTTTTTGGCTGGCATTCGATATTTGGGCTTGGAACCCGACCGCGGTCAGCGGCACGGCGGCCAAGGGGGCGCCGCCAGTCATTCATGATTTGTTCGGGTATCCCGACATCTACGATGAAATCATTCGGCCGTGGGGCCACACGGTGCCGATACTATCTCTGGGACTTGCCGCTGCGCTGGCCTTTTGGTGCTGGAAAACAATCACTACCCGACGCCCGGCACCGGATTCGATTGCGGCGCTATTGAGCTTGATTACGTTGATGGCGCTGGCGGTCGGCGCCACTGCGACCGAACGCATCGAAACCCGTTACACGTTCTTTTTGTACCCGTTATTCATCATTTTGTCGGTTGCGGCGCTATTGAAGCTGGTGCAGTCAGTGAATGCTTTCCGTCGCGCGCCGATCGCGTTTGCGGCGGCTGTACCGCTGTTAGCCTTTAGCGCGACTGAGGACTTTCAGCCCTGGCACATCGCTCATGTGGACTCGGCAGACATCAATTTCCGTGTCGGCATGTCGGCGGTGCGCGCCGCTCATTATTACCCGCGCGACGACATACGTAGCGTCGGCCAATGGCTCGCGACACATGTCCGGCCGGGGGAAGTCGTGATCACGGGTATTCCAAGCATGGAACAATACTATGGCGGTTTTGACTATTTCTTCCTGGATGAGGAAGATCTGCGGTATGAGGCGTATGTTTGCCAGGATGGTAAGACGGAGCGTTGGACCAATCATCCGGTGCTCTATGGCGAACGCGCGTTGAAACCGATCGTCGCTTCGGGGCGTCGGGTATATGCCAGCCTCTATCCGGACGACGAAGATCGATTGTGGGCTGTCGCGCAATCCCAGGGATGGTCCGTCAGGCGTGTGCAGACGGCTGGTTATGGGCAGACGGATGTGCTGCTCATTGCGGCGAACGCTCGCGTAATGAACGCGCCATAGGCGGGTTATATCCATGCAAGCTATCGTGATAATGATTATCTGCTGCGTCACATTGAATGACTTTACCGTAAAGCTGTTTAATCTACCGACAGCGGTGCATTTCCTGCCCGAACTTCTGTCGGGCATCGTTCTGCTCTATGTGGCAATTGTGGGGACCCGTGACGGTTTCCGCTTGGTAGCCCCTAAGTACTGGTTCGCCATCGGGGCGTTCGCTGTCCTGATTCTATGCGGTGTCATCAACAATGGCACGGGAACGGGACCGATGCTAAGCGGTATGAGACTCTACTTGCGCGCCATGCCGATGTTTTTCCTGGCGGCGGTACTGCCCACGTCGGAGCAGC
>JANXZG010000016.1 GCA_025355645.1 Gammaproteobacteria bacterium | reverse complement strand
CTTGAAAACCGGCAATGGGAAACCATTCGTGAGTTCGAATCTCACCCTCTCCGCCATCTACAGCTGGTCCATTCCAGTCACACGGGCGACATTCTGGCTCCCTTGCCAGGGTCGATCGTCAGATGGGCAATGATGACCCAATGCTGACGGTGGTGACTGTCCGCTTCGCGGCGATCTAATTAGGTTTTCTGCTTCGCTATCGACTCTCGGGCTTCCTTGAGCTGCTTCCAATTCGGCGCGTACTTGAGGGCCTCATCGTATTTGGCGAGGGCCTCCTTGCTATTGCCTTGCTTCGCCAGCACGTCGGCCCACACTTTTAACGGGTCAGCCCAGTGCGGCCCGCGCTTGTTTGCCTCTGCGAGCTTCGCCGCGGCACTCGCGAGATCGCCGTGTCTCGAAAGCGCGACGCCCCAGGAGTAGTAGGCCGCAGGGAGATCTGGTGCAAGCGCCACCGCATCTGCATAGACCTTCTGCGCACCGGCCCAGTCGCCACGACCGTCAACGATATCGGCTCGGAATCGATAGCAGTCCACGTACGTGCCAGCGGTTTTCAGCACCGCATCCGCCTTGTCAGGATGCCCTGTCGCTTCCTCGGCCGGCGCAATCCAGCAATTGTAACCCGGGAACGCCGAGGAAACAGCGGGATGGGCATAGGCAGCCTGAAAGTCCTCCATGTCGGCCATGAATCGACTCACATCACCGGCTTCCGCCGCCAGTCGGCCGCGTACGAAATGAGCTGCGGCGACAGTAGTCTGATCCGCAGGATCGGGTTTGATCGTCTGCAGGGCTAGTTCCGCAGTGGCTGGGTCGTGCAGCCTCACGTTAATGTCGGCTATGAGCACCCCAGAGACACCACCGATGTTTGATCCAGTGCCGCCGCTCGCATCGGCGTCGGCCACCGTCGCATCGAGCAACGGCCCCAGATTCCACGTGATGAAGTCCGAGTTCTGATAGTAAGTCTCTGGAGCGCGGCCTGGGCGACCGCCTGCAGCCTCGCGCATGGCCTCGCCGGCCTTCCAGGCGTTTTCTTCCTCGCCGAGAACCCAATAGGCTTGCATCACATTGTTATGCGCCACCCAATAGTCGGGCTTTTGCTTCAGTGCCGCCCGGTACAGCGCCAATGACTCGCGCGGTGGACCACCAACGTTGGTCAGCGCATTCGCCCAGGTATTGAGAAGATACGGTCGATCCGCTTTGTTGGCTCCCGCATATGCCACTTTGCTAAAAGCGAGAGCTTCCTCATCGCGTCCCCGGTTCGTCAGGTAATAAGCCCAGAGCACAGGCTCGGACTGTGAGTAAACGTACTCCGCCGCTTGCGCCGTGAGCCTGCTGAGATCACCCGTAGTCCCAGTGAATGTCTTGGCCGCGACAGCATCTCCGCGAACCGTCAACGCGAGACCGCCCTCTTCATTCTGGAGCACTTCACCTTCGATGTGCAGATCGTGGCCAAAGCGCACCTTCAGCATCCGCGAGAACTCGCTGAGGGAGATGCCTGCCTCTGGGACGGCGAGCTTAATCTCTCCAGTCCAGGCATTGGCGAGATCACGCTTCGCAGCGTCCGCGCGCGTAGCACTCTGCAGCCGGCGCAGCTCATCGAGCAGCCCGCCGGCGAGAACCTTACCGGTTGCGCCATGCGCTATAAGCGCGGGCGGGGCATCGAAAGATTCAACCACCACGCTGCGCGATGTCACGGCGTCGCGGACCATCACTACCAAGCCGAGGCCGACGGCGGTCGCGAGGAGCACAAGAAAGAGTTGGAAGCCAACCCGCAGGCGCAGGCCGAAGCGGCGGATGTCCACCTCACGGGCCTGGCCCTGCAAGTAGTGCAGGCGGGCCTCGTGTTCGTCTTTGAGGTGCTCGCGTTGAACCTTCAGCAGCTGTGTCTGCTCTTTTAGGAACGCTGATGTATCTTGCGCAACCTGCGAATCACTCACCGACAATCTTGCGGCAACGGCAGCAGCGAAGGCAGCGGCGCCGGCAAGCGTCTCCGGGGCGTCGACTTCGCCCTTTTCATCGTCCTCTCCCAAAATCCCACCGAGCAATCCTTCTGCCATCCTCGTCTCCGTTTTCTTCTTATACGTTATGGTCTTCTATGAACTTGTTCTTGGCAACCAACGTCGGCTAAGTGGCAGCGACCTCAGCACGATGACCGACGCGTTTTGGCCGATTGTGCATTTGAATGACCGGTAACGGCAACGAGTGCCGCCATAGCAAATGCTTGCGAGGCCAATCTCCCACGACCACTCCAATCAAGGTCACAACCCCTCATGCCGCACGGTCACGCTTGACGATCCCAAGGACCGTATTCTTGCTCAGTCCAAGCCGGTGGCTGATTTCCCGGTACGACTGACCTTCGCCGACCAGCTTGAGCACCTTCGGTGCAAATCGATCGGCTTTGACGCGCAGACCAGGCCGGCGACCAAACACGACGCCGCGCTTTTTGGCAGCGGCGATTCCGGAGCGCACTCGCTCGCGCAGCAGATCCCTCTCGAACTCCGCAAGCGCCGCCATCAATGAGGCGATCAGCTTGCCTTGCGCACTGCGCAAGTCGAACTGCAACCCAGTCTGCGCGACGAGGGACACGTCCGACGATTGCAGGTCCTGTAGCGTATGAAAGAGATCCAGCATCGAGCGACCCCTGCGGGTCAGTTCGGTGACGAGGACTATGTCGATCTCGCGCGCCTGGGCCAGCGCGAGGATCTTCTTGCGTTCGGCGCGGTCATCTTTGGCGCCCGAGCCGGTTTCCTTCCAGACCCCGACGATTTTGTAGCCGGCCTTCTTGGCGAAGGCCTTGAGGTCGCGTTCCTGGCGGGCACAGGTCTGGTCGGCGGTGGATACCCGGCAATAAAGCGCTACGGACTGTCCCAATTGAACCCTCGGCGCCAAACACCCCGGAAAAGGGTC
>JANXZG010000139.1 GCA_025355645.1 Gammaproteobacteria bacterium | reverse complement strand
CAGCGCAGCGCGTTTTGCCAGATCTACCGGGACTGGGCGAAGCGCCTGAAGCGCTCGATGCGCCAGCGTCACTTCGCCGGCGAGAAGATGTTCGTCGATTATGCCGGGCGCACGGTGCCGATTTACGGCTATGGCGGGCAGAGTCGCGTTCCAGGCGCATCTGTTCATCAGCGCCATGGGCGCAAGCGGCTGCGCGTACGCGGAGGCGACTCGCAGCGAGTCGCTGCCGGACTGGCTCGCGAGCCACGTGCGCGCGCTCGAGTTCTACGGGGCGGCGAGTCATTAATGGAAAGCTTTCCATTAATGACTTAATCAGAAGCACCCAATAATGCGAAGGAGAGTGCGCAGTCCCCTATTTTTCTAGCCCGCCGTCCGCCTCAGCTTCGTATTATTGGGGACTGTCGATCACAACGAGTCGAGCCACGCGAGGAGCTCCGGATTGCGCTTCCAGCGCGGCGGTGTATTTGGCCGTGTCGATGAGTCGACGCCTTCGAGAGCTTTACGTTTGGTCTCGATATTGGCTCGAGCATAGTGATTCGTCGTATCCAAGCTCGCGTGCCCGAGCCAGCTGCGGATGACCGTGATATCGACGCCGGCCGCGACAAGCTGGACACCAGCAGTATATCGGTAGATGTGCGGCGTAATACGCTTTTTTGCGAGGGATGGTACGTTCCGAGCCGCCGCCCGAACATATTGAGCCAGTTTAAAGCGAACGCCAGCCGCTCCTAGCGGCCGACCGTAGCAGTTGATGAAGATCGCCGCATCATCGGGGCCCGGTTGTCGTTTCCGAAGGGCTTTGAGTAGGCTAACCGTCTGTGGCCATAGCGGGCAGATCCGTTCTTTGCGGCCCTTGCCAAAAAGCCTCACTTGAGCGGGTGACTCGAAGCGTATCGCTCGAGGGCACATGTCGAGAGCTTCTTGGATTCGGGCGCCAGTGTTGTACAGGAACGCCAACAGCGCGTGATCCCGCTGACCTTCGGGGGTGGAACGATCCGGCTGCTTTAAGATGGCAGTGATTTCGTCAGGGTCCAGATAACACATTGCCGGGCGCACCGATCTCTTCATCGGGATTCGCAAGATCTCAGAACACTGCGATACTGCCAACGGTTCGCGTTGCCCGACGAAGGCGAAGAAGCTGTGCAACGCAGCGAGGCGGCAGTTGCGGGTGCCGATCGATACACGGCGTTCTGATTCGATGTGATTCAGGAACGCGAGCACTTCGCCTGCGTCCAGTTGCGCAAGCGATAGCGTGGCGACAGGGCGAGTTTGTCGTTGGGAGACAAAGCGCAGGAACAGTCGCCACGAGTCACGGTAGGACAAGATTGTATGATGGGATACGTTTCGCTGTTGGACCAACCATTCATGGAAGAACGCGTGCAACAGAGTGGAGAAGGATGCGGTTTTCATGGGCGGCCACCCGCTTCCCGTAACGTTTCGGCACTGGCTCTGCGGAAGCGCTCGCTCGCGTGTTGAAGCAGTTCCTGCGTAATGGTCAGGTAAATGAGCGTCGAGTTGATGTCTTTATACCCGAGATAAGTGGCGAGGTACGGCAGGTGTGGCTGGGGATTTATGTCGCTGCGGTACCATTGCAGCATTCGGTGGACAACCATCGAGTGACGAAGATCGTGGACTCTGGGACCGACCTTTCCACGTGCCGGTTTTAGGCCTGCGCACCGCAACACTCTGACCAATAACTTCCCGGCCATGACCTGGGAGTATTGCCCGGCCGTCTGCTGATGCCAGAACAAGCCGGCCGAAGGCTTGGTTGGGGCACCCGCCTTCTGACGCGCAACGAGATAAGACTGCAGTGCCGCCATCACGCCAGGTGCCAGCGGCAACCTGCGAGACTTAAAGAACTTCGTATTGCGGATCTCGATCGTCGCTTCATTGATGTGGACGTCGCCCACTGTCAGACCGACGATCTCGCTGAGCCGCAACCCCGCGCAATAGGCAAGCAGCAGCATGGTATAGAGGCTAAGCGGGGAAGCGGTGCCAACGGGGACAGGAAGGCGCGCGCGATTTCCAGGAGACGCCGGATATCTTCCTCGCTATAGATGTGGGGACGGCGATGCGCCTCACGGACCCGGCGTTCCAGGTGCGCATCGCTCGGCGGCAACACCACCGTCGGATCCGTACGGCGCCAGGCCTTGGAGAGGATACGGCCGCATCGCTGAGCCTCAAGTTCGTGCTCCAGCCCGCAGCCTGCCTGTCGCCACGCCGCGATCAAGGTGGGTAGGGGTTCGCCGATGAGATCGGCTCTGCCCTGTAGGAACCGATCGAAGCGAAGGAAGTACCCGGCGTAAACGTCATAGCGATGCCCCAACGAGCGCATTAGCTCTACATGAGATTTCATCCGCGGACCGAGAACGCTCCCGAACGCCTGCAACGGCCGTAGCCGTTCGAGGGCCACGGCGCTATCCGCGCTGAGCAACGCGCGGACGATTGGTGTGGTCGTGCGTTGCCCGTATTGGGATCTCAGTTCCTGCAACGGATTACTCGACGCACGACCGCACGCGACCATCCAGTCCATAAAGCGATCGACCAGGCGAGCGCGATGGAAGAGTATGTGCAGAGACCATCTCAGGATTCTCGCTTTAAGCCAGGCGCGAATGATCTCGACGGATACCGACCCACGGAGCGAGTGTTCAATGACAAAACGCCGGAAGCCTCTCAGGATGCAGGCATAGATGATCGGAGTTTTGGCATGACGCAGACGCAGCGTTTTTAGGTAGCGGCGGATATCTTCCTGATCCTCAAGGGGTAAGGATTTCATGACAGCACCGCCGCAGGGATTTCGAGGGCAACAACTCGAAGATCCTCGGTGGAACAACTCGAAGATCCTCGGTGGCCAGTTTCAGATAAGCTGCGGTCGAGTCCAAGGACCGATGTCCCAGCACGTCGCCGATCACCTTAAGCGAGACCGACGATCTAAGGAGACTGACAGCTCGGGCGTGGCGAAAGGCATGCGGGCCCTTCCTTCCCGGCGGGCTTATCTCGGCCGCCGCGAGTCGGCGGCGTATTGGCGTATACAGCGTCGAACCGCATCGGAACGCTCGGTACGGTGCGCGACTGCGAAGGAACACTTCCCGTAACGCTGTTTCCGGGCGACCTTCGCGAAGATAGTCGAGGATGGCATCGCCCGGCACCCGAAGCAGCGGCAGTTCGGAGGTCGCGCCGGTTTTTGAGTGCCGTATGTGAAGACGGCTTCCCTTCCAGTCGATATCCTCAAGACGGAGGCTCGTGATCTCCCCGGCGCGCATGCCGTAGTCCGACAACAACGCCAATATCGCATAGTCACGGCGACCGATGGGCGTACGATCTCTGCGCGTCACTTGGAGCACCTTCGTGACATCGGCGGCTCGTAACGCTGACGGTATGCCCTCGAGCGCGTTCAAAGTAGGTCCGATAACGGCGGTGCTTAAATCCCGCGAGGTTCGCCCAGCAACGTGTAAGTGACGCAGGAAGCTGCGCAACTTGGTGGTAATGCTTTTCACGGGAGTGTCCTAAATTTTGTGTGTTGAGCCATACTTTACCCAAGGAGCGAGAGTATGGCGATCAAGAAAGAGATTCTGGACGAGTTACTCAAAGGTCGGGATCCGAAGACGATGTTTTCTTCGGACGGACTGCTCGGAGAGCTGAAGAAGGCCTTTGCTGAGCGGGTTCTGAACGCAGAGATGGACCATCATCTTGCGGATTCGACGCAGGATGAGGTTTCGGAGGGCGAGAAGCCTGGTAACCACCGTAATGGCTACAG
>JANXZG010000092.1 GCA_025355645.1 Gammaproteobacteria bacterium | reverse complement strand
GGGAAGATTCCAAAGCATTACTCACCCGTTCGCCGCTCGTCAGCATGTATTGCTACACCTGTTACCGCTCGACTTGCATGTGTTAGGCACGCCGCCAGCGTTCAATCTGAGCCAGGATCAAACTCTTCAGTTAATAACACTAAGTCACTGAAGCAATCGAGATCCAAAACTCTCACTTGTTCACGAATGAACAACTGGTCGTTTGGAACTCATCATCAATTGCACCAAAGGCGCACTGACGCGAGTCCCCACACAAGTTACCTATTCTGATTTTTAAATAGCGACCCCGGACGACAAAGGCCCGGGGCAAGACTTTCAAGTATAACGCGAATCGAGGCGCCGTCAATGTAGGACAACCCCCAAAAATCACGTTTTACTTGGAAGGGCGCGCAGTATAGCCCCGGGTTTCGTGCTGTCAACCAATAGTCACGATCTTTTTACGGATACGCGTTTAGTGGCTATTTTCAAGCCTTATTTTTGCGAATGAGCGCCTGCCCACCGAGACGATATAGCTCTTGCCGGCCAGCAGCTCATGCTGATGGCTGCTAACTTTTTCCTGGTCGATTCGCACCGCGCCTTCCATGATCTTGCGCGAAGCTTCCGAGGCGCTGGCAACGAACCCGAGGTCCTTCAGGATAGCGGTCAGGCGCGCCGCGGGACCTGCTATGCGCAGCACCTGCTCAGTGAGGTTGGCAGGCACCGCGCCCTGGGCAAAGCGCGCCAGAAAGTCAGCCTTGGCCCGTTCTGCGGCCGCCTCGGAATGAAAGCGCGCCACGATTTCGCGCGCGAGCTCGAACTTGACGTCGCGCGGATTCCTACCGTCGGCGATCGATTGCTGCAGTGCCACAATGGCGTTGAGCGGATGAAAGCTCAATAGCTCGAAATAGCGCCACATCAGGGTATCGGAGATGCTCATCAGCTTGCCGAACATCTGCTCGGGCGCGTCCTTAATACCGATGTAGTTGCCCAGGGACTTGGACATCTTCTGCACCCCGTCGAGGCCCTCCAGCAGCGGCAGGGTCAGCACGACCTGGGGTGCCTGGCCATAGGCTTCCTGGATCTGCCGCCCGACCAGCAGGTTGAATTTCTGGTCGCTGCCGCCTAATTCGACGTCGGCATGTAAAGCAACCGAGTCGTAGCCCTGCACGAGGGGGTAGAGGAATTCGTGGATCGCGATCGGCTGTCCGCCGCGGTAGCGCTTGTGGAAATCATCGCGCTCGAGCATGCGCGCGACCGTATGCTTCGCCGCAAGCTCGATGAGCCCGGCCGCATTCATCGCACCCATCCAGCGCGAGTTGAAGTCGATGAGGGTGCGCTCGGGGTCCAGGATCTTATAAATCTGTTCCTGATAGGTCCGCGCATTCGCTGCGATTTCCTCGGTGCTCAGGCGCGGGCGCGTGGCATTCTTGCCGCTCGGATCGCCGATCAGGCCGGTGAAATCCCCGATCAGGAAAATCACCTGGTGCCCATACTGCTGGAATTGCCGCAGTTTATTGATCAGCACGCTGTGGCCCAAGTGCAGATCCGGGGCGGTCGGGTCAAAGCCTGCCTTCACGCGCAGCGGCCGTCCTTCCTGTAGCCTCTTGCGCAGGTCCTCTTCCGGAATAAGGTCAATGACGCCGCGTTTCAGATCCGTAAGCTGCGATTCGAGGTCAATGACCAAGCCTTCCTTCCTTATGTTCATTGCCACACTCTACCGGGCAAGCAGTGTGATCCGCAGCACATTTCCGAATGCCAAAAGTAACGTACATTGACCGCTGCCAAGGGCGGCAGATACCTTTAGCCTGCTCTATATATACGACACGAGAGACCGACTGTGCCGAGCGAGAAACTCAAATTTCCCCGGTTAGCCGTTCCCCACGTCCCCCCGGGACTCCCACGGCTGATGCAGCGAATTGCCCCCATCGCGGCCTCCCTGAGCGCCGCGCTGCTGCTTTGGCACGCGGCTCATGATACGCCGGCAGGACCTGATATGGCCCCTGCGCCCGTGATCTACACCCATCCGGTGCCCAGGCCTGCGCCGCTGATTCTGCCGTCCGCGGGCAGGGCGCGACCAGGTGGCGCGCCCGTGCGCGTGCAACAGGCGGGGGTGGCGGTCGCGACGATCGAGGTCATTGTGGGTCGCAACGACACGCTGGACCGGATCTTCAAGCGCATGGCGCTCGACAAGGGTGACCTGGCGGCAATCCGTCACCTGCCCGGCGTGCAGGAGAGCATCGATTTTCTGAAGCCGGGCGACTCGATCAAACTGTCCCACACGGACGGCGAGGTGACCGAGCTGAGCCGCAAGGTCAGCGATACGGCAACCCTGAAGGTCGTCCGCCAGGACGGCGGCTTTGCCGCGATCATGATCAACGACCCGACCGAGACGCACCTGCGCACCGCGACCGCGACGATCGACTCCTCTTTGTTCCAGGCGGCGGAATCCGCCGGCATCGCCGACGGCACGACTCTGCGCCTCGCCAATATCTTCGCCTGGGACATCGATTTCGTGCTCGATTTGCGCGATGGCGACCACTTCACGGCGGTGTACGAGGAGATCTACCAAAACGGACGCAAGCTGCGAGACGGCGAAATCCTGGCCGCCGAGTTCGTCAACGACGGCAATACCTACCGGGCGGTGCGTTACGCCGAGGATGACGGGCAGAGCGGTTATTACACGCCGCAGGGCAAATCGATGCGCAAAGCCTTCCTGCGCACACCGGTCGAGTTCACGCGCATCAGCTCTGCATTCAACCCGCACCGGCTGCACCCGATCTTGAATCGCATACGCGGCCACATGGGTACTGACTATGCGGCGCCGGCAGGCACACCCGTGCATGCCGCCGGCGATGGCCGGGTCGCTTTTGAGGGCCGCCGCGGCGGCTATGGAAATGCCGTGATGCTGACCCACAGTACCAGCGTCTCGACGCTGTATGGGCACCTGTCGCGATTCGCATTGAACCTGAAAGTCGGCGCCCGCGTTCAGCAGGGCGACGTGATTGGCTATGTCGGCATGACCGGGCTTGCCACGGGTCCGCACCTGCACTACGAGTATCTGGTCAATGGCGTGCACAAGGATCCGCAGACCGTGCAAATACCTGCCGCCCAGCCGTTGCATGCGATGGACATGCGCCAGTTCCACGATCGCACCATCCCGCTTCTTGGTAAGCTGGATCCGCCGGTTGCTGCGGGCACGCCGGTCGCCGCGAACCTGGTGCAGCACCGAGTCGATACGCGCCCGGATCTGTCCGTCAATTAAACCGCCTTAAGGTCTTGCCAGATGTCCTTGTACGTCGGACTGATGTCCGGAACCAGCATGGATGGGATCGACGCTGCACTCGTCGATATCACCGATCAGCATTGCCGTGTCCGCGCAGCGCGCACCAGCGATTGGCCGCTGCCCCTGAAAGAGCGCGTGACGAAGGTTTTCGAGAATGCCGGGTCCGCCGCGCTCGATGAAATCGGGGCACTGGATGTCGAGATCGGCCGCGCCTTCGCCGCAGCTGCCCTCGCACTGCTGCAAGAAGCCGGCATCGCGGCAAGCGAGATTCGGGCCATCGGCAGCCATGGCCAAACCCTGCGGCATAAACCATCGGGCAGCGCGCCATTCACCTGGCAGATCGGCGATCCGAACACGATTGCCGAGCTTACCGGGCGGACCGTGGTGGGCGATATTAGGCGCCGCGACGTCGCCGCCGGGGGCCAGGGAGCGCCTTTGGTGCCCGCCTTCCACAACCATGTATTTCGCTCAAGCCTGGAGGACCGCGGAATCATCAATATCGGCGGCATCTCGAACCTGACGGCCTTGCGCCAGGGTACGCCGGTCATCGGCTTTGACACCGGGCCGGGAAATCGTCTGATGGACGCCTGGATTGAGCGCCACCGACAGCTGCCCTTTGATCGCGATGGTGCCTGGGCGCTGAGCGGGCAATGTGACGAAGCGCTGCTCGACGCGTTGTTGCGGGAGCCGTACCTCGCGCTGCCCGCGCCGAAGAGCACGGGACGCGAACTGTTCAACCTGCGCTGGCTGGACGCGGTGCTGGGATCCCGGGTGCGAAGAGCGGAGGATGTGCAGGCAACATTACTGCAATATACGGCTGCTACGATCGTAACCGCCGTGCAACAATACGCGCCTGCCGCATCTTTGTACCTGTGTGGCGGCGGCGCCCATAATCGGGCCTTGCGCGACGCGATCGCTGATCGCGGCGCCCCACTGCAAGTCCAAAGCACCGCGACGCTCGGCCTCGACCCGGACCATGTCGAGGCGGTGGCCTTCGCGTGGTTCGCGCACCGCACCCTCGCAGAGCGGACTTCGACCCTGCCCAGCGTCACGGGTGCGCGCGGTGCAAGGATACTCGGGGCCATTTATAGATGAACGATCTGGACCTGCAAAAACCACAGTTCTACATAAACCGGGAACTGTCGTTTTTCGAGTTCAATCATCGCGTACTCGACCAGGCCAGGGATGCCTCGATCCCGGTCCTCGAGCGCGTCAAGTTCCTGTGCATCTCCTGCGCGAACCTCGATGAATTTTTTGAAATACGGGTCGCCAGCCTCAAGGAGCTGGTCGAAGCCGGCGCGATCCAGCCCGGGCCCGACGGCCTGTCGGTGCCCGAGCAGCTGACGGCCATCAGCGCACGCGCCGCGCGCTTGCTGGACGAGCAATATGAGCTGCTGAATAACGTGCTGATGCCGGCGCTCGCTGAACGCGGCATCGTGTTCCTTTCCCAGGAGACCTGGTCGGATGCCCAGGCCAAGTGGCTGGCCGAGTATTTCGTGCGCGAGGTCGAGCCCGTCTTGAGTCCGCTCGCGCTCGATCCAGCGCGCCCGTTCCCAAAGATCCTGAACAAGAGCCTTAACTTCGCGATTGTGGTCGACGGCGAGGATGGCTTTGGGCGCAACAGCGGGCTGGCCGTGGTGCAGGCGCCGCGCTCCTTGCCGCGCGTGATCCGCCTGCCCGATGGGCTCGGCAGCCGCCAGTTCGTCTTTCTTGGCACCATTGTCGAGGCGTTCGTCTCGGGGCTCTTCTCCGGCATGAACGTGCGCGGCTGCTACCAGTTTCGCGTGACCCGCAACAGTGACCTGTTCGTCGAACAGGAAGAAGTTGATGACCTGCTGCGTGCGGTCGAAGGCGAACTTGCTTCGCGCAGCTACGGCGAGGCCGTGCGCCTCGAGGTGGCGCAGGAATGTCCCGAGGAAATCCTGACCTACCTGCGCGGCCAGTTCGCGCTGACCGCGGCGGATGTCTATCGGGTCCGCGGACCTGTGAACCTGAACCGGCTGCTGGCGCTGTACGATCTGACCGAGGGGGCGGACCTGAAGTACCCGCCGTTCTACCCGAGCCTGCCCGAGCGCCTGAAACTCGGCAATGACCTCTTCTCGATCGTGCGCGCCGGCGACATCCTGATCCATCACCCGTACCAGGCTTTCAGTCCGGTGGCCGACTTCATACGGCAGGCCGCGGCCGATCCTCAGGTGCTCGCGATCAAACAGACGCTGTATCGGGCCGGCAACGACTCGACCATTGTCGATGCGCTGGTGGAAGCGGCACAGGGGGGCAAGGATGTCACGGTCATCATCGAGTTGCGCGCCCGCTTCGATGAGGAGACCAACATCGACATCGCGACCAAGCTGCAGGAAGCGGGCGCCCATGTGATGTACGGGGTATTCGGATTCAAGACCCACGCAAAGCTCGTCATGGTGGTGCGGCGCGAGGACAAGGGCCTGCGGCGCTATTGCCACCTCGGTACCGGCAATTATCACTCCAAGACCGCCAGGCTCTATACCGACTACGGATTGCTGACCGCGGATGAGGCGATCGGCGAGGATATCCACCAGATCTTCCTGCAACTGACGGGCCTGACGCGCGTGCCACGCCTGCGCAAGCTGCTGCACGCGCCCTTCAGCCTGCATCGCGCGCTGATCGCGAAGGTCGAGCGCGAGGCCGACCATGCGCGCGCCGGCAAGCCCGCACGCATCGTCGCGAAGTTGAATGCGTTGACCGAGGTGACGATCATCCAGGCGCTCTACCGCGCCTCCGCGGCCGGGGTCCGGATCGACCTGATCGTGCGCGGCGTCTGTTGCCTGCGTCCCGGCATCCCCGGCATCTCCGAGCACATCCAGGTGCGTTCAATCATCGGCCGCTTCCTCGAGCATTCGCGCGTGTATTGGTTCGAGAATGGCGGGGAGCGGGAAATCTACTGCGGCAGTGCCGACTGGATGGACCGGAACCTGTTCCGCCGCGTCGAGATCGCCTTCCCGATCGAATCACCCGAGCTGCAGGCGCGCATTGCGCGCGAGATGGACCTGTACCTTGCCGACGCTACGCAGGCTTGGCAGCTTAATGCCGATGGGCACTACGAACGGGTGGTCGGCGAATCGAAGACCAGTGCGCAGAGCGGCCTGCTCGCGATCTACGACGATCGCGTGGCGCTGACCGACTCCTGAGCGCACCGCGTATCTGCCAGGGCGCGATAGCGCCAGCGCAATAGGCCGACCGCATACGCGATGTAGTAGCCTGCGAGTAATCCGAATATGCACAGCGTCAGCGCGCTATGGGCAAAATCATTGCCGCGCGGGGCCGCGGGACCCGCGCCGTACACCTGCACAAACCGGAACGCGATTCGCGCCAGGAAGACCAGCGACAGCGCAATGCCAAGGTGTGCGTTGGGCGTGTAGAAAAGCCCTTCTTCGGTCGCCTCGTAGCGGGTCTTGCTCAGGCCGAAGAGTCCGAGCAAGGAGCCTGCCAGAACACCGGCTGCCAGCAGCCACAAGTGTTCGGGATTCGGCAAGGCTGCGGCGCCGATCAGCAGCAGCAGGAGCGGGAACACGGCGATCGTGATCCAGGGCCGCAGCTTGGATAGGTGCTGCCTGCCGACCATGCGCTTGAATCGAGAGTACATGCGCCATGCCAGCAGCGGGATCAGGATCAGAATAATCAGCGTCGAGGGATTTTGCTGCATTTTTTTCCTAGCGGCCTCCGCGCTCCCATGACTCAATCGAACCCGGCACCGGCATGAACAGCGGATGGCACTGCGGCACTTCGATTGCGCGCAGGCGCCGCCGCAGCACCGGGCTTCGCCTGGCTAGTTTTACCAGTAAATGTTGCCACTCATGCGCTATCTGCGCGGTCATGGCGGAAATCGGCTTGACGCGACGCACCGGGCCGACTTTACGTTTATCGAAGGCGTAGCCACGCGCCAGCGCCTCGTCATGAATGCCCGACAGGTACGCATTGATGGCGTAACGAGGCGATGCATGGGCCCTGAAGCGCTGCAGCTGGGGGTGGTGCCGATAGCCCCTGGTCTGGCCGCGAAGCACAGCGCGCGCGAGTAAGGCCTCACGCCACACCGCAACCAGGCCCTGCGGATCAAGGTACTGCGGATGGATTGTCCAGAGTCGCATGGTGGCGCACTCGCTTGCGCCTTAGCCGAAGCTCAGGCGAAATCCGGCCTCTTTGAGGTATTGGCGCTCCTGCTCCAGATCCTCAAGCGTGAGCGGATGGTCCTTCATCCAGCGCTGCGACAGTTCCAGGTGCAGACTGCGCCCTTTCGCCCGTGCCTGCACCTCGGGCAAGGCCTGGGGGCTGCGGCCACGGTGCAACAGCACGGCGATGCGCAGCACCACGATCAGGAATTCCGCCAGCCGATCCCACGGCGGCAGCAAATCTTCGAGCGTCTCGAACTCGAGCTGTCGCCTGTGCCCGCCGACGAGTGCTGAAAGCAGCAGCTGCTCTTCGCGCGGAAATCCCGGCATGTCGGCGTGCTGCATCAGGTAGGCGCTATGGCGATGATATTTGGAGTGGGCAATGTCGAGTCCGGTCTCGTGCAGCCGCGCTGCCCAGCGCAGCGCCATCTCCGCGAGCGGATCCTCGAGGCGCCAGCTCTCCTCGACCTGCTGCAACAAGGCAACCGCGGTACCCTCGACCCGGTCGGCCTGCTTATCGTCGACGTGGTAGCGCTTTTCCATCGCGCGCACGCTGCGCACCCTCGCATCTTCGTCCGTAAAGCGTCCGACCAGGTCGTACAGCAGTCCCTCGCGCATTGCGCCATCGGCCGCACGCAACCGATCGACGCCCAGGCTCTCGGCGACTTCCAGCAGGATGGCAAGGCCGGCCGGAAAAACCGGCGCGCGCTCGGCATCGACGTCCGGTAAGTCGAGGTCGTTGACATGGCCCGCCGCGATGACCCGCTCGGATAACTTACGCAGGCTCGCGAGTGTGATGTTGGGTTCCGCCGGATCGTCGCGCCGCAATACGTCCGCGATCACGCGCACGCTGCCTGAGCTGCCAAAGACCTGCTGCCAGCCGAGCTTGCGGTAGCTCTCCTGGATCGGTTCAAGCTCGAGCCGCACGGCGGTACGGGCGCGTTCGAAGCGCTTCTCGGAAATCCTGCCGCCCTCGAAATGCAGCGAGCTCAAGTCGACGCATCCGACTGACAGGCTCTCGAGCAGCAGCGGATTGAATCCCTCGCCGATCACGACCTCGGTCGAGCCGCCGCCAATATCGATGATCAGGCGCTTGTCCGGGCTCATGGGACTGGTGTGCACGACACCTGCGTAGATAAGCCGAGCCTCTTCGAGGCCCGAGATGATCTCGATCGGGTGGCCCAAAGCAGCGCGGGCGCGCTCGAGGAACCAGCGTTTGCGCTTCGCGCGACGCAGCGCATTGGTGCCGACGACCCGTACGCTGTTGGCATTCATGGCGCGAAGCCGCTGTCCGAAGCGTTCCAGGCAGCGCAGCGCGCGCTCCTCCGATTCATCGTCCAGCAGGCCGTTCGCGCTTAGGCCCGCGGCCAGGCGCACCATCTCACGCAGCCGATCGAGGATAACCAGCTGGCCATGCGAGCGGCGCGCGACGACCATGTGAAAACTGTTGGACCCGAGATCCACTGCGGCCAGCACGTCGGGTACGACACGACTGCGGCTCATCTACCGCGCCTTCGGCACTTACGCGGAGAAGGAGGACCCGCAACCGCAGGTGGTCTTGGCGTTGGGATTGCGGATCACGAATTGCGCGCCCTGCAGATCCTCTTTGTAGTCGATCTCGGCGCCCATCAGGTACTGGGCACTCATCGGGTCGACCAGCAATTGCACGCCGGCGTTCTCAACGCAGAAATCGCCTTCCTCAGCGTTCTCATCGAACGTGAAGCCATACTTGAAGCCCGAGCATCCGCCACCGGAGACGAACACCCGCAGTTTCAGCTTCGGGTTCGCTTCCTCGCGGATCAGCTCGCCGACCTTGCCGGCGGCGGCGTCGGTAAATACCAGTACATCCGCCAACGGTGGCGGCTCCGGCAGAAACGTGCTTTCAGGCGTAGAACTCATGCCCGTCAGTGTACTAGGCCAGCGCACTCAATCAAAGTGACGGCGCAGCAATAGGCGCAATATCGGGTCCTGGATCGGTTTCCAGCGACATTCCCTGCGCCTTCCAGACAAATGCCTGGTGAAAACCGTGAGTTGTGTCACGGCCGCTGTGGACCTCGGTGCGCACCTGGGTGGGCTCAAAACCGGCTGGCAATTGCAGCAGCTGTTCAAAATCCTGGAAATAGCGGAACGAGTACGCCAGGCTCGTATGCGTATCGGCCCCCAGAGCGCTCAGCGGCAAGGTCAGCGGCTTGCCGCCCTGCAGGCCCTCGACCTTGACGGCAACCGATCCGGTCACGCTGCTCTTCTGTTTACCCACTTGCATCAGGATGAACTTCAGCTTGAACTGCCCCGCGCCGGCCTCCGGCAGGATCTGCATCTGCTGCACCTTGATCCCGACGCTCGAGTCGGGCTGCACGAGGCCGCGGTAAAAGGACAGGTCCTGTTTCAGGCGGGCGATCTGGCTTTGCATGTCGCCAAGATTGCGCTCGACCTGCTTGTAGCCTTCGCGATCGACGCGGCGGGAGACTTCCGCCGCCTCCAGCTGCGTGCGCTGCGCCGCATTCTCTGCCTCCAGCGCGCGCACATGCTCACTGTCGACGACCCGGAACCCGGCGTCGTAGCGACCCAGTTCAAACGCGGCATACAGCAGCAAAATGATCAGCAATCCGGCGCCGATAAAGGGCAACTGCGGACGCGATTGCGCTGCCAAGCGGGCGATCTGGGTGCGAAACGATGGCCTCATGTCCGGAAACATTACACGAAACGAGGCGCCAATCACCAAGCGCGCTATGATCCGCCGGGATCGATCGGGAAACGCGGGGATGGACCGATGCTCTGGCTAAAAGCCCTTCATATCATTGCCATGGTCACCTGGTTTGCCGGGCTGTTTTATCTGCCGCGCCTGTTCGTGTACCACGCCGGGACCCGCGATGAGACCAGCCTGGCGCGCTTCGAAACCATGGAGCGGCGCCTCTTTACGCTGATGTGCATTGGCGGGGCGGCGACGCTCGCGGCCGGTATCTCGATGCTGGTGATCTTTCCGGCCTATCTTTCGATGGCTTGGCTACGCGTCAAGTTATTGCTGGTCGGGGCCTTGATCATTTATCACTTTTTGTGTTTCGTGCAAATGCGCGCATTCGCCGAACGGCGCAACTCCCACACTGCCGCCTGGTACCGGCTGTTTAACGAACTGCCGTCGGTACTTTTGGTCGCGATTGTGATCCTTGCGGTTGTGAAGCCTTTTTAGGACCCTTTTCGAGCTCGTTCCACCAGTCCGGGTACGGCGGCAGGCCCTCCGGGAACAGCAGCTTGCCGAGTTCATGCAGCGCGCGCACATAGACGCGCCGTTTGAAATAGACGACTTCCTTCACCGGCGTCCAGAAATCCACCCATTGCCAGCGCTCAAACTCCGGCTGCGCGGTGACGTCAAAACGCAGCCTCGATTCCGGCGCCTGCAGGCGCAGCAGGAACCAGCGCTGCTTCTGGCCGATGCAACGATCGCGCACATAGTGGCGCGGCAGGCGGTAGCGCAGCCAGCCGCGCGTCTGACCGAGCATCTCCACGTCCGCAGCTTCAAGGCCGATCTCCTCGCGCAGTTCACGGAACAGCGCCGCCTCAACGCTCTCGCCACGGCTCACGCCGCCCTGCGGAAACTGCCAGCCGCGCCCATTGACGCGTCCGCCGAGGAACAACCGGGTCCCCAGCGTCAGCACAATGCCAACATTGGCCCTGAAGCCATCCGGGTCGATGAAATCGATATTCGGTTCGATGGCCATGCGATCAATGCTACCCGCTTCCGGCCTGGACCCGGTTGCGGCCCAGCGCCTTTGCGCGATAAAGCGCCGCGTCGGCATCGGCCAGCAAGCGGTCGGCCAGCGACTTGAAATCATTGTCATCGCGCGACGGCGAGACCACAGCGACGCCCACGGAGGCCGACAGGCTGCGATGCACCTGTGCCGTCAATACAAAGGGCTCTCCCGCGACGGCCGCCCGAATGCGCTCGGCGAGCTTGGCCGCGGCGGCCGCGCTCGCCCCGGGCAGCAGGATCGCAAACTCATCACCGCCGAAGCGGGCGGCCGTATCCATGCTGCGCATCTGCAACTCGATGCGGTGGGCGAATTCCTTCAAGACGTTATCGCCAACCAGGTGCCCATATGCATCATTGATGCCCTTGAAGTGGTCGATGTCGATCATCAGGCAGGCAATCTGCCCATTCTGCCGCTGCGCGCGTGCGATCTCCTCGCGCATGCGCTGCTGCAGGTAGCGCCGGTTATGCCAGCCGGTCAGGAAGTCCGTGATGCCGGCGCGCAGCAATCGGGCTCGATTGACGGCATTTTCGAGGCACACGGCCGCGACCGCGCCCATGTGGCCCAGGAAATCCGTGGCATGCTCGCGGGTGAAGCGCAGCGCATCGTGGCTGCCGAAACACAGCGCGCCGACCGCATAGTCCTTGCGCGGCATGGGCAGCAGCGCAATGCTCTTGAGTCCTGCTGCGCCCGGGAACAGCAGCTGGTGGTCGGCGGCAGCGAAGGTCCCTAGCCAGGGCTTATGCAGGGCCGCGAGCTGCGGGGCGAGGCTGACCAGCGAGTCGACGAAGAAGACCTGCCGGAATTCCTCGGGCCGATCCCCGCCCGCCATCAGCAGATGCCGTATCTCGTGCTGCGGATCGAGCAGCACGACACTGACCGCATCCAGGAAATACGACTCCCGCAGGCCCTCGATCATCATGCGCAGCAGCGCCGGCAGGCTATCCGCACGCAGCAGCTGCAACTCACGCTCCTGCATGCGCTTAAGTACCTTTTCGTTGTGCGCAGCCTCAGCGATCAGCTGCTCGAATTTCCTGCGCAGCACCTCCACCTCATGCGCAGCATCGTGACCGGCGTGATCCTGCGGCTGGGTGCTCATTGGGCCAGCGCCGCCGCACGCACATCGAAATAGGCCCGGCCGCGATCCATGATGGCCTGGAACTGCGGCAAATCCCGGCCCTGGACGGCGAGCGCGATGCGCTCCACCGCCGTCTGCAGTGCGCGCAGGGACTCGGCGCCGTACTGGTTCAGGCTCTGGATCTCGAAATACAGCTCGGGGCTCTCCGACGCCACGCGGCTCGCCACCGCGAGCTGCGCATCGAAGGTCGTGCTCGACATACGCGCGAGGCGCGGCGCCGCCTCGCCGCTCTCCGCCAGCGCCGTGAAAAACGCGATGTTCAGCGCATGGGACAGGCCCAGCACGAAGGCGATCAGGCGGTCATGCTCATCGAGTCCCATGACAACCCGCTCGGCCATGGTTGGGGCGAACAGCTCCTGCGCGTCGGCAAGCGCAGCGGCATTTCCCAGGTCGATGAATATGACGTGGCGGCCCGACAGCAACACCGTGTCGGGTCCGAACATCGGGTGCAGCGAGGTCACGCGGCAACCGGCCTCAACCAGCGCAGCGAACCCGGCGCGCAGCGGCGTCTTCAGCGAGCCTAAATCGAATATCAGGCCCTTTGGCGCGCGGCCGGCCAGCACCTTCAGCAGTTGTGCCGTGGCGCTCAACGGTGTGGCAAGCACGATCAGGTCCTGATCGAGCGCATCGCTCTGCCAGTCAGCGACGGACTCGAACCCCTGCAAAGGGCCGGCCGGGTCCGCAATCTGCACGCGAAATCCCTGCGACGCCAGGAACTCCGCGAACCAGGCGCCCATCTTGCCGCGGCCACCGATGATCAGTGCACGCTTGCCCGTTCCATAGGCCTGGGCCGCGACCCGCGCATGCTCCTGGGTAGTCAGCGAGGACTGGATCAGCTGCCTGAGCAGCGACTCGGCGAGGTCCGCCGAGACGCCGAGGCGCCCGGCTGCGTGTCGTGCATGCAGGATCACATCGCGCTCGCGGCCAAAGTCTCGCGTCGGGCGCCCGCTGGCACGCTTGACCGATGCGACCTGTTCGCTCAGGGCCTGGCGGCGCGCCACCAGCTCGACCAGCTGCCCGTCGAGGTCGGTCAGCGCCGCGCGCAATTCATCCAGTGTCATGACATAGGCTTCCCGCTAATCAATCACTCCTTTTACTGGCCATAAGCGCCTACCGCAAGCAGGGACCTACCAGAAGTGTGAACTCGCGACTACCATCGGCATATGAAGACACAGACTTTCTGGACGGAGATGTTGCCGGAGCCGTTGCCAGCCAACCCGCTCAGTGTCGCAGTGCAATGGCTGCAGGAGGCGGTCGCCGATGCCGCGCAGCCTAATCCCAACGCAATGGTGCTTGCGACCGCCGACGCGCACGGCCAGCCCTCGGCGCGCATCGTGCTGTGCAAGGGGATCGATCCGGTCGGCGGCAGCATCGTGTTTCATACCAATTACCTGTCACGCAAGGGGCGGGACCTGGCGGAAAACCCGCGCGCGGCGCTGCTGTTTCACTGGGATCATCGGCATCGCCAGGTGCGCGCCGAAGGCCTCGTCGAAAAGCTCGGCGATGCGGATAACGACGCCTATTTTCGGAGGAGGCCCTGGCAGAGCCGCCTGGGCGCCTGGGCAAGCGCGCAAAGTGAGCCGGTCGAGTCGCGCGCCATGCTGAAGACAGCCGTCGCGGCTGCCGCGAAGCGTTTTAATCTCGCCTGGCAAGGTCCGGGGCATGAAGAACCGGAAGGGGTCCAGACTGAAGTCCCGCGGCCGTCTCATTGGGGCGGCTATCGGCTGCGAATCGAAGCGGTCGAGTTGTGGGTCGAGGGCGAGCACCGCATTCATGATCGCGCGCGCTGGCGCCGGCAGCTCGATGCGGGGGCAGCGGATGGCGCCTGGTCCGTCACGCGATTGCAGCCGTGAGCGGAGCCGGCGCATGAACCTGCTGCAGGGTCACGACACCACCTGTCCGCATTGCTGGGAAACCATCCACCTGACGCTCGACCTGTCCGTGGCGCGACAATCCTATGTCGAGGACTGCCCGGTGTGCTGCCGGCCGATGCTGGTCTCGGTCGGCGCCGCCGACGGTGAGCTCGAGGACCTGCAGGTCGAATCGGTAGATTGAGGCGAGCAACAGCCTGATGTTCAAATTCCTGCGCGTCACCGCCCTGTTGCTCGTGCTGCTCGTGGTTGCCTTGACGACCTGGCATGACGGCTTTCGCAACACGCGCTGGACTGTGCCGCTGTATGTCGCGATCTACCCGATCGCCGCGGATGCAAGCCCGATCACGCGCGCCTACGTGAATTCTGTGCATGCCGAGACGTTCCAGCCCATCGACCGGTTCTTCGAGCGCGAGGGCGCGCGTTATGGCGTGCGCGCGCAGAGCCCGGTCAAGACGCGTCTGCGGGAGCCACTGAACGAGATGCCCCCGCAGCGTGCGCGGGAGGCCGGCATGCTGGGAACCATTTCATGGAGCCTGAAGCTGCGCTGGTGGGCATGGCGGGTCAGTGGCCATGTGCATGAGCCCGAAGACATCCGCATGTTCGTGCTGTATCGCGATCCTGCGCTGACGCCCACGGTGCCTCATTCGGCGGGGCTCGCGAAGGGCATGATCGGCGTTGTGTATGCCTTTGCAACGCCGGTCATGGCCGGTGCTAACGACGTCATTATCGCGCACGAGATGCTGCACACTCTCGGCGCGACGGATAAATACGATCCGGCTAACGATGCACCGTTGTATCCACAAGGCTATGGGGATCCGCGCCAGCAACCGCTGTTTCCGCAGCAGCAGGCGGAAATCATGGCCGGCCGGCGCATGCTGTCTCCAAACCGCTGGGAGCAGCCGCGCGGTCTTGATGAGGTGGTGCTGGGACCAGCCACGGCGGGGGAAATCCGCTGGCCGCTGATCAGTCACTGAAGCGCCCGCATTGCGGCATAATCAGCGCATGCCGATTGCATCGCTTTTTGCCACGCGCGTCTATAAAGGACGATTCGCACCGAAGCTGCGGGACGACCTGAACGAGAGGCTGCTGCGCGAATGCCGGCAGTTGCGCCTCGACGATGCGGCGGGCAGGCGCTGGTCAACCGCGAATTATTCCGGCGGTTATACCTCTTATGCATCGGCGAACCGCATGCATGCGATGTCGCCGACCTTCGCGCGCCTGGAAAATCTGCTCGGCCCGCACGTATCGCGGCTGGTCCGCGACCTCGCGCTCGACTTGCGTGGCCGCAAGCTGGCGATGACCGATTGCTGGGTCAACATCATGCCGCGCCTCATGGTGCACGGTTCTCACCTGCACCCGTTGTCGACCTTGAGCGGCACGTACTATGTGCAGACCCCTGCGGGCAGCGCCGGGTTGAAGTTCGAGGATCCGCGCCTGGTGCAAATGATGGCTTCCCCGCCGCGCAAATCGACTGCGGCGGCACGTTCGCAGACCTGGGTCGTCATGCCCGCCGAGGCCGGCGGTTTTTTCCTTTATGAGAGCTGGCTGCGCCACGAGGTGACGGCCAGTACCGGGCGTGGGGATCGGATCAGCATCTCTTTTAATTACAGTTGGTTCTAGAGGGAATCATGGGTAACCGACTCAGCAAGATCTACACCCGCACCGGCGATGAAGGCACGACCGGCCTGGGCGATGGCACGCGCGTGCCGAAGGACAGCCTGCGGGTCGAGGCCTACGGCACAGTCGATGAGACCAATAGTGCCATTGGCGTCATTTTGGCGATGCCACAACTGCCCGACGCGGTGCGCAAATGCCTGACCGACGTACAGCATGATCTGTTCGACCTGGGTGGCGAGCTGTGCATTCCGGGGACGCGCAAGATCGCGCCGGAATACGCCAGGCGCATCGAGGAGCAGCTCGATTCGTTCAACGAGCCGCTGCCGCCGCTGAAGGAATTCATCCTGCCGGGCGGCGGACCGGCGGCAGCCGCGGCGCACATGGCGCGTACGATTTGCCGGCGCGCGGAACGCGTCTGCTGGAGCCTGGCGCGCGAAGAGAGCGTCGGCGCCGACGTCATGATTTATTTGAACCGCCTGTCGGATCTTCTGTTCGTGATCGCGCGCGTGCTTGCCCGCCAGGAC
>JANXZG010000053.1 GCA_025355645.1 Gammaproteobacteria bacterium | reverse complement strand
TCTGGACTCCGCGCATAGTCAATGCTGAGCCCCGCGTTGAGTGATCGGCCAATTGGGCGGCGAACTCACTCCAGCCCCGGGGGTCCTTGTTCTGAAGTTGCACGCGTGCTGGCCCAAGGGCGTAGCTCTTCGCGAACTCGGCCATTGACTCGTGCTCGATCCGAGCCGCGGTGGTTTCCATCTCAGCCTGGAATTCCGCGTGTCTATCCGGATCTGCTCCGTATCCGCATGAGGCGATCAGCAGCGATCGCGCCCGGGATGGATAGGCCAAGCCAAAGTGCAGCGTCGCGAAGCCGCCCATCGAGATCCCGATGATGTGTGCGCGCTCGACGCGCAGGTGTGCGAGAACATCGCGGATGTCGTCGCATGCCCGCGCTTGGGAGTACCGTGTCGCATCCTCGGGCACGTCAGAGGGCGGGTATCCACGCGCGTTGAATGTGATGCAGCGAAACCATCGTGACAGGAAGCGCACTTGCGGTTCCCAGCTGCGATGATCTCCCGCGAACTCGTGAACTAAAATAACAGGAACACCAGATCCCGTCTCTTCATAATAGAGTCGGACGCCGTCATCGGTGATGGCGCTGCCGCTATGTGTTCGCTCTGGGGAAGGCTCGGACGCCGGCGTACCTGCCGCCGGCGAAGAGGCGGCTGTCGTCGTGTTTGAGGTTTGCATCATCCCCTCCGCGGAAAAGGAGGCCAAGGCCGCAGCCGACACCAAAACCTCGCGACGCGACGGGGGCATAGCGATCAGGACGATTTGCGCAGGCGAGGCCGGCCGCCGCGCCTGCCGTTCTCCCGAGAACTCGTCGCTTTGCGCGCCGACGTCCGCGACCCCGCTTGGCGTGCCAATTCGCTCATCCACGTTTTCTTGCCAAAAATGCCGCTGGCCAACTCGGCAATGCCGAGATCCGCGTCGAGCGCCTCCCAGTGCAACCCTGTTCCGAGTGGCGCGATCTGCACCTTCGACAGTTGCGCCGCGCTGGCGCTTTCTAGGCCCTGCAGCAACTTGGGCGGCAGCATCAGAATCACGCTGTTCGTGAGTTCGACCACGAGCCGCGCCTTGCGTGCATCGTAATGTGCCTTGGCTGCATGAGGCTCGCGCGCCAAGCGCGCCTCCCCAGCTTTGGTCGCACGCTCATATGCGCGCGTTATCTCACTGTTGATCCAGTCAACCATGAATCTCACTCCACCGATGCCGTAGTATCAATTGATGCTCGAGCACAGCTTTCAACGCTTTGGCCACGTCGCGTCTTCCCATGCGCCGATTCTCAAGGAGCCGCGGCAATCCGCCCGGCTCGCCCCGGGAGAATCGTCTCCTCGGCATCCGCCGAGAACACATGAACATGCGCCGGACCGTGGTCGTTGGGCCAGAGCACGAACTGCATGCCATGGATTCGAAACACAGTTGGCATATTAAATATTAACCTATCGGATAGGTTTATTCAATTACGACCACATCAGCCTCGAAGATAAACAGCAGAGGGCGACGTCAGCATCCTCTGCCGCGCGCGTCATGCTCGATCGATCCGGAGAAAACGTTGAGGCGCTGGCCGAGATCTACACTCAGCACATCGACAACCTCATACGCGACACACTTAGGCAGGCGCAGCAAAATGCAGCGCAGAGCACTCAATAAGTAAGCGGCAAATCGCGCGACACCGTTAACTGGATCGAAGTCGGCAGGTCAGCCCGCCCAGAATCGCTGCAAGTGCCACAGGGCCTTGATGCCGCCCAGGGGATCCGTCTGATCTTCCTCATGGCATTCCTCCCTCCGGTCATTGTCGGCTGGCTGCCCTCGAAATCAGCCCGCGCTGACGGCGCGAATAACAGGAGCGGTCAGCGCAGGGAAGCGCCCGGACGGAGACTGGTCAGCGACCGCGACCTGCTCGGTCCAGAGCACGTTGCGCCGCGCCACGAACGGACTCTTTGCCAGGGCTTCGAGCGTGCAGGGCTGCGAAAACAAATAACCCTGTCCGGCCACGCAACCGAGGTGCAGCAGCGCTACGACCTGCGACTCGAGTTCGATGCCCTCGGCGACCGAGTCGAGCCCGAGCGTATCGCCCAGCGTGATGACCGCGCGCGCAAGCTCCGGGCCATCGTCGGCGTGCGTCAGGCGGGTGACGAATGACCGGTCGATCTTCAGGATGTCGATCGGGAAGCGATGCAGGTACGACAGCGACGAATATCCCGTGCCGAAGTCATCGATCGCGAGGCGCACTCCTAAGGACTTCAGCTGGCGCAGGCGCTCGAGATTGATGTCGGTGTTATACATGATCGTGCTTTCGGTCAGCTCGATCACGAGGTTGCCAGGCTCAAGCCCCGACTCGCGCAGCGCGGTCGACACATCCCCCACCAGGTCGCCGTGCTGCAGGTGCCGGCCCGATATATTGACGGCTACCCGCAGGCTATCCCCGCCAGCGACTTCGCCGCGCCAGGCAACGATGTCACGGCAGGCCCGCGCAAGCACCCAGCGGCCGATTGCAACGATGCGCCCGCACTCCTCGGCCATCTGGATAAAGCGCGCCGGCATCAGCACGCCGAGTTCCGGATGGCGCCAACGCACCAGCGCCTCGACGCCCAGCAGGCTACGCGTGCCCAGATCGACGATCGGCTGGTACTCGAGATACAGCTCATCATTGGCGAGGGCGCGTCCGAGATCGCCCTCGAGCCGGATCCTCTCCTGCAGCAGTTCCTGCATCTCAGGCTTGAATATCGCGTAGCGATTCTTGCCGGCTGACTTCGCGTGATACATCGCGATATCAGCCTTGCCCAGCAGCGCCTCGGCCCCGGAACCCGGCGCCGAGAAGGCAACGCCGATCGTGGCCGCGACCCGCACCTCGGTCGATCCCAAGGACACGGGCGTATCGAGCGCCTCGATCAGCGCGGTCGCCACGCGTTCGGCTTCCGCACTGGTCGCGATCTCCTCAAGCAAAATGCCAAATTCGTCCCCACCCAGTCTTGCCACCGTATCGGCCGCGCGCGTCGCCTTGACCAGGCGCTGCGCAACCGCCTGCAACAGCCGGTCGCCCGCGTCATGGCCGAGCGTATCGTTGATGTCCTTGAAGTCATCAAGGTCTAAAAACATCACAGCGACGCTTTGCCGGCCGCGCCTTGCCAGCGTCAGCGCATGCTGTACGCGGTCGCGGAACAGGTTGCGGTTCGCGAGCAGCGTCAGCGGGTCGTGGAAGGCGAGTTCACGCAGCTGCTCCTCAAGCGCCTTGCGCTCGCTGATGTCGCGAAAGTTCAGTGACAGGCCCTTCACGGCCGGGTCATCGGTCAGGTTGCTGCCGACGATCTCGAGCACATAGCGCGCCGGACCGCGCACGAGGCGCAGCTCCTCGGGTCCGACGCTGCCGCCAGCGGTGACGGCGACATCGTCCAGGAACATTCTGAGCCGCTCGCTATCCTCGCCGGTCCACAGCTCCGGAAGGCTGCGGCCGACAATCTCCGAGGGCTTCAAGCCGAGTGTGCGCTCGGTGGCGGGCGAGGCAAAACGCACGACCCGGTCAAGATCGACGATCATGATGACATCGGATGCATTTGCGATCAGCGAGGCGTAGCGCTGTTCAACCAGGTTCGCGGCGCGGCGCTCGCGGATCGAGGCATCCTCGCGCAGCAGCACGGTCTGGCGCACCATCAGCAGCAGTCCCAGCGCGAACACGACCGCCGTCATCGTGGTCGCAGGTCCCCCCTGGTCGGGGCGCGTGAAGTAGGCGAGCACGAGGAAAGCGCACAGCATCGCGCCATACGGCATCGATCGGGCCACGAGATCGAGCTTGAACGAGGTCGTGCGCGTGGACGCGGCCTCGGCGCGCATCTGCTCGCGCGCGGCGAAGCACAGTGGCAGCGCCGAGGCCAGATACAGGATGTCCTGCAGGCCGCCCGCCAGGTAATGCCCATTGACCTTCGCGAGCGCCCAGATGATGTCGGCGAGGAAGTTGGTCGCGAATCCCATCACCAGCAGCAGCGGCACCCGGCGCCCGGCAGGATTGCCGGCGCCCGCCATCAGCGCGACGCCAAAGCACAGCAGCACGACACAGTTCATCGCGAGGTAGGTCTCGGACAGGGCGTGCTTGATCACGTCGACTTCGTTGACGGTGGTGGCCGGGCGGATCACGAGGAACCAGAAGAATGCGCCGAAGCCCACCACGAAGATCGTGCCGTCGAGCGCGATCTGCAGCCACGGCACGCGCACCGCTGCGGCGCGGATCAGGTAGAACACCGCGATGAACATGACCGGGTAATAGGCCAGAAAAACAAAATCCGCGATGCCCGGGAACGGATCGATCCCATGCAGCCAGGACCAGACGCCGATGCTGCCGGCGGTCAGGTTCATGGTGTGGGCGACCGTCAGGAAGATCCACGCCTTGCGCAAGCGTCCCGGCTCGAGATGGCGCGCGGTGGCTGCGGCGACCAGGACGGTCAGGGTATTCGGGAGCGAGTCGGCCAGCAGGCCCACGTAATAGGAAACGACCTTGCCGCCGAAGTCGCCCAGCATCCAGACCGAGCAGATGGCGGTGTAGACAACCAGGGCGAGCAGCGCCCGATCGACCCACGCCGGAATGGCGTTGGGACTGGCCTCAGGCGCGGCCACGACGTCATCGTCCCCCGCGTGCGGCAACGGTCGGTCAAATTCAGCGAACATGCCGCAAATTTGGCCTTTCGGGGCCATAATGACAAGTCGAAATCGCCATCTTCGGGACGCAGTTCTCGTTCCCTTAGCGGCTGACGCCCCGACCCAGCAGGAACAGGGGTGCACCGGTCAAAAACAGCACCGTTCCGGCCAGCGCGAGCTTGGGTTCTGTGACCAATACCCGCATCGACGCTGCGACGAGGCACACAAAATAAATCGCTGGCAGCCAGGGGTAACCCGGCATCACGAACCCGGTCGAGGCCACCTTGCGACGGCGCAACACAAACAGGGTCGAGGCGACGACCGCCAGCGTCAGGTTGTCGGTGAAGATCACGTAGTTCAGCAGCTTGTCGAACGAGTCCAGGAAAAATGCCGGCACCAGCATCGTCACGCCGAAGGCGATCAGGCCGACTTCCTGCACCTGAGTCTTCGGGTTGACCCAGCGAAAGATCTTGGGCAGCACGCCATCCTCGGACATCGCGTAAAAGGTACGTGGCATCTGCAGGATCGTGGCGTTGACAAATCCGGCGGCCGAAAAAAATATCGCCACCGACACGACCGCATCGCCCCAGTGCCCGAACGTCGCGCGCGCGAGTGCCGCGGCAACGAGTTTCTCGCCCGGCAGGTGATCAATGCCGATGATCTGCTGGTAGGCGAGGTTCAGCAGCAGGTAAAGCGCCACGACCGCGAGCATGCCTGAGACAATGGCGATGGGCAGCCGGCGGCTCGAGTCCTTGATATCCGCACTGAGGTTCATCGTCAGCTGGTACCCACCGTAGGCGTAGAAGCAGGGCACCAATGCGGCGAGCAGCCGCGTGCTCCATGGCCGCAGCGGTGCCGCGCCGATCAGGGGCGCAGCCGCGGGCGCTGCGCGCGAGGCCAGCAGCAACGCAAACACGCCAAGGCCGATCATCATCGCGATCTTCAGCATCGACAGGATATTTTGCGTGCGCGCACCACTGCGGATGCCGATGTAATTCAGAACTAGCAGCACGAGCATCAGCGCGCAGGCCATGATCAGCGATGCATGGGGTCCCTGCCAGCCCGGCGGCAGCACCAGTGGCCCCAGGTAATCGACGCCGATGTAGGCCACGCCCGCAGCGCCCGCTCCTTGCATCAGCGTCTGGCACCAGTTCAGCATGAAGGCAAGCGCCGGGTGATAGCACTCGGCCACGACACGGTAGTAACCGCCGGCGCGCGCATAGCGGGCGCCGATCTCGGCGAAGGTCAGCGCGCCAACGAGCGCAATCAGGCCGCCGAGCACCCAGGCGGCGAAGAACAGTTCGGTGCTGCCAGCAGCAGCCGCCACAATGGCCGGCGCGCGGAATATACCGATGCCAACGACCAGGCTGAACACCACCATCGCGGTATCGAAGGTGGACAGGCGCGCAACGATCGCGCTTTTCTCATGCGCCATGCAGCGCCTCTTTTAGCAGCACGGACAGGCGCCGGTATTGCTCCGCATCGTTGTAGATCTGCGCGGAGATGCGCAGCAGCGGCCGCGGCTCATCATGGAACCAGCTCTCGATGCCGCGCTCGCGGATCCACGTCGTGACGCGGTCGCGATCGAAATTATCCGCAACCGATCCCTTCGCGCCCTTGGGCAGCAGCACCGCGGCCATCGAGCCCAGCATGTGCTCGGGCGCGGCGTCTTTCGCGCCGATCGCCTCTTGCACGAGCTTGCGGCAAGCAATCGCGGTGGCACGATTATGCGCCATCAGCGCCGGCCAGCCGCCCGGCAGCAAGGCGCCCATGCAGCGGATCGCCTCCGGGACGCAAAGCCATGCGGAGGGCTCCGCCGTGCCGGTCCAGTCGAATTCCGCATGAAAACCGCTGCTGTAGCCGTGGCTGATCACGGTCGGATGCAGACCCTCCTGCCGGTCACGCCGCACATGCAAGAATGCCGCGCCCTTCGGCGAGCACAGCCATTTGTGGCAGTTACCGGTGTAATACGCAGCGCCGATCTGATCGAGCGCGAGCGGGATCATGCCAGGCACGTGCGCGCCGTCGACCAGCGTATCGACGCCGCGCTGATCGAGTTCGCGCACCAGCCGCTCGATCGGCAGAATCAGCGCCGTTGGGCTCGTGATGTGATCGATCAGCGCAATTTTTGTGCGCCCGGTCACGGCCGCGAGCACGGCGGAGAGGATCTGCTCATCGTCGGCAACCGGAAATGGCAGGGAAGCGATCACGATGCGTGCGCCGGTGCGATGCGCGACATAACGCAAGGTCTTGTGACAGGCCGCGTAGACATGGCTGGTGGTCAGCAGCTCATCGCCCGGCGCAAAGGAAAGCGAGCGCAGCACGGCATTGACGCCCATCGTCGCATTCACGACAAAGGCCAGGTCGGCAGGATTGGCGCCGACGAAATTCGCCAGCGCTGTGCGCGCCTCCTGCAAGCGTCCCGGCAGGCGCCGCGACAGGAAATCCACCGGCTCTCGTTCCAGCTCGTCACGCAGCTGCGTCTGCAGCTTTAGCACGGCCGTTGGACAGGCGCCGTAGGAACCGTGGTTCAGGTAGGTGACAGCAGGATCAAGACTCCAGTGCGAAGCGTAGCTGTTCATCGATACCCCTAGCTAGCAGGAAGCAGAGCCCCTACGCGCTCTTCGATCCACCGATTAGCGCAATCGCTTTTCGATTAGCACGTTTACGCTTGCCTGCCCCGTATTGCCGGATGCGTCCGTTGCCGTTACAGTTATTTCAGTTTCGATCATATCGCCTATCGCATGTCGGGCTGTAAGCACTGTTCTGAGTTGCTCGAAATGATCCAACGAGTATTCCGCGTTCTCGCCTATGGCGACGCTGACTTGTTTGATCCTCTTGTCCACGACGTCTGAGACTTTGACATTTAAATGCGGCAACTCATGGTAAGCCTCGCCGGAGACAGGCGAAATGATTTTAATTGTAGGAGGCGTCGTATCCGACGAGCAGAGTTGAGCGGTCGTCGTGGCAGCTTTACCCGTAACCGAGTCAGTAGCTGTGAGAAATAGCGTGGCGGTCTGGCCCAAGTCCACTTGCACCGCGAATGTGGCCCCGCTTGCCGTCAAACCTGTAGATGTCGACCACGTATATTCCAGATTGGCGCCGCCGGCCGCCGAAGCGCTGGCTTCAACAAGCGTCCCGGCAGGTGACGTCGCCTCATAACAACCGGTCGCATTTCGCATGGCTGCTATATTGATAATCGGTGCAATCAGTTCGGGAGGGGGAATGCTCGAGTTGTAACGAATCGCGCCAACCAAAGGCGGCGCCGACAGCGACTCGCAAGTCTGGACGAAGTCGGCGGCGAATCGGCTCAGCGTATTGCTCGATGGGTCAAAAGCGATTTCCAGCACTTGAAATTGCCCAAAGTCCTGGTTGCAACCCCTGCCGTCGCCGTAGATCGATAGGCCGGGAACGTTCGCTGCCTGAAAAGGATAGCGAGTCGCGTTGGGATACGAACCGACAGTTAACGGAGCTCCGTTTGGTGCAGCTAAATCAACTGTCCAGTCGATATACGGGCCGCCCGGTGGGGCCATGCTGAAATTATTCATAAAGAAGGAAACGACAGAAGTGCCAGCACTGGCGCCCTGAGGGTTGAACGTGACTTGGGCCGGAGTAAGCACGACAGTTTGCCCTTGGCCGACATAATCACCGGAAGCGCTCACGAACTCGAACAAGGTTTGTGCCGCACCGCTCGTCGGTGTGCTCGCAGCTGATGCGTAAGCTATCGGGAGCGCGATCGTTAATAGTATCGAAGCTATTATTGCGCGCATGGAAGCTTTCCTCTAAATTAATTTTTGCCTTGGAGCAACGCTACCGGAGATTGCTTGGGCAAATACCAGATTCAAATTATTCTTGGCTGATTGTCTTTTAGTGAGCAAAGCCGCCCGCAATGTACACCATCGCCGCTACCACCGCATTTTGCGGCAATCGATTCCACATAATGTCTTAGCGCTGTTGTTGCGGTGGTATTACTAGTGCGGCTGCTTTTTTTTGGCGAGCGCGAGGCCGGCAAGTCCGAAGAGCGTCAGCACATCCAGCGCGCCGCCCCCACCGCCGCCGCCCGAGGCGGGTGCGGCGGTGACTGCCAGCGTGACCGAGGTGCTCGGCGAGCTGCCGGAGGCATTGCTGCAGCTTAAAGTATAGGTATAAGTGCCGACCGCAGCCGGGGACACGGTCTTGGTGTTACTGAGCGCGACCGCGCCAGTCCAGCTGCCGGAGGCTGTGCATGCGGTGGCGTTGGTTGAAGACCAGGTCAGGCTCGTCGATTGCCCGAGCACAATCGAGGCCGCACCGAGGGACAGGACTGCCGTAGGCTGCACCGACGCCGTGGTGCTTAACGAGACGGTGCTCGCCGCGGACGCGCCGGTCGCATTCGTGCAGGTCAGCGTGTAATTGGTTACGCCTGCGACGAGCGGCTTCAGAGTTACCGTGGCGTTCGCAAGCTGTGCCCCGCTCCAGTCACCGGTCGCCGTGCAGGCGCTCGCGTCCACTGTCGTCCAGCTCAGCGTGCTCGTGCTGCCGAGCGCAGTCGAATTGGCCGATAGCGTGAGCGCGGGAATGACAAAGGCCGCATCGGCCTGGATGAACCCGTAGCCTGAGGAGAAATTCGGCGTAGGCCCACTGCCGGTCATCGGCAAGGCACTGAGGCGCAGCGTCTGGTAGATCGCGGCCGGGGTCAGCGTGGAGTTTGCCTGCAGCATCAGTGCGGCAATGCCGGCGGCGTGCGGCGCGGCCGCCGAGGTGCCGAAGAAATTCGGGAAACTCGGGTTGTTCTGGCAGGCGGCGACCGATGTCGGCAGCAGTCCGTCGTTGCCGACAGCGATCCCGTTGATCGTGTTCTGGGCGATCAGGAAACCCAGGAAGGTCGTGTTGATGCCATCCGGCGCGACGAAATCCGGCTTCTGGCGCAGGATCGGGGTCGCGAGCCGGTTGCCCGAGGTATCGAACAGCACCGGCGCCCCGCCCTGCGCGGAGTAGGGCTCAAGCAGCGCAGGGCTGGTGCCACATTGCGGCGTCTGGAAGAAAAATGCGGCACCGACGGCCGCCCCCCCCGCTGCCCCCGCATGCCCCTGCAGTGATTCGCTGTGGGTCGCATACTGGCCGATCGGCGGCGGGTTCGTCTGTCCGTCGGTCTGCACCGAGACGATCAGCCGACCGGGCGCGCCCGTAGCGTCAGCGAGGCCGATCGAAAGGCCGAGGACCTCTGGCGCCGTGTTGCCCGAAGCACTCGCCGGATTGCCGATGATCAGGATCTGCACCGGATCGACGCCGGTGGCATTGGCGCCCGTGCAGGTCACGGGATTGCCATCGTTGCCCACGATCAGGTACGTGCCGGTGGCGCCGGTCACGCACACATTGATATGGCTGGTGGCACCCGGCGAGGCCGGCGCGCCGGTCGAATAGGGCTGGTCCCATTGCACCACGACGCCAAGGAACTGCCCGGGAAATAACGGGTTGATCGTGATGGGGAGGCTGGTCGCCGTGGTCGTCCCGCTGGTGTCGAAGTTCAGCAGCCGCTCGCCCGCGTTCGGCCCGCTTGAGGCAACGGCGCCGAAACTCGGCGCGGTGCTCTCCCAGGAAGAGTCGGCATTGTTGCCGGCCGCGGAAAAATACGCGACGCCGTTGCCTGCCGCGGCGTCGATCGCCTGCGCGATCATGCCGTCCTGGTAGAACGGCTCATCGAAATAACCGAGGTCATCCGTGATGACTTTCGCGCCATTCCCGGCGAGCGTGAGGATGCCGTTCGCGAAGGCCGCCTCGCTGTCATCGCCCGTGAAAAACATCAAGCTCGCGCCCGGCGCCACTGCGTGCACAACCTGCATCATCGCGCGGCCCTCATCGGTGAAGGGCGCCTGGTCCGGCTTGCCATAGTTCAGGCAATTCCCAGCCGCGGTCGGTTTCTGGGTGAACGGCTCCGCCAACACGTTGACAGTCGCTGGCAGCGCGCCATCGGCCTCGTCATCCGCGGCCGTGGCGGTGAAGCCGTTGAAGGCGTAACCGGTAAAGCCCCCAACGGGCACGCCGCTGCCCGGCTGCGCATAGACCGCATAGCAGTCAAAGCTATCCGATAGCACGCCGACCGTGACACCGGCCCCGGTCAGTGACGGGATTGAGGATCGCACCAGGCTGCTGCGCTGGACGTAATCGCCCTGCGTCGCAACTGCGGCGCGCGCGCGAACCATCGTCGCACGGATCGAGGAGACCTCGGGGCGTGCCGCAGCATCCGCGATCCGGCTGACGGGCAGCCAGCCGCCGACATCGTTCGAATAGACTGACGCGTGTTCCAGCCCCAGGCCGAGAAGCGCGGCCTTCAGCTCGTTCGCATCGCCGCGAGTCACCGCATCGATCAGCACGAGGGACTGGCCATCGAGGTCGGCCGGGCGAAAGCGCGCCGCGGGGTTCATCGAGTGCAGGTCTTCCAACTCGTGGCCGGGCCGTATTCTGGGTGCGTGGCGCGCAAGGTCCGCGAGCGCGGCGTCCATCTTGCCGACATCGGGCGTGCTATGCGCGCCAAGCCCGCGACTCGTGAATGCCACCAGCTGCGATGTGCCCGGGGTGATGGCGGCGCCATGGCGCAGGTTCGACATGCGGGGGGCAAGAACGGCCGCAAGCGCCACGACGGCGCCGAGCAAAGTTATCCCACCCACGAAAATTGTTCGCGATTGCATGATGTATTCCAAAAACCGGTAATATTGGCCCATAACTATACGCTGGCGAAGGATCAGAGGGATGGACGTCTACGGGTTTTCGGCGCGTAAAATCGACGGTGCGCTGCAACCTATGAGCGATTTTCGTGGGCAAGTGCTGCTTATTGTTAACGTCGCGAGCAAATGCGGCTTTACGCCGCAGTACACGGGGCTCGAAGCGCTGTACCGGCAATACCAAGACCAGGGGTTTTCCGTGCTGGGATTTCCATGCGATCAGTTTGGCCACCAGGAACCCGGGGATGAGGCGGCCATCCGCGAATTCTGCTCCCTGACCTACGAGGTCAGCTTCCCGTTGTTTGCCAAGGTCGAGGTCAACGGGGCGGCCGCCCATCCGCTGTACCAGTACCTGAAAAAAGCCTGCCCCGGCCTGCTCGGCCTCGAGTCCATCAAATGGAATTTCACCAAGTTTCTGATCGGCAGGGACGGCCTGCCGAAAAAGCGCTACGCGCCGGCCGAGAAACCCGCGGGCATATCTACCGACGTCGCCACTGCATTGCTGTAAACTCAGGACAATATGTCATCTACATCACTTGACGATTCCACCGGGCTCAGCCGCCGCCAATTACTGCGCATGATTGGTCTGACCGCAGGCAACGCAGCCATGTACCAGGCCATGAGCAGCTTAGGCTTCGCGGCCGATTCCACCTACACCGGCCCGATCAACCTGCAGGGCGCGCCTAAGGGCGCAACCGTTCTCGTGCTGGGTGCCGGCATCGCCGGCATGGTCGCCGCGTACGAGCTGCGCGCCGCCGGCTACCAAGTCCAGGTGCTGGAATACAACTCGCGGCCGGGGGGTCGCAACTGGACCTTGCGTGGCGGAGATAAATTTACCGAGCTCGGCGGCTACGCGCAGGAATGCCAGTTCGACAAGGATCATTACATCAATCCGGGCCCGTGGCGCCTGCCCTACCATCACCGCGGCATCCTGAGTTATTGCAAGAAACTGAACGTGCCGCTCGAACCGTTCGTGCAGATCAACTACAACGCCTACGTGCATAGCCGGAAGGGCTTCGGCGGCAAGCCGCAACGCTACCGCGAGGTCAAGGCCGACTATCAGGGACAAGTCGCGGAACTGCTCGCCAAGGCGACCAAGCAGAATGCGCTCGACCAGCAGGTCAGCGCGGAAGACCGCGAACGGCTGCTCGAGTCGCTACGCGACTGGGGCGCCCTCGATAAAAACTTCCAGTATGTCGCGGGCCAGCGCAGCAATGAACGGCGCGGCTTCGAGCGCCCCCCGGGTGGCGGCCTCGACGCCCGTCCGGAATTTTCCAAGCCGATCGGCCTCAGCGAGATCCTGCAATCCGGGATCTGGCAGGGCATTGCGTTCGCCGATGAATACGACACGCAGCAATCCTTGATGCAGCCCGTCGGTGGCATGGGCAAGATCGGCGAAGCCTTCGGCCGTGCACTCGGCGAGCTGATCCGCTACAACGCCAAGATCACGCAGATCAAGCAAAGCGATCACGGCGTGACGGTGACCTATGAGGACACGACGGCGGCAGCCCCGGTCAAGGGCGTGGCAGCGGGCCCTGCCCTGACCGCATCGGCCGACTGGTGCGTGTGCACCATTCCGTTGAGCATCCTGTCGCAGATCGACATGAATGTCGGCGCCCCGATGGCTGCGGCCATCGGCGCGGTCCCGTATGCCTCCGCGGTCAAGGTCGGTCTGCAGTTCAAGCGCCGCTTCTGGGAAGAGGACGATCATATCTACGGCGGCATCAGCTATACGGACCTGCCGATCGTGAACATCGGCTACCCGAGCTATGGCTTTCACGACGCCGGCAAGGGGGTGTTGCTGGGCGCCTATATCTGGGGCATGGACGCGATGGAATTCACCTCGATGACACCCGATGCGCGCGTGAAGCGCGCAATCGACTATGGCTCGCAGATCCACCCGCAGTACCGCACCGAGTTCGACAACGGCGTGGCAGTCGCCTGGCATCGCGTGCCCTTCACGCTGGGCTGCTTCGGAGTCTGGAATGAGGATTCCCGCGGCAAGCACTATGAGAACCTGTGCGCAATCGATGGCCGCATTGTCCTCGCCGGTGAGCATGCCTCGTATATTCCGGGCTGGCAGGAAGGCGCCGTCACTTCCTCGCTCGATGCCATTGGCCGATTGCATCAGCGCGCAGTGGCGAAGGGAGCAAAATCATGAAGAGCATCTATGTCGCGGGCGCCTTGCTGGCCGCACTTGCCGCTACCAGCGGCTTTGCCGATACGCCGGGCAACATGAAGGGGGCGGCGGCCCCGGCGGCGGCCGGTGCGGGCGGCGCCGAGCTCTACGCGCACATCTGCCAGGGCTGCCACATGCCCCAGGCGCAAGGCGGGGTCGGCGCCGGCAAGTATCCCGCGCTCGCCGCGAATCCGGCGCTCAAGTCGGCTGAGTATGTCGCGGTGACGGTGCTGCTGGGTCGCCGTGCCATGCCGGCCTTGGGCAAGCCCTTCGATCCGTCAGTCAATTTTGGCGAGGTGCATATCAGTGACGCGGACATTGCCGAGGTCGTCAATTTCGTGCGCAGCCACTTCGGCAACCAGTACACGGACAAGATCACAACTGCGAAAATCGAGTCCCTTCCGCACCCGATCAACTAGCGCGCGCCGAGCCAGCGCGACAGCGTGCGGTAAAGGGCCTGCGGATCGATCGGCTTCGGCTGGAAATCCGTCATGCCGGCCTCGAGGCAGCGGGCGCGATCTTCCGGGGTCGCGTTTGCGGTGATTGCAATCACGATCAGCTGCTCATGCCCCGGCATCGCGCGGATCGCGCGCGTGGCCTCGTAGCCATCCATGTCGGGCATCTGCACATCCATCAGCACGGCATCAAAGCGCTGATCCCCCGAGAGTTGGCGTAGCGCGTCCTCGCCCGTGCCCGCGAGCGCTGCGCTCGCGCCGACCTGCTCCAGCAACTCGGCAATGACCTGCTGGTTGAATTCATTGTCTTCGACCACCAGGATGCGGGCGCCCTTCAGGCTCGCCATGATATCGGCCATCGCGGGACCTGCGGGCGCGAGCGGCGGTTCCGCGAGCGTCTGCGGCATCGCGAGCGCCGTGTGCAGGCGCCCGAACTTCGCGGTAAACGCGAACAGGCTGCCCTCGCCCAGGCGCCCCTCGGCCCAGATCCGCCCGCCCATTGCCTGCACGAGCTTCTTGCAGATCGCAAGCCCCAAGCCAGTACCGCCGTACTGGCGCGTCGTTGAGCTGTCTGCCTGCGTGAACGCATGGAACAGCCTGCCGATCTGCTCATCGGAGAGCCCGATACCGGTGTCCACGATGCGAAACTCCAGCTCCACCGACTGCGCGCCCGTTGCGATGACCGCGATCTTGATGTCGACGGACCCGCTGGAAGTGAACTTGACCGAATTGCTGACGAGGTTCAGCAGGATCTGCTCCAGGCGCAATGCATCGCCGCGCAGCTCCGAGGGCACATCGGAGGCGCGCTCGATCGAGAAGCTCAGGCCCTTGCGCCGAGCCTGGTCGCCAACAATGAATTCGACGCCGGTCAGCACGCTCATCAGCGCAAAGGGCGCATCCTCGAGCTCGACCAGGTTCGCCTCCAGCTTGGAGAAATCCAGGATGTCGTTGACGATCTGCATCAGCGTCGAGCTCGCGTGCTGGATCTTGGCCAGATAATCGAGCTGCTTCGGATTCAGCGCCGATTGCAGGCACAGGTGCGTGAACCCCAGGATCGCATTCAGGGGCGTGCGGATCTCGTGGCTCATGATGGCGACGAAACTGGTCTTCGCCGCAGCCTCCGCCTCGGCGTCGGCCTTGGCCCGCTCCATGCGCGCCGTGAGACGATTCAGGACGCCCAGCAGGATCAGCAGCAATGCCGCCGAAACGCCTGTCACGATCGCCAGCATATAGCCGATCGTCGAGCGGGCATTGGCGGAAATGTCGCGCGGAATGTTTACCTTCAGCGACAGGACCGGATCACCATACACATCGTGGAAGGTGCGCGAGATCTGCATCATGTCATGCGTGACCAGCGTGCGGTCGCCGATGCCCGCGTACACGCCGCGCGGCGGCGGCAGTGAGAAGCGCCCGCTCGGATCATGGATCGCCTCGATACTGACCACCGTCTGCGCGCTGCGGCCGATCGCATTCAGCTCGGTCATCGTCAGCAGGCGCCCCATCAGCATCAGGCCGCGCAGCGGTCCCTGCGCATAGCCGTTCAGTATCGGCGCGACCGCCGCGAGCATGGCGCCCTGGTTCGTCGCGATCAGGCCATCATGGGATTTACCGTCGTGCAGGCTCTCGAGCCATGGAAAGCTGGCCGGCAGCTGCGGCCCATCCAGGACGTCGATCTTCAGCGATTTCTCGGTGGCCGGATCGAGGCTGTCGGACCAGACGATATCGCCGCTCGCATCGATGATTGCAAGCATCGTCAGGTGCAGCTGCTTCATCGAAATAACATTCAGGTTCTCATTGGCAAAATCGGCGTTGCGATCCTGCATGAACCGGTAGGTATCCGCCCAGTTACCCCAGTCGGTCGCCGACACCCGGAGGCCGGCGAGCGCGTTTTGAACGCCCAAGTCGATGCGCCGCATCGAGGCCTGGGCATTGCCGGTTTCGATCTGCTCGAAGCGTGGCAGCAGGAAGCCGCTGATGACGCCAATCTCCACCAGCAGCAGCGCCAGCAATACGCCCACGACCCACGCAATCAGTTTTGCCTTTAACGTCATGTGTGACTGGCGTTCATGCCCGGTTGCTACGCGCCTTCAGGGCGCGCCGTGCGCACAGGTGTCCGCCGGGCCTGGATCCAGATCGAGGCAGCGGCCATCGATCTGCGCGCTGGGTACAGCCAGGCCGATCAGCGCCGCGAGCGTCGGCAGGATATCGACGGTCTCGACCGGAAGGACCTGCTCGAACCCGGCCATGCCCGGCCAATAAAATAAAATCGGCACGCGCCGGTCATAGTTCCATGGCGAGCCATGATGCGCGACGAATCCGGACGAGAGCGGCAGCATCGTGACATACGGCACCGGCGCCACGAGCAGATCGCCGGAGCGCGTCGCATCAAAGCTTGCATGCAGGCGTTCAGGCAATGACCAGTCACTGGCAGGGCCTGAAGGCGCCGGCAGCGCGCCCAGCTCGGCCGCGCTGTACACGCCGGCGACCTGCGGCTGCGCCTGGTAGAGCTCGCGCGCGCGCGCGAGTACCTTAGCCTTGAGGTCCGCTGGGATCTGGCGCGACAGGTAGATATCGCCAAAGTACCCGGTGCCGAGCAGTGCCGATCCCGGCAGGCCGAATTCAGCGGCGATCGCCTTGCCGATGCGATCGGCATCGAGCGCTTCATCGGCGCGCGCGGCGGAGCCGATGCCGCGCAGGCGATTTCGTTCCGGCAGGTCAAGCCCGCCATGGTCCGCCGTCAGGACCAGGACATACGGAGTGCGGCCCGCATCGAGCGCGGCCAGGATCCGGCCGACATTCTGGTCCACGCCCAGTATCTGCGCGCACATCTCCGCGCCGTCGGTGCCGAAGGTGTGGCCCACGTAATCGGTTGCGGACAGCCCGATCGCGATCAGGTCGATGGCCTGACCCTCGCCCAGGCGCATCGTCCTGATCAGCTCGATCGCAATGTCGGTGGTGGCCCGGTCAAATTCCAGTGAGGTTCGAAAGGCCTTGAAATCACCCGCCGCTCGCCTCTGCAACGTGCCCACCGCATGATCGCCGACCGCCACCGGCACGGAGCGCGAACGGCAGGCGGCCGGCAGGGCGGGTGGCACCGGATGTGCGATCGCGAGTGCGACGCGTTCGTTGACGGCCGCTACGATCGGCGGGGTGGCCTGCGCGGATAGCGGCAGCGTGACGTAGGCATGCCCGTCCCAGAACCAGGCGTCATCGATCAGGTGCCCGCCCATCATGACCGCGGCGCGGTCCTTGCCGGCGACCGCCACGACCCGGCTGCGCGGGTCCTGATTCTTGAGCCGGTCGCCGAGGGTCGGCACCTTCAGGTTGACCGCGGATACGCTGTAGTGCGAGGAACTCGAGCCGGCCACGCGCGGATCCTCAGCACAGTAGACCTGCTTGTCCGCGCGCTCGACGCCCTGGTCGATCCATTCGTTGGCGATGATGCCGGTGCGCGCCGGATGCGCGCCCGTCAGGATCGTCGAATGTCCCGGGCAGGTTTCGGTCGCCGCATGGCTCTGGTACCCGGACGGGAACACGGCACCGCCCGACAGGCGTCGCAGGCCTGCCGTAAACAGCGGACGGTACATCGCGAAAAGATCCGCCGAGAACTGGTCGATCGAGATCGCGACGATCAGCTGCGGCGCGGCGGGCGCAGCTTGTGCGGCGGCGGCGCTCGCAGCGCATACGGTCGCGGCGATTGTACGGGCAAGCCATTTTTTTGCGCAGTCGGGTGGTCTCATGGTCAGTCGGAGGCCCGCGGGTCGGCGTGCACCAGGGCGCGATTGCGCCCCGCGTCTTTCGCGGCATACAGCGCATGATCGGCACGCGCGAGCACCTCGTCGATGCTGGCATCGTCCATGCGTAAGACACTGGCGCCAATGCTGATCGTGGTCGCGATGGGCGTTCCCTCGAAATCGGTGGCGCGCGCCGCCACGCGTTCGCACATGCGCTTGGCCAGGGCAAACGCGCTGGCAAGGGCGGTCCCGCGCAGCAGCACGATGAATTCCTCCCCGCCCATGCGCCCGACCAGATCGGCGCTGCGTACCGCCTCGGTCAGCAGCGCCGAGACGTGCTTCAACACCGCATCACCCGCGGCATGGCCCAGGCTATCGTTGATCTGCTTGAAAAAATCGAGGTCCAGCAGCAGCACCGCGCAATGATGGTCGGGGTTTCGCCGTTTGCGATCCCATTCGGCGCCGAGCTGGTCGATGACGGAGGCGCGGTTGGCGACGCCGGTCAGGAAATCCATCGTGGCCTTTTGTTCCAGCGCACGCCCGAGGATCACCCGCTCGGTGATGTCCTCGAAGCAGGTATAGACCTGGTCGAGCTTGCCGTCCTTGACCAGCGGCACCGCGCTGACCTCGATCCAGGTGCGGCCGCGCTTCGAGGTATCGAATCCCATCACCGTGCCGCGCACCGGCTTGCCGGTCCGAATCGCGATGTTGCTCGGAAAATTATCAGCGACGATCGGCTTGCCCCCGATATCGGTGAACTGCCAGGCCCAGGCGCGGTTGTTCTTGCCGATCAGGTCGGCAAACTCGACTTCCAGGATCCGCAGCGCCGCCGGGTTTGCGGTCGCGACATTGCCGCGAAGATCGTAATAGATGATGCCCTGGGGCACGGTCTCGAACAGCGTGCGGTAGGTATTGGCGACGTTGCGCAGCGATTCTTCCAGGTGCTTATAGGCCGTGACATCGACCACATAGGCGAGGCGCAGGCCGCGGCCATTATCGCCCGGAATCTTGACCGACTCGGCCACGATATGCAGCGTCACGCCGTCATGGCGCAGCACCGCAAACTCGCCTTTCAGCGTACCGCCCTCGGTCAGGAAGGCCTGGTGACGGGCCAGGATCAGCTCGCGCTCCTCCACGGGCAGGACCATCGTGAAGCTGCGGCCGATCAGTTCACTCTCGCCATAGTCGTACATCTTGCAGTAAGCGGGATTGACCGAGCGGTACCGGCCATCGAAGTCAATCACGGCAACGCCGATCGGCGCATGCCCGATGATCTCGCCGAACAGCGAGGGCAGCGCAGAAGGTTCGGCCGATGCGTCTTTTCCGCCCTCACCCGACATGGATTTCGGTGCTCATGTTCGCTGCCGAAAAACTATACACCATTATCTATAGAATGCGGGTCCCGTATCGCTCGCGCCTTAGCCTGATTCGCACTGCCCTGGAGTCTGATGAACGACGCTGCCGTCTTACCATCCCGCCGCAATTCGCTCTCGCCGCTCGTGGTGTTCTGCCTCGCCTCAACCTGGCTGGTCTGGGGCTCGACTTATCTCGTGATCCGTTTTGCACTGGCCGGATTCGCACCGTATTTCATGATGGCCACGCGCTTTTTCGCGGCCGGCGGTTTACTACTGGCCTGGCAGCTTGCGCGCGGCGCGCGCCTGCCTACTTTGCGCCAGTGGGGCAATGCGATGCTGATCGGCACGCTGATGTTATGCGGCGGTATGGGCGGGGTCGCCTACGCCGAGCAGACCATCGCCTCCGGCCTCGTGGTGTCCTTCATTGCCGTGATGCCGCTGCTGCTGGTTATCATGAACCTACCCTTCGGCATCTATCCGCGCCGCACGGAGCTGCTCGCGGTCGGCGTCGGCCTCAGCGGCGTCGTGATGCTGACGCAGGGCGCCGGCTTGCACGCCTCCCCGGCCGGATTGCTCGCGATCAGCCTCGGGGTCAGTGGTTGGACACTCGGCAGCGTGCTCTCGCAACGCGGCTTTGCGCTTGCGCCGGGTCCCACCGGCTTTGCGACCGAGATGCTTTGTGGCGGCGTCTCGCTGCTGGCCGTATCGGCGATCCGGGGCGAATCCTGGATCCTGCCGACAGCGGCCGGCCCCTGGGTCAGCTGGGTTTACCTGGTCGTGTTCGGCTCGCTAGTGGCATTCAGCGCGTACATGGTGCTGCTCGAGCGCACCACGCCAAGCCTTGCCGCGAGTTACTCTCTGGTCAACCCTATTGTCGCGCTGTTGCTCGGGGTTACCTTCGGCGCCGAGCAGGTGTCGAGGTGGGAGTGGTTTGCCGCATTCGTCGTGATGAGCGGCATCGGCATCCTGTTCATCGGCCGCCGCCGCTAGTGCGCACGATCTCGACCAGGTGCCGCTCGTCGGTCAGTCCCGGCACGCGCAGACGGTGCACGGCCAGCACCCGGAAGCCGCGCGGCATTGCGCCGAGCTCCTCCTGCGGCCGCTTGCCCTTCATCGCGAGCAGCCGGCCGTCCGCTGCGCACAGGTGTCCCGCGAACGCGATAAACGCTGCGAGCGAGGACAGCGCGCGGGCGACCACCGTATCGAATAACTGCTCCGGCCGGTAGTTCTCCGCGCGCTGGTTGACGATCTCGACATTCTGAAGCCCGAGCTCGGCGGCGGCCTGCATGACGAAGCGCGCTTTTTTCCCGGTCGCCTCGATCAGCGCGAACCGGCGGGACGGGTTCATGATCGCGAGCGGCAGCCCGGGAAAGCCGGCGCCGGTGCCGACGTCCGCCACGCGCTGGCCATGCAGGAAACCTTGCAGGCTCAGGCTGTCGAGCACGTGCTTGCGCAGCATGCCGGGCCGGTCACGGATCGCAGTCAGGTTAAAGAGCGCATTGCCCTGCTCCAGTGCATCGACCAATTGCAACAGCGCCACCTGCTGCGCCTCGCTCATGGCGAACCCGAGCTCCTGCGCGCCGGCGGCGAGCAGCGAGCGTTCGGACCCCGGCGCCACCGCGTCAGCCATTGCGGACCAGCAGCGCGACAAATTCATGCACCGGCATCGCGCCCACGCTCGCACGGTCAGCAATGCGCAGGTGGATCAGCGCCGCCTGCCTTACCGGAAATAACGCGTCAACGCTTGCGGCAAAATCCTGATGCAATGCACACCCACGTGGCACCTCGGGCGCCGCGGGCCTGTGAATCTTGAGCGACGCAGGGGATGCGCGACCCATGACCTGAAAAGAGACCTGCACGGCATAGGCCGCGGCTTCCGCACAAGCCCGGCGGCCCGCGCTCGCGCCAGGGTGCGCCGGACGATCCAGTTGCATGGCCGCAGAGAGCTCGTCGACACCGGCGCCGAGCAGGTGCATGACGCCCGCAATGGCGCACTCGCTTCGCAGGTTTGCTCGCGCCTGATGCATGGCGGCCAGCACATCGCTGACCCGCAGCGGCGCACTCGCTTCATTGTGGGCCTTGCGCGCAAGATAATCGGCCACTGGCAGGATCGCCGCGAGCGCAGCGCCGTTCATCATCGCGCCGAGATTGAATGCAGCTAGCGCGGGCTCAAGCTCGAGGCTCGTGCCCGGCACGCGCGCGCCCTGCGTCAGGGTGCCCCCCGGCACCCGCGGGCCCAGCAGTCCCGCACAGTCCGGATCCTTCAGCGACCGGAATGCGCCCGCCAGTGCCGCGAGCAGGTCCTGGTAGGCATGTTCGTGAGCCGGCATTGTCAGTACTGCGCTCAGCTGCCCACCCGCACGATCGTACGGCCATGGATGCGATTGCCGACATAGTCCGCGAACGCCCCTGGCAACTCGTCAAAGGCGATTTCCCGCGTGATCACCTGGTCAAAGTGCCGCGGCTTCAGGTCCGTTGCAATGCGTCGCCATAGCGCGACGCGCGGCTCGCGCGCCGTAGCCGAGGAGTTCACGCCAACGATGTTGACGCCGCGCAGGATGAACGGCATGACGGTCGTGTCGAGATCCGCCCCGCCGGCAAGCCCGATGCTTGCGATCGAGCCGTTCATGTCGACCGTGCGCGTGAGCCACGCGAGCACCGCACCGCCGACATTGTCTATGGCGCCGGCCCATAGCGCCCGCTCGAGCGGTCGCGTGCCGAGGTCAAGATCCTGCCGGCGCAGGATCCGTGCGGCGCCGAGGCCGCGAAGGTAATTATCCAAACTCGTCTTGCCGCTGACCGCGACCACCTCGTGCCCGCGCGCCGACAGCATGTCGATCGCCAGCGTGCCCACGCCGCCACTGGCCCCGGTTACGACGAGCGGGCCCTGCCCCGGCGCAAGTCCCAGCAGTTCCATCTTGTGGATGCCGAGGGCCGCAGCAAAACCGGCCGTGCCGGCGCCCATCGCGGTACGCAGGTCCAGGCCATCCGGCAGGCTGATGACCGCATCGCCCGGCACGCGCGCATACTCGGCATAACCGCCATCACGCGTCTCCGAGAGGCCGCTCCCGGTCACGAGCACCTGCGCCCCGGGGGCAAATCGCGGATCGGTCGAGCTGACGACCGTCCCGGACAGATCGATGCCGCCGATCAGCGGCGAGCTGCGCAGGATTTTCCCCGCGCCGGTTGCCGCCAGCGCATCCTTGTAGTTGATGCTGGAAAAGGCCACGCGGATGACCACATCACCTGCGGATAGATCATCGAGCGCTGAGTGCTCGAAGCCGGCCGTGACTTGACCGTCCGCCGCGTGAATACGAAAAACCTTGAACCGATCCATGCTGCTGCTCGCTTTCGTGTTAAGGGCTGTCCGGAATCGGCCGGTCTGAAATCGCGATCGACAAGCCCACCGCGCTCTGCGGCTCCGCATCTGCCGGCGGTTGGACCAGCGCTGCGCTGAAGGAGGCCCCCTGCGTGACTGTTCCACTGCAGCTTGCGTCAGTGCGCGGATTCAGCGCAACGGTGCCGGCCTGCCAGGCATCACAATAGCGGGAAAAATCCGCTGTGGCATCTGCGGTTGGCAGGCTGACCGTGACCTCCACGCGATCCAGCCGCCCCTTCACGAAACAAACGAGGTACGCCTCGATCGGCCGCCCCAGAAACGGGCCTTGCGGACTATCGAGCCCGTAGCATTCCTGATTGGCGAGCTCGCCGAACATCAGCACCTCGTGCAGCGGAACCTGTAAATCCTGCAGCAGGCTCCCGAACGGCGCCAGCGGTAAGCGGCGCCAGTCACTCGAGGAATCCGCGCCATGCGTTGCGGCCACAGGGCTCGGTGGCAGCGCGGGCGCCCGCGGCGGGGGCGCTGCGCAGCCGGCCAGCGCGCCGAGCGCACAGCAAGCGGCTAGCGCCCGGCGCGACGCGATAGCCATGCGGCCAGCCCCGAAGCGTTGAGTCCGATATCGAGATCCAGCAGCGCGTGCCGCTCGGCATCGCCGAGCCTGCAGCCATGCGCATCAAGGCGCTGCCACAGATGCTCGGCCAGTTGCGGCACGATGGCCGCAGCCGCATCCGGCGCGCCCGCGGCGCTTTGTGCCATGCGCACCGAGGCATCGATGTCGCGGTGCATGTCCGCACCGCGCTCGCCGACCTGCCCGACCCGGCTGTAATGCGTCAGGTACAAAGCCTGCGGCGCGAGCGCGAGGATGCGATCGACCGATGCGTGCAGCTGCGCCGGATCGAACTGCGTCGGGGAGGTCGTGACGAACAGGAATTCCCCGGCGGCCGTATCGAACTCCCGGTAGCTGATGCCGAAGGTGTCGCCGGTGAACATCTCCCGCGCGTCACGGTCGTACAGGGAGACATGATGCAATGCGTGACCCGGCGTATACAGGAATTCGAAGGTGCGGGATCCGAGTCTCAGGCGCTCTCCATCCTCGACCACGCGGATGCGTTCGGCCGGAATCGGGCGGATCGGTCCGTAGTGCTCGATGAAATGACGCTCGCCGTAGACCGCCTGGGTCGCTTCGATCAGCCGCGATGGATCGATCATGTGCGCAGCGGCGCGCGGATGCAGCACGACTTTCGCGCGCGGCAGCAAGCGCGCCATCTCGCCTGCGCCGCCGGCATGATCAAGATGGATATGGGTCAGGAAAATGTACTCGACCGCGTCGGCCTCGATGCCGGTGTGGCTGAGCGCGTGCATCAGCAGCGGGGCTGCGCGGCTGGTGCCCACATCGACAAAAGCAGCCCGGCCATCGGCGATGATCAGGTGGCTCGCATCCATGCGCGGGCGCAGCAGCCGCGTATCGACCGCGAAGATGCCCTGACCGACCTGTTCGCATGCCAGATCCATGTCAGGCGCCGGCGAGGCGCTGCTGAAGCTGCCGCAGTTCGCCCAGCGCCGCTGGTTCAGCGGACGCAGCGCCCCGTTCAAGGAGGCCTTGCAGCACCCGGGCCGCGAGGGACTTAAGCGCTGCAAACTGCGCCAGGAAATGCTCATGCCAGTCGGCGATCAGTTCCGGCTCCAGCCCGGCGTAGGATTGACCATCCACGACGGCATCGATGACCATCGCGCACACGGCAAGCTGCTGCACGCGTGCGTACGACAACTGCGCCGTCGCCAGGCCTTCGGCAAAACACCGACGCAGGTAGGCCGGCGGGTCGGCACTCGCGATCTCATCGAGCAATGACTCGACATCGTAGGAGTCGATCAGGTGTTCTGCGTCTGCCACCGCGGCATTATCGCCCGACGTGTGGGATTATAGGAATGTATGATCAAGACGTCAGCGACATGCTGTTTGCTGGTCGCCGTGCTCGGCGCGGCACCGCTGCATGCCGAGCTGCGCCCTGTCGGGGCGACCGTGACGCTGGACGGAATTCCGCCGGCCGCGCCGGGCGAGGCCGGCCGGCTGGCCGATTATCTGCAGGCCCGCCCGGCGCGCTCCTGTGGATTCTCGCCGCAGGGTGCGGTGCTGATTCGCACGCGCTTTGGCGACAGCGAACAGTTGCACCTGGTCGAGAAGGAAGGCGGCGCGCGCCGCCAGCTGACCTTTGGGCATGACCCGGTCGCCTGGGCGGCCTATTCTCCTGATCCCGCGCGCAATGCCTTGGCATTTCTGAAGGACGTTCAGGGCGACGGGCGCAACCAGCTGTACTACCAGCACGCCGGGGATGCCAGCGCGCGGATGCTAAGCGACGGGCATTCGCAGGCCACTGCCCCGCTCTGGTCGAGCTCGGGGCGCGAGATCGCCTACAGCAGCAACGCGCGCGATGGCCAGAGCCATGACATCGTGCTGGTCGATCCGGAGACGGGCGCACCGCCGCACCTGATCGTAACGGGCGATGCGTTTGACTGGCAGGCGCTCGACTTTGCGTCCGACGACCACCTGCTGCTGGTGCTGCAAACGCTCTCGCCCGCTGAAAGCCACTTGTTCGTGATCGACCTCGCGAGCGGGCTGCGCCGGGAACTCGACCCATCGCCCACCCCGGTCTTGATCAAGGACGCGCGCCTCGCGCGCGATGGCCAGGGCGTTTATTACCTCTCCAACGGCTATGGCGAATTCGACCAGCTGCGCTACATCAATTTATTTTCGGGACAAAAGAGCGCGCTGTCCGAGCACATTGCGGCCGACATCGATGCGCTTGCGCTGTCGCGCGACGGCCACCTGCTCGCGTTCACCAGCAACGAGGGGGGCAATAGCCGGCTGAACCTGGTGGACGTGCTGACGCATCAGGACCTGATCCCGCCGAACCTGCCTTTTGCCGGGGTCATGCAGGGTCTCGCCATCGATGCCGAGGGCAAGCACGTGATGTTCAGCCTTGCTGCGCCGAATCACCCGGACGATGTGTATGTGCTGGATGTTGCCGCCAATCACCTCGCCGCCTGGACCCACAGCGAGTCAGGACCGATCGACGCCGCGAAGTTTGTCCTGCCGCGGCTCATCAACGTGCCGACCTTCGATCATGACAGCGCACGCGCGCGCGAGATTCCGAGCTTCTTGTATACGCCGGCGGCGCCGGGCAAGCACCCGGTCCTGCTCGCGCTCGAGGGCGGCCCGGAGGCGCAGTTCAGGCCGGGGTTTGATCCGTGGATCGAGTACCTGGTCAACGAGCAGGGCTACGCGGTGGTCGCGCCGAACCTGCGCGGCTCGCCGGGATACGGCAAGAGTTACGCGGCGGCAGGCCACGGGATCCTGCGCGAGGATGCCATCAAGGACCTGGGCGCCCTGCTCGTGTGGCTGCGCGCACAGCGGGATCTTGACGGCCAGCGCGTAGTCATCAGTGGGCATCACTACGGGGCCGCGCTTGCGCTCGCCACCTTCGCGACCTTCCCGGATCGGGTACGGGGCGTGGTCAGCGTCAGCGGGGTCAGCGACTATATCGAGTGGCTCGGCGGCATGAACCCGGACACCCAGGCCGAGCGGCGCGCCGAGTTTGGGGATGAGCGCGACCTCGCGTTGCGCTCGGCGCTGCACCACCTCTCACCGCTTGCGAACCTCGACAGGCTCAACCGGCCGCTGTTGGTGGTGCACGGTAAAAACGATCGCGAGGTGCCGCTGGCGCAGGCCGAAGAACTCGTGGCCGTGGCGCGCAGCCGCAGCATCCCGGTGTGGTACCTGGTCGCGAATGACCAGGCAGGCGAGTTGCGGGGAACCGCGGCCGAGGAGATCTACCTGCGTGTCTTCACGCAGTTCCTGGGATCATTGCCTTAGAAAACCGCGTTCAGCGACTGCCGACGGTCGCGGTCACGAGCGGCGAGTGCTGCCCGGCGTAATACTCAGCCAGCTTTTTCAGGTCCGCATCGCTCGCGATGCCCTTGGCCATGGCGGACATGACTGCATTCTTGCGCCGGCCGTTGCGATAAGCCGCGAGCGCCTGTTCGAGATAGTCGGCATGCTGGCCCGCGAGGATCGGCGGCTTAGGCTCAAGCGGCGCATCGACGCCGAGCCCGTTCTCACCGTGGCAGGCGGCGCAGGTCGCGACCATCGCCGGCGCCGCACCGGTGGGAGGCGTTGGCTTGACCGGGTCGGGGCCCTGCAGGTAGGCGGCAATATCCGCGAGGTCCTGGTCCGAGAGCGAGGAGGCCTGCGCATGCATGGTCGAATGCGGGCGCTCGCCGGTGCGGTACTCCTTCAGCGCGGCGACCAGCGCGGCCGCATGCTGATGGCGCAGCCTCGGCACGTCGTAATCAGGATAGGCGTTACGGTAACCCTCGATGCCGTGGCAGCCGAGGCAGGTGTAGAACTTCTGTTCGCCCTGCTGCGCATCGCCCGCTGCATGCGCCGACATCGCCGCGCCAAAGGCCAGGGTGCCCATCGCGATCGTAAAGATTCCGCCAGTCCATCCAAATCGCATGGTTATCTCCGGGCCGCGCTGTTCGATTCGAGAGCGGCGATGTTAAAGAGTGGCCGGGTAAATTGCCACTGCCGGCAGGCCATTGACTAAATCAGGTCCGCGAGGTCCTGCAGCAGGCCTGTGTCCCGGGCTTCGGTCCCGGAAGGATAGCGGGCAGCGATGCGGCCATCCGGGCGGATCAGGAATTTCTCGAAATTCCACTCGATGTCGCCCGGGAATCCATTCTCCGGGGACGTCAGCCACGCATACAAAGGATGCTGCTGCGCGCCCCGCACATCGAGCTTCGCTGCCAGCGGAAAGCTCACGCCATAAATCCGGGAACAAAAATCGATGATCTGTGCGGCGCTGCCCGGCTCCTGTGCGCCGAACTGGTTGCATGGAAAGCCAACGACCGAGAAGCTTTGGTCCCGCAGCTCCTGATGCAGCGCCTGCAGGCCTTCGTACTGCGGCGTGTAGCCGCACTCGCTCGCGACGTTGACGGCCAGCACCGCCTTGCCCCTCAAGCCCTCAAGCAGGTTCGCACGGCCATCGAGCGAGGCGACGGAAAAATCAAAAAAATTCTGCATCGATAACTCCTGGCGGCGGGATCTTAAGCGGCATGCTCGCGCTTGCGGATATGCACCAGTAGCAGCGACACGGCTGCCGGGGTCAGTCCCGGAATGCGCGCGGCCTGGCCCAGGGTAGCCGGGCGAACATCGAGCAATCTCTGGCGCGCTTCGTTGGAGAGCCCGTGCACGGCGGCATAGTCCAGGTCAGCGGGCAGGGACTTCTGCTCGTTGCGCAGGCTGCGATCAATTTCTGCTTCCTGGCGCTTCAGGTACCCAGCATATTTGGCCTGGACATCGACCTGGGATTTGACCTGGGCCGCGAGGCGCACATCGGCACGCCAGTCGCCCGCCGGCAGAAGCTCCTCGAGGTCCTCATAGCATAGCTCCGGGCGACGCAGCAGCTCGAGCGCATGAACCTCCCGCCCGAGCGGCGCGCCGAGTTTCTTAAGCAGCGCCGCGCCCTCCGCGCCCGGGCGCACGAGCTCGGCCGCGAGGCTCTTCATCTCGGCCTCGACCGCAGCGCGCTTAGCCTCGAAGAATGCCCAGCGCTGATCGCTGATCAGCCCGAGCGAGCGGCCCTGTTCGGTCAGGCGCAAATCAGCGTTGTCTTCGCGCAGTGACAGCCGGTATTCGGCTCGGCTGGTGAACATCCGGTAGGGCTCCGGTGCACCACGCGTGATCAGGTCATCCACGAGCACGCCGATATACGCTTCGCTGCGTTTGGGGCACCACGGCGCGCGCCCGCTCGAGCCCAGCGCCGCATTGGTTCCGGCGAGCAGCCCCTGCGCGGCGGCCTCCTCGTAGCCGGTCGTGCCATTGATCTGGCCGGCCAGATACAGCGAGCCTATGAACTTGCTCTCGAGGCTCGCCTTCAGGTCCCGGGGATCGAAGAAATCGTATTCGATCGCATAACCCGGGCGGGTGATGTGAGCGTGCTCGAATCCGCTGATCGTCGCGACGAATTCGCACTGCACGTCGAAGGGCAGGCTCGTGGAGATGCCGTTCGGATAAATCTCGTGGGTATCGAGGCCCTCGGGCTCGACGAAAATCTGGTGCGACAGGCGCTCGGCGTAGCGCACGACCTTGTCCTCGACCGACGGGCAGTAACGCGGTCCAATGCCCTCGATCAGGCCGGTGAACAGCGGCGAGCGCGCGCTCGCGCGCCGGATGATGTCGTGCGTGCGCTCGTTGGTCGCCGTGATATGGCAGGGCAGCTGGCGCGGATGATCGGCGGCGGTGCCAAGAAAGGAGAATACCGGGCGCGGCACGTCGCCGTGCTGCTCGCGCATCGCGGAATAATCGATGCTGCGGCCATCGATGCGCGGCGGCGTGCCGGTCTTCAGGCGCCCGACGCGCAGCGGCAGTTCGCGCAGCCGCGCGGCCAGCAGGTTCGCAGGCGGATCGCCCGCGCGGCCGCCCGCGTGGCTCTCGAGGCCCACATGGATCTTGCCGCCCAGGAACGTGCCGACCGTGAGCACGATCGCGCGGGCGCGAAATTCAATGCCGCTTTGCGTCGTGCAGCCCGTGGCCCGATCGCCCTCGATGGTGATATCGGCCGCTTCCTGCTGGAACAGCGTCAGGTTCGTTTGGCGCTCGAGCATTCGCCTGATCGCCGCGCGGTACAGCTGCCGGTCCGCCTGCGCGCGCGTCGCGCGCACGGCCGGTCCCTTGCTCGCGTTCAGCGTTCGAAACTGGATGCCGGCCTGGTCGGTCGCCTGCGCCATCGCCCCGCCCAGCGCATCGATCTCCCTGACCAGGTGCCCCTTGCCGATGCCGCCGATCGCCGGGTTGCAGCTCATCTGACCGAGGGTCTCGATGTTGTGCGTCAGCAGCAGCGTGCGCTGGCCCAGGCGCGCCGCGGCGAGCGCGGCCTCGGTACCGGCGTGGCCGCCGCCGATCACGATGACATCGTATTGCTTGGCGAAACGCATATCGCTGAATCCAAAGGAGATTTCGTAAAGGCGGGTACTTTAATCGGCTGACTCCGAAAGCGCCAGTGCCGGTCCTATTCGACGTTGACGGGTATGCCGGCAAATTTGCCCTTCCAGGCCGCCGGGCCCGACTCATGCACGGATTCCCCGTCGGCACTGACCCCGACCGTGACGGGCATGTCATGGACCTCGAATTCATAGACCGCTTCCATGCCGAGCTCGGGAAAGGCCACGACGCGGCTCGAGCGGATTGCATTCGACACCAGCAGGGCGGCGCCGCCGACCGCGATCAGGTAGGCCGACCGGTGCTTGCGGATGACCTCGATCGCTTCGGGCCCGCGCTCGGCCTTGCCGACCATGGCGAGCAAACCGGCCTTGCCGAGCATGGTTTCGGTAAACCGGTCCATGCGATTGGCCGTGGTCGGCCCCGCGGGTCCCACCACTTCGGTGCCCACCGGATCGACGGGCCCGACGTAATAAATGACGCGGTCATGAAAATCGAGGCCGGCCGGCAGGTTCTGGCCGGCATCGAGCAGCGCGCAGATGCGCTTGTGGGCGGCGTCTCGACCTGTCAGCAGTTTGCCCGACAACAGCAGCCGCTCGCCCGGCCGCCAGCCGGCAACTTCGGCTCGGCTCAGGCCATCGAGGAAGACCCTGCGTGCGGAGGCATCCGCCTTCCACTCGACTTTGGGCCATGACTCAAGGTCGGGCGGCTCCAGCAGCGCGGGCCCGGAACCGTCCAGCGTGAAGTGCACATGCCGCGTTGCAGCGCAGTTCGGGATCACGGCGACGGGCAGCGATGCCGCATGGGTCGGATAGTCGAGCAGCTTGACGTCGAGCACCGTCGTGAGTCCGCCAAGGCCCTGGGCGCCTATCCCGAGTGCGTTGACCCGTGCGTAGATCTCGAGGCGCAGCTCCTCCAGCGGGTTTTGGGCGCCACGCGCGCGCAGCTCATGCATGTCGACCGGCTGCATCAGGGATTTCTTGGCGAGCAACATGGCCTTCTCGGCGCTGCCGCCGACGCCGATGCCGAGCATGCCGGGCGGGCACCAGCCCGCACCCATGTGCGGCACCTGTTCAAGCACCCAGTCGGCCACTGAATCGGACGGATTTAGCATGGCAAACAAGGACTTGTTCTCGGAACCCCCGCCCTTGGCGGCGACCGTGATGTCGAGCTTGTCGCCTGGGCAGAACTCGGTATGGATGACGGCAGGCGTGTTATCGCGCGTGTTTGCGCGCTTGAACGCCGGATCCGCGACGATCGAGGCGCGCAGTTTGTTGCCCGGATCAAGATAAGCCCTGCGTACGCCTTCATTGATCATGGCTTCAAGGTCCTGGCTCGCATCCCAGCGCACGCCCATGCCGACCTTCACGAACACGACCACGATGCCGGTGTCCTGGCAAATGGGCCGGTGGCCTAGTGCGCACAGCCGCGAGTTGGTCAGGATCTGCGCGATCGCGTCGCGCGCCGCAGGGCTCTGCTCCAGCTCGTAGGCCCGGCCCATTGCGCGGATGAAGTCCGGGCTATGGTAGTAGGAGATGTATTGCAGCGCATCGGCGACGCTGGCTACCAGATCCTGTTCCCGGATAACGCTCATGCCCTGCCATGATCACATAGATCCCGGGTTTCGTGACTTTACATATTGCCAAAAAACATTTTTGTGCCTATAACACAAAGCTATAGGAAATGATCCACGACTAGTTCACACTTTTGGAACCTCAGCAGGAGCCGGGCATGAAGCAGACCAAACAAGAGCGCCATTCGATCGCGTTGTTCAATTCAGCGATCGCGGTCTCGTCGATCTCGATGCTCTGGCTGCTGTGGCACTTTCCGATTGCAACCGTCACGACCGCGCTGATCGTGCTGAGCGGTGCCATGCTGGTCGCGAAGCTCGCAAAGCTCGACAGCGAGTCCAACGACACGAGTCACCCGAAGCCCACCGCCTGAAGCAGGATGGTCCTGCACGATTTTCTCGACTCGGGCAATGGTTACAAGATTCGCCTGCTGCTCGCGCAGCTGGGGTTGCCCTATCGCTACCACGATGTGGACATCATAAAAGGCGAGTCGCGCACGCCGCAATTCCTTGCCAAGAACCCCAATGGCCGCATCCCGCTGCTGGAACTTCCCGACGGGCAATTCCTCGCCGAATCCGGCGCGATCCTCTGGTACCTCGCTGAAGCCTCGGCTTTCATTCCAGCCGGGCGCCTGGCACGAGCGCAGGTGCTGCAGTGGATGTTCTTCGAACAATATAGCCATGAGCCCTATGTTGCGACGGCGCGCTTCATCGTCCGCCATTTTCCCGCCGACAGTGCGCGCCGCGCTGAACTGCCGCAGCGCCTGGCGCGCGGACGCGAGGCGCTTGCGATCATGGACGCCCACCTGGCCACGCGCTCTTTCTTCGCCGATCAGCGCTACAGCATTGCGGATATTGCGCTGTATGCGTACACGCATGTGGCCGAGGAGGGCGGCCTCGAGCTCGCACCTTATCCTGCGGTGCGCGCGTGGCTCGCGCGGGTTGCAGGCCAGCCGCGCTATGTCGGACTGCTCGATCGGCCACCGGCTTAAAATCCGCTAGATCCCCAGCCGATCCTGCAGGGCCTTGCGATAGCGGCGGCTCAGCCGCAATCGCGCGCCGGACTTCAGCACGATCTCGTACTCGCCATCGCTCTGCAGCTCGAGCCCACGGATTCGGTCGAGATTTACGATCACGGAGCGGTGGGTGCGGAAGAACTTGTCGCGGCCGACGTCATGCTCGAGTTCCGCAAGCGTGCGGCGAATAAGGTGCATCGCCTCGCCGACGTGCAGGCAGGCGTAATAATCCGCCGCGTCGATCCAGTCAATCTCGGCGACGGACAGGAACAGCACCCGGCCGGGACTCTTGACGACCAGCCGCTCCATCGGCTGGTGGCGCGTCGGCGAGTAGTGCGCGATCTTCTCCTTGGCCCTGGCAAGCGCGCGCTGGAAACGCGCGTCATCAAAGGGCTTCAGCAGGTAATCGAGCGCACCGGCCTCGAACGCGCGCAGCGCATATTCGTTATGCGCAGTCACAAAGATGATCGTCGACGGCAATTCGCTGCCAAGCTGCTCGAGCACGTCGAAGCCATCGCATTCGGGCATCTGCACATCGAGGAACACCAGGTCCGGCGGCGACTTGCGGATGATCGCGATGGCATCAAGCCCGCTGCCGCTTTCGTTGACCGAGCCGATGTCCGGGTCGTGCCTCAGCAATGCGGTCAGGTTGCGGCGGGCCAACGGTTCATCGTCGACCACCAGGACGCGAAGCTGCATTCACACCCCGCGCAGCGGCAGTGTCACCAGAACTTCCACGCCGCCCGGTTCAATGTTGCGCAGCTGCAGGTCGAATTCGTCGCGATGCAGGATCTGCAGTCGCGTGCGCAGGTTGGCGATGCCGATGCCGTTGCTGGTCGCCTGCCAGTCCATCGGCAGGCGCGGCCCATCGTTGTAGACGCTCAGCGAAAGCCGGCCATTGTGCTTGGCGGCGGTGACGCGCACTGCGCCACCGGCGATGCGCCTCGCGATGCCGTGCTTGATGGCGTTTTCCACCAGCGGCTGCAGCAGCAGGTTCGGCACGGCCGCCTGCAGGAGCTCCGCCGGGATGTCCACGCTGACCTCCAGGCGTTCCGCGAAGCGCGCCTTCTGAATGTCCACGTAGCGCTGCAGGTACTCGGCTTCCTCGGCCAGCGTGACCTGGGCGCGCTGCGAATCCTCGGAGGCGCGCCGCAGGAACTCGCTCAGGCCCACGATCATGCTGACGGCCGCATCGTTGCGCTGGTCGCGCACGAGCCCGGCAATGGAATTGAGGGTGTTGAACATGAAATGCGGCTCCATCTGCCGTCGCAGCGCCGCGAGGTGCGCACGGGACAACTCTTCGCTGAGCCGCGCGGTCTCGGTCTGCTGGCGCGCCATACTCGCGCGCGAGTCCATGATGATCGTAACGGCGACGATCAGCGCATACACGATCAGGAAGGTCAGCATCTGGTCGATCAGCAGCGTGCTCCACAAGTCCCAGAATGGACCTGGCGGCTTGCTGTGCTGCCACGGATTGATCAGCATCAGCAGCATGGACGACCATGCGGAACCGAGCAGGCTGATGATCGAGAAGGCCGCCCCATGGACCGCCACGGTTTGCACACTCGCGCTGCGGATGACTGGAAAGCGCCGCGCCAGCGTGCTGATCAGCGGGGTCGCAAGTACCCATGGCAGCCAAGTGCCAAGTTCGGAGGCGAACACCGGCAGCCACGGATGATGCGCCCCTTCGGCGCGCATCACGAGCACCGACTGGCTCGCATCGAACAGTGCGCCCGCGATCCAGATAATGCAGATCCAGCGCCACTTCGGCGTGCTGGTAATTGAACTTTCGCTCATGTCATGCATCGTACGCCCGCCCGCTCTGGCGCGGTAATTCCTGCGGCGAATCGCCAGCCCGCTGCAGTAAGCGGTGTGTGTGAAGCGAGCGCGGCGCTTCTACACTGGCCGCCGTGAGACATTTAAAGCTTTCGATGAAGCCGGTCTGGATCGCGGCGATGCTGTTTCTGGTGGGCGTGCCGATACGCACGAGCCTCGGCCAGCATGCCTCCGATGATCCGGTGGCAAGCGCTGCCGACGCGTTCGGCCTGACGCTCGGCCTCGAGAGCATCGGCCTGTATGGTCCCGGCAGCGTGCGCGGCTTTAATCCGCAGCAGGCCGGCAATGTGCGCATCGACGGCCTTTATTTCGATCAGCAGGGAAACCTGTCGAATCGCATTGTCGAGGGCTCGACGATCAGAGTCGGCGTCACGGAGATCGGCTATGCCTTCCCGGCGCCCACCGGCATCGTGGATTATGACCTGCGCCATACCGGCGATGGCAAGGCCAGCGCGAGCCTGGTCGCGAGCATCGGTCCCTTTGCACACCGGAGCGTCAGTGCCGATGCGAACCTGCCGCTTATCGGCAGCGAACTCGAGCTGCCGGTGGGCGCCAGTTATTCAATCAATGCGAGCACGCCGGTCGGCCCCTACCCCGGTTACACGACGACGGTGACAGACTTCGGCGCCACCCCGCGGTGGAAGCCCAACGACCGGCTGACCGTGCGCGCGATCTTTGACTGGCAGCAGATCTCGAAGGCCGACCAGATGCCCGTCGTGTTCAGCGCGGGCGATTACCTGCCGCCTAATGTCGAGCGGCGCTTCCTCGGTCAGGACTGGGCGCAGGCCCGGGGGCTGTCGGAAAATTACGGCGGCATCCTCGACGCAAGGCTCAGCGCGCACTGGACACTTGCGGCGGGGTTGTTTCACTCGATCTCGGACTTCCCGGTCAGCTTTGCCGATCTGTACGTCAATACCAACCTGAATGGGCTCGCGGATCACCTGCTGGTCGGTTACCCGGACCAGTCGGTCGCCTCCACGTCGGGCGAAGCGCGCCTGACGGGGCATTTCGTAAGCAGCAACTGGAACCAGGACCTGATCTTCATTGCACGCGGGCGCGACACCACCGGCAATTACGGCGGCGCCGATGTCGTCGATGCCGGGCAGGCCTATATCGGCCAGGGCCTGCAGGTGCCGGAGCCTGATTTTACGTACACGGCGCGCACCGAGAATCACACCAGGCTGCACAGCATCGGGCTCGCCTACCGCGTGGGCTGGGATGCGCGCGCAAACATAGCGATCGGCGTGCAGAAGGAAAGTTACGAGGCAGAAGTCACCTCGCCCACCGAGCCCATGTCCCGGCTCAGTGAAAATCCACTGCGCGGCTACGGCTCGGCCGCCTTCGGGCTGAGCGACAGGCTATTCGCCTACGCGGGCTACACGCAGGGGCTGGAGGACTCAGGGGTGGCACCGAATACCGCGCAGAATCGCGGCGCGATCCTGCCCTCCTCGCGGACCTGGCAGGCGGACACCGGGCTGCGGTTTCTGCTGACGCCGAAACTGAAGCTCATCGCCGGTGTATTTGAAATCAACAAGCCGTACTTCAATATAGATCCCAGCAACATTGACCGGGACCTCGGCGTGCAGCGCGCGCGTGGCTTTGAATTCTCGCTCTCTGGCGAAGTGCTGCCGCGCCTGCACGTCACGGCCGGTGCTTTGTTGGGGCAGGTGCTGATCGAGGGACCGAACCTCGCGGCCCTTGGGGTCGGCCGCGATGCATTTGGCCAGGCGCACAACCAGGGCGTCATCAATGCCGACTACAGTTTCACGGGCTGGCCGGGCGCCTCGGCCGACATCACGTTCTTTCACGCCGGGGCGACGCCCGCGGCCATCAGCGACGCGGTGTATGCGCCGCCGGCGAACGTGCTGTCGTTCGGCGGCCGTTATCGCTTCTCGATCCATGGCGCGCCCGCGACACTGCGCCTGGAAGTGCAAAATGCCACCAACATCTACGTATGGGTGACCGGGTACAACCCGGGGTACTACGTCATGGGGCCACGAAATTTCCTGGCTTACCTGACGGTTGACGTATGACGCTGCGCCCCGCTGGAACTGCCATGCTGCTGTTCGCAGCCGCGATCGCCGTGGCGCTGCTCACCGATTTCCCGGTCCGCGCCGCCACGCAGCCCGTGGAACTTGTGCCTGGCATCTACCAGTTCCTGACGCCGGATGTCGCGGGTAATGTGGTCGGCAACTCCATCGCGGTCGTCATGGACCGCGACGTGCTGATGTTCGATGCCACCTTGCTGCCCGGCACCGCGAGCGGCGTCATCCATGAACTGCAGGAACTGACGCCGAAACCCGTGCATTACATCGTGAATTCGCACTGGCATCCCGATCATGCCGGCGGGAATGCCGGCTTTGTGGCGGCTTTCCCCGAGGTCGAGATCATCGCCAGCAAGGAGACGCGCCGGTTGATGGAGGACACGTCGGGTGTCTACATCAAGACGCTGGAATTTGAGATCGCCCAGGCGAACCGGGAAATCGGCAAGCAGCTCAAGTCGGGCCGCAGTGCCGATGGCAAGCAGCTCAGCCCGAAGGATCGCGAGGAGCTGCATGCGCAGATCTCAGGCGAAGCGCGATTTCTCGCCGAATTTCGGGCCACCCCGGTCAAGCTGCCCACGCTGACCTTCAACAAGAGCCTGACGCTCTATCACGGCGGGCGGGAATTTCATTTCATCACGCTGCCCGGGCATACGGTGGGCGATGTAGCGCTGTACCTGCCGCAGGAGAAGGTCCTGCTGACGGGGGACCTGCTCGCCTACCCCGTGCCCTTCTGCGCCGATTCGCATCCATCGGACTGGATCGCCAGCCTCGAGGTGCTCGCGGCGCTCGATGCCAGCACGATCGTGCCGGGACATGGGCCCGCGCAGCGTGACAAGGCCTACCTGACGTTGCTGCTCGAGTCGCTGCAGAGCATCCGCCAACAGGTACAGCAGGCCCTGCACCAGGGACTGACGTTGAAGGAAACACAGAAGGTCGTGAACCTGGATGCGATCCGCCTGAAGTTTACGCACGATGATCCGGACCTGAACGCCTCGTTTGAGGGCAACTTCACGCCCGTCGTCAGGCAAATGTACAACGAAGCAACGGAAGGCCTGGAGGAATATCAATGAACACAATGCTGCGCTGGCTCAAGGGTGGCGCTCTCGCAATGCTGGCAGCCAGTGGCAGCCTAGCGCAGGCAGCAACGGTGCAGACCTTTGCCCTTCACGATGCGCGCGGCCTGGGCGCACCGCCGGTGAAATTGGAAGCGGCAAAATACCTGGGGCGCAAGTCGCTGCGCATGACCGTCGAGGGCGAGGATGGGGACGGGCTCACGCTGCTGCCAGGCACCGACTTCCACGACGGCGTCATCTAGGCGGACCTTGCGCTGAAGTTCACCACCCCGCCGGACATGCCTTACCCCGGCTTCGTCGGCATCGCGTTTCGCGCCCGGGCCGATGCATCGCATTACGAATTGTTTTACCTGAGGCCGGGAAATTCACAATCACCGGACCAGGCGAAGCGCAACCATACGGTGCAGTACCTCGCCGCGCCTGATTTCGGCTGGTATCGCCTGCGCAGGGAATGGCCCTCGGTCTATGAGTCACATGCCGATATTGGGTCGGAGACCTGGATGCATGTGCGTATAGAAGTCGCCGGTCGCGCTGCGAAACTGTTCCTGAACGGATCGACCCGGCCCAGCTTGGTGATCGATGGCATGAAGGGCGAGGATCTGCATGGCGCCGTCGGGCTGTGGGGCTACGCCAATCAGGAAGCGTATTTTTCCAACCTGCGCATCGAGCCTGCTACGCCGCTGAAGCTCGCCAATGGATCAGGCGCCACGGGTTCCTGGATGCTGCATTTTGCCAGTGACGCCGGCCCTATGGACGCAACGATGCAGCTGCACACGGACGGCTCCCAGGTCAGCGGAACCTGGTCCGGTCCGCTCGGGCAACGCCTGCCCGTCACTGGCATCTGGCGCAATGGGTATGTGGATGTATCGTTCGCCGGCGAGTGGCCGGCGGGTAGCCCTGACGGCGCACCGGGTCCGGTCAGCGCATTCCTTGCCGGCTGGATCGATGGGGATTTGGGCAAGGGGCGAATGCGCGTTCAGGGGCGCGCCGATGGCGCATGGTCTGCCACGCGCACACAAAAGGCGAGCTGATTGCGCTACGCATCACTGATCGTCGCCATTCTGTTCGCACAGGCCGCGCTAGCGCAGACCACCTTCCACGGCACGAATGCGCGCACCGGCGTGTTCGACTCGGCCGGCCCCACCGCATTCAATGGCGTGCAGTGGCGCTTCAAGACGGGTGGTCCTGTCATCGCCTCGCCGGCCATTTCCCAGGGCGTCGTGTTCATCGGCAGTTCCGATGGCAGCTTCTACGCGATTGATCAGCGCAGCGGGCAGCAGAAATGGAAGGTCGCGCTGACCGAGCCTATTTCCTCCTCTGCCGCGATTGGCGATGGCCTGGTGTATTTCCTGACCTACGACGGGATTTTCTACGCCCTTTCCACCGAGTCCGGCCAGATCAAATGGCGGTTTGCCACGGGCGGCGAGCGGCGCTTCGAGGCGAAGGGCATGCACGGCATGACGCCCGAGACGCAGCTGATCGCTGACCCGATGGATGTGTTCCTCTCCTCGCCTGCGCTCGATCACGGGCGCGTCATATTTGGCAGCAGCGATGGCCATATCTACACGCTGAACGCCGCCAGCGGCGTGCTGCTGTGGTCATTCGAGACCGGTGGTGTCGTGCACGCCTCGCCCGCGATCGCGGGCGGCACGGTATACATAGGGAGCTGGGACAGCTACCTGTATGCGCTGGATGCCGAGACCGGCCTGCAGAAATGGCGCTTCAAGAGCGGCGAGGATCCGGTCAACCATAACCAGGAAGGCTTCCAGTCTTCCCCCGCCGTTGCCGACGGCACAGTCTACGTGGGTTGCCGCGATGGGCATGTATATGCCATCGATGCGCAGACGGGAAAGAAGAAGTGGGATTATTCGACCAGCCAGTCCTGGGTCAATGGCACGCCGGCAGTGCGCGGCGGCATCGTCTATGTCGGCACGTCGGATACGCATAAGTTCCTGGCGCTCGATGCCAGGAACGGGCGATTGCGCTATGCCGTCGATGCGCATGCACTGGTGTTCGGTTCTGCCGCGCTCGGCGCCAACCTCATCTATATAGGCGCGTTCAATGGCCGGCTGTATGCCCTCGACGTGGCGAGCGGCGAACTTGCCTGGCAGTTCCAGACCGATGGCGCGGCGGCCGATCCTCTGAAAGTGCTGGCGGCCGATGGCGATTTTTCCAAGGCCGCCCTGGCACCTACCTTCGATAATTTTATGGACATGACGGTCCATCTGTACAAGACATTTTCCGTGGGGGCGATTTTCTCCTCCCCGGTTATCGACCAGGGATCCCTATATTTTGGCAGCACGGATGGCAATCTCTACGCCATCCACTGAACGCGCGGCGCAACGATGCGCTGGTCTGGCGAAAGCCGTTGTCATGCCTGAGGTCGGCAGCGACATAGAGCGCAAGCGGCCCGGCCTGCCTGCCATATTCCAGAATCGCCGCGCGCCGACCATAGGAGCCGCCGTTTGCGGTGAGGCAGCGGGGTGCTGCCCACGACCAGCAGGCGCGGCAGGGATGAGGCGGACGCACATCGGCAGCAGGGGTCGCCGTACCCAGCTCTTTCTCACTCGCGGCGCAGGATGCCGGTGCTGCGGCACCGACGAGAGCGAGCGTCGCGATCCAGGAAAAAATGATACGGCTTCGTATGCGTAAAGCTCTGCCGGTCATGCCCGGCGCGCCCCGGGCGGGACGGGACGCCTTGCCCGATGCACGGAGGGTCTAGTCATTGTCGGGGTCCGTGGGCGGGCGCGTGTCGTTCAGGAAGTAGCCGGCGTTGTGCGAGGCCTGCGTGTGCTTATACACCCGTGGAGACTGGGTCAGGTCGAAGCAATCCGACATGTTATCGGCTGGCGCATCGGCATAGCCGAGCGAGGGCAGCGCGAAGGTCTGCTCGATATATTTCAGGATGCTGCCAAAATCATGCGTCTCGTGGGAAATGTACTGGGCTTTCGCATACGGGGAGACCACGATCAAGGGCACCCGGAATCCATAGGTATATCCCGAACCCCAGGTCACGCCGTCATTGACGACCTTCGGGGCGACATGGTCGTACCAGCCGCCCCAGTCATCCCAGGTAATGAAGATCGCGGTATTCGCCCAGTAGGGGCTGTTGCCGATCGCATTGACGACCGATGCGACCCAGGCGGGCCCGGTACCGTCGTTTGAAAGCGCGTGATCGGACGACTGGCCCCCCGGAATGACCCAGGTCACCTGCGCGAGATGACCGGTCGCAATATCCGTGAGGACCCTGGTCTGCGGGAAGGAGACATTGTTGCTCCAGATCGGCCCCTCGCAGGTGAGGACGCCGCGTACCTTTTGTGCCTCGCAGATGTGATCAATGGCGTTCGGCGCCGTCCAGATCGAACCGGCCGACGGAGCGTAGTAGTGCCAGCTCAGACCCTTCGCGTCCAGCAAGTCCGTCAGGGTCGGATGCTCGAAGCACGGATACTGTGGGAGCTGGCTGGTCTGGCTGCCCAGCGCGTCGATCATGGTGACCTGCATGTTGGCCGGTGCGATGCAGCCAACCGAGTCGACGCTGGAAAGAGTAGGATTTTCGGACGCAAACAAGGGGCTGGTCGCGGTGGGCGCAGCGGTACCGGCCAGGATGAACTGGTGCGCCGGAAAGCTCGGGCCTTGATTGGTCTGGAACATGCGATCGCCGAACGTGTATTGCTCCGCCAGAGAAAAGTACGGCGCCACGTCGGCCGGGGCGACGTACATGAATTGCGGACTCGGATGCGCATGGGGCGGACAACTGCTCGACGGAAAGCAGGCGATCAGGTCGGCCCCATCCATCTTCCCACCGTCATACATCTGCACGAAAGCCGCGTGCGTGTGGCTGAGGTCGTAGTTCTGCGGCCGCGTTCCCAGCAGGCCGAGATTGATCGGGCGAAGGGGAATCCTCTGGCCCAGTGAATTCAATCCACTGCTCGCAATATCAGCGCCGCGCGCAATGAGCACGGGATCCTGAAACAGGTTATCCGGCGTCCGGTTCTCCTGGAAGATGATCACGACGTGCTGGATCGCCGCCCTCATCGTCACGTTCAGCACCTGCTGGCCGTTGGCGGGAGGCGATTGGTGAGTATCGCTGGCGCTGACGCCAAACCGATAGTTGCCGCCGGGCGCCTCCGCCGTGCTCGCTACCGTCAGCGCGACCGTAATAGGATTGACATCGCCGATCGTCACCGTGGCCGGGATGACCGAGCAACCAGGGACCGGCATGCCGCCGCTGATCATGCTGCAGAAAACGCTGACGGCCCCCGTATAGCCGTTGACGGGTGTGATCGTGACGGTCGTCCTGCCCGTTTTTCCTGCGCTTAACAACGCCGGGTTCAATGCAGCGACCGCGAGCAGGTAACCCGGCGTCCCAATGGAATCAATAGTCCCGGTATCGGCGATGACATTGGTGTAGATCCGGCCTAACCCCTGGTCCACGAGCGCAGGAATCGTCAACCGATCAGCCTGCGCGTCGAACAGGTCTTGCGCCGCGCCCGGCATCCCGCCGGCAATGCTCGTGATGCTGCCGCCATCCACGATGACGTTCGTGTAATGCGCACCCCCGAGTACCTGGAGCGAGGGAATCGTCAGGTGGGAGCCATCGTAGATATCGGTGCCGGCTACGCTGCCGATTGACTTCAAGCTCGTCACGGTCGCGACCACGTTGTAATAGGTCGTCGCTGCGCTGTCGACTGCCCGCACCGTCAGCTGACCGCTGGCAGGATCGTAGGTATCCACTTCGCCATAAGGCGATGCCCCGGTCGGGCCACTGACGATCGACCCGATCGTCACCACGACGTTCGAATAGGTTGCACCGCCAATCAGCAGCGTGGGCATGCTCAGCTGACCGGCGGAATAGGTGTCCACAGCGAAAGCTGTGTAAGCCCATCCCATCATCAGCATGGCGGCAAAAAAGGATCCTGACCTGGCGTGAGGTCGTTTCTCGAGCGACATGTTCTTATTTCTGGCGGCGGTCGACCCCTACATAACGCCGCGCTGCAGCCTGAGTTGACAGCGTTGTTGACCGGCTGCAGGTTTTTTTGGTTGCGGACTACTTGCCGATGCAGAAGCTGCCGAAAATCTCGCCCAGCAGGTCATCGCTGGTGAATTCCCCGGTGATCTCTGCAAGCGCCTGTTGCGCGAGGCGCAGATCCTCAGCCGACAGCTCCGCGGTCCGGCGGTCCATCAGCGCCTCCGCTGCGCCCTGCGCATGGGCGCGGGCGCGCTCAAGCGCATCGAGATGCCGGCGACGCGCGGACATCACCCCCTGATCAGTCCCCACCCTGCCTGCGATCGCCTGCAGATGAGCGCGCAGCGCATCGATCCCGGCGCCGCTCTTCGCGCTCAGCGCCAGGCGCGCGGGCGTGGCCGCGCCATCCGCAAAACCCGGCATGCCCAATAGATCGATCTTGTTGAACACCAGCGTGACCGGGATCCCCTCGGGCAGCAGTGCGAGCTCCTGCGCGAGCGCCGCGGACAGTGCCCCTGAATCCAGGTCGGCCCGGTGCGCCGTCGCATCGACGAGGTACAGCAATCGATCGGCGGCGCGCATTTCGCGCTCGGCGCGGCGGATCCCCTCGGCCTCGATGGCATCGGGCGCCGCGCGCAGGCCCGCGGTATCGGCCAGGTGAAGAGGCATGCCGTCGAGCTGCACGCACTCGCGCAGCACATCGCGCGTGGTCCCCGGGGATTCAGCAACGATCGCAACGTCCGCATCGGCGAGCCGGTTCATCAGGCTCGATTTTCCGGCATTCGGCTTGCCGGCGATGACGACGGTCAGCCCATCGCGCAGCAGCGCGCCCTGCCGCGCGGCGAGCGCGAGTGCATCGAAGGCGCCCAGCAGACGCTCGAGCCGCGCGCTGAGCGCGCCGCTCGCGAGAAATTCTATTTCTTCGTCAGGAAAATCGATGGCGGCTTCGACGTAGGCGCGTAGCTCGGTCATTTGCTGCTGCAGCTCGCGCACGCGCTCGGAGAACGCGCCCTGCAGCGAGCGCACGGCGGCGCGTGCGGCCGCATCGGTGGACGCATCGATAAGATCCGCAACCGCTTCGGCCTGCGCGATGTCCATCTTGCCGTTCAGGTACGCGCGCTCGCTGAATTCCCCGGGACGCGCGCTGCGGCAGCCGAGCTGTAGCACCCGCCGCAGCAACGCATCCTGCACGACGGGCCCGCCGTGGCCCTGCAGCTCGAGCATGTCTTCGCCGGTATACGAGGCGGGCGCCTGAAAATACAGGGCGAGCCCCTGGTCGAGCGCGCTGCCGTCGGCGGCGCGGAAGCTCCTCAGCAGCGCGAGGCGTGGCAGCGGCAGCTGGCCCAGCAACTGCTGCGCCACGTGTGCGACGCCTGGGCCTGACACGCGGACGATCCCGATCGCCCCCTTGCCGGGCGGCGTGGCAATGGCTGCGATCGTGTCCATGTCAGGACCTTGGCTTGTTGGCCTCCGCCTCGACCACCTGGTTGATGCGCAACTGCTGCGTGATCGACAAGGCGGTGTTCGTCAACCAGTACAGCACCAATCCGGACGGGAACCAGGCCATCATTGCGGTCATGATCAACGGCATGAACTGCATGACCTTGGCCTGCATCGGATCGGGCGGTGCGGGATTCAACTTGAACTGCGCGAACATCGCGCCGCCCATCAGCAGCGGCAGGATAAAGTACGGATCCTTGGCCGACAGGTCGGTCACCCACAGCATGAACGGCGCCTGGCGCATCTCCACGCTCTCGAGCAGCACCCAGTAGAACGAGATGAAGAACGGAATCTGCACGATCATCGGCAGGCAGCCGGCCAGTGGATTGATCTTCTCCTTCTTATATAACTCCATCATCGCTTGACCGAGCTTCGCGCGATCGTCCTTGTAGGTTTCCTGAATCTGCTTCATGCGCGGTCCCACCGCGCGCATCTTGGCCATGGAGCGGCCGCTCGCCTGGCTCAGCGGATAGAAGATCAACTTGATCAGCGCCGTGACGATGATGATCGACCACCCCCAGTTGCCAATCTTGCTGTGCACCCAGTTCAGCGTGGCAAACAGCGGCTGGGCGATCACGGTCAGCCGGCCGTAATCGGCCGTGCGCTCAAGGCTCGGCCCGGTGGCGGCGAGCTGCGCCTGCAGCTTCGGACCCACAAATAGCTTCTCGCCCCATTGGCTGCTGGCGCCGGGCGCGATCGACTGCATCGGACCCGTAGCCGAGAGCAGGTACTGACTGTCCTGTACCGTCAGCTGATAGCGGTAGGCCAGATTCGGGGTGGGCACGACGGCTGCGACGAAGTGGTGCTGCAGAGCGGCGATCCAGCCGTTGGTGGCGGTCGCCAGAAAGTGGCTATCCTCGCCATCCTCGACTTTCAGGTCGCGGGACCTCGCGCCGTCATACACGGCGGGTCCCTTGAACGAGTAGGTCTCGACGTCGAAGTACGAGCGCGAGGCGTGCTCCCAGTGCCGCAGAATCTGCGAGTACGCGGCGAGGTTCCTTGGGGTTGCGCCGGTGTTCCGGACATCGTAAACAAGGTCGATCGCGTACGAGCCGCGCTTGAAGATGAACGTCTTGGTCACGCTAAGGCCCGCCGCATCGCTCCAGGTCAGCGGCACGCGCAGCTCATCGGCGCCCGCCGCCAGCGTGAAATCCTGGGCCGCTGCGCTCCAGCTGACCTTGTGGGTCGGGGCTGCCTGCCCTGCATCGCCGGCAAGACCGGTCTGCAGCACATAGGTCGTGTTCAGGTTGTCGTGGTTCAGCAGGCGCACTGGCACGTCGGGCGCATCCTTGCGCAGCGGATACTGCAGCAGGTCCGCCTGGTCGAGGTCGCCACCCTTCAGGTTGATGTGCACCGCGAGCACATCGGTGCGCACGCTAAGCTCTGCGCCCGGATCGGCGTTGTTGGCTGCGCCTTGGGCGGCGGGCGGCGTCGCGATACCCGCCGGGGCCGGTGTGACCGCGGCAGGAGCGGCCGCCTGCGGCACGGTATCGCCGAGCGTCACCGGCGCCGGCGTCGGGTTCGAGGCGCTGCCGGGCGCCGCGGTGGTGGTGCTGACAGGCGCATTCGCAGCCGGCGCACCGTAGTCGCGCATCCAGGCGTCGTAATTTAAGTAAAGGATCGCGGCGAGCGCGACCCACAACATTATGCGGATATTAGGCATTGATCGTTCTCTTGTCCGGCACCGGGTCATAGCCGCCGGGGGCTAGGGGATGGCAACGCAGGATGCGGCGCACGCCGAGCCAGGTTCCCTGCAGCACGCCGTGCTGCTCGATCGCGCTGTGGGTGTAGCAGGAACAGCTTGGATAAAAACGGCAGTGGGCGCCCAGCAGCGGGCTGATCCCGAGTTGATAAAAGCGAATGAGCAGGAGCAGCACGCGGCGCATTGCTTTAACGGCGCTTTGCCAGCGTATGCCACAGCTCATCGAGACTGGCGCGCAGAATTTTCGGCGCAATGCCACGCGCGCCGGCCCGCGCTGCCACCATGATGTCGAGCGGCGGCAGCACATGCTGGTTCAGGCGAAAGGATTCACGCGCGATGCGCTTGATGTGGTTGCGGGCGACCGCGCTGCCAAAGGTCTTGGTCGCGATCGCAAGGCCTAAGCGCGCGTGGGATTCTTGATTCGGTAGCGCCGACATACTGAAATAGGTGTCGCTGAAGCGGCGGCCCTGCAATCTTACCTGCCGGAAGGCGGCGGGCTGATGCAGACGCTGCCGCGGTTCAAACTTGAAGTTGCGGATGGTCCCAGGGGTCCCGCGAAGTGCCGCCCTACGGACAGAGGCGCTTGCGGCCTTTGGCGCGGCGACGGGCAAGCAGGCGCCGGCCGCTCTTGGTGGCCATGCGGGCGCGAAAGCCGTGGGTCCGGGCGCGATGCAGGTTGCTGGGGTTAAAGGTACGTTTCATAGCAAGGGCGGCAAGGGTACTGATGGCGGTTAAAGGTGTCAATAGACGCATCGATCGGTTGGAGCTAGACTTCCAGCCCTTTTGTCGTAACGCCCCATTGCCCTGATTATCTGCTGAGGAGAGCGCTCTTGCCGGAGTCGCTGTGGAATCGGTGTCTGCGCGTGTTGGAGAGCGAGCTCCCGGAGCAGCAGTTCAACACCTGGCTCAGGCCACTGCAGTCGATTGGCCGCGACGGCGAGCTGTGCCTGCTGGCGCCCAACCGTTATGTCATTGAATGGGTCACGCAAAACTCCCTCCCCCGCATCCAGGAGTTGGTCCGGGCGTTTGCGGAAGGCGATGTTCCGGAAGTGGTGCTCGAGGTCGGCACCCGTGCGATTGCCCCGGTGATGGCAGATCCTGCGCTCGCCACGAACGGCAGCGGGAAGGCCGCCATCGCTCGCGCGCCGCGGCCGGTAGCAGTGGTCCTCGGCAGCCGCATCAACGCGGAATTCACGTTCGATAATTTCGTCGAGGGCAAGAGCAACCAGCTCGCCAAGGCCGCGGCGCTGCAGGTCGCCGGAAATCCCGGCAAGGCCTATAACCCGCTGTTTATCTACGGCGGCGTCGGCCTTGGCAAGACGCACCTGATGCATGCGGTGGCGAACCGCATCAAGGAGCGCAACCCGGATGCACGGCTCGCGTATGTGCACAGCGAACGCTTTGTCGGGGACATGGTAAAGGCCTTGCAGCACAACACGATCAATGATTTCAAGACGGCGTACCGCACGCAGGATGCGCTGATGATCGACGACATACAGTTCTTCGCGGGCAAGGAAAAAACCCAGGAGGAATTCTTCCACACCTTCAACGCGCTGCTCGAAAGCCAGCAGCAGGTGATCCTGACCTGTGACCGCTACCCGAAGGAAGTCGATGGCCTTGAGGAGCGCCTGAAGTCGCGCTTTGGCTGGGGTTTGACGGTCGCCATTGAGCCGCCGGAACTCGAGACCTGCGTGGCGATCCTGATGAGCAAGGCGGCGCTATCGAAGGTCGAGCTGCCGGAGGAAGTGGCGTTTTTCATTGCCAAGCGCATACGCTCGAACGTGCGCGAACTTGAGGGTGCGCTGCGCCGCGTCGTTGCCACCTCGCATTTCACCGGGCGCGAGATTACGCTGGAATTTGCCAAGGATGCGCTGCGCGACCTGCTCGCGCTGCAAGAGCGCCTGGTCACAATCGAGAACATCCAGAAGACAGTTGCGGAGTACTACAAGATCCGCATCGCGGAACTCTTATCGAAGCGGCGCAGCCGCTCCATTGCGCGGCCGCGCCAGGTCGCGATGGCATTGGCAAAGGAGCTGACCAATCACAGCCTGCCGGAAATCGGCGATGCGTTCGGCGGTCGCGACCATACGACGGTGCTGCATGCCTGCAGGCGCATCAAGGAGTTGCGCGAGAGCGAACGGCGCATCAGCGAGGATTACCTGAACCTGTTGAGAACCCTGGCTGGGTGATGTGCAGAAAGTGTGTGCAACTTCGGACCCTGGCTTATCCACAATTCAACGACAGGTACACGACAGCCCGCGGACAGGTGTCAAGACGGTTTTGATGTCTCGCAAGTATTTGAATTGAGGAAATTAAAATGACTTATCCAGAAGAATCTGCGCGCTCATAGTCATTGTATTAATCTATATCTTTAAGAATGAATACTAAGAATGACCCGAAGGGTGAGCGCATGAAGTTGATGGCGGAACGGGAAAAATTGCTGGCCCCACTGCAAGCGGTCATAGGCGTCGTCGAGCGACGCCAGACGATGCCGGTGCTGGCCAATGTGTTGCTGAATGTGCGCGATGGCCGGATGTCGATTACCGCGACCGACCTCGAGGTGGAACTGGTCGCTTCCGCCGACGTGACCGTGCAAACGGCCGGCGATGTCACGGTGCCAGGGCGAAAGCTGCTCGACATCCTGCGAGCCTTGCCCGAAAAAACCAGTGTTTCGCTGGCGCTCGACGGGGAGAAGCTGGTCGTCAAGGGTGGCCGTAGCCGCTTCAGCCTCTCGACGCTGCCGGCGAGCGAGTTTCCGCTGGTCGAGGACATCCATGCACAGCAGACTGTGCAGGTCGCGCGCCGCGAATTGCAGCGCCTGCTGGAGAAGACGCATTTTTCGATGGCGCAGCAGGACGTGCGTTATTACCTGAACGGAATGCTGCTCGAGATCGACGGCATGACCTTGCGCGCGGTCGCCACCGACGGACATCGCCTTGCGGTGTGCGAGGCGCAACTTGCGTTGAAGGCGAAGACCTCCCAGCAGGTTATCGTGCCGCGCAAAGGGGTGCTGGAGCTGCAGCGCATCCTTGATTCCGACGGAAACGCTGACCTCGCGATCGGAACAAATCACGTTCGCGCCCAGATCGGCGACGTTCGCTTCACTTCGAAGCTAATTGACGGCAGATTCCCAGAATATTCTCGTGTAATCCCAGCCGCCCCGCCGACCCTGATTAAAGCGGATCGGGACATGCTGCGCCAAGCCCTGCAACGAACTGCCATCCTGTCGAACGAGAAATACCGCGGCATCCGCATTACTGTCAAAAAGAAGATCGTCACGGTCCAGGCACACAATCCTGAGCAGGAAGAGGCCGAGGAAGAAATCGAGGTTGACTACGACGGTGCGGACCTCGAGGTCGGGTTCAACGTGAACTACCTGCTGGATGCCCTGGCCGCAATCGATGGCGTGCAAGTGGAAATCGGCCTGTCCGACAGCAACAGCAGTTGCCTGATCCGCTCGCCGGGCAGCACGGATTGCCGCTACGTCGTGATGCCAATGAGGCTCTGAGCGGGCGTGGCGCTGTGCCGGCTGCAGGTAACGGACTTCCGCTGCTTGCAGTCGATCGACCTGCAGCTAGATCCTGAATTTACCCTGATCAGCGGCGCTAATGCGTCCGGCAAGACGAGCCTGCTTGAGGCCATCTATATGCTGGGGCGCGGTCGGTCATTTCGGACCCGCCGGCTCGATCATGTCATTCGTCGCGGTGCGGAGTTATTCCGGGTGTTTGGAGAAGTCGACGCCGGGGCTTCCCGTATTCCCTTGGGCATCGAAGGCAGTCGCGATGGCGTGCATGCGCGTATTGCCGCTGCGCCTGCGAAGTCCTTGGCGGATCTCGCTCTCGCCCTGCCCGTGCAAATCATCGATCCCGAAGTGCATAAATTGATCGAGGACGGCCCTTACTACCGTCGCCGGTTCCTGGATTGGGGAGTGTTCCACGTGGAACAAGGCTTCATCGAATCCTGGCAGCGCTACCGACTCATCCTGCGCCAGCGAAATGCGGCGCTGAAAGCGCGGCAAGCCCGCGCAGCCGTTGTCGCCTGGGACCAGGCGCTGATCCCGCAGGCCGATGCGCTGACGGATGCGAGGATGCGGTACATCGATCAATTGCAAGGCCCAGCCGCGGCGATGGCCAGATCCTTGCTGGGTAAAGATCTTGAGCTACGATATCGCACTGGCTGGGCCAAAGACCAGGCGCTCGCCGAGGCGCTCGCACAAAGCTGGCCGCAGGATCAGGAACGCGGCTCGACACAGCTGGGTCCGCATCGGGCCGAGCTGGTGGTGCAGATCGATGCCCGCGTGGCGAAGGACAATATTTCCCGTGGCCAGCAAAAGCTGCTGGCGGCCGCGCTGCTGATTGCCCAGCTGAAGTTATTTCCCGCAGATGCCGTGCGGCGCCCGACCTTGCTGCTCGATGATCCGGCGGCAGAGCTGGACCAAGTTCACCTAGCTGCTCTGATTGCAGAGGTTTCAGGGGGCGTGAATCAGTTAGTGGTGACGACCTTACAGGCCGAATTCTCCGCATTCGGCACCCCCGGCAGGCGCTGCCGGATCGCGGATGGAGTGCTTTCAGAAGGCTGAAATGTTCCACGTGGAACCTGCCATCGAACCGGCCCTGACAAGCGCATCATAAACCATTGTTTTAATTGTCTATTTTGGTCATTATTGAGTAGATTATGGCGGCGGGAGCTGCTACACTTGCCGATTGCTGTCTAGGATCCGCTATGGCTGATAACGACGTCTACGATTCCAGTAAAATCAAAGTCTTGAAAGGTCTCGATGCGGTGCGCAAGCGCCCCGGTATGTATATCGGCGATACCGACGACGGCAGCGGCCTGCATCACATGGTCTTCGAGGTCGTCGATAACGCGATCGACGAAGCATTGGCGGGGCATTGCGACCGCGTGGTGGTCACGATCCACGCCGACGAGTCAGTCACGGTGTCGGATAACGGCCGCGGCATTCCGGTCGACATCCATACGGAAGAAAACCGCTCCGCAGCCGAGGTCATCATGACCGTGCTGCACTCGGGCGGTAAATTCGACGACAGTTCATACAAGGTCTCCGGAGGCCTGCACGGGGTCGGGGTGTCAGTCGTCAACGCGCTCTCCGATTTCCTGGAATTGAAGATTAGCCGCGACGGCAAGTTGCATCGCCAGGAATACCGGCTCGGCGTACCGGTCGCGCCGCTTGCCGCGATCAGTGATACCGAAGAGCGCGGCACGACGCTGCGCTTCAGGCCGAGCGCCCTGATTTTCACGAATATTTATTTTAACTACGACACGCTCGCCAAGCGATTGCGGGAATTGTCGTTCCTGAATTCCGGCGTGCGCATCGAGCTGGTGGACGAACGCGACGAGAAATCCGAAGTTTTCCAGTTCGAGGGCGGCCTGAAGGCGTTCGTGCAGCACCTGAATCGCAGCAAGGCGGCGATCCATGCCACGGCGCTCTGGTTTCAGTCGCGTGATGGCAATACGCAGGTCGAAGTTGCGATGCAGTGGAACGACTCCTACCAGGAGAGCATGTACTGCTACACCAACAACATCCCGCAAAAGGATGGCGGCACGCACCTGGCGGGCTACCGCGCGGCGCTGACACGCACGCTGAACAACTACATCGAAAAGGAACTGGCGGCGAAGAAGGAAAAGATCGTCACGACTGGCGATGACTGCCGCGAGGGCCTGACCGCGATCCTGTCGGTCAAGCTGCCTGATCCTAAGTTCTCCTCGCAGACCAAGGACAAGCTGGTCTCCTCCGAGGTCAAGGCGGTGGTCGAGTCCACGGTGGCGCAGCGCCTGGAGGAATTCCTGCTGGAGCATCCGCAGGAGGCGCGCGCAATCGTCAACAAGATCCTGGAGGCGGCTTACGCGCGCGAAGCCGCGCGCAAGGCGCGCGACATGACGCGCCGCAAGGGTGCTTTGGATATTGCAGGACTGCCCGGAAAACTTGCCGATTGCCAGGAGAAGGACCCGGCCCTCTCCGAGATGTTTCTGGTCGAGGGCGACTCGGCCGGCGGCTCGGCCAAACAAGGGCGCGATCGCCGCACGCAGGCGATCCTGCCGCTCAAGGGCAAGATCCTGAATGTCGAGAAAGCCCGCTTCGACAAGATGCTGGGATCGGCCGAGGTAGGCACGCTGATTACCGCGCTAGGCTGTGGTATCGGCCGCGAGGAGTTCAACGTCGACAAGCTGCGCTATCACCGCATCATCATCATGAGTGTCGACGGGGATGAGCATGTTTTCGTCAGGGCTGACCATGGCCAGGCGCGCATGGTGCGGATCGGAAAATTCATCGATGACGCGCTCGCAAAGCAAACCCCTACGGGTGGAGTGGATAAATTAACCAGCGAGGGGCTGGGCGAAGTACTGTGCTTCGGACTGCAGGACAGCCTCGTCCGGTTTCGCCGCATCAAGAGCGTCATTCGGCACCCCTTGGACGAAAAATTGTTCCAGGTCCGCACGGCCTGTGGCCGCCGCGTGCGGGTCACGTCCAGTCATAGCGTTTTTGTCCATGCGAACGGAAAATTGCAGCTCAAGCGCGGCGACGAATTGCGGCTAAATGATCAGGTCGTGGCGCCGTTTCGGGTTCGCTTCCCGGACACCGCACCCGATCGCATTGACCTGCTGCGCGCTTTGCACGAAGTTCCTCACGCCGCAAAGCAGATTAGGGTTCGTGGCCCAGCGGTGGAAGACTGGTTTAAGGCGGCGGTCCTCAAAGACCCTGCTCAGCAGCTAGAGTTGATCGATCGCCGTGTGGAGATTCCGAGCGCTACAGGGTCGCAGTTGGCGGCGCAGCGGCGCGGCAGCGGCGTCGGCAATAACGCCCTTTGCGCGGCCGTGGGCATCCGGCAACCCGTCACTTTCTATGCGGGGGAGAAGGGACTGTCGCCTCCGACCTGGCCACATCTCGCAGCCTATCTCGGCGTCATCGGTGCGAACGCAGAAGAGGCGCTGAACCGGACCGTGGTCGGACCAAGCCGTTTGGAGCGCACCGGGAAGGAACAGTACACCGGTTCCGGACCAGCTGCCGTACGCGGTTACGTGCGCCTGAGCGACCTCGATGCCGAGGCTCTGGAGTGGTTCGCTTCCCGCAAAGATCTCATGCTCTCTCCTGAGCACCATGGTCGCAACGGAATCCCGCGCTATATTGCCGTCGATGAAGAACTGATGGGCTTGCTCGGCTTCTACCTGGCTGAGGGCTCCTGCTCGGATCGCGCCGGAATTCGGCTCTCGCTAGGCAAGGGCAATCAAGCCTTTGCCCAAGAGATGTCAAATAAGTTTACAAAAGTATTCGGACTGCCGGCGATGACTGATACCTCGCCCGAGCGTTGCACGGAGCTCAAGCTCGTGAATCGAGTCGCTGCCCTGGCTTGGCAGCATATATTCGGTTTCGCGAATGAGGACTCGCTTACAAAGAAAATTCCGGATCTGGCGTTCAATGTTTCCGAAAAGCTGCGAGTGGCGTTTCTACGCGGCTATTTGCTTGGCGACGGCACCGTTTGCATGAATCGAATCGCCTTCTCCTCATCCTCGTATGACATCGCCAGCGGCGTCGTTTACGCACTCAGTTCCCTGGGCGTGGTTCCGTCAATGTCGGAACGAGAGCCTGATGGCGTGACGCGTGAAATCAATGGTCGCGCATGCGAGACCGAGCATCGGCGTTGGACCATCAGCGTCACGGCGAAGCAAGACTTGAGAATACTTCGAAATGCCTGGGCCGACCATGCAGGCGCTGCCGAGCTCGAGGAGTTTCTGGGGTCGCCGCGATCGGCAGGCAAGAGGGACTTCCAGAGACTTGGCGGCGATCTGATGGCTTTGCCGATTGTCGGGATCGAAGAGGTGTCGGCGAGCAATCGTAATGTCTACGATTTTTCAGTGGAAGGCGACGAGAACTTCATCGCTGGCATGGGCGGTCTGTGTTGCCACAACACCGATGCGGACGTTGATGGCTCACACATCCGCACCTTGCTGCTGACTTTCTTCTACCGGCAGATGCCGGTGCTGATCGAACGCGGGCATATCTACATCGCGCAGCCGCCGCTGTACAAGGTAAAGAAGGGCAAGCAGGAAACTTACGTCAAGGATGACCTGGAACTCAGTGCGTTGCTGCTCTCCACCGCGATCGATGGCGCCGCGCTGCATGTGGATGGCTCCGCGCCGGCCCTGTCGGGGCTCGGGCTTGAGTCCCTGGCCATGAAATATGTCGAGGTTCAGGCCATCGTGCGCCGCTGGGCCCGGCGCTACGACGAGCGTTTCCTCGATCAGCTGGTGTACATGCCGGAAGTCAAGGCAGATAGCTTCGATCGCATCGATGCGCTTCGTGACTGGTGCCGGCAGCTCGAACTTCAGCTGAACAACCTCGCCGATGTCGCGCGTCGCTACCGGGTCTCGGTCGACGCGCTGCCGAGCGGCGGCCACCGCATCACGCTGCAGCGCCTCGAGCATGGCCTGACCACGGAGAAACACATCCCGCGGGAATTCTTCGATTCCGCCGAGTACCGCCGCATCGCCGAACTCGCGCAGACGCTGAAAGATTTGATCGGCCAGGGCGCTTACGTCAAGCGTGGCGAGGAGCGCAGCGATATCACGAGTTTCAAGGCTGCCATGACCTGGCTGTTCGAGCAGGCCAAGAAAGGCCAGAGCATCCAGCGCTACAAGGGCCTCGGCGAGATGAACGCGATCCAGTTATGGGACACCACGATAAACCCGGAGACGCGACGCCTGATGCAGGTTCGCATCGAGGATGCCGTTGCCGCCGATGACATCTTTACGACGCTGATGGGCGATGCGGTCGAGCCGCGTCGCGAGTTCATCGAGAAGAACGCGCTGCATGTCTCGAACCTCGATATCTGAAGGACTGGCAATGAACAAAGCGACTGCGCGCAATATTCGTGCGCCTTGCGGCCTCGCCGCGGCACTGCTGCTGAGCGCAGCGTTCGGCGCGGACGCCGCGCCATTTTCCCTCGATACCACGCCCGGCCGCCTGCCGAAGGAGGTCGTGCCACTCGACTACACCGTGGACCTGAAGCCCGACGCGGGCTCACTATCGATCGCAGGCCATGTCAGCGTGGTGCTCGAGTTCCGCAAGGCAACCGCGACGATCGTGTTCGATTCGCTGAACGAGGTGCTCTCAGGCGTCACGCTCGATGGCAAGCCGGTCAAGTCCACGGTTTCCGACGATGCGAAACAGCTGACCACCGTGACACTCGGCAAAGCCGCTGCCATGGGGCGCCACACCTTGAGCTTCGCGTACACCGGCAAGCTCGAGCAGGAAGCCCGCGGCATGTTCGTGCAGAAATACCGGCTGCCCGATGGCAGCAGCGGCATGATGCTTTCGACCCAGCTGGAGTCGATCGATGCACGGCGGGTTTTTCCATGCTGGGATGAACCGGCGTTTCGCGCCACGTTCGCTATCAGCGCGACGCTGCCCGCCGCCTGGACGGCCGTGTCGAACATGCCGGTTGCGCGCCGGGTTGTCAGTGGGGAACTCGCGACAACGACGTTCGCGCGCACGCCGCGAATGTCTGCTTACCTGGTGGAGCTGAGCGCCGGCGAGCTGGCCTCGATCGGCCTCGATGACAAAGGCCTGCACATGGGCCTGTGGGCCGTCGGCGGTAATGAGCATGAGGGCAGCTGGGCGCTTGCGAACACGCGGGACATCGTGGCCGACTACAGCGACTATTTCGGCTACCCGTTTCCGCTGCCGAAACTTGATTCGATCGCGATCCCCGGTGGCTTTTCCGGCGCCATGGAGAACTGGGGGGCCATCACGTATACGGAGTTCGTGCTGCTCGTGACACCGAAGAGCACGCAGGCCAATCGCCAGACCGTGTTCACGATCCAGGCCCATGAACTCGCGCATCAATGGTTCGGGGACCTGGTCACGCTCGCCTGGTGGGACGAGGAGTGGCTCAACGAGAGCATGACGTTCTGGATGCAGCACAAGGAAACCCAGCTGCGCCATCCCGAATGGCATATCTGGGAGACCGAGGATCGCAACCGGGAGATCGCCATGCGCGCTGACGCGCAGGCCAACTCCGAGGCGATCCACGTGCATGTCACTGACGAGTCGGCGGCATCGAATTCCTACGACCAGAACATGGTCGGGGGCAAGGGCCAGACCGTGATGCGCATGTTCGAAGCCTACCTCGGACCGGATAAATTTCGCGAAGGGCTGCGCGCCTACATGAAGGCACGCGCATTCTCGAATGCGACCGGCGCTGATTTGTGGAACGCGCTCGGCAGTGCCTCGGGCCGGACCGACCTTGCCACGGTCGTCGGCAGCTGGGCCGAGCAGCCGGGGTTTCCGCTGGTCTCGGTAACCACGCATTGCGACGCGGCCGGCGCGCGAAGCCTGAGCCTGTCGCAGCATCGATTCCTGCTGACCGGCGAGGACAAAGCGGCACTGCGCTGGAGCGTGCCTTTGCAAATCCGCTCGGGCGCCCAGGGCGAGACGCATAGCCTGCTGTTCTCAGCCGATGGGCAGAGTGTTGCGGTGGGGCGCTGCGGGGAGCCGCTCAGCGTCAATGCCGACGGCGTGGGATATTTTCGCGCAAGCTATGATGCGCCGACCATCGCGGCCAATGCCCACAGCTTTGCGAGCCTGCCGAACGGCGACAAGATCGCGATGCTCGACGATCAATGGGCGCTGGTCGAATCGGGCAATGCCGCGCTGCCGAGCTATCTCGCGCTCGCCGAGGCGATGGGCCAGAGCCTCGATACCCGCGCGTGGCAACAGATCGAACAGGCGCTCGGGGCCATCGAACGCGCCGAGCGCGGCACGGCCGGCCACGACGCCTTCACAGCCTATGCGCGCTCACTGCTGAATACGCCATTCCAGCGGCTGGGGTGGGATGCAAAGCCGGACGAGACGCCCGATGTGCCGGCGCTGCGCCACGCGCTGCTCAACGACTTGGGGGCCTGGGGTGATGCAGCCGTCATTGCCGAGGCGCGCAGCCGCTATGCCGCCTTCCTGGCCGACCCTAGTCGCGTGCCCATCGACGACCAGCAGGTCCTGCTCAGGGTGGTCGCGCACCATGCCGATGCGAGCACCTTCGATCAGCTGCACGCGCTCGCGAAGGCATCCAGCGACCCGTTCGAGCTGCGGCGTAATTACATCGCGCTGACGAACGTCGATGACCCGAAGCTCGCGGCGCGCGCCGCGGCCATCGCGATATCGGGTGATTTGCCGCCGCAGGCAAATATGCTGGGGTTCGGGATGCTCGCGACCCTCGCTTTCGGGCACGGACAGCTTTCCTGGCAAGCCTTCGCGCCGAATGCCGATAAATTGCTGGCAGGGCTCGGTGCTGAAGCCAATATCACCCTGGCGCAGGACGTACCGGAGATCTACGGCAACGCGGTGCCGCTGCCTGAACTGGAGACCTGGATCCGCTCAAAGTTGCCGCCGGAGCTGTCGCCCGTGATCGATCGCGGCATGGCAGCGGCAACGTTCAATCGCGCCGAGCAGGCAACCCTGGTCAGCGCGGCCGATTCGTACCTGCAGCAGCGCGCGGCGAAATAACCCGGACGACCGATACGCGATGGTCGCGAAAGCCCATGCGCTCATAGAGTCTGTGGGCCGCGTGATTTTCGCACATGACATGCAAGACCGGGATCTCGCGGCGCTGCAGCTGACGGCGGATCAGCCGCACCATCAGGCGCCGCGCCAGCCCCCGCCCCTGGAAATCCGGATGCGTGCAAACCCCGCTGATTTCTCGCAAGTTTCCCGCCTGCAACCGCTCGCCTGCCATCGCGATGAGCCGCGGCCCCGCAAAGAATCCGAGGTACTCGCCCAGCTCGATCGTGCGCAGGCCAAATGGGCCCGGGTGCGTCAGGTCCGCAAGCGCGAGTGCCTGCCCGGCATGGGACGCATCCAGCCGCGAAGGCTCAGGGAGATCGTCGAGGTCCGGTCGCGCCGCTTCCCAGATCATCTTGAACATCGTAGATTCTTTTTCGATGCTCCAGTTTACCGGGGCCGGGCCCGACCAGGCATCGCAATAGAAGCTCTCGCCGGCCGCGCAATAAGGCGCGATCGCGTCAAAGTCCGGATCCTCCGCGGCCGCGAAGCCCAGCATCGGTGAGAAGCCCGGCGCATACCGGCGGGCTGTGTGCGTGCCCACCGAAAAAACCGAGTGGGCTCCGGCCAGGGAATGCCAGACGATATTATCCAGCAGGTGATCCACACTTAAATTGTACCGGCCGTCCGACTTCCCGCCTATGTTAGATTGCCTGCAGAAGAAATTCGCGCTGGAAGGGGATGCCATGGGTACTTCGAGATCATCACGCACGACGCGTCGCGCCGTGCTGGGCGGCCTTGCCATACTGCCGGCCATCGCCGCGCGGTCACTGGCCGAGGGGCTGTTGCCTGGCAAGGCCTTCCTGCGTGCGCCGGCACCGATTACGTCCGCCGACCAGGTGCTCAATGTCATGGAGTTCGAGGCGCTGGCGCGCGAGGCATTGCCGCCGGCGCACTTCGGCTACATTGCCACGGGCAATGACGATGACCGCACGGTCGCGCGCAATCACGATGCGTTTTCCCATTATGAGATCCGCGCGCGCCGCTTCGTCGATGTCAGCCGCATCGACTCCTCGCGCAGCCTGCTCGGCACGAGCTGGCCCACACCGATTTACCTGTCGGCTGTCTCTGGCCAGCGCGCCTTTCATCCAGACGCCGAGCTCGGGACGGCGCGGGCCGCAAAATCCCGGTCAATGCTGATGATGCTCTCAAACGTCGGCTCAACCGCCGTCGAGCCGGTCATTGAGGCGCGCGGCGCGCCCGTCTGGCAGCAGCTCTACCCGACCGATGACTGGCGGGTGACCGAGGCGGTGGTCAAGCGAGCCGAGCGCGCCGGGTGTCCCGCCATTGTACTGACCGTCGACAGCCAGCAGGGACGCAACTACTTACGCAACAATGAGACGCTGTTTCGCGCGATACGCACCGATAGCCGAACCTGCAGCGACTGCCACATTAACGGTTCACACGATCAATTACGCAAGGCGCCCATGTACGCCGGCCTCGACATGTCCCGCGCCACGACGATAACGCCGCCCGACATCACGCCCGCCTTTCTCGACCGGTTGCGGACATTGGTCAAGGGCAAGCTGCTGGTCAAGGGCATCGTGACCGGGGAAGATGCGTCGCTTGCGGTCGCCCATGGCGCTGATGGCGTTATCGTGTCGAATCATGGCGGGCGCAACGAGGAGACGCTGCGCGCAACGCTCGATTGCCTGCCGGAGATCGCAACGGCGGTCGGCGGCCGCGTTCCTGTGCTGCTCGACGGCGGCGTGCGCCGTGGCACCGATGTGTTCAAGGCGCTGGCGCTCGGGGCGACAGGCGTCGGCATTGGCCGGCCACAGGCCTGGGGACTTGCCGCATTTGGCCAGCCAGGAGTCGAAGCCGTGATCGACATCCTGACCCGGGAACTGCAGCAGATCATGCGCCAGGCAGGTACTCCGACACTTGCGAGCATCACGCCGGGCCACGTGATCGCCTCGAGCTGGCGCTAAGCTTTTTTTGTCCTGCGCCTGCTCGCGTGCAGGGCGCCGAGGTCCGCCAGCACGCAAGCCGCGGCCCTCTGGAAGCGCTGCGGATTGCCGTAGGAGCGTGCGACCAGCATCGCCCCTTCGAGGGTGCCGATCAGCACGCGCGCCCGTTCCTGCGCGGGTTCCATGAATCGAAGGACGCCCGCGCGAAGTCCTTTGTCCAGCACGGTCGTCAGCCAGCGCTCATTCGCATCAAAAAACAATTTCAGCTCTTCCTGCATGGGCGGCGGTAGCGTCGAGTGTTCCGCGGCCAGCATGCCGCACAGGCACATGCGCTCGTTGCTTAGCACTGACTCATAGAGGCCAACGTACTGGCGCAGCTTTTCCTGCGGTTCCAGCGTGTGCGCGTCGATTGCCTCGAGCGCGGTGGCAAACAGGCCGCGGTAGCGCTCGATCAGCGCGCGCCCGAGCTCGGCCTTGGACGGAAAATGATAGTGAAGGCTTGCCTTGGTTACGCCGAGTTGCGCTGCAATATCCGCATAACTGAAGCCGTTGTAGCCGCGCGTCTGCGCGAGCTGCTCGGCCACATCCAAGATAGCGGTGGCCGCGGCGGTCAGTGGTGCGGTGCGGGGCGGGGATAGCGTTTTTTTCATGGATTCGTATGACTTGCAATTAACCTACTAGTAGGTAAACTACCATGCCGGGATTAGAGGAGCAATCTACCGATAGACCTTTCAAATGGGAACTTCATCGACAGGGAGACAGCCATGCACAGCCACGAGCAGAAAACCGAGCACAAGTCATTCGTGAAGCCCGACGAAGTCCGTAATTTCCCGAATGGCCAGGCCGAGATCCTGACTGTCGGCGGCGCCGAAGTTGGCCGCATGATATTCAAGCCGGGCTGGCGCTGGTCCCAGGACGTCAAGCCCATCGCCAAGACAACAAGCTGCCAAGCGCCGCATTTTCAGTATCACGTCTCCGGCAAACTGGCGATCCGCATGGATGACGGCACCGAGTTCATCGCGGGCCCCGGAGACGTCACTTCTCTGCCAAAAGGCCATGACGCCTGGGTCGTGGGCGATGAGCCGGCCGTCGTGATCGACTGGTTCGGGGCCAGCAATTACGCCAAGCGAACCTGACGGCAGTTGCGCCCGGGGAAGTCCGTGCCTACGCTTTACACGGACAGCCAGCGGCGGCTGCAGAAAAAGTTTGATACCGAACGACTGGCCGACCGGATTGAGCAGCGCTTGGTCCGCGAGCAGATGACGGCCGATGACCGCAGCTTCATCGAGCGCATGGACATGTTCTTCCTCGCGACCGCGGATGCCGCCGGGCGGCCGAACTGCTCCTACCGGGGCGGTGACCCGGGATTCGTTCGGGTACTCGATCAGCGCACGCTGGCCTTTCCGAATTATGACGGCAATGGCATGTACCTATCGATGGGAAACGCCGCCGAGAACGCACATGTGGGTTTGCTGTTCATCGATTTCGAACGCCAGAGCCGCCTTCGCGTGAACGGGACCGCGTGCATCGAGCCCGCGGCATCCCTTGACCCCGCCTATCCGGAAGCGCAGTTCGTCGTGCGAGTCACGGTGCGCCAGGTATTCGCGAACTGCCCACGCTATATCCACAAGTTGCAATTGGTGGAGCGCTCGACGTTCGTGCCGCGCGCCGCGTCGGCTACGCCGATCCCGAATTGGAAGCGCATGGACTGGGCCGCGGAGGTATTGCCCGCCACGGATCCCGCCCGGGGCCCGGTGCGCTGATGAGCATATCGAAGCTTGCTGTGAACCAGCCGCCGCCTTGAAGTAATCCCTAAGGCTCAGTCGGGCGAAATTTTGCGTGCATGACCAGGGCGGACTCCGGCAATTCACCGCGGTACAGCCGCCGGATCGCAGCAAGCCGGCGCTCCTCGAGCGTCAAGCCTGACGGCAATGAAGAATCGACCATTGCGCGGGCTGTCTCGAACATGGAGGACGCTGCTCGGCAACGCTCCGTCGGTGTCATCGCCCGGTGTCGATCGGCAACCAATCTGACCACAGTGTCCGGCGTGTCGTTCAAGGCATCAGCTCCTCGATTAGCTTCGAAACGCCCAGTAACGGCGCCCATCGGCGGATATAGTCCAGATCGGTACACTCAGCAAGCAACAGGCGAATATCCCGCCGTTGCAATTCTGAATCCGATTCAAGCGCCCATACAGCCTTGGACAGGATCAGGTCTTCGCAGGATACGATCCAGGTGCGGAGCTCGGCGATCCTGACAGCTTGGCGGCGCTCGAACTCGACTCGACGATATTCGCAAGACTTGCGGACGATCAGGTCGACTTTAACCCCGCTTTCGATGTGCATGATATTAAACATGCGCTCAGACAGGATGGCTTCGCTCGCGGCGGCTGCATCAATGTAAAAGTCTGCTGTGAAGGCGGATACCACGGTATCGAGGTCATGGGCGTTTAGCGCCACGACGATGTCAAGGTCGCGCGTCATGCGAGGAGTCGCATAGTAGGCCAGCGCAAACGAGCCGGTCAGCATGAACGGCAGACCATGTACCGACAGCCGGTCACTGACAATGCCCAGAACATCGAGTTCGGTAGTCATGTCGGCGGACTGGTTCGAGACTTCAGTCGTCCCGCTCTGGCTGCGGCTTGCGCCGCGAAATATCCGCGACCAGAGCCTTGATCGAATCCAGCGCCTCGCAGATGTGCTCAAGCTTGGCGTTGACCACTGCGGCGCAGTCGCGGTAATTGCCATCGCTCGCGGCATCAAGGGCCTTCATGTTCACGAGCCTAAGCTGGGCCTCGACCTTCATCAGCTGCTGGGCCAGGGCGCCGAGCGGCAACACGATGGATAGCTCCAAATCCGGGGACAATGGCCGATTCATATAAGGAGCCTTTTTATTTGCCCGACTTGGCGAGGCCCATGCGCTCGAGGATCGCCTCAAAGCGCGGATTGCCGGCAAGTTCGGGACTCATCAACGGAATGATCTTGGCGTAGGCGAGGTTCGGCGTCCTGTCCGCATAGGCTTTCTCGTACCAGGTCAGCGACTGGTCCACTTCCCCCAGGGCGCTATGAATCCCGGCAAAGGTCACAGGATCGACATATTGCGTCTTTCCGAGCGCATGCAGCTCAGCGAGTTTCTGTCGCGCGCGCACCGTATCGCCGCAGATCGCATAGGTAACGCCCAGCCAGGCGCGTGCGAGTGCGGCGGCGCCGCCGGCAATTTTTTTCTCGGCCATGTCGGCCTGCACGAATGCTTCCGGGCATTTTTTCTGCATCGCCAGGGTGCGCGCGAGTTTCACGTAGCCCCAGACCCAGTCCGGGTCGATCTCGATCGTACGGCGAAAGCCGGCGGCGGCCGCCGCGAAATCCCCGCGTATCAGTGCGTTTATCGCGATGTCGTGGAACGGCACAACCGACAGCGGATCCAGCCTTGCCGCTTCGCGGCTGTGCTCAAGCCCCTCATCGAGCCGATCTTGTGAATTGAGGAAGGAACCGAAGTTTTCATGCGCGTCGCTGTCACCCGGATTCAGTGCGATCGCGTGCCGGTACTCCGCTTCCGCGCCCGCCCAGTCCCATTCAAAGTACATGTCAATATCGCCGAGCGCCGAATGAGCCTCGGCCAGGTTCGGGTCAAGTTCCAGCGCGCGCGCCACCGCCGGCCGCGCTTTGGCGAGAGCTTCCTTGCGATCGCCCGCGCGCAGAAACGCCTGCCGCGTATAGGCTTCGGCAAGGCCCGCGTGCGCCAGCGCGTAATCCGGCGCCCGGCCAACGGCCTGCTGAAAATAATCGACGCTCTTGTCCATCTGCGCCTGGCTGCCGATCAGGAAGTCCCGTCCCTTCAGATATAAGCGGTAGGCTTCCGGGTCGGAGGTCTCGTTGTGGGCCAGCTGGCCCTTCTCCTGCCCGCTCAATTGGTGGTGCAGCGCCTGTGCGATCGTCGTCGCGATCTCGCTTTCTACCTGCAACACATCGTCCGCCCGGCGCGCGTACTTCTCGCCCCACAGCTGCGAGGCGTCGCGCGCGCTGACCAGCTCTGCGCTGACATTAAGGCTCGATCCGTGTTGCGTCAGGCTGCCAAGAATCAGTGCATCGGCGCCGAGCTTGCGCGCGATTTCCATCGGCGCCATCTTCAGACCCTTCAGCGAAAACGCCGAGGTGCGCGAGATGACATGCAGTCCATGCAGGCCCGAGAGCTTGTTGATCAGGCTCTCCGAGATGCCATCGCTCAGGTATTCGTTGGCCGGGTCGCCCGTGGCGTTTTCAAAAGGCAAGACGGCAACCATGCTGATGCCGGCGCCGCTTAAAAATAGCGTGTAGATGAGCGCCGCTGCGCCGATCAGCAGCACGGCCGCCAGCGCAACGCCCGCCGTCCTGCGATTAGTACCCATGCCGGGCCGCGCCGCTGCGAGCGGCGCGGCGTTGCCGTTTCCAGCCGGATCGCGGCTGGCCGGGGCCCGATCATCGGGCGAGAGCAAGCGCGCAACCCGCTCAATGAACTTCTCCGGGACCTGCCCGGCGGGGCAAGCCGTCCACTGCACCTCGCGGAACTTGTCCGGGACCAGCGCCTCGGTATCGCGCGTGCCATCGATGACCAGCGGTACGATAAACGCCCGTTCGGTCGCCATCAGGTGCGACCGGTCGACCGCGAGCTTCCACTCAAGGCGAAAATACCCCTCGACCCGGGCACTGGTGTTTGCGGAGATGACCGGCATGAACAGCGCGCAAGCCTTGATCTGTTTGCGGATCGCGGCATCCCAGGCGTCCCCGCCGCGCAGTTCGCTCTGGTCAAGCCAGACCTGCAGGCCGGCGCCCCGTAGGCTATCGCAGATGCGGCGGGCGGCATCCGCGTCCTGCGAGGTATAGCTTAGAAAAATGGCTGGGGACGATTCGTTCATGCGCGCGGACGATGATAGTCTAACGAACTGATGGAACCTAAAGATCCGGGCGCCTGGGAAGAAGTCAGGCAGTGGCGCAAGCAGATGCGCGAGCAACTGCTCGTGCACCGTGCGGCCCTCTCTGTGGATGTGCGCCACAGGCTCGCAGAGCGTGCGCGCGCGCAGCTGGTCGAGGCCGTTGACCTGACCGCCTACAGGGTCCTGGGCTTTTGCTGGGCGATCAAGGGCGAGATCGACGTGCGCCGGATTGCGGAGCAGCACCTGGCCTCAGGCGGCGAGGTCGCGATCCCGGTCATTGTGCAAAAAGGCGCCCCGGTTGAGTTCTGGCGATGGCATCCGGGGATGCCCATGCAGATCGGGATCTGGAATATTCCCATCCCCAAGGAGCGCGACGTCGTGGAACTCGACGCCGTCCTCGTGCCGCTAGTCGGATTCGATATGCAGGGTTATCGGCTGGGATACGGCGGGGGATACTTCGACCGGACGCTTGCCGCAGCCGCGCGCCGCCCCATCGCGATAGGCCTGGGGTTTTCCGACTCGGTCTTGCCGACGATCTATCCGCAGGCCCATGACATACCGATGAACATGATCGTGACTGAAAAGTTTGTAGAGCGCATCGGTACGGAGACGCGACATGAATAAAATCGCTGAACCGGGCGCCATTGATCGGGACGGTGCCGCTTTCGAGGCAGGGATCGTGCAGGGTTCGAACGCGCGCCGCGCGATCCTGGGAAAGGCGGCGTCGCAGCATTGCGCTTCGCTCGCGTTGGCGGAAAAAGTCGGCATCTACAGGTTTACGGAGTTAGGCTCGATCAGGATGCAGACCGAGCCCGGGCATTAGCCGATCTGACGGAGGCGATATGACGAAACTGACTATCAACGGCAAGCCACATGACATCGACCTGCCCGCCGATACGCCCCTGCTGTGGGTGCTGCGTGATGAGTTGGGACTCACGGGGACTAAGTTTGGCTGTGGGATGGCGCTATGCGGGGCCTGCACGGTTGAAATAGACGGCGCCGTGGTGCGGGCCTGCGTGACGCCGATTTCGACGCTCGCCGGCAAGCACATCGTCACAATCGAGGCGATGAGCGGCGATGCGATCGGCAAGGCGATGCAAGCGGCATGGATTGAACTCGGCGTTCCGCAATGCGGATACTGCCAATCCGGGCAGATCATGTCCGCGACCGCCCTGCTGAAGAAAAACCCGAAGCCGACGGACGCCGATATCGATGCGGCCATGGCCGGCAACATTTGCCGCTGCGGAACCTATACGCGCATCCGTGCGGCGATCAAGCAGGTCGCAGGCGAGCAGGGGGCATCGCCATGAGTGCAAATGTCATTTGCAGAAATCCCAGCCGGCGTGAATTCCTGCAGGGCGCCTCTGCGCTCGGCGGCCTCGTGCTTGCGGTGGGCTATTCCGGCGTGCTGCGCGCCGTGGAACCGCAGAAAAAATATGGCGCGGACGCCATGGAGCACGGCTGGGTCGACAATCCGCTGGTGTTCGTTGCAATCCAGCCTGATGGCACCGTCAGCATCCTGTGTCATCGTTCCGAGATGGGCCAGGGCGTTCGCACCGGCCTGCCCATGATCGTCGCCGATGAGCTCGAAGCGGACTGGACGCGGGTGCGGGTCATTCAGGCGCCGGGTGATGAGTTGCGCTACGGCAACCAGGATACCGACGGCTCGCGTAGCACGCGTCACTTCTTCATGCCGATGCGCCGATGCGGCGCCGCAGCCCGCCAGATGCTGGAGAGCGCGGCGGCGGCACGCTGGCAGGTGCCCGTGACCGACGTGCGGGCGCAAAACGGCGAGATTCTGCACGTCCCGACCGGCCGCCGGCTGGGTTTTGGAGCGCTCGCCAAGGAAGCGGCAGCGCTGCCGCTGCCGGCCCCGGACACGATCAAGCTCAAGTCCCCGGCGCAATTTCGCTACATCGGCACCGGCAAGCTGAAGCTGATCGATGCCGCCGATATCGTGACCGGAAAGGCGCAGTACGGCATGGATACGCGCTTGCCCGGCATGCTCTATGCGGTCATCGCGCGCCCGCCCGTGATGGGCGGCAAGCTCGCAAGCTTCGATGCGACCCTGGCGCAAAAGGTACCCGGGGTCATCAAGATCGTGACGATCGACTCGACGCCGGGCGCACCGAAGAGCCATCCGCTCGGCGGGGTCGCCGTGATCGCGCGCAATACCTGGGCCGCGATGCAGGGTCGTAAGGCGCTGAAAGTCATCTGGGAGGATGGCCCGCACAAGAGTTACGATTCGGTCGAGTACCGCGCTACGCTCGAGGCGTCGGCGCGCAAGCCGGGGCTCGTCGTGCGCAATGACGGCGACTTCGATGCGGCGGCTGCGGGCGCTGCCAAGCGCATCACGGCGGAATATTACCTGCCGCACCTGGCGCACGCGTCCATGGAGCCGCCGGCGGCGAGCGCGCGCATCGTGAATGGCAAGTGCGAAGTCTGGGGCTGCTTCCAGGGGCCGCAGCTTGCGCGCGATGACGTGGCCGAACGCCTCAAGATGAAGGTCGAGGATGTCACGGTGAATGTCACGCTGCTCGGCGGCGCCTTCGGCCGCAAGTCCATGCCGGATTTTGGCACTGAGGCGGCGCTGCTCTCGCAGGCGATGGACGGCAAACCGGTCAAAGTGGTGTGGACGCGCGAGGATGACCTGCACCACGACTATTACCACACCGTATCGTTCGAGCATCTGGAAGCGGGTGTCGATGCCGCAGGACTCCCGGTCGCGTGGCTGCATCGCACGGTTGCGCCGCCCATCGGTTCGACCTTCAATTCCGATGCGAAGCAGGAGGGCAACGGGGAGCTTGGCATGGGCTGCATCAACGTGCCGTTTGCGATCCCCAACGTGCGCATCGAGAACCCGGCCGCCGTCGCGCACACCCGCATAGGCTGGTTTCGCTCCGTCTCGAACATCCCGCACGCGTTCGCCGTGCAATCCTTTGTTGGCGAACTCGCCGCAGCGGCTGGCCGCGACGGCAAGGATTACCTGCTCGAGCTGATTGGCCCGGCGCGCCAGATCTCGCCCCAGAAGCTCAGCGACAGCTGGAATCACGGCGAATCACCGGAGCTTTATCCTGTCGATACCGGGCGCCTGCGCGTCGTCGTCGACCTGGCCGCGAAGCAGGCTAAATGGGGCAGGCCGCTGCCCAAAGGCAGCGGCCTGGGCATCGCCGCGCACTATAGCTTTGTCACCTACGTGGCGGTGGTCGTCGAAGTGGCAGTCAGTACGGCCGGAGAGCTGTCGATCCCGAGTGTTGATATCGCGGTTGACTGCGGAGCGACCGTCAATCCGGATCGAGTGCGCTCGCAGATGCAGGGCGCCTGTGTCATGGGGATAAGCGCTGCATTGTCCGGGGCAATCACATTTGCCGAAGGGCGCGCCCAGCAGGATAATTTTCATCAATATACGGTGCTGCGGATGCCTGCGGCGCCGCGCGAAATTCGCGTGCATATCGTGCCGGGCGATTTTGGCATGCCGATGGGCGGCGTAGGGGAACCGGGCGTGCCGCCCGTGCTGCCGGCCCTGTGCAACGCGATATTTGCGGCGGTGGGGAAGCGAATCAGGGAGCTGCCGATTGGCGACCAGCTAAAAGCTTAGATGCGGTAAGGGCGCCGCGCCTGCGCAAGATCGCATCCAAAATCGACTTCGCTGGCGTGCGGCGGCATATGCTCCGGGAAGCTCATTGCGCATGATTTGCTGGTTGCGGTGCACCGAATTTATTCGATTTTGGGCCGCGCGGGCAAATCCGGTGGCGCCAGATGCACAAAATTGTCGTGGTCATACCTTAGTGATACCATCAGGTCATGAAGGTTGCAATCTCGGTTCCTAACCCCGTATTCGAGGCCGGCGAGCATCTGGCACGGCAGCTCAAGCTGTCCAGAAGCCAGCTCTATTCCGACGCCTTGGCGGCCTATTTGAGCTCGCGGGGGGCCGTTGCGGTAACCACCCAGCTTAATGCTGTCTATGCGGCGCAGCATTCTCGTCTCGATGACTCGCTTACGAACGCGCAAGCAGAGGCCCTGGGCCGTGAAGCGTGGTGAGATCTGGTGGGCGTCTTTGCCGGTACCCGCCGGATCCGGGCCCGGACTGCGCCGTCCGGTACTGATAATTCAATCAAATCCATTTAACGCCAGCCGATTGGCTACCGTGATCGTGGCGGTCTTAACGTCAAATCTTGCGCTTGCCGACGCGCCGGGAAACGTTCGCGCTGGCAAGTCGGAATCCGGACTTGCAAAACCATCCGTGATTAATGTCTCGCAGATAATAACGATTGACCGAAGCATCCTGACACAGCGGGTCCGAGCGATTCCCGCCGTCATCATGCATCGCGTCGATGAAGGTATACGCCTAATTTTGGGTATCTAGCGACCGTCGCATAGGGGCTGAGACCCAGGCAGCGCGCCGCAGCTGGTTCTCTTACCAATAGACCGGAATACGCAATACGTTGGCCCGAGATCCATTTTAAGAATGCCAAACAGCGACAAAAAAAGGAATAAGCGTGAATTATTCGAAAATGCTGTTGCTGGTCATAGGCCTGCTGTTTTCCTCGCTGACGATCGCCGAGGATGGGGCGCCAGATGAAGTGGCGGCGATCGTGCGTGCTGCAATGGCGAGGCAGCATATTCCGGGACTGGCCTTGCTGGTCGCGCGCAACGGCCAGACCCTTCGCGCCGAGGGGTTCGGGCTCTCGAATGTGGAATTGAATGTCCCCGTCAAGCCGGAAACGGTTTTCCAGTCAGGATCCGTCGGCAAGCAGTTCACGGCGACCGCGGTGATGATGCTGGTAGAAGAGGGGAAAATCGGCCTCGATGATCCGCTGACCAAGTATGTCCCTGACGGGCCGACATGGTGGAAGCAGGTCACGGTGCGCGAGTTGCTGAGCCACACAGCAGGGTTCACGGAGTATCCGAAGGATTTCGATTTCCGGAAGGACTATACGGAAGCGCAGATGGTCAAGATTGTCGAGGCTATTCCGGCGGCCTACCCGCCCGGCACGAGCTGGAGCTACAGCAACATCGGCTACCTGACCCTTGGCATTCTGATTCACCGCGTCACGGGCGAGTTCTACGGCGATTTCCTGAAGGAAAGAATTTTCACGCCGCTCGGCATGTCGACGACCCGCATCATCAACGAGGCGGACATCATCCCGAACAGGGCTGCAGGTTACGAGCTGATTGAGGGAAAGATCAGGAACCAGACCTGGGTATCGCCGACCGCGAACACGACTGCCGATGGCAGCCTTTATTTCACGATACTTGATCTTGCTAAATGGGATGCGGCGCTGCGTACCGAGAAATTGCTGAAGAAGGCGAGCCTTCAGCAGATGTGGACGATCGCGGTGCTGAAGAACGGCAAGCCAAACTCGGGCCACTATGGCTTTGGCTGGTTCATCGAATCCCGGGACGGGCTGCATATTGTGGAACATGAAGGACAGTGGCAGGGGTTCGAGACCCAGATTTCGCGTTACGTCGATTCCGGACTAACCGTCGTCGTCCTGACCAACCTTGGCAGCGCCGAGCCGCAGCGCATTGCCGACAGGGTGGCGGCCACCTACCTGTCGTCAAAGCCGGCGCAATAGCCGCAGGCGAGAGTTATCTAAAGGCAGTCAGCTGCGCACGGTGCGCGTCGTCAGCACCATGTACAGCATCATCACCGCGCCGATCAATACGGCGAGCGAGCCACCGGTCAGCGCAGGCACGAGCTTCTCCGCGGGGACGACCCTGCCGTACAGCAGCGTCAGGCCAACCGAGAGGATCAGCGCAGCAGCCTGGTGGATGTAGAACTGCAGGTTCGCCACTGCGGAGTTCGGCTGCCCGAGCCATAGCTTGTGGATGATTCCGTAGATAAAAGACACGACAAAGCCGACCAGCAGGATATGCGCGTGTGCGACAAGCTCACCATGGTTATCTGTAGCAGCCATATAGATCCCCAGGCTCATGCCAGCGATTGCATACAGCAGTGCACACACCAGAAATTTCCGGTCGAAGTTCATGGGATCCCCCCTTCTTTGTAATAAGAACCCCCGACAATACCATCCAGGGACATTGGTGCGACGCAACAATACATTCCTGTGTTGTTTTGTAATATCCGCCCAGCCCAACAGGTCGTATGCTTGTGTGACGGGTAAGCTCTTGTGCTTCCTCGTCCGTGATCACAATCATTAATCTTAATCAACCACGAGGAATTACCATGTCCAAGACCATTTCAGGCGCTGCCATTGCTTCGGCTGCTGCGCTGTTGTTCAGCATTGCGACCATCAGCACGGCGACCGCTGCCGATGCGAAGATGCATTGCGATGGCGTGAATGCGTGTAAGGGCCAATCTTCCTGTAAGGGTGCGAGCAACTCATGCAAGGGCCAGAACTCCTGCAAGGGCAAGGGTTTCGTGGAAATGACCCAGAAAGATTGCGACGCGGCCAAGGCAGCGGCAGCGAAGAAGTAATAACGCTTCGACCTGCATGATGAGGGGGAGGCATGCCTCGCCTCCCCCTCGTCTCTTAAGTCACCGGTACCCGCAGTGACACCGAACCTCGGATTTGGTCTTGGGCTGCGGCCCGATCACTACGAGACGATCCTCGCCGACCGTCCGTCGCTCGGCTTCCTAGAGGCGCTGACGGAAAATTACCTGATCCCGGGCGGCAAGCCGCTGCATTATCTCGACCGGATCCGCGCCCTGTACCCGCTGGTGCTGCACGGCGTCTCCCTATCGATCGGCGCGAGCGCGCCCTTGAACCATGACTACCTGAAGGCGCTGAAAGCGCTGATCGCCCGCGTGCAACCGGCATGGATTTCCGATCACCTATGCTGGACCGGAGTGGGCGGCGTGAATCTGCATGACCTGATGCCGATGCCCTATACGGAAGAGGCACTCGCGCACCTCGTGCCGCGGATCCACGAGGTGCAGGATGTGCTGGGCCAGCGGATCCTGCTCGAGAACGTCTCGAGCTATGTCGGTTACGCGGCCTCCGAAATGACAGAATGGGAGTTCCTAGCCTCGCTGAGCGCGCGGGCGGACTGCCTGCTGCTGCTGGACGTCAACAATGTGTACGTCAACAGCGTCAATCACAAATTCGACCCGGATGAATTCATCCGCGGCGTCCCGGCCGAGAGGGTCGCGCAGATCCATCTGGCCGGGCATGAGGTGCAGGACACATTCATCATCGATACCCACGATGCGCCGATCGCCGACCCGGTCTGGGCTTTGTACCGGCGTACTTGCGCACGGCTGGGCGCGGTCACCACGATGATCGAGCGGGACGCGAACATCCCGCCGCTGGAGGAGTTGCTTACGGAGCTTGATACGGTGCGACACATGGCCAAGCTCGAGGCCGCCGCCTGATGCGTCTGACTGAGCTGCAGCAGCAATTCCAGCAGCGGGTGCTAACGCGCCAGGGCCTGATCGGGCCCGAACTGATCGGCTCATCAGAACCTGATTTCGATGCGCGCCTGGGCGCCTACGTCGAGGGCTACCGATCACGCCTGGTGGAGGCGCTCGGCGCCAGCTACCCGGCGCTCAAGGCGACGCTCGGCGAGGAGGGCTTCGGGCAACGCATGCGAGATTACATTGAGGCAACGCCCTCGCAGCACTACTCGGTGCGCTACTACGGCGCCGGCGTCAGTGAGCGGATGGCAGGAGCGGACGATCAAGGCGATCGCGCACGCGGGCGGGTGCTCGCCGATCTCGCGCGCTGGGAGTGGATGCTCGCCGAGGTCTTCGACGCACCGGATGATGACTCGCTCGGCGTCGAGGCGCTTGGCGCGGTGCCGCCCGAGGCCTGGGCCAGCGTTACCTTTCAGTTTCGCGCCTGCGTGCGACAGATTGACATGCATAGCAACGCGGTCGACTTCTGGCGTGCATCGAAGGACCTGTGCGCCGCGCCAGGCGCCTTCGAGACGGCGCCGCCCGCCCGCTGGTTGCTGTGGCGCCGCGGCCTCTCGACGCTGTTTCGCAGCGTGGATCAGAGCGAGGCGATGGCGCTGGATGGCGCGCGCGCGGGTCTGTCCTTTGGAGCGCTGTGCGCAGCGCTGGCAGTGTGCGTGGAGGAGACCCAGGTCGCCATGCGCGCCGCCTCGCTGCTGCGCGGCTGGTTGTCGGAGGAGCTGATTGCGAGCTTTACGCTGCCTGATGCGCCGCGTTAAGGCACTTGCGATCCTGGTGCTGGCATCGCTCGCGATGCAGCCCGGCGCGCGTGGCGCTGATGATCGCAACGTGATCCGCGCCGACCGCGCCGCGCTGACCTTGAGCTGGCGCGGCAGCGATGCGGACCTCGGGCGCCCCGGGCTGCTCGACTGGGTCGAGCGATCGGCGCAGATCGTCAGCAGTTACTACGGCGAATTTCCGCTCGGTAAGGTCGCGATCCAGATCAGCATCGGGGAGGGCGATCGGGTCATGGGCGGCCGCACCTTTGGCGCCCCGGATGCCGTCATTGAATTGAGGGTTGGCCGCCACGTCAGCGCGCAGGCGCTGCACGACGACTGGGTGCTGGTGCACGAGATGATTCATCTGGCGCTGCCCGCAGTCTCCGATGGGCAGAATTGGCTGGCCGAGGGACTCGCCACTTACGTGGAGGGCATCGCGCGCGTGCAGGCCGGCAACATGAGCGCGACGGCGCTCTGGTCGGAATACTTCGCCGATATGACGAAGGGCCTGCCGGGCGCGGGTGACCAGGGGCTCGATCGCACGCACACCTGGGCACGCACCTACTGGGGCGGTGCGCTTTTCGGCATGCTGGCCGACATGCGGATCCACGAGCAGACGGGCAACAGGCGCGGCCTGCAGGACGCGCTGCGTGCGATCGAACGCGCCGGCGGCGGTATGGCCGAACGCTGGCCCGCCGATCGCATCTTCGCTGTGGGCGATCAAGCGACCGGAACGACAGTGCTTAGGGATCTGTATGCGGCCATGAAGGACAAGCCCGGGGCGCCGGACCTTCCGGCATTTTGGGCGGATCTCGGTGTCGTGGCCACTGATGACGGCGTGCGCTTCGATGACAACGCACGCCTGGCGAACGTGCGCCGCGCGATGACCGCGCCCTATTGCAACGCGCGCAGCGTATCCACGACGGCGGTGCGACAGCCGTCAAGCGCATCATCGATCGCACTCGCATCGGACTCGTGCTCGCCGAGCCCCTCCCAGTGATCGCGCCAGCTGGCGAGTAGCGCCTGTGCGCGGGCCGGCACCGGTGCCGGCATGGTCGCGCTGAAATCATTGATCGTACGCACGTACACCCAGCCGCTGCGCGGATTGCCATGCACCGCATCGCGATCGTAGTGCGCGCGATAGAGGATTTCCTGCATCTGCCCGAGCGCAACAAGCATCTGGAAGGCGGCCTGCCGGGTCGTGCGGTTCGCTTCGCTGCGTTCCGTGCGCCAGGCGGTATAGCTGAAGCTCGAGAGCGCAACGGCCAGACTCAGGATCGCGATCGCGTTCGAGCGCAGCTGCTGCCTTAGCGTCATTAAGTCCGCGCGCCGCGCTTCAGCAACCGATCGAGTGACACGGGACCGGCCCCCGCGATAGCAAGCCACAAAAAGAGCGCAAGATATTCTGTCTCGTCGAAGCCCAGCAGGGTCTCAAGGGAGTCCACCTCGGCCCACTTGGCCGACTTGATGGCGACAATCATCGTGACGCCCAGCGCGCCAGCGGAAATGCGTGTCATCAGGCCGAGTAGTAGGAAGATGCCGCCGAAGAACTCCACGCCCGATACAAAGGGTGACAGAAGCTGCGGGAACGGTATGCCCCAGGAGACGAAGTTTTCGGTAATCGCAGGCAGGTTATGCAGCTTGCCCCAGCCGCTCCACAGGAATACCCAGCCGGTGACCAGGCGCGCGAACAGTGGCGCAAGCCAGTCCAAATGGCGCGCCGTGCGCTCTGGCCAGCCAATCAGGCAGTCGATCACTTTGTTCATCATTATCCCCCCTGCGAAAGAGCCCTTTCAAATAGCTGCGAGGCGTATCAGGCCGCCTGCAGTGCGGCGTGCTGGTAAGTCGATACCGCGCGATCCGACAGGATGTTCTGTAGATCTTGAGATGAATGCGACTGCGGTGTCAGCCATGCGTCGACATGCTCTGGCTTGAGGTTGATGATGCAGCGATCCTGACCCGTCGCGGATACGTCGGCCGGTGGCTCATCGGTGATCGCCGCGAACCCCAGCAAATCCGGCTCATCGGGGCCTATCCAGCGTGACCACAAGCAGGCGATGAGCATCATTTGAGGAGGATTGGGCGTAAATTGCAAAACAACGCTTCGTTCGATCTCCCCCTCGCCTAAGGGTCGGTGCTCTTTCACGTGCACCTTCACGTTCTCATAAAAGCTGTCGACCATCATCAACGCATGATGCCGACCAAATTGTTCGCCCCAGAAGCGGCTGAGATTGTCGCGCCGCGCATTATACAAACCTGGAAATTTCTTATCGTACGCTTTCGGCTTGCCTGCCGGACGGCAGCTATAGCGCATCGGTACAAGGACATTCTGCCCCGCGTACTTCACAATGACACCGGCGTACATCATCGGGAACACGCGGTTGTCCCGCGACTTCGGTTCCGTGCGACGCAGATCCGATAGCTTTGCTGTCAAGGATTCGATCTTACTCGTCGCAATGCGCACTTCTTCGCGGGCTTTCTTCGATTCTTTGTCGTTGAGCAACCGCCCGGCGTTTACCAGACGCGTCTTTTGGATAAACAGATCCTTCTCGAGTTTGCTCGAGGTCCGATTGCGATGCTCATCGATGGCCCCTTTGATGCGCCGCTCCTGCTCCGATTTGGGCTGGTCAAAATTCGCTTCGAACCCGCGCGAGACGTTGATCGCCGGATCCTCCAATCGCCGAAAAAACAATTTCTCCGCCTCGTCCAGGTCCAAGCGAATGCCGAATTCGCGCTGCATCTTTCGCGCTATCTGCGCGACCTGGGCGGAATAACACATCGACCTTACTTCCTCGTCCTAGGTACCTCAGCCTTGGGCTGTGGCAAGTGATCGTGATGGGGCTTCTCCTTCTCAATGCTCTTTTGCCGGCCTTGCTGGGCTTTCGCACGGGCGGCCGCTTCTTTGAGGGCCGGCGCCTCACTTTTCGGGTCGTTGTTTTGCATGCTGATCTCGCATTGAAGGGGCTCACAGTATAAACGCACACACGGCCAAAGGCCGTCCAACAGGCTTCACTGTTGTGCCGATCTCATAGCGGCCGCTCCCTACAGCCGCGAATTTTGGCCGATCAACATGAACCCGGGATTCGGTACATTAATAAGCGCGCGACAGTGGCAAACCGGAATGCCACCGTGTCAGCGCCGGCTAGTCCAGGTAGTGGATCCGCGATTCGACAGCCGATACGACCTCATCCAGATTTTGCGGATCCGCGCTCAGCACGGCGAGTGATCCACGGGCCGTCGGAATGAGGACGCCGTGGTATCCATGGTCGTTGAACGCGCGGCGCGAAGGCACGCTCTCGTGGGTCATCACCAGCACGACGACCGGGCCCTGCGAACTTTGCACGACGAGGTGCGGCACCGTATGGCCACGCAGCGGGCAGCTTCGGGCATAGGATACCGAGGGCCCACCCGGGAGCATCTGCACGCCCGCATCCGTCATGACCCTGGCAAGACCGGCCGGGTCCTCCGGCGCTGAGCTTGCAAATTCCTGCGGCTCCCGCTCCACATGCATCGCGACCGCATGCGCGAGCGCGTCCTGTGGATATACCGTCAGAAAGGTTGCGACCAGCGCCGCTGCCAGGGCGAATGCGGCAGCGATGCCATAGGGCCACATTCTTGCCCGCATGCGCGCCGGCGAGCGCGGGGTTTCGACGGGGATCCGCAATGCCGGGCCCAAGCGCGCTTCGAGCTTCAGCATCTCGGCATGATATTGCGCGCACTGCGGGCAGCGCGCGAGATGTTCCGCCGCCTGCTCGCTGAGCGAGGTCGGATCGGCGCCGGCCGCGAGCTCAAATTCCTCGTGCGTCATCGCGTAATTTCCTGGGCGATCAGCGTCTCGCGCAGTTTCTGGCGAGCGCGGTACAGGCGCGTCAGCACGGCACCGGACTTGATCCCGAGGTGCGCGGCAATCTCATCGGTCGTGTAGCCCATCAGCACCTGCAGCACCAGCGGCTCGCGGTAATCGTCCTCCAGCGCCATGAGCGCCGCGCGCACATCCGAGTAGTCCTCGCCGGGCACATCGGCGAGCGCCGTATGGTCGCGGATCAGCGGATCATCGATGTCGACGGTGTCAAGGCGCTTGCGCTCGTACAGCCGGGCGTGTTCGCGACGGGCGATGGTCAGCAGCCACGGGCGCGCGGCGCCGGCTTCCGCCAACGAATCAATTGCCCGCCATGCCCGCATGAAAGTCTCTTGCACAACATCCTCAGCAACCGCTCGGTCACGGGCCAGCCAGAACGCGAATCGGTATACGTCGGGCCGGAATTCGGCGCAAAGGGCCTCAAACCGATTCCGGGCGGAAGCCTTGGAAATCGACGTTACCTTGGAGTGAGACCGCTCAGGACCCTTCATTATTACCGCCTGCAGAGCTGGTGCACATTGTACCCGGTGATAAAACAAGCGGAAGCCGGGTCTACTTTCCTGTCCAAACCGCAGGAGTTCCAATGAAGACCCTCGTCGCATGCGCAGCCGCGCTGCTTTTGAGCCTGACGGCATCGCTTGTCCCGGCCGCCGAAGTCCCGTTCAACCAGGCCGCATTTGACGCCGCGCGCAATGCCGGCCAGACGGTGGCCGTCGTCTTCCACGCGGACTGGTGCCCGACCTGCCGAGCCCAGGCGCCGGTACTGAAGGAGCTGGTCAATTCACCGGAAATGAAGTCACTGACGCTGTACGTCGCCGATTTCGACACCGAAAAAGCCTTGAGGGCGGCGCTGCGGGTGAACCAGCAAAGTACCATTGTCGTATTTAAGGGCCAGCACGAGTCTGCGCGCTCGACCGGGCAGACCGAGAAGGCGGCGCTCGAGTCATTTCTGCACGGCGCAATTTCCTAGCCGCGGCAAGCTTCGTGGACTTCGGACCCGCAACCTACGGACTGGGTCTGCTCGCCGGCGCGCTCTCGACGCTCTCGCCCTGCGTCTTGCCATTGATTCCGGTCCTGGTGGCTTCCGCCGCAAATGCCCATCGTCTGGGTCCGCTATCCCTCGGCGCCGGCCTCGCCTTGTCATACACCCTCGTGGGCCTGGTGCTTGCGCCGCTGGCGTCCTCGCTCGGGCTGGATCCGGATATCTTCCGGGTCGCGGGCGCGGCGCTGCTGGTGCTGTTTGGAGTGATCCTGCTGGTGCCGCGGTTGCAGGAGCGCATCGCGCGCGCGACCGCCGGGTTCGGCGACGCGGGCCAGCGGGTGCTGCAGCGGGTCACCACCAATGGCCTGGCAGGCCAACTGCTGGTCGGCCTGCTGCTCGGCGTGGTGTGGACTCCCTGCGTGGGACCGACGCTCGGTGCCGCGACGACGCTGGCTAGCCGCGGCCAGAATCTGGGGCAGATCGCGCTGCTGATGCTGATGTTTGGGTTAGGGGCTGCCGCACCGCTGGTCGCCCTCGGGCTGCTGTCGCGGGCCACGCTTGTGCGTATTCGCGGGCGATTGCTCAGCGCCGGGGCAATAGGCAAAAAAATCCTCGGGGTCGTGCTGGTCGCGCTCGGCATGCTGATTGCGACCGGTTGGGACTTACACCTGCAGGCCTGGGTACTCGACCGCTCGCCGCAGTGGCTGACCGGGCTCTCGACGCGCTTCTGATCAGGCCCGGCGCAAGGGCACGAGCACGCCGCACTGGTCCGCGCCCGCATTCTTCTCGCCGCGCGATCTGGTCCGCACCCATTCGGCAAACTGTGCGGCCGGCATCGGCTTCGCCACGAAATATCCCTGCACCAGATCACAGCCCATGGCGGCGAGCGCGTTCCAGCTGGCGGCGATCTCGACGCCCTCGGCCACTACCTTCAGGTGCATGTCGTGGCCGAGATTGACTGTGGACCTTACGATCACATCGTCGGCCGCGCCGGATTCGAGTTCCTGGATGAATGAGCGGTCGATCTTGATTTCGTCCACCGGCAGCCGGCGCAGGTGTGCAAGGGAGGAGTAACCGGTCCCGAAATCGTCGATCGAGAAGCGTATGCCGAGGATGCGCAGGCGCTCCATGGTGCGCATGGTGTTCTGCAGGTCCTGCATCGCGCCGCTTTCGGTGACTTCGAGCACCACGTGGCTGGCATCGACGCCGGTGGTATGCAGCAAGTGCTCAACCGAGTCGGCAAACCCCGGGTCAGCGAGGTCGACGGGCGATATATTGATCGAGACGTCGAGGATGAGCTGCTGGCGGCGCCAGTCCTCGAGCTGCCGCAATGCGCTGTTCAGCACCCACTTCGTCAGTGCACAGATGGCGCCGCTGCGTTCAGCATGCGGCACGAAATCAACCGGCGGGATATAGCCTTTTTGCGGGTGCTTCCAGCGAATCAGCGCCTCGCAGCCGACCGCCGCGCCGCTCGCGACATTGACCTTGGGCTGGTAGAAAAGCTCGAGTTCATTGGCTTCGATCGCGTGACGCAACTCGCCCAGTATGGCGAGCCGGTGGCGATGAATCTCATCGTCGCCGCTGACGTACACGCCGACAACCTGCGAGGCGTCGCGGGCGCGGAACATCGCGAGGTCCGAGCGCTGCAACAGTTGCGCCGCCTGTGCGCCATCGTCTGGAAATACTGCAACGCCGATGCAGCTCTCGAGCTGGAAGGATACGCCTGCGTAGTCAAACGACTTGCGCAGCCGCTCGACGATCGACTGGGCATCGTGCGCTGCCTGCTCGCGGTTCGAGCAGTTCAGCAGCACAATGAACCGGCCCGTGCCAAGGTGTGCCACCCGCCCGCGCAGCCCCGCTTCCGGAGCCAGGCGCCGCCCGACCTCGCAAAGCACTTCGTCTGCGGCTGCGTGGCCGAAGGATCCTATGATCGACTGGAATTGCAGCAATCCGACCTGGCACACCGCAACGGCGCGCTGCGCCTTTCCCGCAGCCACCAGCATGGCCTCCAGGGTTTCAGCAATGCGCGCGCGGGTCGGAAGACCGGTCACGACATCGTGTGCCGCCTGGTGGCGAATCGTCGCTTCGCGATCGGCGACCGCGATGCGCATCGCATCGAACGAGCGCGCCAGCTGGCGCAGCTCCGTGCTGCTCGCGGGCGGCACGATGACACTGTAATCCCCGGCCTCAAGGCTTTCCGCCGCGCGCGTCAGGTCCTCAACGGGTCGCGTGGTGCTGCGCGCGAGCAGCACTGACAGGAATGATGCGACGATCATCAGCAACAGGCCGATGGCCAGCATCGAGTCGCGGATGTCGACATACGGCTTCAACGCAAGGGACAGCGAGCGTTGCAAGACCAGCGTCAGCTGGCCCGATGCGGTGTCCAGCAGGATCTTCTGGGTGAAGAGCTTGTCGCCCTGCACCTCGATTACAAACGGCTTGGCCTCAGTGCCCGCCATCACGGCGGCAGGATCGGGGCGCGCCGAATCCTTCATGGAACTCGCCACATAGGGCGCCTCGTCGCGATCGATCGCGACGAACGATACCTCGACGCCCATCAGTCGCGACATCTCGCCGGCGACCCGATCATCCAGCGCAAAGCCCATCGCGGCCCAGCCGATCAGATCGGGCGCGAGCACCGGCGAGACGACCAGCAGGTACGGCCGGCCATCGAGCAGGCGGTACAGTCGCAGCGTCTTTCCATCAGGGTCCTCGATCACGATCCTGCGCAAATCCGCGCTGGTCTTGCTGGACAGCGTGCCCGCGGTGCTCGACAGGGCGAGGCCATCGGGGTTCAGCACCACGACAAGGTCCGCCCTGATCCGCGCGCGTTGATTCTCAAGCGCCGAGAGCAATGTGGCCGAATCGGCCGAGGCAACCGCTTCCTTGAAGCCGAAATCGGCGGTCAACACAATGGCGGCGTTCGCCAGCTGCGTGCCGCGCGAATACAGCGCCTCGCGTGTCGTGGCGGCCGCGGAGCGCAACTGCAGGCCGACCTGTGTCTGCACTTCGGCGCGTGCCTCGAAGACGACTGCAGTGATGGTGGCTGCCAACACCAGCGTGACGAGGCCCAGCACAAGCGCTAGGATGCGGTTGCGCAGACTACTGAACACGGAGAAAGGCTTACCCATGATTAATAGTAGTTTGGCCCACCCCGCCACGACCGGGCGCGGGGGCAGAAATGCGACGTACATCGCGCTCGGACCGCGTCACTTTGCAACCTGCATCACGCTGCTATGCCTTGCTGCTGTTCATTCTGGCTCGGTCCGCGCGGCTGACCTTGCGCTGAGCGTGGTCGATCGTCGCGGGCAGGGCCTCAGCGAGGTCGTCGTCACGGTCTCGTCCGAGAGTGGCGTATCAAAACCGGCCGCCGGCGGGCACGCCGTCATGGATCAGCTGAATCGCGCTTTTGCGCCCGGAGTCATTGCGGTGTCAGTCGGTACCAGCGTGGATTTTCCGAACAACGATACGGTCAGCCACCAGGTGTACTCGTTTTCGCCTGCGAAGCGCTTCCAGCTGCCGCTTTATAAAGGGAAGTCGCATGAGCCGGTCCTGTTCGATAAACCCGGACTGGTGGTGCTCGGCTGCAATATCCACGACCAGATGGTCGGTTATATCTACGTGACTGACGCCCCGTACTTCGGAACGACTCAGGAAGATGGGACGCTGAAGCTCAAGGGCATGGCCGCGGGCAAATATAAAATAACGTTCTGGAGTCCGCTGATCGCCGATGCGCCCGAACAGCTCACGATGAACGTCCAGGTCGAGGAGGGCAATGCATCCGCCGCAAAGCTGCAGCTGACGCGTGATTTGCGTACGCGCCCTGAGCCGCGCCCGCGCCATGGTGACTGGGAGTATTGATGCGCAGCCGGTGGGCGACCCTGCTCCTTGGCTGCGCTTGCCTGGCTGGCAGGGCCACCGCTGACGACCGGTTCACGGTCGATGGCATGATCGATATGCGCTGGGTCTACTCCAACGCGCAAGCCTCTTACCTGAATGGCGGCCTGGGACCGCTGCGCTTCGATGCCGACCACGATGATTTGCGACTGGGGCGCGCGATGCTGGCCGGCAACTTGCGCCTGACTGACATCGTATCGTTGCACGGAGTCCTTGACGCCTACGGGGATTATCCCAGGGGACCGGTCGATTTCAGCGAGCTGTATGTGGATGTGCGCCCGTTTCCAACCAGCGGCGTGCGCTGGAGTGCCAAGATTGGCGCGTTCCACATGCCGGCGTCGCTCGAGAATCGCGAAGTCGGCTGGATGTCGGCGTATTCCATCACGCCGTCCGCGCTGAATACCTGGCTGGGCGAGGAGTTTCGCACGATCGGCGCGCAGGCCGAGGCACGCTGGCTCGGATCGAGCCGCGGCTACTACGGTGATATCGCCTTCGTGGCCGGGGCTTATGGCTGGAATGACCCAGCCGGCGTGCTGCTGGCGGAGCGCGGATTTGCGCTGTCGGACCGGCCGTCCACGCTCGGCAATAACCTCGGGCGTCCGACCACCGATTTTTATTACGAGATCGACCGCCGGACGGGATACTACACGGGGCTCGCTTGGCGCCATCACGATGCACTCGAGCTGCGTGTATTGCGCTACGACAACCGCGGAAACCCCGCCGCGGTCAATGCCGACGGGGATGGCGCATGGCGCACCCGCTTCACGACGACCGGCCTGCGCTTCGAGCCCGTCGAAAGCTTCACGCTGCTGGCGCAATACATGGACGGCGATACCGCGATCGGGGCTGACTCGCTGGGCGCCGATCAATTCGTCGTGGATTTCCACGCCGCCTATGTGCTCGCAAGCTTCGCCTCGAACCGTCAGCGCCTGACGCTCAGATACGACGATTTCGGCACCCACCAGCCCAGCGGATTTTTCGGACCGCCCGTCAACCAGGCCGGCCGCAGCTGGACGCTCGCATGGAGCTACGATCTGCCTGACCACTGGCAGTTCATCGCCGAGTGGATCCGCGTGAACAGCAGTTTTCCACCGCGCGCGGAGGTGGGCGAACCGGTGAGCAGCATCGATAACCAGGTGCAGGCGGCGCTGCGTTACCGGTTCCGGCTGGAGCTTTAGTGCGGTTGCCGCTGGCCCGCGCATCGCCGCGCAGGCCCGGCAGGCACGCGTTCCCCTAAGAGCGCCTTGTCATCGCCTTGCGGCCAAGGCAAGCGCACCGCCAAGACATTTCCCGCCGCAGCGCCGGTGGCTACCCGCATTCCGGCGCCCGCGCTGGGCTGCCGAAAATACCGGTAGCCATTTGCAAGGCTACGCACTCTTATATAGAGACTGCGAACAAGCAATATCGACGGGGCACCCTAAGAAATTCAATGAACACCTCAATCATGAACAAACCAATCGTTGACGCCGCAGTGGCTGCGGCGTTGGCCTTGAGCGGCTTATTCGCCCATGCGGGCTGTGCGGACCCGCGCGCCGCCGCCCAGGAAGTTTTTTGACGTGAACGGCAATCCACAGGGCGAGGTAACCGGCACGTCCTCCGCGACGCGCCTGTTTCGCTGAGTAAAACCCGGTCCTGGGGCCGGTGCGCTCCCGTCATCCACCCTTACTGGATGGCGGGAGCGCTTTTATTGCCTGCGATAGCGGCGAGGCCCGCCTCGATGGCGGCCCGCACCTCATCGTTAAGCTCGCGCGGATTTTTGCCCGCCGCAACGATCGGCTTGCCGATCACAACATGGATCGTGCCTGGTTTTTTCAGCAGGCTGCGACGCGTCCAGTAATTCACTGCATCATGCGCAAGCGGCACGACCATTTTTCCCGATTGGCTGGCCAGCAGCGCGCCGCTGACGCCGTACTTGCGCGACTGCCCCGGGTAGACGCGCGTGCCTTCCGGAAAAATAATGACCCAGAATCCGGCTGCGAGCCGCTGCAAGCCCTGCTCGACCACCTGGCCCACGGCCTGGCGTCCGGAATTGCGGTCGATCGCGATCGGGTTCAGCAGCTTGATGCCCCAACCGACGAACGGGATCCACAGCAGCTCGCGCTTCAGCACCCAGACCTGCTCAGGAAACAACAGGAATTGCGCGATCGTCTCCCACGCAGATGAATGATTGCTCATCACGATGTGATTGCCTGCCGGGATGTTCTCGCGCCCGGCGACGCTGTACTTGAGCCCGCAGATCTTCGCGAGCATCCAGAACACCAGGCCCGCCCAGAATCTTGCGATGCCAAACTGCAGGCGATAGGGCGCCCAGAAACACACCGTCATGATTGCCGAGAAAAAGCAGGCGGTCGCCATCATCAGGGTGGTGAACACCAGTGAACGCAGGTATTGCAGCAAGCTGCTAACCCGGCAGGCGCGACAGGTCAGCCACCGCGGCGAAGTCGGCGTGTATCGCGCGCAGCAGCGCAAGGCGGTTGTTGCGCACGATCTGATCCTGGTCCATGACCATGACCGTGTCGAAGAATGTGTCGATCGGCGCGCGCAGGCCGGCGAGCAGACGTAGCGCCTCCGAATACTGGCGCGCCTTCAGCGCGGCCTTGACGGCCGGATAAAGCGCCGCATGGGCTGCGTGCAGGTCACGCTCGGCATCGAGCACGAAATGCCCCGGACGCACGACGGGGCTTGCGTCGGGCGGGGCTTTTTTCAGCAGGTTGGCAATGCGCTTGTTCGCTGCCGCGAGCACCGCAGCGTCCGGCAGCAACAAAAATCCCCTGAGCGCATGCAGGCGCGCCTGCGCATCCAGCGGCGATTCCGGCAGCACGGCGTAGACCGCATCCAGCATCTCGGGTGTCGTACCGTCCTGGCGCTCCAGAACCAGCGAGCGCAGGCGCTCCAGAATAAACACATAGGCTTCATCGGCGGCAGCCGCACGCGACACCGGCTGGAGGCTGGCGGCCAGCGCGAGCAGCGCCACGAGGTCCAGCTCGATGTTGTTCTCGAGCAGGATGCGCAGGATGCCAAGCGCGGCGCGACGCAGCGCAAACGGGTCCTTCGTGCCGGTCGGCCGTTGCTCGATCGCGAATATGCCGACCAGCGTGTCGACTTTGTCCGCGACGCTGAGCGCCTGGCCGAGTTTCGAGAGCGGCAGCTGGTCGCCGCCAAAACGGGGCAGGTATTGCTCTTGCAGCGCCTGGCAGAGCTCAGCGGGCTCCCCCTGCGCCGCGGCGTAATAGCGCCCCATCGTGCCCTGCAGTTCGGGGAATTCTCCGACCATCGCCGTCATCAGGTCGGCCTTCGCCAGTGTGGCGGCGCGCCCGACCAGGGGCCCTGCGCCGATGCGCTCGCCGATCCAAGCGGCGAGCGTCCTGATCCGTGCGCTCTTGTCGGCATAGCTGCCAAGCCGTGTCTGGAACGTCACGCTTGACAGCCGTGCCGCGTGTTGATCGAGCGTGAGCTTGCGGTCCTGGTCCCAGAAAAATGCTGCATCGCTCAGGCGCGGCCGCACGACCCGCTCGTTGCCCTCGCGCACTTTCGCCGGGTCGCGGCTCTCGATATTGCTGACCGTGATGAACTCGTTCGACAAGCTGCCATCAGCTTGCTCGATCGGGAAGTAGCGCTGATGGTCCTGCACGGTCGCGATCACGACCTCGCGCGGCAATGCGAGGAATCGCGGCTCGAAGTGGCCGGCAATCGGCACGGGCCACTCGACCAGCGCGGTGACCTCATCCAGCAGCTGATCGCCGATCAGCGCGCGCCCGCCACCCTGTGCGGCGAGTGCGCTGACGCCGGAGCGGATTACATCGCGCCGCTTCGCAAAATCCGCGATGACCTTGGCCCGCAACAGCCCCGCTTCGTAGCTGCGCGCGGACTTGAGGGTAATGGCGCGCGTCGAGTGGAAGCGGTGGCCGAAGGTCGTCCGCCCTGCGGCGATGCCGAGCAGCTCGCAACCGATCAGCTCATCGCCCAGCAGCAGTACGACCCCATGCACGGGCCGCACAAACTCGACACTGCCCGCGCCCCAGCGCATGCGCTTCGGGGAAGGCAGCGAGGCGAGCGCCTGGCTGAGCATGGCTGGAAGCAAGGCGCTGGTCAGGGCGCCGGTCTCGGTGCCGCTAAAACTAAGCCACGCGCCCTTGTCCGTCTTGACCGTCGGCAGATCGGCCACCGCGACGCCGCAACTCCTGGCAAACGCGAGCGCCGCCTGGGTTGCGTTGCCGCTCGCATCAAAGCTTTGGGCGAGCGGTGGGCCGCGCCGCTGCACCTGCCGATCCGGCGCCCGCTCCGCGCAGCGCGCGACGATCAGGCCAAGGCGCCGCGGCGTCGCGAACTCGCGCACTGCGCCATGCGGGATCAGCGCCGCATCGAGTCCCTTCAGGATATTCGCGGCAAGCGCTGCGGCCAGGCCCTGCAGCGCGAGTGGCGGCAACTCCTCGCACAGCAGTTCGAACAACAGGTCGCGCTTGCTCATAGCAGCGGGAACCCGAGGCGTTCGCGCGACGCGTGATAGCCCTCGGCGACGGCGCGGGCGAGCGTGCGCACGCGCAGGATGAAGCGTTGCCGTTCGGTCACCGAGAGTGCGTGCCGCGCGTCCAGCAGGTTGAACGTGTGCGAGGCCTTCACCATCTGCTCGTAGGCCGGGAGCGGCAGCAGATCCTCGATCAGCGCACGGCAGGCCAGCTCATGCGCGTCGAATGCCTGCACCAGGTCAGGCGTGCGGGCCTTGTCGAAGTTGTAGGCGGACTGCTCGACCTCGTTCTGGCGAAAAATGTCGCCATAGCTCACCGTGCGACCCAGGCCCTCGCCCCAGACGATATCAAAGATGCTTTCCTTGCCCTGGATATACATGGCCAGGCGCTCGAGCCCATAGGCGAGCTCGCCCATCACGGGGCGGCAATCGAGTCCGCCGACCTGCTGGAAGTACGTGAACTGCGTGATCTCCATGCCGTTGAGCCAGACCTCCCAGCCCAGACCCCACGCGCCCAGCGTCGGTGATTCCCAGTTATCCTCGACGAAGCGGATATCGTGCGTCAGCGGATCGAATCCCAGCGCGCGCAGCGAGCCCAGGTACAACTCCTGGAAGTTCGGCGGCGAGGGTTTCAGTACGACCTGGAACTGGTAGTAATGCTGCAGGCGGAACGGGTTATCGCCATAGCGGCCATCGGTCGGCCGGCGCGAGGCCTGGACATAGGCTGCGTTCCAGGGTTCCGGACCCACTGCGCGCAGGAACGTCGCCGGATGGAAGGTGCCCGCCCCCATTTCCATGTCGTAGGGCTGCAAAATCACGCACCCCTGCTCCGACCAGTATTTTTGCAGCGCAAAAACCAGTCCCTGGAACGTCTGCGGTGGCGCGGCGGCCTTGGCCATTAAGGGGCTCGCTCAGGTTTTCAAAAAAAGCGCCCGAGTATAGCGATGCCTAGGCTCCAAGGGATAATCCGCAGGCATAATCCCTGTGGCGTGCACCAATATTGTGCGCAATAATCGCGCCTGAACGCTGATGGTGCGCCGGAACGGGCGCTTGCGCGGCTTTTCTTGCGCAAGTGACTGATAGGTAGTGCCTTGGCATTGGCATGGAAACTGCATTCCGTACCGTACCAGCCCGCTATAGACACCCCCCTGGAGGACCCCCGTGACCCCTGCTGACGTGATCAAGCTGATCAAGGAAAAAGAAGCCAAATTCGCCGACCTGCGCTTTACCGACACCATTGGCAAGGAGCAGCACGTGACCGTGCCGACCCGGCTCGTGGACGAGGGATTTTTCAAGGACGGCAAGATGTTCGACGGCTCGTCGATCGGCGGCTGGAAGGGCATCAACGAGTCGGACATGATCCTGATGCCGGACCCGTCGACCGCGGTCATCGACCCGTTCTACGAAGAGACCACGGTCAACCTGCGCTGCGATGTGATCGAACCGATGACGATGCAGGGCTACAGCCGCGACCCACGCTCGCTGGCGAAGCGCGCGGAAGCGTATTTGAAGGGCTCCGGCATTGCCGACTCGGCATTGTTCGGACCGGAAAATGAGTTCTTTATCTTTGATAACGTCACGTTCAGCTCAACCATGAATGGCTGCGCCTACGAGGTCGACGGTTACGAGGGGGCATGGAATTCGGGCAAGCGCTATGACGATGGCAACCGGGGCCATCGGCCCGGCGTCAAAGGCGGCTACTTCCCCGTGCCGCCGGTTGATTCCCAGCAGGACATTCGCAGCGCGATGTCGCTCGCCTGCGAGGAGATGGGCCTGAAGTTCGAAGTCCATCACCATGAAGTGGCGACCTCCGGCCAGGGCGAGATCAATGTCGCCGCGAACACGCTGACCAAGAAAGGCGACGAGGTGCAGATCCTGAAGTACGCGCTGCAGAATGTCGCGCACGGCTACGGCAAAACGCTGACGTTCATGCCCAAGCCCATTGTCGGGGACAACGGCAGCGGCATGCACGTGCACCAGTCACTGCAGAAGGACGGCAAGGCACTGTTCGCGGGCGATAGGTATGGCGGCCTCTCGGACATCGCGCTCTACTATATCGGCGGCATCATCAAGCACGCGCGCGCGCTGAATGCCTTCACCAATGCCAGCACCAATAGCTACAAGCGCCTGGTGCCGGGATTTGAAGCGCCGGTCAAGCTCGCCTATTCGGCGCGCAACCGCTCGGCTTCAATCCGGATTCACTGGATCCCGAATCCGAAGGGCCGGCGCATCGAAGTGCGCTTCCCCGACGCAACCGCGAATCCTTATTTCGCGTTTGCATCGATGCTGCTCGCGGGCCTCGATGGCATCCAGAACAAAATCCATCCGGGCGAGCCGGGAGACAAGGATTTGTATGACCTGGAACCTGAGGAGGACAAGAAGATCCCGACTGTGTGCCATTCGCTCGACATGGCGCTCGATTACCTTGACCGGGATCGGGAGTTCCTGAAAGTCGGCGGCGTGTTTACGGACGACCTGATCGATGCGTACATCGAACTCAAGATGAAGGAAGTCACGCGCCTGCGCATGACCACCCATCCGATCGAGCTCGAGATGTACTACAGCCTGTAGGTAGCCGCGGGTTATGTTGAGTTGCAGTGACGGCGGTGGCCTCGCGCCGCCGTCACTGCGGTTTGTGGCCCGGGGGCGATAGGACTATGCTTTCGAGTCATGCACCTATGGCGACAATGTATCGCGACGATGGCACTGACCGCAGTGACCGCGCTCGCGTGCGTGGCCGCGACCGTCTATCGCTGGACCGATGCGAACGGCGTCGTGCATTTCTCCGATCAACCCGAACCCGGCGCCGAGAAGGTCTCGATCGGTCCGACCAAACTGTATGGCACGCCCAAGCCCGTGACCCAGCAGCAGCAGAAGAAGAATGCGCCGGAGGCGCCGAAGAAGGCGCAGCTGCTGCACCTGGGGTACACCAGCCTCGCGGTCACTTCCCCGGCAGCCGAGCAGACCTTTTTCGACGAACCGATTCCGGTCGCGCTCTCACTCGCGCCGCAGCTGCGGGAGGGTCACGCTCTGACCTGGTCCTTGAACGGCGCGCCGCTCGAGCAAAATTCCGGGACCTTCACGATCAATTACCTGGACCGCGGCTCCTACTCAATCCAGGCGACGATCACCGACAGCGGCACGCAGGAATCGGCCAGCACCGCGCCGGTCACCTTCTACGTGCGCCAGCCGTCGCTGCTGTCGCCGCAGCACCCGAAGAAGTAACTTCCTTCGCCCGACGCTGTCTGGAGCAGCCCCGTGGCCGCTGAGAATCCCGGCGCGCTGCTTGATGAGCTGGCGACCAGCGTGTTCGTGCTGGACGCAGACCGGCGCGTCAAATACCTGAATGCGGCAGCGCAGGCATTGCTGGCGGTCGGCGCGAGCCAGGCGCAGGGGCGCCGGCTGCACGAACTCGTCGAAGGCGCCGAGAACCTGCTGCCGCTGTTCGACCTGGTCCTCGCGGGCGCCGACACGGCTGCGCAGCGCGAGCTGGCACTGCCGGGTCCGGGCGGGGTCGAGCGGGTGCTCGATTGCACCGTCACGCGCACCGTGCACGCCGTGCACGGTGTGCGCCTGATCGTCGAGATCAAGGACATGACGCAGCACCGGCGCCTGACGCGGGAGAACGCGCTGCTCGCGCAATTGGGCGGCAGCCGCCTGATGGTGCGCCAGCTCGCCCATGAAATAAAAAATCCACTCAGCGGCTTGCGCGGCGCCGCGCAGTTGCTGCAGCGGGAACTCGCGAATAATGAGCTGCGCGAATACACGCGCGTGATCATCAATGAAGCGGACCGCCTGACGATCCTGCTGGACTCGATGCTCGGCCCGGGCCGCCTGCCATCCAAGCGGCGCATCAGCGTGCATGAGCTGCTCGAGCACGTGTACCAGTTGCTGCGCAGCGAAGCGACGCCGCGGGTTCTGATCGAGCGCGACTACGACCCCTCGCTGCCGCCGATCACGGTCGATCCCGACCACATCATCCAGGCCATGCTAAACCTCGGTCGCAATGCGCTGCAGGCCCTCGGCAGTGCGCCGCTCGATGCGCCGCGCCTTTTGCTGCGCACGCGCGCCACGCTGAACGCGAGCCTCGGCGCCATGCGCCACCGGCTGGTGGTCGCCATCCAGTTCGAGGACAACGGGCCGGGCGTGCCGGCGGAGATTCGCGACACGATTTTCTATCCATTGGTATCCGGGCGCGCAGATGGAACGGGACTTGGCCTGGGCATCGCCCAGGACCTGGTCAGCCGGCATGAGGGACTCATCGAGTTCGACAGTGCGCCCGGCAAGACGGTATTCACGATTTCCCTGCCGGCGGAGGCCGCATGAACGCAAAGATGCTACAGGTCTGGTTGGTGGACGATGACGCCTCGATACGCTGGGTGCTCGAAAAAGCCCTGCGCGGCAGTGGCATGGTCACCCGCTCGTTCGACCAGGCCGACAAGGCGCTTGCGGCGCTGCGCCTCGAGACACCCGATGTGCTGATGACCGACATCCGCATGCCGGGGCGTAGCGGCCTGCAGCTGCTCAGCGAAGTGCAGGCGCTGCATCCGGCCCTGCCGGTCATTGTCATCACGGCGCACTCCGACCTCGATGCCGCTGTCGCCGCCTACCAGGGCGGTGCATTCGAGTATCTCGCCAAGCCCTTCGATGTCGACAAGGCCGTTGAGCTCGTGCGCCGTGCCGCCGAGCAGGCGGCCATGCCGCAAGGCTCGGAGCCCGGGCGCGGCAGCATTCCGGAACTGCTCGGCCAGGCCAGCGCGATGCAACAGGTGTTCCGCGCGATCGGGCGCCTGTCGCGCTCCAGCATGACGGTGCTGATCACAGGTGAGTCCGGCACAGGCAAGGAGCTCGTTGCGCGCGCGCTGCACCGTCACAGTCCGCGCGCGGGCAAGGCGATCGTTGCGCTGAACACCGCGGCCTTCACGGCCGACTTGCTGGAGTCGGAACTGTTCGGCCATGAGAAAGGTGCTTTCACCGGCGCCGATGCGCTGCGCCGTGGCCGCTTCGAGCAGGCCGACGGGGGTACGTTGTTCCTCGACGAGATCGGCGACATGTCACCGGCACTGCAGACGCGGCTGCTGCGCGTGCTTGCCGAGGGGGAGTTCTACCGGGTCGGCGGACAGACGCCGGTGCGCGTGAATGTGCGCGTGATTGCCGCAACCCACCAGGATCTCGAGGCGCGCGTCGTGTCCGGACAATTCCGGCAGGACCTGCTGCACCGGCTCAACGTGATCCGCATCGAGATTCCGCCGCTGCGCGAGCGGCGCGAGGACATCCCGGAACTGCTGCGCCACTACCTGCTGGTTGCGGCGCGCGAACTGGGTGTCGAGCCGAAGCTCCTGAGCGCTTCGGCCGAGGCGGCACTGGTCGCATTCGACTGGCCCGGCAACGTGCGCCAGCTCGTCAATGCCTGCCGCCGGCTGATCGTGACCGCGCCGGGGCGCGAGATCCGCCGCGAGGACATTCCGGCCGATCCGGGCGGCGCCGGAGCGAGCCCCGTGCAGGGCCACGACTGGGCCGCGAAGCTCAGCTACTGGGCCGAGCAGGAACTGGCGGCCGGAACACCGCGCCTGCTCGATCAGGTGGTCCCGGAAGTCGAGCGCATCATGATCAGTGCGGCACTGCGTAAGACCGACGGACTTAAAAAAGAAGCGGCGCGGCTGCTCGGCTGCGGGCGCAACACGCTGACCCGCAAAATGAAGGAACTTGGCATGGGCGGGGCCGCCTAAAGAACGATGGATAACCTCAGCAATTTTTTCGCACAATTTTTCAGCACGCCGGAGCAGACCCTGTGGGGCAATTCGCCGGGGGTATGGCTGGAAGCGGTGCTCATCGCAGGCGCGGCCTGGTTCGCGCTATGGCTGATCCGCGAATTTATTGCCGGACGTTACCGCCGCTACCTGGCGCGCCCCGGCGTGCCGCCGCGCATCGCCGCTGACATCGCCGGATCAACACGGCTGTTCTTCATGCTGGCGATCGCGTTGCTGGCTGGCAAGGCGCAGCTTAACCTGCCGCCGCGGGTAAACATCATCCTGCAGAACACCGTGCTGGTCCTGTGCCTGATGCAGGCCGGCATCTGGGCGGTGCGCAGCATACGCCTGCTGCTCGTCAACCGGCGCCACGGGCACACCGCGGACCCGACGCTGGCAGGGTCGATGTCCGTGGTCATGCTGGTCGCACAGCTGGTCATCTGGTCGCTGCTCGGCCTGGTGGCGCTCGAGAACTTCGGCGTGAACATCACCGCCCTGCTTGCAGGCCTGGGGGTCGGCGGCGTGGCGGTTGCCCTCGCCCTGCAGAATATTCTCGGCGACCTGTTTGCCTCGTTGTCAATCGCGCTCGACAAGCCGTTCGTCGTCGGCGAGGCGCTGACGATTGATGCATTCAGCGGCACGGTTGAAAAAATCGGCATCAAGACCACGCGCCTGCGCAGCGATGCGGGCGAGCAGATCATTCTGTCCAATGCCGACATCCTGAAAAGCCGGGTCCGTAACTATGGCCAGGCGGCGCAACTGCGGGCGCTTGCGAGCATTCGGGTCCGCTACGACACGGCGCCCGACAAGTTGCGCGCGATCCCGAAGCTGCTAGAGGACATTGTGAAGGCCCAGCCGCACGCGCGCTTCGAACGCTGCCACCTGAAGAGCCTCGGCGAATGGGCGGTGCTGTTCGAGCTGTCCTACTTTCGCCTCGACCCGGCAACTTACTCGTTGCTGGATCTGCAACACGAGGTCAATTGCCGGATCCTCGAGGAATTCAGCCGCGCCGGGATCGACATCGCGCTGCCCATGCAGCCGGCCTTCGTCGTTGCCCCCAGTTAATGTGTTTCACGTCATTCTCTTCGAACCGGAGATTCCGCCAAATACCGGCAACGTGATTCGCCTGTGCGCAAACACTGGCGCGAATCTACACCTGGTCGAGCCGCTCGGCTTTGGCCTGGACGACAGAAGCCTGAAGCGCTCGGGCCTTGATTACCATGACCTCGCGGATGTCAGCGTGCATGCGAACCTGGCCGACTGCGTGGCGGCGCTTGAGGGAAGCCGGATTTTTGCGGTCGAGACAGGCGCTGCGAGGCGCTACGCGGACGTGCAGTATCGCGACTCCGATGCCTTCCTGTTCGGTCCGGAAACGCGCGGCCTGCCGGCAGTGGTGCTGGATGGCATCGGGCGAGAGCAACAGGTATCGATCCCGATGCGTGTGGCCAATCGTAGTGTGAACCTATCGAATGCGGTTGCGCTCGTGATCTACGAGGCCTGGCGGCAGCTCGATTTCGCGAGCGGCTAACGCGAACCGCTACTCTGCCTCTGAGCGCTGGTCGCGGCCCATCAGTGCGGCCACCGCCGCGCGGACCGGCTTGTTCTCGTACATCACGCGGTACACTTCGGTGCAGATCGGCATGTCGACACCGGTCCGCGCGGCGACCGCGTACACGGCACGTGCCGCCGGCACGCCCTCGACGACCTGGTTGATGCCGAGTTGCGCGGCCAGGTAATTCTCACCCCGGCCGATCGCGAGTCCCACGCGCCGGTTGCGCGACTGATCATCGGTGCAGGTCAGCACCAGATCGCCGAGCCCCGCAAGCCCCATGAAAGTCTCGCGCTGCGCGCCCATGTTCTTCCCCAAGCGCATCATTTCGGCGAGCCCGCGCGTAATCAGCGCGACGCGTGTATTGGCTCCAAAGCCCATGCCATCGGCGATGCCGCAGCCGATCGCGATGACATTCTTGACCGCGCCGCCAATCTCGACGCCCATGATGTCAGCCAGCGTGTAGACACGGAAATTAGGGCCTGCCAGGCGTTGCGCGAAGTCTTCCGCAAAGGCCTCGTCGCTTGAGGCGATGGCCATGGCGGTCGGTAGGCCCCTGCCCACCTCGCGCGCGAACGTGGGACCGGAGAGCACCGCCATGGGCCGCTGCCCGAGGACCTCGAGTGCGACCTGGTGCGGCAGCAGGCCGCTCGCGCTATCGAATCCCTTCGAGGCCCAGGCGATGCGGCTGCGCGCGCGCAGGTGCGGGCGGATCAGCGTGAGCATGGCGCGAAAGGCATGCGATGGAACCGTGACCAGCACATCATCACAGCGCGACAATGCGCTACCGAGATCCGGCTCTGTCGCCAACGCGTCCGGAAACGGCGCGTCCGGCAGGTAGCCTGCATTGCACCTGGCCTGGCCCATGGCCTCGAGGCGGGCGCCGTCGCGTCCCCACAGCAGGGTTGCATGTCCCGTGCGCGCCATCTGCACGGCAAGCGCAGTGCCCCAGGAGCCTGCGCCGATCACCGCAACCGGTTCCGGGCGCGGCGTGCTCATCGGCTCAGTTGACCAGGTTCGGCGGTGCCGGTGGTGCAACCTGCGCGGGCGCGCTTGCCGCCTGCGCATACAGCGCGTCGAAGTTCACCAGCGGCAGCAGGAAGTTCGGAAAGCCCCCCTTCGTGATCAGGTCCGAGACGACCTCGCGCGCATAGGGGAACAGCACGCCCGGGCAGAAACTTCCGATCACGCGCTTCAGCTCTTCCGCCGCTCCGCCGGTGACGGCAAAGACGCCGGCCTGCTTGACCTCGACCAGGTAGAGCGTGCTCTCGGCCTGCTTCGCTTCCAGCGTGATCGTCAGGACTACCTCATGCGCCTCCGGCGAGATCTGCTCGGACGAGGTGTTCATGTTAAGCTGGAACTTCGGCTCCCAGGCCTGACTCGCCGGCAGGCGTGGGCCGTTTGGGGACTCGTAGGAGCAGTCCTTGAGATACACGGTCTGCAATGCGATCTGCATGCCGCCGACGCTGCCCTGTTGCTGCGCTGGTTCGTTTTCGTTCATCAGTCCCCCCGGGTTATCCGATCCAACTCGCCGCTGCGCTCGAGTGCATACAGTTCGTCGCATCCGCCGACGTGCAGCTCGCCAATGAAAATCTGCGGCACCGTGTCGCGCTGGCTGCGTGCCATCATTTCCTCGCGCAATTTATCATCGCCGCCAATATCGACCTCGCTGAACACCAGCTTCTTATCCTGCAACAATTTCTTGGCTCGCCGGCAATAACCGCACCACGGCGAGGTGTAGATAGTGATCTGCGGCTGGCTCAAGCCTTGCCCACCGGCATGTTGTCCTTGATCCAGCCGTCCAGGCCCCCCGCCAGGCTGAACGCCTTGGTAAATCCGAGCTTCTGCAGCGTGCGTGCCGCGACCGCGCCATCGCGACCGCTGCCACAGTAGGCGATAACGGGCTTGTCGCGCCATTTCCTCAGCGCCTCGCCCTGGGATTCGAGCGTCGCGAGCGGCATATTGCGCGCTTCGCCGATATGGCCCGCCTCATAGAGCTCCTTGGCGCGCAGGTCGATGACCAGCGCACCCTGGTTCATCAGGCGCACCGCCTGCATGGCACTCAGGGCAGCGGAGCCCTGTACGCCGGTGCGGAACTCGTAGGCCGCAACGACCATGAGCGCCACCGCGGCGCCGCCGCTCAGGAGCGCATGATGGCCAATAAACTCGATCAGTTGCTGCATATGGCTTAGATTACCGCTGTTTTTTCGGGGCGCAAGTATAGCAGCGGCCCCAAGGCTTGTATGCTTGGGGCCGCAACGAAGCGTCAACGACGACGCGACCCACGGCCGGCGGTTGTGTAGCGACCTGAAGCAGAGCCGCCAGGTGCACATCAGGTTCGGTTCATGCCGCGCTCGGTTGCGACTTTCTATACAAAAAGGGTAGATATTCGACTTGCCGCCGCTGGGCAGGTCAGCGAGGGTTTTGCGATGGCTTCCGGATCTGCTTGTTGCATTCGCACCCTGCGCCTCAAGGTGAAGCGCGAGGGGAATGCCTGGCTTAATAAAGCCGCGGTAGAGGTCAACCAGGTCTGGAATTATTCGAACGAGATCAGCCACAAGGCCGCGCGCCCTTACGTCGGAGTTCCTTGGTGGCTCAGGGGGTTTGATCTGGATAAGCTGACCGCGGGTGCGGCGCCTTACTTTGAGCACATCGGGTCAGAGACAATCCAGCGGGTAAATGCAGAATTTGCCACCCGCCGCAAGCAGGTCAAAAAACCTAAACTTCGGTGGCGGAAAAGTAGTGGACGCAGACGCTCGCTTGAGTGGGTCCCCTTCAAAGCCCTGCAGTTAAAGGGTCGAGGCAACTCACTGCGGTTCTCTGGAAAGACCTTTCGGGTGTTCGAACGGGAGCTTTTGGAAGACTGCAAATGGAAGTGCGGCTGCTTTGCACAGGATGCGGTCGGAGACTGGTGGCTTTGCCTGCCCGTGGAAAAAGCTATCCCTCAGACTCCGGCACCGCTTGAGGCGGTCGGGATCGATCTGGGATTAAAGGATACGGCGACCACGAGTGATGGGGAGAGACTCCTTGCGGGACATTTCTACCGGGGCATCGCGCAGAAGATCGCCCAGGCCCAGCGCCGGGGTCATAAACGCCAGGCGAAGCGCCTGCATCGAAAAGCTGCGAGGCGGCGCAAGGACGCGCTGCATAAGTTCAGCAGGAGCATAGTTGAGAAATATCAAAAAATATTTATTGGCGATGTAAGCAGCCTGAAACTTGCGACGACGCGGATGGCCAAATCCGTGCTCGATGCGGGCTGGGGCATGCTCAAGACGCAATTGCAGTATAAGGGCGAGAACGCCGGCAGATGCGTACGGATTGTCAATGAAAGAAACACTACGCAAGAATGCAGCAGCTGTAAGGCCCGGACGGGCCCTGCAGGACTGGACAGTCTTGTTGTAAGGAGCTGGACGTGCAGCGGGTGCGGTATCACCCATGACCGAGACGTCAACGCTGCGGTTAACGTCCTCTTCGTGGGGAGCTGCTCCCCATCCGTCAGCGGGAATGAGCCATCGCTTTCAGCGCAGCCGCCGAGCCCGACAGATTGTCGGCGCGAGGCACGGATCAGCGCGCTGAAAGCGGCGGCATGAACACCGGATGAAATCTCCGTCCAGACCCCTGCGGATACTCGCAACGCTCGTCTTTTCCGCGGCCTGGGCCATGATCGCGCTGCCGGTGAGCACTTTCGCGGCGGCGGTCACGGACCCCTCGCAGGCCAAGGCGAACCTGGCTGCGGTGCGTGCCCGGATAACCGATCTGACCCAGCGCCGCGGCAAGGATCTGGCCGAGCGCGACGCGCTAAGTTCGCACCTGCGGGATGCCGAACTCGAGGTCACCGTAAAACGCCAGGCACTCGAGGAGTTGCGGGGCGCGGCGGCCGCCGCCGCGCAGCGCCGTACCGAATTGCAGGTCGAGCGGCAGCGAACGCTGGCCACGCTCGATGGCGAGCGCTCAGTCCTCGGCGCCGAGGCGCGACTGGCGCAGATGATGGGCCCGCAACAGGATATCAAGCTGCTGCTGAACCAGACTGACGCGCGCCGGCTCGGGCGCATGTTGACCCTCGAGGGCTATTTCGGGCGCGCGCGGGCCGCGCACATCGAGACCATTGCCCGGCAGCTTGCGCAGCTGAACTCGCTGAGCGAGCAGATTGATGCGCAGGCGGCAAAGTACCAAGGGCTGACGGCGGATGCCAGCAAAGAACTGCAGGACTTGCTGCGCGCGCGCGCAGCGCGGGCCACGCTGATCGTGACGCTGGCAGGCCAGGTGCGCAGCGCCGACCAGCAGCTCGCAAAACTCAAGCGCGACGAGCAGGCGGTCGAGTCCTTGCTGGCTGACCTTGCCAATGTCGTGCAGGACTTCCCGACCGACTCGAAATCCGGTTTCGCCGCCATGCATGGCAAGCTGCCCTGGCCCGTGAGCGGTCGCCTGACCGCCGCGTATCACGAACTGCGCGCGGATTCGGGGCAGGGCGCAATGCGCTGGAATGGCGTCATGATCGAAGCGGCCAAGGGTGCAAAAGTGCGCGCGCCCTATTTCGGGCGGGTCATCTACGCCGACTGGCTGCAGGGGCTCGGCATGCTGATGATCATCAGCCACAGCGGCGGCTACTTAAGCCTGTATGGCCATGCCGAGGTCCTGTACAAATCCGTCGGCGACCTGGTCTCGCCCGGCGACCTGATCGGCGCATTGCCCGATACCGGCGCCGATACCGCGCCGCTGTATTTTGAGATACGTCAGGGCCGTAAACCTGTCGATCCTAAACTATGGTTGAGATAGAACGGTCGCTCGGCGCCGCGCGGCGGCGCTGGCACCCGACGCCTGCGGCAGCGTATGCTGCGCCTTCCAATGTCAACGAAAACCCGCAGTTTTGCCTATCTGGCGGCCGGCCTGTGCATCGGGCTCGGCCTGGGCCAGGTCCGGGGAGTCTATGCGGACAAGCAGGCGGCGGTCGCGCCACCCGTCCCCTGGGAGGACGCGCACACTTTCGCCGCGGTTCTCGAGCGCATCAAGCATGATTATGTCGAGCAGCTCGACGATCATGCGCTGCTGCAGGCGGCGACCCGCGGCATGGTCTCATCGCTCGATTCGTATTCGGCCTATCTCGACCGCGACGATTACGACGAAATCAAGATCAGCAGCGCCGGCGAGTACTCCGGGGTAGGCATCGAGGTGGCGATGGAAGATGAGCAGGTCGTCGTGGTCACGCCGATCGAAGGATCGCCTGCCGAGAAGGCGGGCATCCGCTCGGGCGATGTCATCGTCATGATTGACGGCATCCCGGTCAACGCGACCGCACTGAACGATACGATCGAGCGCATGCGTGGCAAGGAAGGCAGTACGGTGCGCATCGGCATCGAGCGCGACGGCGCCGCAGAGCCTGTGCAATTCAAGATCAAGCGCCAACGGGTAGAGCTGCACAGCGTGAAGGCGGACTTGTCCGAACCCGGGTACGGCTATGTGCGTATCTCGCAGTTCAGCGACTCAACCGGGCCGGAGCTGCTGGCCGCGCTCGCAACCCTGCGCAAGCGCAATGGCGGTGCGCTGCACGGGCTCGTGCTCGACCTGCGCGACAATCCGGGCGGCGTGCTGGAAGCGGCCGTCGCAGTCGCCGATGCATTCCTCGACAAGGGCGTCATCGTGAGCGCCAAGGGCCGCACCGCGGACTCGAGGTTCCAGATGGATGCAACGCCCGGCGATGAGTTGAGCGGCGCACCGCTCGTCGTGCTGGTCAATGGCGGCTCGGCCTCGGCCGCCGAAATCGTTGCGGGCGCGCTGAAGGACAATCACCGCGCGACGCTGATGGGACGCACGACCTTCGGCAAGGGCTCGGTGCAGACGATTGTGCCGCTGACCGAGGAGTCGGCGCTGAAGCTGACGACCTCGCTGTATTTCACGCCGTCCGGGGCCTCGATCAATCACAAGGGGATTGATCCGGATATCGAGATCAAGCGCGCGGAGCTTGCGCCGGGATCGCCGGATGCGGAGCTGCAGGCGGCGCTGAAGGAACTGAAACAGCCCACGGTCAATCGCGGCACTGCGCTGAGCGCCGCTGTGCACTAGGACGGACGGACGCATTGCGCAGCACGAGATCCATCGAAATTCTGTGCCTGGCGCTGGCCGCCCTCGAGCTCGTGTGGTCGCAGGCCTTCTCGCAGCATTTGTGGCTGACGCTCGCACTGCTCGGGGCATTCAGTGTCGCGATCGTCGTGTTTCGCTCGCAGCGGCTGTTCCACAACCGCACCCGCTTGCGCCTTTCGGTCGAGTCCTGGTCGATGATGGCGTTCGTGACCGGGGTGCTGTGCCTGACCGGCCGCGGCTCGAGTCCGATGCTGAACCTGTACCTGTTGCCGGTGATCCTGAGCGCCCTGACGCTGGGAAGGCCCATGACGCTGATGCAGGTCGGCGTGATCTGCCTTATTCATGTCGCGCTGGCATTCGCCACACCGGGACTGCAGGTCCTGTCGCTCTCCTATGCGAGCGCGGCGGTCGGTGAGCTCGCGCCGATCCTGCTGGTCGGATACCTGACTGCGACGCTTGCGGGCGACGTCACGGAAGCGCGCGAGCACATCGAGGCGCTCGCGCAGACCGACCCCTTGACCGGCGTGCTGAACCTGCGCACGTTCAATGCGGCCTGGCAGCGCGTGCACACGGCCAGCGAACCGGCGCACATCCCCTATGCCGTGCTGATGGTCGACATCGATCACCTGAAGAACGTCAACGAGTCCTTCGGGCATGCCGCCGGGGATAGCGTGCTGACCCTGGTCGCGCGCGCCCTGCAAAGAAGCATACGCAACACCGACTATGCCGCCCGTTACGCGGGCGATGAGTTCACCGTGCTGCTGCCGAGCGCGAACCCGGCAGTGGCCGAGGAAGTCATCGCGCGCATCCGTAACAATGTGTACAAGACCACGCTTGACCTCGGTTCGCGCATGATTCGCTGCAGTGTCAGCGTCGGCGTTGCCAACTACCCGAAGGACGGGCGCGAAATGCGCGACCTGCTGGGCACCGCCGAGGGCAATATGTACCGCGACAAGCAGCTGCGCCGACCCCCGCCGGTCGGGGCAAAAGCTTAAATAGTTCGACATTTTTGCCGTAATCTGTAAAGTTCGGCGTGGATCACACAACCGGAGTGGTATCAGGTGTTAGAAGGAACGATGATTAACAGGGGTAAAATGCACCTTAGGTACTCGCTGCTGGCCGCCGCGGTGTTGCTCTGCGCCCTCGCCTCCGCCCCCTCGGGCGCGCAGCCCCTGCGTGATCCGTCGCTCAGATCCACGGGCGTCTTGGTGTTTGACGAGAGCGACTCCTCGGTGCTGTTCTCCAAGCGCGCCGATGTCGCCTCGCCGATCGCATCCATCACCAAGCTGATGACTTCGCTGGTCGTGCTCGATGCCAAGCAGCCCATGGACGAGGAAATCACGATCAGCCAGGCTGACGTCGATGTGGGCCGCGGCGCCGTCTCGCGGCTCTCGGTTGGCACCACGCTGACGCGGGCGGACCTGATGCATCTCGCGCTGATGTCTTCCGAGAACCGCGCCGCGCATGCGCTTGGCAATAATTATCCGGGCGGCCTGCCGGCAATGGTCAGCGCAATGAATGCGAAGGCGCGGTCGCTGGGCATGACCAGCGCGCATTTCGTCGAGCCCACCGGGCTCTCGAGCCAGAATGTCGCGAGCCCTGCAGACCTATCGAAGCTGGTGGTTGCGGCGTCGCGGAACCCGACGATCCGCGCCTACTCCACCGACCGCAGCTACTCGGTGCGCGTGCGCCGCCACGTCGTCAACTACCGCAACACCGATCGCCTGGTTGCCAATCCCGCCTGGAACATCATCGTGCAGAAGACCGGCTATATCACCGAGGCGGGCCGCTGCCTCGTCATGGAAGCGGTGATCGACGGCCGCTCGGTCGTGATCGTGCTGCTCGATTCGCTCGGCAAGTACACGCGCCTTGCCGATGCCACGCGCATCAAGCACTGGATGGAACTGGCGCTGCGCCACGGCGATGCGCTCGCGCAGGTCTCAATGCGCTGAACGGCGCCGGCTATCAGAATCCAACGGTGACCTGCACGCCGACATTGCGCGGATCGCCGAGCTGCGTGTAGAGCTTGCGCGCAAAGTCCGGCGGCTCATCGCCGAAGTAAAACCCGCGCACCGTGTAGTCCTTGTTCAATGCGTTGCGTATCCACAGCGCGATTTCGCGGCTGCCCTCTCGCCACCCGAATTTGCCGTTGACCAGGCCATAGGCGCTTGAGCGGGTCGGATTCGGCGGCATGTCGTAATAAAAGGCGGCGAGGCCCGTTACATCGATTCTGGCAAAGGGCCCGCGCGGACTGTGCCATTCGCCGTGCACGGCCGCCTGCCAGCCCGGCGCATGCGGCAGGGCGCGATCCGGCAAGGTGATGCCATTTTGCACAAAGCCGTGATAGCGGGTCGCGAGCAGCGCCCCGGAGGCGCCGAGCTCGAGCTGGCGCAGCGCCTGCCATTCGATGTTGCTCTCGATGCCGGTGTTATAGCCGGCGCGGGCATTGCCGGTGTAATAGACAAACGTGTCAGGATTGTTGGCGATCAGCTGCGTGCCGGTCAGCAGCTGCAGCGAGCTGCGCTGCATGTAAAAAAGGGCCCAGTCCGCGCGCAGGTGCGCGCCTGCAAACGCCAGCTTGTCGCCGATCTCGGCATTCAGGTCGGACTCGGGGCCGAAGAGCCGCTGCGCCACGGGCAGGCCCTGGCTCAGGTTAAAGCCCCCGGCCTTGTAGCCGCGCGACAGCAGTGCATACAGATGTTGGCCCTGTCCCAGTGCGTAATCGACCGAGACATGCCCTCCCCACAGCTGGTCGTCCGGGCTGAATTGATTCGGCGTCGAGTCCTGGTAACTGCTCGTTCGCCGCTCCCCGCGCAGGCCGACGGACCAGCGTGCCTGCGCGCCCAGGTCGCCATCCAGCTGGCCGTAGAGCGCCGAGTTGCGCGCGCGATAATCGCTTTGCAGGATGTTCAATGAGACCGAGTCCTGGCTCGGATCAAACGGATCCAGGTAGGTGCCCGCGGCGGCATCGGTCAGTGACTCGCGCAATTCCGATGCATAGGCTCCGACCAGCCAGGATAGTCCCTGCGGCGCCGGCGTGCTGGCGAGCCGAAGCTCCAGGCTGCGCGTGGAGCGGTGGCGGATTTGGTCCTCGGTGTAATCAAAGGTGTAGGGCGCCCACAGCCGCGGATTGCCCCAGTCGCCATCGTAGTCGTAGTTCACGGATGTGCGGGCAAAGGTCGCGATCCCGGTCAGCGTCGCCGCGCTGAAGGCTGACCAGGTGGCGCGCGCGGAAAAGCCGGTTGAATACTGCGCATCGATGCCGGGTTTGTCGGATTGCGTGTTGCGCGAATGATCGATCGTCCATTGATCGTAGCCGTTGTTGATCTGCACGCGCAGCAGCGACAAATCCACGCGCAGATCATCGCTCGGCTGATAGCGCCAGCGGCCGCGCAGCGTCAGCTCATCGCGCCGGTCGGTATCGGCGCCGAGGTAGACGTTTCGGTAAAAGCCATCGCTGCTGTAGCGCTGGGCGGCAAGCCGGAACGCCGAGTCGAGGTTCTCGACGGGACCCGTCAGTACGGCGCCCAGGCTGCGGGTGCCGTAGTTGCCCGCCTCGAGTTCCGCGCGCCCGCCAAACGTTTCGGCAGGTTCCGCGCTGCGCGCGTAGATAAGCCCGGCCAGTGCATTCGCGCCATACAGCGTTCCCTGCGGGCCGCGCAGTACCTCGATCTGGTCGATATCGAACAGCGTCGAGGCGGCCCCTAAGCCGCTGAAATCGATGTCGTCGATCAGGAATCCGACCGACGGGTTCGGCGCTCCCTGGTATTGCTGCAGCTCGCCGATGCCGCGGATCTGGAAGTAGCGCGGCAGCGAGGTATCCCCGGCCCAGTTCAGGTTCGGCACCAGCGCGATGACATCCTCGAGGTTGCGCTGGCCGGCCGCATGCAAGGTATCTGCGCCCAGCACGGTCGCGCTGCCGGCGTATTCGAGCTGCGGCGTGCCCCGCAGCGTCGCAGTCACGATGATCTCGTCAAGTTCTGCGTCCGCGGCAGGGCAGCTTGCCGCCAATGCGAGCGCGATGGCCAGGAATGCCGGACGACATAAAGACAGGATCTGCATGATGCTCCCTCCGCCGGTATTAACCGGATCAGGTTCTATGGGTTCACCTCGCTGGCGCCGCTGGTGCGCCTTCAGGTATCTCAGGCTCTAAACAGAGCCACCCCAGCCTAAGGACTAGAAATTGTTCAGATCAATGCGCGAATGGCGCCGATCAGGCCGCCGACAATCAGCACAATGGTTGGCAAAAATGACAAGCCAAAACCCGGACCGCGCTTTGACGGTTCCCTGACGTAAGCGCTGCCATACAACGCCCGGCCCGCAAGGTACAGCACGCCAAGCCCTGCCGCGATCAGCGGATTGAAATAGTTGCTGAACAGGTACAGGCCGGGCAGGAAGGCGACCAGCAACTCCAGCGTGTTCATGTGTACGCGGTGCAGGCGCTCGAAGGTATCGTGACCGGTCATGGCTGGCGCCTTGATGCCAAGGCGTTCCCGGGCAGATCCGACCTTGAACCCGAACATCAGGAATTGTAAAAGTGCGAGCGCAGTCACGATATTCACATAAGCCATGGATGTTCCTCCGGCAATGGGCGATTCTAGCACCTCACGGAGAGAACCCTTCTTATGAGCATGACGCGGACAGTCGAGCGCGCGGGTACCCGCGGCTATGCGCATCTCGTCGAGTTGCATGTGCCGCTGGCCAGGGTATGGCACGCGCTGATCGATCCGCGCTTGATGCGCATCTGGTCCGGCAAGGAAGCCGAGGTCGACGGGCGCAGGCACGGACTTTATCGCCTGGGTCGCGCCGGTGACGGCGGGCGCGAAGCGCAGATCGACATCATCGATGCGCGCCGCCGCCTGCGCCTGATCTACCTGCCCGACTCCTCCATGCCGCCGACCGACAGCGTCCTGGTCGATGACTTCCTGCTCGACGCCAGGCGCGGCGACAAGATGGTCTCGCTGCGCCTGCTGGGATCGGGGATTCCGGAGAGCGAGCAATGGGACCGGCCGTACGTGAAGATTCGCAACGGCTGGGAGCGCTATCTTTCGCGCCTGAAGAACACGCTCGAGAATCCACCCGTCGCCAATCCAAAAATGGTGGCGCGCGAGCGGCCGCTACGCGGCCTGGATTGATTCCGCGCGCTCAATCAGGCAACGTACCCGGCGTTCGCACCTGAACGGAGTTGCCCATGCCTGGCTTCCTGTTGCGCGCGCTGCTCGTGGCGCTCGGTCTGTGGTTATCGACGATCTGGGTCAATGGCGTCAGCATCGATACGCCGGCGACGCTGGTGCTGGCCGGCGTGCTGCTCGGTCTGGTCAACGCGGTGGTGCGTCCGATCGCGATCCTGCTGACCTTGCCGATGACCGTGATCACGCTGGGATTTTTCCTGCTTGTCATCAACGCCGCGATGGTGGGCCTGGTCGCGTGGATGCTGCCCGGCATGCACATCGCCGGTTTCTGGGCCGCGTTCCTGACATCGCTGATCTGCAGCGCGGTCGGCATGGTTGGCTCCTGGTTCATTGGCCCCAAGGGCCGCGTCGAGGTCTTCGTCAAGCGCTCCTAGGCGGTGCTGCCTGGTTCTCAGGCTCCACGCCCCCGAAGCGACTTGGCAGCGTCAACAGGATGACCCCGAAGATCACGATCAACATGCCGATGAGCTGCGTACCCGCCAGGCGCTCGTCCAGGAACTGCCAGCCCAGGAATGCCGCGATGGTCGGGTTGACATAGCTGTACGTGCCGATCACGGGCGGTGTCGTGTTGCGCGACAGCCAGCCGTAGGCGGTATAGGCGAGGCATGAGCTGCACAGCGTCAGATACCCGAGCGAGATGAGTCCGGGCCTGTTCATGTGCCAGCGCCCGAAGTCGCCCAGCACAAATCCTAAAGTCAGCATCATCAGGCCGCCGAACCACATCTGCAGCGCGGTCAGCATCAGCGGGCTGATGCGCGTCTGCATGCTGCGGTAATACACCGTGCCGATCGACCAGGAAAAGCATCCGCACAGAGCGCCCAGCTGCGCGAGCGCAGCGCTGGTCGCAATCCGGCCATTCGGGATCAGCATCAGCACCGTCCCGGTGAAACCGATCAGCAATCCGGCGATCGCGCGCTTCGAGAGCGGGTGGCCGCGCCGCCCGAATACCCCGAACCCGGCAATCCAGAAGGCCGCGGTGCTGTTCAGCAGCGCCGACTGGTTGGTCGGGATGTATTGGATCGCCCACAAGTTCAGGCCGTTGCTCGCGACCACCATCAGCACGCCGAGCACGAGCCCCTGGGTCCATTCGGTGCGGCTGCGCGGCCAGATCGCGCCGCCCCGGTAGTGCGCGAACAGCCCGAGCAAGCTGCCCGCGATCAGAAAGCGCACGCCCGAGAACATGGCCACCGGCAGGTGACTCGCGCCTATCTTGGAGAACAGGAAGCTCGAGCCCCAGATCAGGTAGACCGTCGCCAGGCAAATGCCGACCTTCAGGCGATGGCGCCGCTCAGCCAGGCTCACCGCCCCTTACGCCTGTTCGCGTTCACGTGCGGCGAGCTTGTCCTTGAGCAGCAGTTTTGCCATTAAAATGCCCACTTCATAGAGCAGGTACATCGGCACCGCGAGGAAGCTTTGCGATACCGCATCGGGCGGCGTCACGAACGCGGCGAAGATGAAAATGCCGAGCAGCACGAGCCCACGATTGCGGGTCAGTGAGGCGATCTTGACGAAGCCGGTCCACACCAGCAGCACGGTCGCCACCGGCACTTCGAATGCCGCGCCAAACGCCAGCAGCAGGATCATCACGAAATCCAGGTAGTTGCCCATATCGGTCATCATCTGCACGCCTGCCGGCGTCGTCGAGATGAAAAAACTCAACATCGCCGGAAAGACCAGGTAGTAGGCAAATGCGGCGCCGAGGTAGAACAGCAGGATGCTGGAGATCAGCAGCGGCACCGCCAGTTTTTTCTCGTGGCGGTAAAGTCCGGGCGCCACGAACGCCCAAGCCTGATACAGGATGAACGGCATCGCGAGGCCAATGGCGATCAGGAAGGCGAGCTTGAAGGGCACGGTGAACGGTGACACGACGCTCGTTGCGATCAGCGTCGCACCGGCGGGCAGCTTCTGGCTCAGGGGTTTGGAGATGAACGTGAATAGCTGGTTCATGTACAAAAGGCATGGAATGCAGCAAATCGCGACCGCGAAAGCCGCCTTCATCAGCCGATCGCGCAGCTCCAGCAGGTGCGAGATCAGCGTGCCTTCGGCCAGTTCACTCGCCGGCTCGAGCGGATCACTCATGGGGCGGGTCGTGCGGCTGCGCGGGCGCCGGTTCCGGCGCAATGGCCGGTGCCGCAGAAGTGGCAGGCGCCGCAGTGGTGGGGACGCTCGCCTTGGTCTGCTTCAGGATTTCCTCGGCGTTGATTTCGCGCTCGAGTTGCTCGGTCAGCTGGCGTGCCATCACGCGCGCGCGGCCCATCCAGTTACCTATTTTGCGCATGACGCCCGGCAGGCGCTTGGGCCCAAGCACGACGAGCGCGATCATCGAGGTGACGACGACCTCAGAGAAGCCGAAATCCAGCATGCGATGTCAGGCGCTGGTCTTGGGGGGCGTCTTGACCTCGGTTTCCCGCTTGGCTGCGGTGGCGTCGAAATCGGCGTCTTTTTCCTGGTTCAGCTGTTTGACTTCTTCCTCGCGTTCGCCGGCGTTCATGGCTTGCTTGAAACCCTTGACCGCGGCGCCGAGATCGGAGCCAATCGTGCGCAGGCGCTTGGTGCCGAATATGACCAGGGCGATCAGTAAAATGACCACCAGCATTCTAGTATCGAACATGAGCTTTCTCCGATTCCGTCAGTCAGCATTCTGAAGGGGCAATGATACGCCAAAGGCCACCCCTCGTTTGACCACCGGCGCACACTCTGCGTTCAAATTGCGGCCCTTCAGCTCTCCAGCCAGATCGTCACGGGCCCGTCATTCGTCAGCGTGACCTGCATATGGGCGCCAAAGCAGCCGCTGGCGACCGGGGAATGATGTTGTTGCGCCTCACGCACCAGGCCTTCAAACAGTTGCCGGCCAAGCGCGGGATCCGCCGCATGCGAGAACCCGGGCCGCAGACCCTTGTCGGTGTCAGCGACCAGCGTGAATTGCGGCACCAGCAGCAGGCCGCCCTGCACATCCCTCAAGCTCAGGTTCATCTTGCCCACGGGATCTGCAAAAATGCGGTAGCGCAACATCCGCTGCAACAGCCCCGAGGCACTCTCCACCGTGTCGGTCGGGCGCACAGCGATCAGCGCGAGCAAACCGGTGCGGATCGAGCCGAGCATCTTGCCCTCGATCCTGACGTTGGCCTCCACTACACGTTGCAAAAGCGCAATCATCAGAGAAAAATCTCCACCACCTGCAAATAAATGGCCAAATTCAAGGTGCTTTTATCCATAACTCTCATTTTATGATAAAGTGGTAAATGGTTGCCAAAAAATACGCTAAATCAGGTCAAGATTGGCATAACTTAACATCAACCACTTGGTTCCGGGACCCTCGAAGTTCACCTGAACCCGCGCATGCGGTCCATTTCCCTCGAAATTGAGCACCACCCCGTCCCCGAACTTGCCATGCCGGACCCTGCTGCCCATGCGCATCCCCGGGACCGGGGTTTCGAGGGCAGGTTTGCGGGCTACGAAGGTCGGGCGCGATACCTGGATGCGGGGCCTGACTTCCTCGATCAGCTCCACGGGCAATTCACTGAGGAAGCGCGAGGGTTGCCCGAAACTGTCGATGCCGTACATGCGCCGCTGTTCGGCGTAGGTCAGGTATAAACGGCGCATCGCGCGCGTTGCGCCCACGTAGCACAAGCGCCGCTCCTCCTCGAGTCCGGCCAGGTCCGCGACCGATCGCTGGTGTGGAAACAGCCCGTCCTCGAGGCCCACCAGAAAGACCACGGGAAATTCGAGCCCCTTGGCCGAATGCAGCGTCATCATCTGTACGCAGTCGTCCCACTCATCCGCCTGGCCCTCGCCTGATTCGAGCACCGCGTGGGCAAGGAATGCATCGAGCGGCGACATGGCCGCGATATGCTCATCTTCGGTATCGGGCGTGAAGCCGCGTGCGGCGCTGACCAGTTCCAGCAGGTTCTCGATGCGCCCCTCGCCGCGATCGCCCTTCTCCTTCTTGTAGTGCTCGATCAGGCCGCTCATCTGGATGACATGATCGACCCGCTCATGCAACTCGAGCTCGTTGATTTCCTGGTCCAGCCGATCGATCAGGGCGAGGAACGCGCCGAGCGCCTGAGAAGCTCGCTGCGCGCTCGATCCTGCGGCCATGCTCGCCAGCGCAGCCGCCCACAGGGAGGTGCCAGCGGCGCGCGCGCTGTCGCGCAGTGCATCCACGCTTTTTGCACCAATGCCGCGGGTGGGCAGGTTTACGATGCGCTCGAACGAGGTGTCATCCGCACGGCTTGAAATCAGGCGCAGGTAGGCGAGCGCATCCTTGATCTCGGCCCGCTCGAAAAACCGCAGGCCGCCGTACACGCGGTAGGGCAGGCGCGCATTCAGGAAAGCCTCCTCGAACACGCGGGACTGGGCATTCGAGCGGTACAGGATCGCGACCTCACGGCGCGCGCCGCCCTGGTCGGTCCATTCCCGGATCCGGTTCACGACGAAATCGGCCTCGTCGCGTTCATTGAACGCCGCATACAGCTTGATGCGTTCGCCTTCCTCGCCGGCGGTCCATAGCGTCTTGCCCAGGCGCCCGGCATTGTTCGCAATCAGGGCATTCGCAGCCTTCAGGATCGTGCCGGTCGAGCGGTAATTCTGCTCAAGCTTATAGAGCGTCGCTGCGGGGAAGTCGCGCCGGAACTGGTTCAGGTTCTCGGCCTTCGCACCGCGCCAGCGGTAGATCGACTGGTCATCGTCGCCGACCGCAAACGGCAGGCCCGTGCGCCCGGCGAGCAGCGTGAACCACTTGTACTGGATCGTGTTGGTATCCTGGAACTCATCAACCAGCACATGGCGGAAGCGGGCCTGGTAATGCGCCAGCAGTTCCGCATTGTCGCGCCATATCTCATAGGCGCGCAGCAGCAGCTCCGCAAAATCGACGACCCCGGCCCTCTGGCAGGCTTCCTCGTAGGCCTGGTAGATGCGGATCAGCTGGCGTCGCGTCGCATCGCCCTCGTCTTTCAAGTGCTTCGATCGCAGCCCCTCGTCCTTCTGCGCGTTGATGAACCACTGGATCTCGCGCGGCACCCAGCGTGTCTCATCGAGGTCCATCGCCTTCAGCACCTTGCGCAGCAAGCGCGTTTGGTCTTCCGAATCCAGGATCTGGAAGGTCTGCGGCAGCTGCGCCTCGCGCCAATGCCGGCGCAGCAGCCGGTGCGCGAGGCCATGGAACGTGCCGATCCACATCGAGGCGCCTGGAATGCCGAGCAATGTCTGGATCCGGCCGCGCATCTCCGCGGCCGCTTTGGTCGTGAACGTGACCGCGAGGATGCCCATGGGCGAAACGCCCTCGACCTGGATCAGCCAGGCAATCCGGTGCACCAGCACGCGGGTCTTGCCGCTGCCCGCGCCGGCGAGCACCAGCGCGGGGGCGAGCGGCGCGGCCACGGCCTGGCGCTGCGCATCGTTGAGCTGGTCCAGCAGGTGGGAGACATCCATCAGGCGCGCTCTTCTTCCGCCAGCTCGAGCAGCGCGAGCGCGAGCGATACCAGGACCGGCCCTGCGATCATGCCGATCGCACCGAATGCCGCGATGCCGCCCAGTACGCCCAGGAACACGACCAGCGCGGACACCGGCGCGCGCCCCGAAATCAGCAGCGGCTTCAGCACATTGTCGAGGCCCGCCAGCATAAGGCCCCAGGCCGCCATCAGCGTTCCCAAGCCGTTATGATGATCGAAGAACAACCACGCGGTCGCCGGCACCCACAGCAGCGCCGTGCCGCCGACGGGGAGCATCGCCACCAGCGCACCGAGCACGCCGAAGACGACCGGCGAGGGCAGGCCGACTATTCGAAAACCAATGCCGAGCAGCAGCCCCTGCAACAGTGCGGTCAGGGTGGTGCCAACGACGATCGCGCGGGCGATCCCCGCGAGCCTGACCAGCAGCCGCTCGGTGTGCGCCTGGCTCATTGGAATCAGGCCGCGCGCACGCAGCACCATGGCATCGCCATCACTGAGGAAAAAAAACAGCAGCACCAGCGTCAGGGCCATGCCAAAGAGCGAGTTCACGGTGCCCAGGAACACTGAGCCGCCGATACCGGCCGCATGCTCGAGCATCGCATGCGTGCCCTCGACCAGCCAGCTTTGCACCGTCTGGGTGGACACGTGGAAATGCGTCGCCAGCCACTCATCCATCGAGGCGACCCACGGGAAACGCTGCAGGTCCGCGACCGAATGCACATCGACCCGGGCCGCCGCGGCCTGCAGTTGGCCGGATAGCGCGGCTATCTGCGCCACGAACTCGACCGACAGCGCGGAGAAGGGCAGCAGCACGCCGAGCAGCACCAGTACGGTCAGCAGGCCCGCCGCTGGCGCGGACCGTCCTTTCAGGCGAGCCCGCAGGCGCGTATTGAGCGGAAACAGCAGGAATGCGAGAAACACGGCCCAGCAGATCGCGCCGGCGAACGGCGCGAAGATCAGGAACAGCGCGTAGCCGAGCGCGACCGCAACGGCCAGCGTGAACATGCGCGCGTAGAATTCGGGGTGCGGTTTCATGGCGCGATCCTAACATCCCCCTCCCTAAATTTTCCCGCCCGGCGTACTATCCAAATCGAGAAAATGATCAAACTCAACGTAAATTCAACAGTCCTTGAAATCGATGCGGATCCGGAAACTCCGCTGCTGTGGGTACTGCGCGATCACCTCGGGATGACCGGGACGAAGTTCGGCTGCGGCAAAGCAATGTGCGGCGCCTGCACGGTCCACCTGGACGGCGTGCCGGTGCGCTCATGCCTCGTGCCGCTGAACGCGGTCGAGGGCAAGGCCGTCACGACGATCGAGGGGCTCTCGGCGGATCGCAGCCACGTGCTGCAAAAAGCCTGGATCGAGCTCGATGTCCCGCAGTGCGGCTATTGCCAGTCCGGGCAGCTGATGTCGGCCGCGGCGCTGCTCAATGCCAACCCAGACCCGAGCGATGCTGACATCGACGCGGCGATGGCCGGCAACATCTGCCGCTGCGGCACCTACTCGCGCATCCGCGCTGCGGTTCACCGCGCCGCCGAGCTGCTGAAGGCGAGCGGGGCGCATGCATAGCCCATCACCAGCGGCGATCAACCGCCGCGATTTCCTGGCGAGCGTTGGCGTGGGCGGCGCAGGCCTCGTGCTTGCGCTCTCGCTGCCGGCCCGTGGCGGTGCGGCCGGCGTTCGCAAAGCCGCCGGCGAGCTGAATGCCTGGCTGCGGATCGGCGCGGATAATTCGATCACGGTGCTCGTGGATCGCTCGGAGATGGGGCAGGGTGTCTACACCGCGCTGCCGATGCTGCTGGCCGAGGAACTGGAGGTCGGCATCGCGGCCATCCGGATCATCTCGGCACCGGTGGGCGATGCCTACGTGAACCAGGGCAATGGCGGCCAGATCACCGGTACCAGCAACAGTGTCGCGGATGCCTGGCTGAAGCTTCGCACCGCGGGCGCCCAGGCACGACTCATGCTGACCAGTGCGGCGGCGCAGGTCTGGGGAATTGTCCCCGATCAATGTCACGCCGAGAACGGCTCGATCCAAAGTGCCCATGGCAAGTCATTGAGCTATGGCGAGCTGGCCGCGGCTGCGGCGAAGCTGCCTGTGCCACAGAACGTGAAGCTGAAGGAGCGCGCGGATTTCAAGTTGATTGGCCAGAGCCTGCCGCGGCTCGACACGCCATCCAAGGTAGATGGCAGCGCGGAGTTTGGCATCGACGTCAAACTGCCAGGGATGCTGCATGCGGCGCTCGCGCAGTGCGCGACCCTCGGCGGTTCAGCGCAGTCCTTCGATGCAAGCACCGCGCAAGCGATGCCCGGCGTGCGCAAGGTCCTGTCCTGCGCGAGCGGCATCATGGTGATTGCGGACCACTACTGGCAGGCGATCAAGGCCCGCGACGAGCTGAAAATAAGCTGGGATCACGGCGCGAATGCAAAGCTCGATAACGCCGGCATCCGCGCAGCCCTGCATAAGTCACTGCTCGCGGGCAAATCGCTATCGGCGCGCAAGGACGGGGATCCGGTGCAGGCGCTAAAAGGCGCGCACAAGAATGTCAGCGCCGTGTACGAGCTGCCAATGCTCGCGCACGCGCCGATGGAGCCGATGAACTGCACCGCCGACGTCAGGGGCGACCGCTGTGACCTGTACGTCGGCACCCAGGCGCAGCAGCTGGCGCAAAGCGCTGCGGCCGCGGCGCTCGGCCTTGCGCCTGAGAAGGTGCGCGTGTTCACGACCTTGATCGGCGGCGCGTTCGGGCGGCGCCTGGATACCGATTTCATTCCCGCGGCGGCGCTGGCCTCGCAGGCCGTGGGGCGTCCGGTCAAGCTGCTCTGGACGCGCGAAGATGACATGATGCACGACTTCTACCGTCCGCCCGCGCTGATCGGCCTGAGCGGCGCATTCGATGCGCAAATGAAGCTGACTGCCTGGGATTTCCATACCACCAGTCCCTCGATTACCGCCCGCTTTGACCCGACGTCTAAGGATCCCTTCGATTCGGTGCTCGAAGCTGCCGCGAATTACTTCTATGTAGTGCCCAACGTCGCGGTTCGCTATACCCGTCAGGAAGTCGGCGTGGATTTCGGCTACCTGCGCTCGGTCAGCAATGCGATCAACTGCTTCGCGGTCGAGTGCTTCATGGATGAGCTCGCGGCCGCGGCCGATGTGAAGCCCTACGATTTTCGCCATGGCCTGCTTGCCAGCAAACCGCGGCATCGGCGCGTACTCGAGGAAGCAGGCAGGCGCGCAGGCTTGGGCGAAGCGGCGCCCGGACATTTCAAGGGCCTTGCGCTGATGGAAGCCTATGGGACCGTGCTGGCAGAAGTGGCGGAGATCTCGATTGACGCCGGTGCGGTAAAAGTCCACAAGATCACCTGCGTCGTCGATTGCGGACAAATGGTCAATCCGAAGATCATCGAATCCCAAGTCGAGGGCGGCATCGTTTTCGGGCTCTCTTCAACGTTATGGGGCGACATCACGATCAGCAAGGGCCAGGTGCAGCAGACCAACTTCAACACCTACCGCGTGCTGCGTGCCAATGAGATGCCGATCATCGAGGTGCACCTGCTCTCGAGCGATGAGCCGCCCGGCGGCATTGGCGAGCCTTCGGTCGCGCTGGTGGCGCCGGCCGTATGCAACGCGATCTGCGCGGCGACAGGCAGGCGCCTGCGTGCACTGCCGATAGGTACCCAGCAGCTCACGCGCACCTGAAGTTTCCTCCTCAGGGCCTAAGGATCACTAAGTCGGTCGACTCTGCCTCGATAAGGGGGTCGATTTCGGAGTGAGGGCGGCCGGCGACGCAACGCGCGTTTGGCCTCCCCTTGCACGCCGCCATTCCGTGTGTTACATACTGAACCACATGGTTCAGTATACCGGAACGCGCTTCGATGCCTCGTTCGGCGCGCTCTCGGACGCCACCCGACGCGGCGTTCTGGAGCAACTCGGGCGAGTAGACGCTTCGATCACGGACCTTGCCAAGAAATTCCACATGACCCTCACGGGCATGAAGAAGCATGTCGGCGTCTTGGAGCAGGCGGGGCTCGTCACCACGGAGAAGGTCGGACGCGTGCGCACCTGCAAGCTCGGTCTGCGCCGACTGGAGGAAGAGGCGGCATGGATCGAGAGGTATCGCCAGATCTGGGCCGTACGCTTCGAGGAGCTGGACAAGGTTATTGCGGAACAGAGAAGGAAGGAGAAAGTCGATGGGCGCAAGCAGCGAAAGAAGAGAGAGTGAGCCTAGCCCCATGAAGAACCGCACGACCGTGGAACGGAAGTCTGAGCGTGAGTTAGTCGTCACGCGAATCTTCAATGGCTCAGCGCGCATCGTGTTCGAGGCGTGGACCAGACCTGAACTGCTCAAGCGGTGGTGGGCACCGAAGTCGACAGGCGTGTCCCTGCTTTCCTGCGAGGCGGATGTTCGTGTCGGGGGCAGCTACCGTTTCGAGTTCGGCCACGAGGCCTCAAAGCCCATGGCGTTCTTCGGCAGGTACATCGAAGTGACACCGCACTCGCGTCTCGTCTGGACCAATGACGAAAGTGGCGACGGCGCCGTCACCACGGTGACCTTCGAGGAACGAGGCGGCAAGACGCTGCTGGTCATGCACGAACTCCATCCCTCGAAGGAAGCGCTCGACGCTGCCATTGCCGGGATGGAGGATGGGATGCCCGAGACATTCGCGCAACTGGACGAGCTTCTCGTCATCCTGGAGGTAAGCGTGGGACCGTCCTAAAGCCGTCGATCTCGTGGCCGGCTACCTGGCGCTTCACGACGCAAAAAAGATCATCAGATCGCGCATGGAACAGCGTTGACCGGTCAACTCCGCCGTTGTCGTCCCTAACCCAGCGCGCGCTGCACGAACCACACGAGCGCGAGGCCAGCAATCGCGGTCGATCCCCACGGCATGATGCCGCGCTGGTAAAGGCGCGAAGCACGCAGCACATACGCGATCGGCATGACCGCCAGCACCACGGCGAGCTGCCCGGCTTCGACGCCGAGGTTGAATGCGACCAGTGACAGCAGCCGCGCGCCGCGCGGCAGGCCCATGTCCGAGAGCACGGCGGCAAACCCGAAGCCATGCAACAGGCCAAAGGCAAAGGCGATGCGCCACCGTGCCTCGGTCACCAGCGGGAATACATTGTTCAGCGCGCCGATAATGATCGAGCCTGCGATGACCGACTCGGTCAGCCGGGATGGCAGGCGGATCACATCGAAGGCGGCAAGCGACAGCGTGATCGAATGGGCCAGAGTGAACGCCGTCACCACTTTGAGTATGTTGTAGAGCGCTGGGGCGGCTTGCGGCACGGCCTGCCAGCGATTATCCCGGCGCAGCAGCACCGCGGGCAGCAGCAGCGACAGCAGGAACAGCAGGTGGTCGATCCCGCTCCAGATATGAAACACGCCGACACGAAAATATTCGGCAAATGCGGACATCGTCGAGGGGTGCGCGAGATCAAAGCGCTGCAGCTTCTGCGCACCGCCAAGGACCGCAGACTGGGTGCTGCCGTGCGAGACCAGAGTCAGCAGGCCGCGGTGCGATGGATCTTCCTGATCGAGCAACCGGTAGACGACGCTCAATTGCTGCAGCGTGGCGGGACATTCGGCCGTGAAGGGTTGCCACAGGTAGTTGCCATCAACCCGCTCGTTGACCAGCAGCGCGCCGAAATGCAGCGTGCAAGCCGCATCGCCGGATTTCAGCTGCAGGTGTTGCCGCAGGTACACGCCCAGCGCCGCCTGAGCGGCGCGTACTTCGCCCCAGCTGACCTTGCCGTCGCGATTGGCATCGAGGCCAACGGCGATCTCCGCATCGCGGACCGCGAGCTCGACCGAACCGTCGACGCCGGCGCCCTCGATGCGCATCGTCAGGAAACTATTGCTGGCGACATGCGCCTCGGCCCGGATCGAGGCCCCAAGTAGCAGCGCCAGGGACAAAAAGAGGGTACGAGACCAGGCGAAGCAGTTCATGAGTGCACATGCAGGGCATTGTCCATGCGCACATCGCGCAGGCCCTGGGCGCGCGCGAAATCGAGCGCGGGACTCGCCCGGCCGGGATCGCCGGCGGCGTTGGCCGCCTCGATCAGCACCAGTGCATCGTCGGGCTCGCGCTGGACGGCCCAGTTCGCAACGGCCGCGCCGAGCGCCTCCTGCGGCCGCTGTTCGACCTCGAGCAGGAACCTTGCCTGCTCGCGCCGATGCACTGCCTCGCCCCGGTCGGCCTCCGCGCTAAACGCGGCCTGCAAGCTCTCGCGGCTGCGCGCGAAGTTCGGGTCGTTAGTCTGCTTTTGTGCAATCGCGAGACGCAGCAGCAGCGGCTCGATACTCTCCTGGCCCTTCAGCAGGGCGAGCACTTCGGCTTCCCGGTGCCCACGCAGCAAAAGGTCGGCGAAGGCAGCGCGGACATAAAAATCCTGCGGATTCAGCTCGAGTGCCTGGCGGAAATCCTGCTCGGCCTCGGCATCGCTACCGAGGCGCACCGCCATCTCGCCAAGCTCGGATAAACGCCACGCCAGTTCCGGCTTCATCATGCCACCCGTCCCGCTCCGGGCGAGTGCCTGGTAGGCGCTCGACAGATGCCCCGCGAGGCCCTCGATACCCTGCGCGCAGATCAGGCTGATATTGGCCGCGGTATGCAGGGCGAAGCGGGCACAGGCGCTCTTTGCCTCCGGGTAGCGCCCTAATACGCGCAGTACCGTTGCGCGAGTGAGCCAGGCCTGCGGATCCTCAGGGCGCGCGAGCAAGGATCGATCCAGCGTCGCGAGCGCCGCCGCGAATTCGTGGCGGCTTTGCTGCAGGGTCGCCTGCAGCACGAGCGCCGCCGGCACCGCGTCAGGCTTTGCCACCCACGGCGCCAGCACGGCCTCGGCATAGCCCAGGAAGCGCAGGTCCCCGGAGGCGCGAGCCTGTTCGATGTAGAACTGCGCCAGCAAGACGGTGACATCCAGCCGTTCCACAGCCAGGGCTCTGGCGGCGACATCCGCATGGCGAGTCCCGGCGGGCAGCTGCGCGAGGATCTGCTGATCGTCGGTTGGCAGGAACGGCTTGGCAACGAGCGGCGCACACAGTGCGCCGCCCATCGCCAATGCCGCAAGCCCCGCGGCGACCCTGTGGCGCACCGGCCGCATGGCTATCCGACTGGCAACGGATCGGACGTCTGATCGTCCGCGTCAGCCACCATCAACCCCTGGGCACCCACCCCGTTGGGATCGCCCGAGTCGCTCGGCACCCGTGCCATGCCGAGCAGTTGCTGGGTATCCACGAGCTGTGCCTGCGGTTGCGATACCACCGGCGGCATCGAGCCACCCACGCCACCGCCGCCGCCGCCGCATCCGGACAGCAGCAGAGCTGCTGTCCAGGCTACGGCCGCGCCTATCAATGTTTTGTTAACCATGATGGCGCTCCCTTAGTTGGTCGCACTATTGGGGGAACCGGCCAGCGGCGTCATCAGGTACGGGAATACCGTCAGGTAGTTTGCTGGATTCGGTTCCGCTCCGTCGGTGTAGTGCAACTGCCGCGATGCATCGGAAGCCGGATCCGGATCCTGGGCGCTGCCATCGAAGGGCGAGAGCAACACACCCATGACAGCCCGCAGCGCGATATCGACGACATCATCGATAGGCCGGCGGCCGTTTGGGAACCCCGCCACATCGCCACCAATGACCCCGAGGTCATTCTGCGAGGCGACCGGCGTTATCGCGGTGCTGGTATTGAGGCGCAGCATTTCCGCTGGCGATACCTTCTGGGGCTGGTTAAGGCCCGGCACGCCGGTCAGGAACACTTCGACCAGGTCCGCGCGCGGATACACATTCGGCGCGAGCACTCCGGCTCCGCCAAACAGCACCTGCAGCAGCACCGGCAGGGAAGGGTTGGTCACGTAGTCGGCAAACTGCGCATCGTTTTTCGGCTGGGAATGGTTGAATCGATCCTTGTCGGGCAGGCCGATGACCACTTCATTGACCAGCGGAGCGCCTAGACGGGACACCTGCACCCAGGCACCACCCGCGACCATGGCATCGTTCGGATCGGACTTGGCACCGACGCTGGCGACACTCTTGTCACTCTCGGGCGTCGAGTTGATGACCTCGGCCTGGCGAATGCTCGCCGTGGTCCAGGCGCCAATGACCGGATCCGTTGCCCTGGCGAGGCAGGAGATCGGAACCTCGAGCGCGAGGGACGTGACGTTCTTGTCCGCCAGCGAATTTGGCTCGTCGTTTCGCGCGTTGACGCCGGGGGGGGCCAGCTCCTGGACCGGATACTTGATGTTAACGAGGTCGAAGGTCTCGCCCAGGTTCACGACGAAGCCATCCATGCGCTGTCCGACAAACACCTTGCCCGGCGTACTGCAGCCCGGGATGTTGATCGTGTGGATGAAGGTATTGGCATAGTCGGCATAGCCCGGGATCGACTTCGCACCGATGTTGTCGAGGGGCTTCGCGAAGCTGTCGCTGCCGCTCGCTGCATCCGTGACCTTGGACATCTGTCCATGACGCCGATCGCCGCGCACCAGGGTCAGCGTGTAGGTTTCGACGACATTCTGCGCGCTCATGTTGGTGGCGGTGACGGGACCGATGTTGGTCAGCGGTACCGGAATGGATTTGCCGCCGGCATTGACGCTGAGGCCCTCGTCAGTGTCATGAAACTTAAACTGGAAGGTCATGTCCTCGATGCCATCGCCGTTGTTGTCCACGTGGATCTCATACAACGCGTGCGTATCCATAAAGAAGTAGTTGGGCCCGCCATAGGTATCCTGCAGCGGCTGGTAATTGGCGATGAACGTGACGTAGCCTGAGCGCCCCTGCTCGTAGCTGCGGAACATGTAGAAATCACTGCCATCCACCTTCGGATGGGTCGTGATGAAGGGCGCCTCGCGATGGCTCGAGGCCAGCGCTGTCCCGGCGCTGCTCAGCAGTCCGAGTGATGCCATGAGGAGCCATGGCGGTGTAGAGCGTCTCATTGGTCGTCTCTCCCCTGTCAGTGGATGAGGTACGGCGTACCCCTTGCCTGACAATACGAAGACCGACCCGAGTCGGATGCAGAGACCCTAAGTAGAAACGACGACCGCGCCTACCATGATCACAGGCCCTGTCGGCGCCCCGGTCGGCGAGCCGCCGGCAGGTTCGATGCTGACCGCGAGTTTCCCGGCCGCAAGCACCGCTGCGCTCTGGAGAGTGCTGAGCTGGTAAGCCGCATGGCCCGCGCGCGGCAACAGGCCGAGCGAGACCGGCGGCTTGCCGTCCCGCGGCAGCGCCCAGAGCTCAAAAGCCCCCTGCGGGTTCGACGTCATGGCGGCAAAGCTCGTCACGCGCAACTGCTGCGCATCAGCGGTACGCTCGATACGCCACTGCGGGTGCTGCGCATCGGCGCCCAGCACGACCAATACCTGGCTCGGCGGGGACAGCAGTCGTGGCCCGAGCCATACAGCGATGCCGAGCACGGCCGCGGCAGCCGCCAGCGGCAGCCACAGGCGGCGGCGCAGGCGCGGCGCGAGCGACGTGACTTTCGTGGCGGTGATCTGCCGATGTATGCCCTGCCAGGTCGCGGCGCCCGGGGTCAATGGCGCCAGCGACAGCGCGAGCGTGGCGAACCGGTCTTCCCAGCGCGTGCGCGCGGCACGGGCCGCCGGCAGCACGATGCAAAGTCGCTGAAAGCGGCGCCGGGCCGCGCCACCGAGCGTGCCGATCACAAATTCGGCAGCCAGCGGGTCAAGCAGGTCGTGACGATCGTAGTTCATGATTCCAGGCACTTTCGCAGGCTTTGCAGGCCGCGCCGGATCCAGCTCTTGACCGTGCCAAGCGGCTGACCGAGCAAGCTTGCCACGGCCTCATGTGACAGGCCTTCCTGATAGGCGAGCACGAGGCACTGCTGCTGCGGCGCAGACAGGATGTTCAGGCAATCCTGGAGTGCGCTTTGTGTTCGCGACGATTCGCCGCTTTCGCTCGTGTCTGCCTCGTTCAGGATCATCTGCGCGGGCAAGTCCTCCTCAATCAGCGGCACCACCCGGCGTTGCGCACGCACGAGGTCAATGGCGCGATAGCGCGCGATCGAGATCATCCAGGCCAGCGGCCGGCCCCGTATCTGGTCGTACTGGCGCGCTTGCAGCCAGATCCGCACGAACACATCCTGCAGCGCATCCTCCGCAAGGTCGCGCTGGCGCAAAATGCGCATGACCACAGCCAGCAGGATGCCCGCAACGCGCTGGTATAGCTGCTCGAGCGCCGTCGGATCCTGCGCCGCGCAGCGACCCAGCAATTGCTCAAGCTCGCCTGCATCGGGTTCTGACATGGTTGCCATTTGATCCAATACGGGCGCCCGGGTCAAATGGATGCGATGGCAGAAAAATCAGCGATGTCAGCGCCCCGGCATCGCCGATCCGAACAAGGCCTTGCGCTCGTCCTTCGACATCGGCGCATGCTCCGGGTCGTAAGGGTCGCTCACCCCCTCATAGGCGCGCACCGTCGCGGGCCTTGCCCTGATTGAATTGAACCAGCGCGCCAGGTTCGGGTAGTCACGAAGTTCGAGCCCGAGCGAGCCGTAGGGCACAATCCAGGGATAGCAGGCCATGTCCGCGATCGAATAGTCCCCGACGATGAATTCATGAGCGCTGAGCCTGCGATCGAGCACACCAAACAGGCGCGCGAGCTCGCGCGAGTACCGCTCGATCGCGTAGGGGATCTTTTCAGTCGCATGCGCCCTGAAGTGGCCGAGCTGGCCGGCAAAGGGACCCAGGTGCGCGATCTGCCAGCACAGCCATTGCAACACTTCGATGCGGCCCCGCGCGTCGGCCGGCAGGAAACGCCCGCTCTTGTCGGCGAGGTAATGCAATATCGCGGCGGATTCAAACACCGGCAAGGGCGCACCGCCATCCGTCGGCGCATCGTCGACGATCACCGGGATCTTGTTGTTCGGCGAGATCGCGAGGAACTCCGGCATGTGCTGCTCGCCCTTGCTCAGGCTCACGGGCACGATACGATGCGCCAGCGCGCTCTCGTACAGGAACAGCAGGATCTTCTGCCCGTTCGGGGTCGCCGAATAATAAAGCGTGATCACAGTCCGACGAGCGCCTTGCGCAGTCCGTCCGGATCATCCATGTTCACGCGCTGCTTGATCTTGCCGTTCGCATCGGCAACCAGCACCGTGGGCACATCGGTCACGCGGAAGGCCCGGAACAGGCTCCCGGACTCATCGAGCGTCAACGGAAACCGTACCTTGTTCGTGGCTTGGTACTCGCGTAGTTCGTCGGCGTTCGCCCATAGCCCGGAGGCGATGCCGATCCAGCGCACATGCGGATCGCCCGACAGCGTACCCACCTGCTCGCGCGCCTGCCGGCAACTCGCCGAGATCGCAGGGCGCGTGGTTGCAAGATACGATTCACACCAGGGGGACAGAAACACGATTACCGTGGCCTTGTCAGCGCGATCGCCTTTTAGCGCAAAGGACTTGCCATCGAGCGTAGGAAGCGTCTGCGCGGGCAGGGAATCGCCGACGCCGATCGCAGCGCTGTCCTTCGCAACAGGCCCGGCAGATTTGCTGCTCGCGGCCGCGCGCGCCGAAGGCGCCCGCGCCGCAAGCAAGGCCTGGTCCAGGCGTGCATCGGCGAGGTGGCCCACGTACAAGATGCGCCCGTCGCGCCCGATCACGATGTGCTGGGGCGTCACGCGCACATGGAACGCGGCCCCGAGGCTGCCATCGTCGAACACGATCGGCATCGTGATGCCGAGTTTGCGGCGGTACTTCTGGACCTCGTCGACCGAATCGTTGAAGCCGACATCGATCGCAATTACGGCAAGATCGGCGCCCGCGCTCTGGTAGACCTGCTCGAAGTGCGGCATCTGCTCCCGGCAGGGCGTGCACCACGTCGCCCAGAACTTCAGGTACACCGCCTTCTTGCCGTACAGGCTCGCAAGATCAATGGTCTGCCCGTCAATAGTCCGAAACTCGGCGCGCGGTGCCAGTGTGCCGATGAGGCGCTGGCCCGCCGCTTCCGCACGCTGCTGCCCGGTGACCTCCGCTGCCGCCAGGTTTGCGATCAGCAGCAGGCCGAGACCGGCCAGATTAAACCTATGTCCGCTGCGCATCATGACTTGGCGGGCTCGGTGACGCGGCGCGTATCCGGCTTGCCTTTGTCCTTGATCATGAACACCAGGATCTTGGCAGACTGGCTCTTGCTGGCATTGGCCGAGACCCGGTGAATATCGTCCCGCCCCTCGTAAAAGGTCTGCCCGGCGTGCAGCGTGACCGGCGCGCTGCCATCCACCTGCATCGTCATCTCCCCCTCCAGCACATACACAAATACCTGCGCGTCGTGCCGGTGCGGCAGCGACGCGCCGCCGACCTGGTACGTGACCGTCAGCATCAGCGCTTCCTTGCCCGGGTCCCCCGTGACATCCCGGCTCATCAACTCGGCGCCCTCGATGCCCGGCGGCCTTGCGATGGGATCCGCTGCAAGGGCGAACATTGGCGCTAGCGCGATCAGGGCCGCGGCGATCGGTCGGGCGGGTATTTTCCATTGCATACGGTTCACTCCTTAAGTTTAACTGGGGGCAGAATACCCCCGGGTATCGGCATCGTGGAAGAGCCGCGTCAGATAGATTATATGGAACCAATTCTGCGTTTCTTGATCGCCCTGCGAGAGCCGCATCATCGGCTGCGCCGCGCGATCACTACTGGCCGTCCACAGGCACATTTACGCCGAGCGCCTTCGCGCAGTCCCCCAGCCGGGCGCCCTGTAAGTAATAAAATGATGTCCTCGTGCTTCGCGGCAACCTGTTGGCGGCTCTTCTGCGTGGCCTCCGCTACGCTGATGCTCAGGATGGCGCAAGCCGATCCGACGGACCCGATGATGAGCGGCGCACTGGGCTCCTACTCGATGACGCGCGAGGCCTCGGGGACCTCCTGGCAACCGGACAGCTCGGCGCATACCGGGATCGAAGCGATGCAGAATAACTGGATGATGATGGGCCACGCGCTGCTGAATGGCGTCTATGACTGGCAGCAAGGCCCACGCGGCGATACCGATACGTTCCTCTCCGGAATGCTGATGGGCATGGCGACCCGGCACTTTGACAGCGACACGCTGCAGTTTCGCGCGATGCTAGGCCCCGAACCGCTGATGGGAAAATCCGGCTACCCGCTGCTGCTCGCCACGGGCGAGACGGACAATGGCGCGACGCCATTGGTCGACCGGCAACATCCGCATGATCTTTTCATGGAATTGTCCGCGACCTATTCACATGCCTTCAGTGCGGCGGACAGCGTGTTTGTTTACACGGGCCTTCCGGGAGAGCCGGCGTTTGGCCCGCCCGCATTCATGCACCGCCAAGCCATCCTCGATAGTCCGGAGGCCCCGATCACGCATCACTGGCTCGACTCGACCCATATCACGTACGGGGTCATCACGACCGGTGCCGTGCATGACGACTGGAAAATCGAGGTGTCGCGCTTTCGCGGCCGCGAGCCGGACGAGTTTCGGTACAACATCGAGAGCGGCACGCTCGATTCGACCAGCGCGAGGCTTTCCTGGAACCCCACGCCGCAGTGGGCCCTGCAGGGTTCCTGGGCGCACCTGGTGAGCCCCGAGCAGCTCCAGCCGGACAAGGACCAGGATCGTCTGTCGGCAAGCGCGATCTTCACGCACCCGATTGGCGCGCAGGCCTGGTGGTCAACGACGCTCGCCTGGGGCACCCGGCGCAGCACCGGCGAGCAATCGCTGAACGCCTACCTGATCGAAAGCGCCTTGAAACCGGCCGAGCCGTGGACGGTGTTCGCGCGCGCCGAGCGCGAGCAAAACAACGAACTTTCAGGGCTCGCTGCCCCGCAGGTGGCCTACCTGATCGCCAAGGCCTCATTGGGCGTGATCCGTGATTTTCGGCTAAGCGATCACGTGAAGATCGGCATTAGCGCGCTCTATGCGTTTAATTTCGTGCCGCAGGCATTGGCGCCGCTGTACGGAGGCAGCGACCCGCAAGGGGCGATGGCGTTTATCCGCCTGAAAATCGACTGATCGCTGCCCGGCCAGGCCTTAGATCTTCCACAGGAAGTAGTGGTCAACAATCATCGCGGCGAACAGCCACGTCAGGTACGTGATCGAATACCTGAATGTGCGGATCGGGAAGTCCGCGCGCACGCCCTGGTTCAATACCCAGACGAAGTACATGAAGCGGGCATTCAGCAAGGTAGCGACGACCAGGTAAATCACGCCACTCATGTTAACGAGGCATGGCAACAGTGTCGTCAGGATCATCAGGATGGTGTACAGCAGGATCTGCAGCCGTGTATAGGCAATGCCATGCGTCACCGGCAGCATGGGGATGCCGACCCGGGCGTAATCGTCGCGGCGCGCGATCGCGAGCGCCCAGAAATGCGGCGGTGTCCACGCGAAGATGATCAAAAACAGCAGCAGTGCCTGCGGCTCGACGTGGCCGGTCACGGCTGCCCAGCCAAGCACCGGTGGCGCAGCGCCTGCGGCGCCGCCGATCACGATGTTCTGCGGCGTCGCGCGCTTGAGCCACAGTGTGTACACGATCGCATAGCCGATCAGCGATAAAAATGTCAGCGCGGCAGTCAGGACATTGACGCCGAGGGTCAGCACGATGACCGAGCTTATGCCGAGCAGCGCCGCAAACAGCACCGCCTGGTTTTCCTGCAGGTGCCCGCTCGGCAGCGGGCGGCGCTTGGTGCGGCCCATCTGTGCGTCGATGCGCTGATCCAGGATGTGGTTGAACGCAGCGGCGGAGCCCGAGGCCATCGCGATGCCGATGGAGCCCAGCAGCAGAGGGCCTAAGGGCACCATGCCGGGGACGGCCAGCACCATGCCGACAATCGCCGTGAACACGATCAGCAGGCTGACCTTGGGCTTGGTCAACTCGAGGTAATCGCGCCATCCACCATCACCGCCCGCGACGATCGGCGGTGTGTCCGTGGGCGCTCTACCGGGCAAGCTCGACATCGCGCAAGGGTAACACGTCGGCGGCCGGCCTCGGCCAGAGTGTTCGCAGCAGGTTCGCGATGGCGAGCACGAGCAGCGCGGCGCCGGCGTTATGCAGTGTCGCAAGCGCGAGTGGCACGGCCCACCGGACCGTCGCGATCCCGAGCGCAATCTGCACGCAGACGGCGAGCGCCAGCCATGCAGCCGCCAGCTTCAGCCGGCGTGAACGGGCGCGCCGCCACGCAAGGTTCGCGAGCGTCATCAATGTAAGTCCCGTCACCAGCGCGCCAAGCCGATGCGTAAAGTGGATCGCGACTCGCGCCGGCTGCGCCAGCACGCCGCCTTCGTAATCGATGCCGGCCCGCTGCGACGGGCGATAAGCATCCGCGAAGTCCATCGGGGGCCACCAGGAATTCTGGCAGGTCGGAAAATCGGGGCAGGCTATGGCCGCGTAATTGCTGCTGGTCCAGCCGCCGAGCGCGATCTGCACGGCCAGCACGCAAAGTCCTGCGACTGCAAATGCCCGCAGCGGCCGCTCTGCTGCCGAGAGGTTCTCGCGCTCGGGGCTCAGCGACAGCCAGAACAGCAGCCCGAGCGTGGTAAGCCCGCCGAGCAAGTGAGCGGTCACGATCATTGGGGTGAGCCGCAGCGTGACGGTCAGTGCGCCCAGCGCTCCCTGCAGGCAGACCACCAGGAACAGCGCCGCCGGAATTGCGCGCGGCTGCGCCGGGTCGCTGCGATTCACAAACGCCCAGGCGAGCAGCGTGCTGATCGCGAGGATCAAGGTGCCCGCGAAATAGCGGTGCACCATCTCATGCAGGGCCTTGGCAAAGTCGCGGCCGAGCTCCGGGCTCGCCTGCGGCAGCGCATGTCCATAGCAGCCTGGCCAGTCGGGGCATCCGAGTCCCGCCGCGGTCAGGCGCACCCACGCGCCGAGTACCACGACGGCCGCGGCTAGCAGGGCAGCGGCGAGCGCCAGGCGGCGAAACCAGAGCAGGCGTTCATGCGCGCGCATCAATCAGCCGACGTGCGAGAGCTTGAGCAGGCGCTTCATATCGTCGAGCAGTCCCTTCGCCGGCGCGTCCGGCGCGTACGCCATCATCAGGTTGCCCAGCGGATCGATGATATAAAGCGCGCCCGCGCCTTGCGGCAGGGCCGCGAGCAGTGGGGCAGCGTCCGCGGCGCGCACCACGATCAGGTCCGCCTGTTCGCGTTGCAGGAACTGCGCCTCGCAACAATCGGCATCGGCGATCAGGACGCGCTGCACGCGGCCCATGTCCCGATCGAGCGCAACCCGGACCTGGCGGGTGTCGTAAAGTTTCTGGCGGCAAATATCGCGGCAGTCGCCGCGGCTTGCGTACAGCAGCGTCCACTTGTGCTGCAGGAAATCCGCCGCCGTGTATGCACCACCCAGCAGCGGCAGTGACAGCGCTGGCATCGGCCGCACCGGCTCGATCAACGCGCCGTGATTGACGTGGTGGCTGGGCTGGAAGCGGCTATGGCCGTAATACAGGTAAAATGACAGCGCGAGCGGCGCGAAAAACAGCACCGCGAGTCCGATCAGCAGTCGCCTCGATCGAGAATTTCGGCGCTCACGCATGGGCGACCCGCTTCAAATTCGTCACGACATAGATCACGATCAGCGCGAGGGCAAGCCCGAACCACTGCACCGCGTAGCCTAAGTGGCGCAGCGGTGAAAGGCCCGGCGGCGACCAAGCGCGCAAGTAGCCATCGGCCTCGCCCTGGTCGAGCAGCAGCACCGGCGTCGCGGGCGACCAGTCGGCGATCCCGTACAGCGATGAGAGGTCGGCAAGCGTTGGAAAATTGGCGAGCGCCGGATAGGGCGCGCTGAGCGGTGCTGCCGTTCCCATGCGGATCCCGGGCGCCGGCAGATGATCGGCGCGGCCGTGCACCACGCGTTGATCGGCGCCGACCGTGACGTCCGGCTTTACCTTGCGGCTGCGCCCTACCGGCACCCAGCCGCGATTGACCATCAACCAGCCACCGCCGTCGAGCGCGAATGGTGTCAGCACGTAGTAGCCCGCGCGCCCGTCGGCGCTAACTATGTTATCGACCAGCACCTGCCGGTCGGTATCGTAACGGCCGTGTACTTCGATGTGCTGGTAGCGAGGCTGCGCCGCAGTGCTGCCCGTCACGATGACCGTGGAGCCCGCGCCGGTCGTGAACGCATCTGCGAGTGCCTGCTTGTCATCGGCGCGGCGCAGCTGCCAGCGAGCGAGTGATAGAAACAGCGCGAGCGCGGCAAGCATCGCGAGCGTGAGCCACGGCGAGGGAGCAAAGATGCGCGATCCGATGTGAAGCGACACGATATAATCTTCAGATGGCGTTCAAGTATGTCGTAATCGGGCTGCTGGCGCTGATCCTGGTCAGTCTTGCCAAGGCGCTGTACCACCTGTCGGGCAGCCGCAGCGGTGACGATGGCAAAATGGTCAAGGCGCTGGCGTGGCGCATCGGATTGTCCGTGGCGCTGTTCGCGCTACTGATCATCGGCTACTACTTGGGCTGGATCGACCCGTCGCACCTGCGCTGAGCGCGCGGTGCTACAGCCAGTAGACGAAGATAAACAGGCCGAGCCACACCACATCGACGAAGTGCCAGTACCAGGCGACGCCCTCGAACGCAAAATGGCTCTTGGGCGTGAAATGCCCGTTCAGGACCCGGAACCAGATCACCACGAGCATGATCGCGCCGATCGTGACGTGCAGGCCGTGGAAACCGGTCAGCATGAAGAAGGTCGATCCGTAGATGCCGGTTCCGAGCTGCAGGCCGAGCTCGGTATAGGCTTCGTGATACTCGGTCGCCTGCAGGCCGACGAACGTAAAGCCGAGCAGGAAAGTTGCCGCCAGGAATATCGCGAGGCGCGTGCGATGTCCCGTGAGCAGCGCATGATGCGCGATCGTGATGGTCACGCCGCTCGTGAGCAGGATGGCCGTGTTGACGGCGGGCAACCCCAGGGCCGGGATCGTCTCGAAGCTGCCGTTCGCGCGCGGGGAGATGCTCGCCGGGCCGTTGGTCGGCCAGCCACCCTGGTAGTCCTTCCACAGCAGCAACTTGGTCAGGTATTTCGTGCCATCGCCGGCGAGCCAGGGCACGACGAGCGTGCGGGCATAAAAAAGAGCGCCGAAAAAAGCCGCGAAGAACATGACTTCGGAAAAAATGAACCACATCATCCCCAGCCGGAACGAGCGATCGACGCCGGCGTTGTAGATGCCCGCCTGGCTCTCGCCGATCACAGTGCGGAACCAGAAGATGAACAGGAACACCAGCATCACGAAGCCGGGTATCAGGGAATAGGCAGGCAACCACTCGTTCAGCGTGGAGACGGCGCCCAGCATCACGGTGAACAGCGTCACGGCCGCATAGATGGGCCAGGGACTGCCGTGGGGGATGTAGTACTTGCTTGCCTCGTGAGCGTGCGCCTGCGCCATGGTTCTTGGGTCTCTGTCGTTAGTCAAAAAAGTCGATGTGAGCCAGTTTAAACGAGCTTAGTCACGGTTGCGCGGTCGTCTGCGTGGTGTCGTAAAAGACGTACGACAGCGTCAGCTTGTCCACGTTGGCGGGCAGCTGCGGGTCGACGATGAAGCGCACCGGCATCTCGCGACCCTCGCCCGCGCCAAATTTCTGCGGGGTGAAGCAGAAGCACTCGGTCTTGTGGAAGTACTTCGCGGCAATGCCGGGCGCGATGCTCGGCACCGCCTGGGCGGTGGAGGGCGCGCCGGTCAGGTTCTTGGCATAGAACTTCGTGTCATACAGCTTGCCCGGGTGCACCTGCATTGATGCGGCCAGCGGATGGAACTCGTAGCTGCCGTTCGAGGCGGGGTTTGACATGAATTCGACCGTGACGAGGCGGTTCTGGTCGACATTTTCGCTGACAATCGTTGCCGCGGTCGCCCGGGCCTCCGGATTGCCGAGGCCCGAGATCCTGCAGAACACATCGTAGAGCGGAACCAGGGCCCAGCCAAACGCAAAACTGCCGGCCGTCATCAGCACGAGCCCGCGGATCAGGCTGCGGTTGTCACGCCGCTTCGGGTCCTGGTCCGGCATGGCTCAGTGCCGGGCGCGATAAACCGACACGAGGATGTAACCGAAATAAAACACCAGCGCGACCGCCATCCACAAAAGCGCCGCACTGCGCACGCCGCGTTTGTCGCGCTCCTCGTGCATCATTACAGGTGCACCTGGTGCGGCAGGTCGGGCGGGGTGGTGAAGCTGTGATAGGGCGGCGGTGACGGCAGCGTCCACTCGAGCCCGTGTTGCATCGCGCCGTCCCATACGGCCGCGGTGGCCTTCTTGCCCTCACCGCGCATGCAGCGGATCACGAGGTAGGCGAACAGCAGCTGCGACAGCCCGAAGCCAAATCCGCCGATCGACGACACCATGTTCCAGTCGGCGAACTGCACCGCGTAATCCGGGATGCGGCGCGGCATGCCCGCAAGCCCAAGGAAATGCTGCGGAAAGAACAGCACGTTGACAAAGACCGTCGACAGCCAGAAATGCCATTTCGCCAGCGTCATGCTGTACATCACGCCGGTCCACTTGGGCAGCCAGTAGTAGACCGCCGCCATGATGCCGAATATGGCCCCCGGCACCAGCACGTAGTGGAAGTGCGCCACGACAAAGTAGGAGTTCTGGTACTGGAAGTCGGCAGGCACGATCGCAAGCATGAGCCCCGAGAAGCCGCCGATCGAGAACATGAACAGGAAGCCGATCGCAAACAGCATCGGCGGTTCGAAGCTCAGTGAGCCGCGCCACATCGTCGCGGTCCAGTTGAACACCTTCACGCCGGTCGGCACCGCGATCAGCATCGTCGACATCATGAAGAACAGCTGCGCCGCCATCGGCATGCCGTCGGCGAACATGTGATGGCCCCACACGATGAAAGACAGGAACGCGATCGAGGCGACTGCGTAGATCATCGAGGTGGCGCCGAACAGCGGCTTGCGCGAGAACGTCGGCAGGATCTCCGAGATGATACCGAAGGCCGGCAGGATCATGATGTACACCTCCGGGTGCCCGAAGAACCAGAAGATGTGCTCGAACATCAACGGATCGCCGCCGCCGGCCGCGTTGAAGAAGCTGGTCCCGAAGAAGTGGTCCGTCAGCAACATCGTGACTGCGCCCGCGAGCACCGGCATCACGGCGATCAGCAGGTAGGCCGTAATCAGCCAGGTCCAGGCGAACAGCGGCATCTTCAGCAGCGTCATGGCGGGGGTGCGCATGTTCAGGATCGTGACGATCACGTTGATCGCGCCCATGATCGAGGAGGCGCCCATCAGGTGGACGGCGAATATCAGCATCGGGAACGCAGCGCCGGTCTGCAGGATCAGCGGCGGATACATCGTCCAGCCGCCTGCGGGCATGCCGCCGGGCACAAAGAAGGTCCCGAGCAGCAGCGTGAATGCGAACGGCAGGATCCAGAAGCTCAGGTTGTTCATGCGCGGCAGCGCCATGTCGGGCGCGCCGACCTGCAGCGGAATCATCCAGTTCGCCAGCCCCACGAAGGCTGGCATGACGGCGCCAAAGATCATGACCAGCGCATGGTTCGTGGTCATCTGGTTGAAGAATTCCGGCTGCATCAGTTGCAGGCCCGGCTTGAACAGCTCGGCGCGAATCAGCATGGCCATGAAGCCGCCGACGAAGAACATGATCATCGCGAATACCAGGTACATCGTGCCGATGTCCTTGTGGTTGGTCGCATACAGCCAGCGCTTGAAGCCTTTTACCGGCTGGTCATGGTGATCGTCGTGAGCGTCGTGAGCGGTGCTTGCATAAGCCATGGTGGAAGAGCTCTCTTGAGAAGTACGTTGTCTAGTTCAGAACTTGCGCGGTCTGCGCCGGTTTCAGCGCGGCTTTCTGCTCTGCGAGCCATTTATCGAAGCCATCCGGGGTGCGCACGTCGACCACGATCGGCATGAAGCCGTGGTCGCGACCGCAAAGCGCCGCGCACTGCCCACGGTAGATACCCTCGCTGCCCGGATGCACGAGTATCCACAGCTCGCTGATGAACCCGGGGAAAGCATCGCGCTTGGCACCGAAGTCCGGTATCCACCAGGCGTGGATGACATCCTGCGAGGTCAGCAGCAAACGCACTTTCTTGCCGCTCGGGATCACCAGCGGATGATCGACGTCCAGCAGGTAGTTCGCCACCGAATTCGGGTCGATCCCGGAGCCCAGGCGGCGCGCGAAATTCGACTCGCGCGCGAGCGTCGAGAAATAACCGACGCCTTCGCCTGCGCCGGTGTACTGGTACTGCCATTTCCACTGGTACGCCGTGACCCGGATCGTGACTTCGGAATTTCGGGAATCTTCCATCTTCAAAATCAGTTCGGCCGCCGGCACCGCCATGACCACCAGGATCAGCGCCGGAATGATCGTCCAGATGATCTCGACCTTGGTGCTGTGAACCATCGCGGTGTCCGGAATCGCGCCCTGGGATTTGCGGAATTTGACCAGCGAATAGATCATCGCGCCAAACACCACGACCGCGATGGCAACGCAGATCCAGAACACTTCCATGTGGATGTGGTAGATGTCCTGGCTCAGTTCCGTCACGCCCAGCGGCAGGTTGTACCCGTTCGACGTGTTGGGCGACAGGCTGGAGGGGGTGCCGGCGACGGCGCTTGCGGCTGCCAGTGCAGTTTGCGCCAGGGCGAGCCGGGAAAACCATTTGCTGATCATGCTCATCTCGATTTTAAATCCCTTCGGTAAAATTCTGTCCACCCACCATCGCCCGCAGTCGCGCGGCAAGCTGCGCGCGCTCCTGGTCCGTCAGAAAGCTGCCTATCACGCAGGCGCGGCCATGACTTTCAATGGTCAGCTGGCTCGATCCCAGGCGCGTATGCGGACCCCGCAGTCTAACTCTCGCCCAATGCCGCGCAAACTCCTGCCTGACTTCGCCCCGGGCCGTGCGGGTGACCAGTTGCACCCGGCCCTCCGTGATCAGCACCGTCTGGGTGTAGCGGGCGCGGCGCAGGCTCAACTGCAAGGCTAAACCCAGGGCCAGCATCTCGAGCACCCAGCACAGCAACACGGGCCAATATCCCTGCCAGGCAAAAAACAGCGACAACGGCATCGAAATCGCGGCCATCGAACCAAAAAACCGCCCCGCCGATGCGTCCGTCAGCGAACAATTGGGCGCAAGATCAATGCGCTGCTGCATGGCCTAGAATCGAACTCCCCGAGGGCGGCGCGAAGTGTAAGAGTACCCAGCGCCCCAAGGCAAGGCACAAGGCAAGATATCAGGCCGCCATTGTAGACCGCGCTACTGACCCCGGCCGCGTCATTCGCGCAGGTTACGTGGCAGCTTCGCGCGCAGATCCGCCAGCGAAATTCCCACCGGCGCCGGCGCCTCGCGCGCCGCAGGCGTCCAGGCCTGCCCGAAGATGATCTCAAAGCTCGCCGGCAAGCGCCCCTGCTGCCGGCAGGGCTCGTAGGCCTGTGCCAGGGCCGCAAATTTTTTCTTACCAGTCAATCCCTTAGGCCTTGCGACGGCGGCATTGTGCGCACCGGCGCCGCGCAAGTCGGCGAGCAGCGCAGCCACACTATTATATTGCAGGGTATAGCGCTCCACATCGAGCACCGGGGCCGCGAAGCCGCTGCGCACGAGTTCATCGCCAAGATCGTGCATGTCAACAAAGCGATGCACGCGGCTGTGCGCATCGACCGCCGCCCACGCTTCGCGCAGCTCGCCCAGGCTGTCGGGTCCCAAGCTGGTGAAGGTCAGCAGCCCGCGCGGTGCGAGCACGCGTCGCAGTTCGCGAAAAAGCGCGCCCGGGTGGCACCAGTGGACCAGGAAATTGCTGACAATCAGATCGACGCTCGCGGCGGCGAAGGGCAGTGCGCAGGCATCCGCGCAGAGCCGGTCGAAGGGCCGCAGCCAGCCCCGCTGGGCGCCTGCCTTGCCGAGCATGCCGAGGGCATAGTCCAGGGCGATGACACGCGCGCGCGGATAACGCTTTTTCAGCGCCCGGCTCGCATGCCCCGTGCCGGCGCCGGCATCGAGGATCAGGCGCGGCTCGAGCGAGACCAGATCAAGGCGCGCGAGCAGCTCGCTGCGCACCTGCGACTGCAGCACGGCATATTCATCGTAGTGCTCGCTGGCACGCTCGAAGGAGCGGCGCGCAAAGCCCCTGTCGATGGCAAATTCTGCGCGCGCGCCCGGGCCGCTCACGAATAATGGTAGTTCAGCAGGATGCCGGCAAAAATCGCCATGCCGAAATAATGGTTGAGCCGAAATGCCTGGAAGCAGGCATCGCGATCGCGTGCGCGGATCAGCCACAGGTAATACAAGGACAGGCCGCAGCCGGCCACGAGGCCCGCCTGGTACCAGCTGCCGAAACGCAACATGCGCCCGACCAGGCCAAGCGAGAGCAGGCTCATGACCTGCAGCACCGCGATGATGTGCCGGTCGGCTTCACCAAACATGATCGCGGTCGAGCGCAATCCGATTTTCAGGTCATCGTCGCGATCGACCATCGCATAGATCGTGTCGTAGGCAGTGACCCAGAGAAGGTTGGCGATGAACAGCAACCACGCGACCCGCGGGATCGCCTCCTGCTGCGCGGCGAAGGCCATCGGTATGCCCCAGCTGAAGGACAAGCCCAGGTACAGTTGCGGCACCGACAAAAAGCGCTTGATAAAGGGATAAGTCACGGCGAGGAATGCGCCCGCGACCGCGAACAGCAGCGTGAAGCGATTCAGTTGCAGCGCCAGGACCAAGGCGATGACCGACAGTGCGCCGAATAGCAGCAGCGCCTCAGCGGGGGATATCCTGCCGGCAGCGAGCGGCCGATCCTTGGTGCGCGCGACATGCGGATCGAACTTGCGATCGGCGTAATCATTGATCACGCAGCCCGCCGAGCGCATCAGTACGACGCCGGCGACGAACACGAACAGGATATGCGGCTGCGGCCTACCGCCGGCGGCGATCCACACGGCCCACAGCGTCGGCCACAGCAACAGCAGCGTGCCGACGGGACGATCGAGGCGCATCATGCGGGCGTAATCCAAAAGCGTCGCCAGGACCTGTGGCAGGACCTGCCGGCAGCCAGCGAATGTATGCGGCGAACTCATGCCACATGGATCGCGGGAAGAAACAGTTCCTGCACCAGGATCGGAGCGCCACGCAGCCCGATGCGCGAACGCCGTGCCCACAGGCCCGCGGGGCGAAGCTCGGCGTTGCGTAGCGCGCGCGCCGCGACTGAATGATCGGCAGGCAGCCAGCCGTATTCATAAGAGCTGCGCTCATAGCCGGAGAGGCCGCTGAGCGTCTCGCCGAGCGCCGAGTCGCCAAGCTCTGCGAGCCATGGATAGGCGCTCAGGGTCGAGTCGGGCACGATCGACTGCGCGAATACCCACACTCGGCCGTCGCATTCCATTTCGACATCGCGAAACAGCGCGGCGCTGTCCTGCGTGCGCAGGCTCTGCTGGTGGCTCGGTTGCAGCAACCCAGTCCATTGATCGATCAGGCGCAAATGGAACGCCTTCTTGCAGGCGGCTTTCAACCGCAGCGTCAGCAGGCCATTGCCGATCATCCAGGCACGTAGGCGCGCATCGATCGAGGCCTGCCCCAGGCGCTCGGCAGGCAGCCAGTCGACGCGGCTATCAGTGGGGTGCTTGGCTGAGATCATGCCGGCATTCTAACCGACTCGGCCGTATAGCTCGCGCCGGCCTACCCAGCGATTGACCAACGGAGGGACCTGCTGCGGCCAAGCGCGTAGCATGGCCTCGGCGGCGATCTGCACCCGCGGCAGCAGGTCGGCGTCGCGCAACAGGTTCGCGACCCGCATCTGCGCAAGTCCGGTCTGGCGGGTACCGAGCAACTCCCCCGGGCCGCGCAGTTGCAAGTCGCGCCGCGCGACCTCAAAGCCATCGTTGGTTGCGCGCATGACGGCGAGCCGCTCCCGTGCGAGCGGGGATAGCGAGCCGCGGTACAGCAGCAGGCAGGCGCTCTCATGCTGGCCGCGGCCCACGCGACCGCGCAGCTGGTGCAGCTGCGCAAGCCCCATGCGCTCAGCGTTTTCGATCACCATCAGGGTCGCATTGGGCACATCGACGCCGACCTCGATGACCGTGGTCGCGACCAGCAGCTGGATCGCGCCGGCCTTGAAGCCGGCCATGATGCGTTCCTTGGCCGCAGGTGTCATGCGGCCATGCACGAGCCCCACGCGAAGCTCGGGCAGCGCTGCGGCCAGCGCAGCGGCCGTCTCCTCGGCCGCCTGGTAGGGCATCTCGTCGGACTCGTCGATCAGTGGACAGACCCAGTAGGCCTGCCGGCCCGCGCAGCAGGCAGTGTGAATGCGCTGCACCACCTCCTCGCGGCGGGTCTCGGCGAGTACGACGGTCTGTACCGGCGTGCGCCCGGGCGGCAGTTCATCGATGACCGATACGTCCAGATCCGCATAGGCGGTCATGGCCAGCGTGCGCGGAATGGGTGTCGCCGTCATGATCAGCTGGTGCGGCTGGTGTCCGTCGCGCGCGCCTTTTTCGCGCAGTGCCAGGCGCTGGTGCACGCCAAACCGATGCTGCTCGTCGACTATGACGAGCGCGAGCGAGGCGAAGTCGACCCCTTCCTGGAACAGCGCGTGCGTGCCGATCACGATCGGCAGCTGACCTGCGCGGATCCCGGCGAGCAGCGAGCTGCGTGCCTTGCCCTTGATCGCGCCCGTCAGCAGCCCTACGGCCACGCGCAGCGGTTCAAACCAACGGCGGAAATTCTGGGCATGCTGGTCGGCCAGCAATTCGGTCGGCGCCATCAGCGCGACCTGGCGCCCCGACTGCAGGGCGCGCGTCGCGGCGAGCGCCGCGACCAGCGTCTTGCCGCAGCCGACATCTCCCTGGACAAGGCGCAGCATCGGTATGGGCAATGCCAGGTCCTGTTCGATTTCGGCAAGCGAGCGCCGCTGTGCACCGGTCAGCTGGAACGGCAGGGCTGCGATCAAGGCGCCCTTGAGCTCTTCCGCGCCGGCGCCGAGCGGCCAGCCGGGCTGGCTCTGGATCCGGTGGCGCAGCAATTTCAGCGACAAATGGTGGGCGAGAAGTTCCTCGAAGGCCAGGCGGCGCTGCGCGGGGTGCCGGCCGTCCATCAACTGATCGATCGGCGCATCGGCGGGTGGGCGGTGCACGAATTCGATGGCCTTGCGCAGCGAGGGCAGGCGCGCATCGGCAAGCACGGCGGCCGGGAGCCAGTCCGGCAGCTCGGCGCTGCTTAAGGTCTCGAGCGCCAGGCGCATGAGCAGGCGCAGCCTGCCCTGGGTGATCCCTTCGGTGGCAGGATAGATCGGCGTCAGCTGATCGATCTCCGCGAGCGGCGCGGTCGCATCGATGCGCCGGTATTCCGGATGCACGATCTCGAGGCCCATGGTCGAGCGTCGCGCCTCGCCGAAGCAGCGCAGCCGCACGCCCTTGGCAAGCGCGCGGTGTTGCTGCGCGGTGAAGTAAAAGAATCTTAGGGTCAGGAATCCGGAACCGTCGGCAATGCGACACAGCAACTGGCGCCGGCCGCGCAGCACCACATCGGCCAGCTGCACGTCGCCCTCGACGGCCACGCGTTGCCCGGCACGAAGCTCGCCCAGCGGTACGATCCGGGTGCGGTCCTCATAACGCAGGGGCAGCAGGAACAGCAGGTCCTCGACCGTCTGCACGCCGAGCGCGCGCAGCCGCAGCGCGAGCGCTTCCCCTACGCCCCGCAGCGTTGTGACCGGCTTAGCGTCCGTCACAGCGCTATGATGCACTCCACTTCGATCAGTGCGCCGCGCGGCAACGAGGCGACGCCAACGGCCGCTCGCGCCGGATAGGGTTCCTTGAAATGCTCGGCCATGACCGTGTTGACGAGCGCGAAATGCGTCAGGTCGGTCAGGAAGATCGTGACTTTCACGACATCATCGAGCGTTGTTTTCGCGGCCGTGACAATGGCCGCGAGGTTCGTAAACGCCTGGCGGGCCTGCGCCTCGATGCCGCCCGCGACCAGCTCCTTGGTCCTGGGATCCAGCGGGATCTGCCCGGACACCCAGATGGTGTTGCCGACCCGCACAGCCTGCGAATAGGTACCGATGGCCGACGGGGCGGCGGCCGTTGCAATGATCTGTTTACTCATCAACTGTTCCTCGAGGCTATGGTGCGAACGACGCGCTGCACATCGGGCATGCGCCGTATGGTCTTGATGATCTGCGCCAGATGCGTGCGGCCATGCACCTGCAACTCCATCGTGATGGCGGACGAATCCGTGTCGCGCTCCTGCAGCTGCAGCTTGTCGATGTTAGTGCCGCTGCCGGCAACGTTTGCCGCAACCGCCGCCAGCACCCCGACGCGATTGCTGATCTCCAGCTGGATCTCCGAGCTGAAGGTCCTGCCACCGGTCTCTTCCCAGGCGACCGATAGCCATTTTTCCGGCTGCTTGCGGTATTCGGCCAGATTACCGCAATTCTGGCGGTGGATCATTACGCCCCGGCCCGCAGACAAATACGCCATGATCGGATCGTTCGGTATCGGAAAGCAGCACCGCGCATAGGTGACCACGAGCCCTTCGGTGCCGGCGATCATCAGTGGCACGCCGGCGTGCGAGCCGTGGCCATTGCCGCCGGCGGCCGGCTGCAGGCGCCGCGCCACCAGGGGCGCAAGCCGTTCGCCCAGGCCAATCTTCTCAAAGAGCTCCTCGGCGTCGCGCAGCCCAAATTCGAGCGCGAGCGCCGTCAGTCCCGCGGCCGGGACTTTCTTCAGCGGCTGGCCCAGTTCGTCCAGCGCGAGCCCGAGCATGCGCCGGCCGAGCTCCACCGCCTCTCCGTGCTTCAGGTTCTTCAGGTACTGGCGGACCGCAGCGCGCGCTTTGGCCGTTACGAGGAAACTCGACCAGGACGGATTCGGTGTCGCGCCCTTGGCCGTGATGATTTCCACGGTCTGCCCGTTCAAAAGCTGGGTGCGCAACGGCACCAGGCGTCGGTCCACTTTGGCCGCCACGCAGCGATTGCCGACGTCCGTGTGGATCGCATAGGCGAAATCGACCGGCGTCGCGCCGGTCGGCAATCTCAGGATGTTTCCTTTCGGGGTGAACAGGTAAACCTTGTCTGGAAACAGGTCGACCTTGACGCTTTCCAGAAACTCCTCGGAACTGCCGCCCTCCTGTATCTGCACGAGGCTCGAAAGCCACTCGCGCGCGCGGTCCTGTTCGATGCCACCCAGGGAGGTCTCGCCGGTCTTGTATTTCCAGTGCGCCGCGATGCCGGATTCGGCCACCCGGTGCATGGCTTCGGAACGGATCTGCACCTCGATCGGGATGCCATTCGGGCCGAACAGCGTCGTATGCAGTGATTGATAGCCATTCGTTCTGGGTATCGCGATGTAATCCTTGAACCGCCCCGGCATTGGCTTGTAGATGCCGTGCACAACGCCGAGTGCCCGGTAACAGGTGTCAATGCCGTCGACGATAACGCGAAAGCCGTAGACATCGACCATTTCGTGCAGCGAAATGCCCTTCGCGCGCATCTTGCTATAGATGCTGTAAAGGTGCTTCTCGCGTCCCTCCACGCTGCCAGTGACCCCGGCCTTCGCGAGCGCCGCCTTAAAGGCGACTGAGATGGTCTTCAGGAATTCCTTCTGGTTGCCGCGCGCTTTTTTCAGCTCGCGTTCCAGCACCTTGTAGCGGTACGGATACAGGGCCACGAAGCCGAGGTCCTCGAGTTCGAGCTTGACTGCATACAGGCCCAGGCGCTCGGCGATGGGCGCGTAGATCTCGAGCGTCTCGCTCGCGATGCGGCGCCGCTTCAGCGGCGGCATGGCGCCCAGGGTGCGCATGTTGTGCATCCGGTCGGCCAGCTTGACCATGATCACGCGGATGTCGCGCACCATCGCGAGTAGCATCTTGCGAAAGCTCTCGGCCTGCGCCTCGGCGCGGTTCTTGAACTGGATCTGATCGAGTTTGCTGACGCCATCGACCAGGTCAGCGACGACTTCACCGAACATGGAGACGATTTCGGCCTTGGCCGTGGGGGTATCCTCGATGACGTCGTGCAGGATTGCGGCGATCAGCGTATCGGCATCGAGGTGCAGGTCGGCCAGGATGTCGGCGACTGCGACCGGGTGGGTGATATAGGGCTCGCCCGACAGGCGTTTCTGGCCCTTGTGGCGCTGGGCCCCGAATTCGTAGGCCTCGCGCACCCGCTCGATCTGAGCGGGCGGCAGGTAGGTCTCAAGTTTTTCTAGGAGCTGAGAGATCCCCGTGGAGCGCCTGCCACCGGGTAGAAAACCAAGGATGGAAGACGCATAGTCCATCGGCCCCCGCAAATTTCAACGTGTCAGTCACCCAGCCCAAATTGCGGCGCCCGAAAATCCATCGGCAGGCCGAGCTCGCTGGCCGGGGGCGGTGCTGGCTCCTCGGTTTCCTCGAGCATTTCCAGCGTGATATTGCCCGCGGCAATTTCGCGCAGCGCCACCACCGTGGGCTTGTCATTTTCCCACTCGACAGTCGCCTCGGCGCCATTGGCAAGCCTTCTGGCGCGCTTGGCTGCGAGCAGCACTAGGTTGAACAGGTTCGGTTCGTTCTGCAGGCAGTCTTCGACGGTGATGCGAGCCATGAATACACTTCCGGAAATAGGGTTGACCAGAATAGCAGATCGGCAGCGGATCGGGCCAGTCAAAAGCCCACATTGGGGCCCAGCGAGGCCGGTTTCTGACAAGCGCTCGCGCTACGCACGGACAACGCCCCGACCATGCAAGGCTGCAAACTTATAGCCGGGCTTACCCGGAGCCTGCTTGAATGCTAACGCTGCCTGCAAAAACCCGCACACACCAATTCATTCGGATCGCTGGCGCACGCGAAAGCAGCGGCAGCGCCGTGCGCAGGCATCCTGCGCCGTATGCGCCGGCCACAGGTTCCAGCAGCTGAACCATGATCGACCTTAAGCAAGTGCGGGTCGGCGTGGCCGGTTGGAGCAACCCGCCTGCGCAGCAAACCAAACGCGAGCCGGAGCAAACGCACCTGGCTCACTACGCTGCGCATTTCTGCTGCGTCGAGATTAACTCGTCCTTCTACCGGCCGCATCAGGCTGACACGTACGCCCGCTGGCGCGATACGACCCCTCCGCATTTTCGGTTCTCGGTGAAAATGCCGCGCGCCATCACCCATGAAAGTCATTTGCGCCGCTGCGCCGCGCAGGTCTCCCGCTTTTACGAGGACATTGCGCATTTGCAGCATAAGCTTAGCGCGGTGCTGGTACAGCTGCCGCCAAGCCTCGAATATGACGCCCGAACGCTGCGCTCCTTTTTCAGGGGGATCCCTGCGCCAGGCGCTGCGAAGCTTGTGTGCGAGCCGCGGCATCCATCCTGGTTCACGCCATCTGCGGACAAGGCCTTGCGCGAGCTCGGCGTCTCGCGGGTCGCCGCGGACCCCTCCCGTCATCCCGGTGCGCAGATTCCCGGCGGGGCGCGGCAGTTCGCCTATTTTCGCTGGCATGGCACACCGCATCTTTACTATTCGAAGTATTCCGAGGCAAAGCTCGCCGACTTCGCTGCCACGGTGCTTAAGTGCGAGGCCGACGAGGCCTGGTGTATTTTCGATAACACCGCGAGGCATGCGGCTTGGGATGATGCGCTGCAACTCATAGCCTCGCTTGAACGGGGCGCGCGAACGCCGCATCCGCTCATCTGACAGCGATACCTTACGATGAAGCCAGCATGCCCCCCATACCCGAGGCGCCTCTAACAGCGAATAGTGACTCTGCGTCCACAGGGGACGCGACGCACGCATGAAGGAGCAGACAATGGGCAACAATCAGAGCAACGACTGAATACAGCCAGGCGGATCGGACCGAAATAATTCGGGCGCTTTCCCGAATGGGCCGAAGCGTCCCGGCGAGATGGACAAGAATGCCGGCAGCAATGCGCGGCCAAACCCGGGACAACAGAAGGGCACTCCGCAGCGCGGCAGCCCGGACGACTTCCCGAAAGTTCCGCCGCAGGCGAACGTCTCCGGCCGCACGGGCGGTCGTGCCGACACACCGAAGTAGTTAGACACCGCTCGGGGAGAGGGCGCCCTGCCCTCCCTCCCGACGCGGCGTGGCGGCCGCTCGGCGCCCTCGCAGAACCCCCGCCCTCGCAGAACCCCGATGACGCCGCTCGACAAGCCGCTGAAGCGCTCGCTTAATATTGCCGGCGTGGACTATGTCGTCAGGCTCTCCGCGCAGGCTCTGAAACTTACCCGCAAGGGGCGGCGCCTGGGCTTGGAGTTG
>JANXZG010000036.1 GCA_025355645.1 Gammaproteobacteria bacterium | reverse complement strand
TGTCGCGCGTCAATCAGGGTGGCAAGCGCGACAATCAGGATGGCAAATTCTTTGAAGGGGTCTCTTTCGAGCTTTTTGGCTTGGATTTGATCCGTCAGGAGACGATTTAGACCCGTATTTAGGGTCCAACTCGTCGGTGATCGAGGCCGATGGGGTATTGAGGAGGTGTTCCCAGCGACGGAGTACCTGCCTCATGCCCGGTCGACACATCAACGATCACCAGATGAGGCTGTACATGAAGTCCAGATTGACAGTAAAGAAGCCGGCAGCGGCCGCACAAGCGGCGATCAGCTTACGCACCGCGTATCGCATCGAGAACGACCCCCGATTACCATCGCAGACGCCGCGGCCGCGCGGTCGGCGGCGACCCGATCCACTGGTTGCCATTTTTGATGCCGAGATTGTGCCGATGCTCGAAGCGGCGCCGAGCTTGCGACCGATCGCGATTTTCGAGGAGATGCAGCGGCGCCATCCGGACCTATCCGACGGCGTGCGCCGAACCCTGGAACGCCGGATCCGGCAGTGGCGTGCCATGAACGGTGAAGACCGGGACGTGATCTTCCGGCAGGTGCAGGAACCAGGGCGCATGGGCCTTTCGGATTTTACCGAGATGGGCGACTTGGCCGTGCGTGTCGCCGGCGTCGTTCTCGATCACCGGCTGTACCACTTCCGCTTGGCATGCTCGAGCTTTGAGCACGTGCATGTCATCTTGGGCGGCGAGAGCTACGTGGCACTCGCCGAAGGTCTGCAGAACGCCCTGTGGACACTCGGCGGCGCGCCGTTCGAGCATCGCAGTGACAGTCTGTCCGCAGCCTTCCGTAATCTCGACCACGAGGCACGCGAGGACCTCACCAGCCGCTACGATGCTCTCTGCAACCACTACGGTATGGAACCGACACGTAATAACCGTGGCGTCGCGTTGCTGATGCGCGGTACGAGCGACTTCGATGACCTACCGGCGTATCGATCATTCCTTGACGAGATCGTCGGTCGTAAAAATGCCCGCAACCGGCAACGCATCGACGCCGAGCGGGCGGTGCTGCAGCCGCTGCCCGACAACCGCACCGCCGACTACGAGCACGAGCTCGTTTACGTCAGCACCTCCGGGGGCTTCGTTCTGCGCAAGGTATTTTATACGGTGCCCTCGCGCCTCATCCGCCACCGTCCACGAGCGCGCCTGTACGATGACCGAGTGGAGTTGTTCCTCGGCGGCACGCGGGTGCTGACCCTCGTGCGCGGTCGCCCCGGCCGCGACGGCAAACACGGTCACGTCATCGATTACCGGCACGTGATCCATGCGCTGCGACGCAAACCCATGGCGCTGTTGAACCTCGTGTATCGAGATCAGCTCTGGCCGCGCGACGCCTACCGCCACATGTTCGATCATTTATGCGAGCGGCTGTCCGAACGCGCCGCCTGCAAGCTGATGGTCGAACTGCTGAGCATCGCGCATGAGCGAGGTTGCGAAGCGCAACTCGCCGCCCTGCTGACCGAGGATCTGGCGGCGGATCGACTGCCGGAGCTCAAAGTGCTGCGAGAACGCTTTGCACCTGATCTAGCGAGCTTACCAAAGGTGACGGTGCATCTGACACCGCTTACCGTCTACGAGGCACTGAACGACTCGTGCATCGGAGAAGCCGCATGAGCGCCACCATCGACGCGTCACGCTTGACGCTGCTGCTGAACGAACTGCGGCTCCCAGCCATCAAACAACTGTGGCAGCAGTTTGCAGAGCGATCTGACAAAGAAGGCTGGCCGGCATCCCGCTTCTTGATGGCCCTCGCCGAGCATGAGATCGCCGAGCGCGATCGACGGCGCATCGAGCGTCACCTCGGCGAAGCGAAGCTGCCCGCCGACAAGATACTCGATAACTTCGACTTTGCCGCGGTGCCAATGATCTCGAAGGCCCAGGTCTCGGCGCTGTGCGCCGGCGACGGATGGCTCGACAAGGGCGCCAACTTGTTGTTGTTCGGACCGCCCGGTGGCGGCAAGTCGCATCTGGCGGCGGCGATCGGCCTGTCGCTCATCGAGAAAGGTTGGCGGGTATTATTTACTCGCACCTCCGATCTCGTACAACGACTTCAAATCGCTCGGCGCGAGTTTGGCCTCGAGGCTGCGATCCAGCGACTCGACCGTTACCATCTGCTGATCTTGGACGATCTCGTTTACGTGACTAAGGATCAGGCGGAGACCTCCGTACTGTTCGAGTTGATCAGCACGCGCTATGAACGTCGCTCCGTTCTGATCACCGCAAACCAACCGTTTGGCGAGTGGGGCAAGGTGTTCCAAGATCCCGCGATGACTCTCGCTGCGGTGGATCGATTGGTTCACCACGCAACGATCTTCGAGATGAACGTAGAAAGCTACAGACGACGGACTGCGCTCGCCCGAAAGAAGCCCGGACCCGGAAGGCCCGCACAGCACGCGACAATCAAGAACGTAGGTTCCCTGACGCCCAGCGACAATCAACCTTCAACGTAATGCTTGCCAGCGACAATCATCAGCGGCATGATCCAGACGCCGCGTGATCCTTTGCCATCTTGATTGACGCGTCCCTGCCAAGTTGATTGCCGCGCGATAGGACAGATTGTTCCGCGACACAAGCTCGCCGGCACCAAGAGGCAGCGGGAACTCAGCCCAAACGCTCTGCGAGCGTCAGACCGTCTCTCAAAGATTTGGGGGACGGAATTTATGGATCAACTAAAGGAGGTCCAGCCGGACATTTCAACTTAGCCAGAAGGTGGACATCTGAACTTGGCTGAGACAACGTATGTGATACCCAAATAGAAATGTCCGCGTTGGCCCCCGTGATCCACTCTCCGTTGACCGTCTTTGCGGTTTGGGAGATTGGCCATGATCCGGATACCAAAGGTGACCATGACGATGCGCGAACTGGATCGGCTCAAGTGCATTCAAGGATTTATCGACGGACAGCTCAAACAGACCGCGGTTGCCGCGCGGCTGGAACTAACGACGCGTAAGGTGCGCCGGCCAAGTTCAGATTAAGTGATGGCAGATTTCACGTCAGGTCAAGAATGTCAGCGTCCCCATCATCATCTATGTCAAAGGCCACTACCAACGCGCTGCGCAGATGCTTTAGCTTTGCCAGTGACAGCGCACCGATATAGTCGGTGAGCATGCTCTTCTCAAGGCGTGTGATTTGGTCGCAATTGATGACTGAATCGTGCTTCAAGCCTTCGTCGACCCCGACCTGCACCTCGGTCGACAGGCCGACGCCGGACGTATTGATTGGCGCGCACAGAATGCGATTGGCTTTTGAATCTAGCAGATCCTGGCGGCTCACCACGGCGAAGCAGCGCGACTTTTTTGGATCGTCGTGTTGGGGCTGACGGACACGATAAATCTCGCCGCGGCGCAAGCCCGAGGACATGACGGCTTACTCCGCGGTCCAGTTTGCCTGGTACGTCACACTATCGTCGCCTTCGGCGTTCAATGCATCTGCGTGTTTATTCAATAGCGCTAGCTCCCGTTCTCGGCGCCGCTCCTTCAACTGGCGTGCCGCGTAGCTTTGAACAGCGCGCTCAATCCAGGCGGACCGTTGAGCCGCGCCCGCCAACGAATCGATGACCTTCAGAAGATTGCCGGAAAGTGTGATCGATGCTTTTGCCTTGGTGGCAGGCGTTGCAATGAGCGCTGAAAGCGCAGCAAGCTGACTTGCAGATAGTGACCTTGTATTCATGCGATGAGTTATACTACCTTTTATCCCCTCCCGTCAACCTCTCGAGCCTGCCACTCGCGCAACATCGTTGAGTCGAAAACGCAACTTGAGTCTCAATTGGTGTTGCGTTTATGCCGATTTCGTCGCGCAACAAGGGATGCATTTTGCTATCGCAACACCCTCCGTGTCCGCAAATTGCTGCATGCGTGTGAAGCACTCTAAATTTGTCGGCAAATTCCGTGACCGAACGCCACAACACGTGGCCGTAGATACCAAGACTGCGAACTGTGTATGTAGCAGCCAAGTTCAGATGTACGCTTTCCGCTAAGGAAACTCTGATTTACCGGTAGAGTCTGATACATCAACGACAACCACGCGAGCGGGAAGATGAAGCAGCAGACTCTGACGGGATTTGAACGGTATGCGAAATCCACGCGGCGAGCGCAGTTTCTCGCGGACATGCAAG
>JANXZG010000045.1 GCA_025355645.1 Gammaproteobacteria bacterium | reverse complement strand
TATGACCTCGATGCGGCCCTGGACTCATAGGAGAATGACGCGTGGACATTTCTGCAGATCGAGTCGTGACGATTCACTACACACTAAAGGATGACAGCGGCAAGGTGCTCGACAGCTCGTCCGGCGGTGAACCGCTGGTCTATATACAGGGCCACGGCAACCTGGTTTCGGGACTGGAGAAGGCCCTCGAAGGCCGGCAGGGCGGCGATAGCATGAAGGTATCGGTCCCACCCGCTGAGGGCTATGGGGTGCGCGATGAGACGCTGATCCAACGCGTGCCACGGCGCGGACTGCAGAGCGCGGGCGAGGTCCGCAAAGGCATGCAGTTCCAGGGACGCACAGATGGCGGGATGCGCATGTTTACAGTTACTGCCGTCACCGGCGACATGGTGACGCTGGACGGGAACCATCCGCTCGCCGACAAGACCTTGCATTTCGATACGCAAGTCGTCGACGTGCGCGAGGCAACGGCAGAGGAAATGGAGCACGGGCATGTACACGGCCCTGGCGGGCATCATCATTGAGTGCGGTGCACGCACCGACATGTACCGGCACAGGAATACGCCGGACCGCCAGTTGGAGGAAGTCAGAAATCTGGCAAATATAGGGATGATATTACTTTGCGCATCCGGTAATTATCAGCAGATCACGTTGTCAGGGGCAATGAGCCGGCATGTCAAGTTGGGCGTCGATGCAGGTGCACAACGGGCTATTTGCGGAAGAAATATTACCTGATTAAACATATGCGCAGCGATCTGCACGCGGCACTTCGCTAACCGGGTTTGCATGTGCATAATAGGTACATGGAGCGTCGCCTTCACACTCGCCACCGCGCCCGCACTACGGTTTACGTCGTTCTGCCTGGACGCAAGAGCCGCATCTGCCGGGCCAGAAATCTCAGCGCAAACGGCGTTTTCGTCGAGACCGAAAGCCTCGGCTTGAACACGGGGCAGCTGGTCCAGCTGGCGTTTGCGATCAATCTCGGCATGGTGACCAAGATTCATCGACGCACGGCCATCGTTGCGCATGTCACGCGCGGCGGCACGGGCCTGATGATGGAACGGTTTGGTGGGCGCTGATTGAGCTGAGAACAGGTAAGCTTGGAGGGCATGTCCTCCTCCATCCGCATCCGCGGCGCACGCCAGAATAATCTCAAGAATCTCGACCTCGAACTGCCACTGAACGAGCTGATCGTCGTCACCGGCGTCAGCGGGTCGGGCAAGTCCTCGCTAGCGTTCGATACGTTATACGCAGAAGGCCAGCGGCGCTACGTCGAGACATTCTCCCCCTACGCGCGCCAGTTCCTGGACCGGATGGACCGGCCGCAGGTCGATCGGATCGACGGAATTCCGCCCGCGATCGCGTTGGACCAGACCAATCCGGTTCGCACCTCCCGCTCGACCGTCGGCACGATGACCGAGCTTAATGACCACTTGAAGCTCTTGTTTGCGCGCGCTGCCGTGCTGCATTGCAGGAAATGCGGGCAGCCGGTGCGCCGGGATTCCGCCGCGAGTGTGCGCGACTCGCTGGTCTCGCGCGCGTTGGCCCAGGGCGACCTGCGCCTGATCCTGACATTTCCGATCGACATCCCTGATAATTTCTCGGAGGCCGAAATCCGCTCGCTGCTGGAGCGGCAGGGGTATACCCGGATCCACCTGAAGCGGGACAAGGTCCTGCAAGTCGTCCAGGACCGCTTCCGCGCGGGCGATGCGAGCGAGGCGCGCATTGTCGACGCGATTGAGGCCGCGCTGCGCGTGGGCTCAGGCCGGCTGGATGTCTACCCGCTGCCGGACGAGGGCGAGCCGCCTGCCCCGTGGCGCTATTCGACGACGCTGCACTGCGCTCAATGCAACATCCTGTACAAGGATGCGAATCCCAGCACCTTCAGCTTCAATTCCCCCATCGGGGCCTGCGAAGTGTGCCGCGGCTTTGGCCGCAGCATCGGCGTCGATTACGGGCTCGTGATTCCGGATGAAGGGCTGACCTTAAGACGGGGCGCCATCAAGCCCTGGCAAACCGAATCCAATAAGGAGTGCCAGGCGGACCTGCTGCGCTTTGCACGCAAGCGCGGGATTCCAGTCGATACGCCGTGGCGCGACCTGTCGGCGGAAGAGCGCGCCTGGGTCATCGACGGCGAAGGCGAATGGAAACGCAACGTCTGGTACGGCGTGCGGCGCTTTTTTGCGTGGCTCGAAACGAAAGCCTACAAGATGCACATCCGCGTACTGTTGTCGCGCTACCGCTCCTACACCGAATGCCCCGCCTGCCATGGCAGCCGCCTAAAGCCCGATGCGCTGCTGTGGCGCGTCGGTAACCCCGGGCTCAATATCCGCGAGCTTGCGCTGATGCCGATCGAGCGCGTGCGCCACTGGTTCGACGAGCTGAGGCTGCCGGCGCCGCTAGAGCTCGCTGGTGAATTGCTGCTCGGCGAGATCCGCGTGCGGCTGCGCTACCTCGTCAATGTGGGGGTCGGCTACCTAAATCTCGATCGCCAATCGCGCACCCTGAGCGGCGGGGAAGTGCAGCGCATCAATCTGACGACCGCGCTGGGGACATCGCTGGTCAATACGCTGTTCGTGCTAGATGAGCCATCGATCGGGCTACACGCACGCGACGTGGACCGCATCGTGGGCATCATGCAAAACCTGCGCAACCAGGGAAACACGCTTGTGGTCGTCGAGCACGATCCGAAGGTCATGCAGGCCGCGGATCGCATTCTCGATATCGGTCCCGGTCCCGGTGAGCACGGCGGCCAGATCGTGTTCTACGGATCGTACCGCGAGCTGGCGCGCGCGCCGCTCTCGCTGACTGCGGATTACCTGTTTGGCCGCAAGCGGGTCAGCCTGCCGCGCGCCGTGGGCGCGAAGAACGCCGGCATCCTGCGGCTCGAAGGGGTCGGGGCACACAACTTGAAGAATATTGACGTCGATATACCCCTGCGCCGCCTGGTCTGCGTGACCGGGGTCAGCGGTTCGGGAAAATCGACCCTGGTGCACGACGTGCTGTTCACGGCGCTGTTGCGCTCGCATGGCAAGCCGACGGATACCCCGGGCCGGCATCGCCTGCTGCTGGGCGCCGAGCAGATCGACGAGGTCATCATGGTCGATCAGAGCCAGATCGGCCGAACGACCCGCTCCAATCCTGCGAGCTACGTCGGCGCATTCGATGCGATCAGGACGCTGTTTTCGAAACTACCGCTGTCGCAGGCGCGCAAGTACACGGCCGGCACGTTCAGTTTCAACAGCGGCAACGGCCGCTGCCCGGGATGTGGTGGGAACGGCTTCGAACACGTCGAAATGCAATTCCTGTCCGATGTCTACCTGCGTTGCCCGGACTGCGATGGAAGGCGCTACCGCAACGAAGTCCTCGAGTGTCGCCTGCCGCGCGAGGGATATGAGCCCCAGAGCATCGCTGATGTGCTGGCGATGACGGTATCGGGAGCAATGGCCTTTTTTGCCGGGCACGAGGCGATCTGCCTGCGCCTCGGGGTGCTCGTGGAAGTCGGGCTCGAATACCTGCGCCTGGGCCAGCCGGTACCGACGCTCTCCGGCGGCGAGGCGCAGCGGCTCAAGCTCGCCGCGCACCTCGCTAATCACCTGGAGGGGAAGGCCGCACGAACTCGAACGGCGTCTCGCGGCTCGCTGTTCTTGTTCGATGAGCCCACCACCGGACTGCACTTTGACGATATCGCCAAGCTGGTGCGCTCCCTCCGGCGCCTGATCGAGGCCGGCAACTCGGTGCTGGTCATCGAACACAACCTCGATGTCGTTCGCTGCGCCGACTGGGTCATTGACCTGGGTCCCGAGGGTGGCGAGGCCGGTGGCAGCGTGGTTTGCACGGGGACCCCGAGCGACATCATGAAGCACGCGGCCTCATATACTGGTCAAGCACTGGCCGAATCGGCCTTGGCCCTGCAACCGCCAGCCGCAGGGGTGCAAGACGATGCAGCGTCGGGCCCGCGCCTGAGCGCGGCCGATGCAATCCAGGTGCGCGGCGCGCGCGAGCACAACCTAAAGAACATCGATGTCGATCTGCAGCTGAACCACTTCACGGTGATCACCGGCATCTCCGGCAGCGGCAAAAGCACGCTCGCATTCGATATCCTGTTCGCCGAAGGACAGCGCCGTTATCTTGAGTCGCTGAACGCCTATGCACGCCAGTTCGTGCAGCCGGCGGCAAGACCGGATCTGGACGCGGTGTACGCGATACCGCCGACCGTCGCCATCGAGCAGCGGACCAGTCGCGGCGGGCGCAAGAGCACGGTCGCCACGCTGACCGAGATCTATCATTTCCTGCGCCTGCTGTACGTGAAGCTCGGCACGCAGTACTGCCCGCGCTGCAACGTACCGATCGAACCGCAGACCGAAGCGGCGATCGCCGCGCGCCTATTAAAGGAATACCGGGGCCGCCAGGTCGTGTTTCTGGCGCCGTTGATCGTCGCGCGCAAGGGGCTTTACAGCGCGCTTGCCAAATGGGCTCGCAGCAAGGGCTACGCCAACCTCCAGGTCGACGGCGCACCCTTGCCAACGACGAAGTGGCCGCGGCTCGACCGCTTCATTGAGCACACGATAGAACTGCCGGTTGCCACCTTTTCGGTCAGTGCGGCCAACGAACAGGAACTGCGCACGCATCTTGCAACCGCTCTTGAACATGGCAAGGGGGTCGTGCATGTGGCCCTTGCCCAGGGCAAGGCGAGCGCTGCGGTATTTTCAACAAAGCGCGCCTGTCCGTCCTGCGGGACCGGGTTCCCGGCGCTCGACCCCCGCCTCTTTTCATTCAACTCGCGCCACGGCTGGTGCACGACCTGCTTCGGCACCGGGATCGACCTGCCCGAGTTCGATGCGGATCAAAGCGGCGAGGAATCCGCCTGGCGTGAGCTCGCAGACGGGCAGCCGCGCCCCTGCGCCGCATGCGCCGGGGAAAGATTGAATCCGGTTGCGCGCCATGTGCTGTTCGAGGGCCGCTCCATCGCGGCGCTGACCCATCTGCCGGTCGATAAATTCGGCGCGACGATCGCCGCCTTCAGGCCGCAGGGGCGCGAGCGTGACATTACCCGCGACCTGCTGGTTGAACTGCAGGCGCGCACAGCATTCCTGCGCGATGTGGGGCTCGGGTACCTGCAGCTCGACCGCGCCGCGCCCACCCTGTCGGGCGGCGAGGCGCAGCGCATCCGCCTGGCCGCACAGCTCGGCTCGAACCTGCAGGGCGTCTGCTACGTGCTGGACGAGCCGACGATCGGACTGCACCCGCGCGACAACCAGGCGCTGCTCGCGACTCTCGAGAAGCTGCGCGCGAAGGGCAATACGCTGGTCGTCGTCGAACATGACGAGGAGACTATCCGGCGCGCCGATACGGTCATTGACCTCGGCCCTGGCGCGGGCAAGCTGGGAGGCCGCGTCGTGGCCACTGGCAGCGCCACGGAGCTGATGAACTCGCCGAATTCGATAACGGGGCACTGCCTTGCTGAGCCGCTTACGCACTCGCGCGCGCGCCGTCGCGCCGTACCCGCCGCGGCCCCCTCGATCCGGATCGCAGGCGCAACCCTGCACAACCTGCAGGACATCGACGTGCGGATTCCGCTGGGCCGTTTCAGCGTCATCACTGGCGTATCCGGATCGGGCAAGTCAACGCTCGCACGCGACATCCTGCTCGGCAACCTTTCGCGCCTGATCGGGCCGCGCGGCCCGAGGCCCGGTGAACCGATCACCGGTTGCCGCTCGATTAGCGGCTGGGAGGCCTTACGGCGGGTCCTTGAGGTCGACCAGACGCCCATCGGCAAGACACCGCGCTCATGCCCGGCAACCTACATTGGGTTTTGGGACGCGATCCGCACGCTTTTTGCCTCCACCAGCGAGGCGCGCATGCACGGCTACACCGCCAGCCGGTTTTCCTTCAATGCGTCCGATGGCCGCTGTGATGCCTGCGAGGGACAAGGCATGCGGCGGGTGGAGATGAATTTCCTGCCCGACGTGCAGGTGCCATGCGATGTCTGCCACGGGCGGCGCTTCAATGCGGAGACCCTGACTATCCTCTTCAAGGGCAAGAGTATCGGCGACGTTCTCGCCCTCAGTGTCGAGGACGCGGCTGAATTTTTTGCCGCCCACCGCACCGTGCACCACGCCACACGTCTGCTCGCCGACGTGGGCTTAGGCTATCTGTCGCTGGGACAGCCGAGTCCGACGCTCTCAGGCGGCGAAAGCCAGCGCATCAAGCTCGTGACGGAGCTCTCGAAGGTGCGTGCCGATGCGCCGGGACACGCGCTTTATGTGCTCGACGAGCCAACGGTCGGATTGCATATGGCGGACGTTGAAAAACTGCTGCATGTTCTGCAGCGGCTCGTCGATGCAGGCAATACGGTGGTGGTGATCGAACACAATCTCGATATCATGGCCGCCGCGGACTGGATCGTTGATCTGGGGCCCGAGGGCGGGGACGGCGGTGGCCGGTTAACGGCACAAGGAGCGCCGGAGGTCATCGTGGGCAAGTTCCGTCAAAGCCACACCGGCCGGTTCCTGAAAGAATTCATGGCAACGCGTGAAGTGGATTGAAATGAGCACGCCTCGCGCCACCTTGGCTCTGGTCAGTGTTGCGCTGCTCGCGAGCTGGTGCGTCGGCATGTTCGGACGCGGATATTGGACACCGGATGAACCGCGCGAGTCCGACCTCTCGTGGCGAATGAGCTGGCAGGCCGACCGGGCCGTACCCTTGCTTGCAGGCGAGGCGTTTTGCGAGAAGCCGCCGCTGACCTACTGGCTGGCAGGCGCCTCGATCAAGGCCTTCGGCGATGCCGGCTGGGCCGCACGCCTGCCGAACCTTTTCTACGCCATCGTCACCACCTTGAGCGTGGCCTGGCTCGCGCGGCGCCTCGCAGGCACATTCGCCGCGACCGTCGCGGCTGCGGCGAGCGCGACGTTTCTGCTGTCGTACCAGGTCGCGATCTGGCTCGCGAGCGATGCGCCGTTGCTAGCCGCGGTCGCGCTCGCACTCGCAGGCACGCATGCCGGATTTCATGCCAGGGATCGGCGCGAGCGGCTGCTCGGTTATGGCTTGATGCACCTGGCCCTCGCGCTGGGCTTTCTCGCCAAGAGCGCCACCGTCTGGATCGTACCGGTTCTGACGCTTGCCACTCTGATGATCTGGGAGCGGCGCTGGCGCGAGCTCGCGCGCTGGGAATTATGGGTAGGCCTGCCACTGCAGGCATTACTGATCGGCGCGTGGGTGCTATCGGTCTATGCAGGAGCCGAGGGCGTAGCGCACCTGCGGGTGTTCCTCTGGAATAACTTGGTCGGGCGCTTCGCCCCGGTCGATGCGCCGGCAAACTTGCAATACACGACCGGTCATCAAAATTTTCCCGGCAAATACCTCCTGGAAATGCCGGTCTACCTGTTTCCGTGGACGCTGCTTGTGATTGCCGCCGCAGTCCGTGCGTGGCGGGCGCGTGCGGCCATTACACATGACAAGATGCTGATCCTGCGCTGGGCGCTCGCAATCCTGGTGCCGGCCCTGATCGTGCTGTCGATGGCGGCAACGGCTCGCAATATCTACATCGCCCCGCTGTTGCCTGGGCTCGCATTGCTGCTCGGCTGGTGGGCGCGCGAAGCCAGCCTGGCTCCGGGACGCGGCGATACCGCGGCGATTCGCGCCACCGTTGTCCTGCTGCTGCTCGCGACGCTGCTCGCAGTAGCCATCATATTCGTGGGTGCGCTCGATGCCGGCAACGCCCACGATGCGCCGGGCGCGCTCGCGGCCGCATCGATCACGCTGCTTGGCGCCGGGGTCAGCCTCGTCTTATTGATTCGCGCCTGGCGCGCGAGCGCAGGCTTGCAGTTCCACACGGCGCTGCTTGCGCTGCTGGTCGCCTATTGCCTGCTGCTGACGGGTCCCGCGTCGCAGGCCTACCGGTACGTGGACCGCTGGCAGGATCTTGCGGCGACGGGACGCGAATTAAAAAGCGACCTTGGCGCCGCGCCGCTGCTGCTGATTGAGCCGGATGAGACCACACGCGCCTGGGTCGACCAGTACGTCAGGACCGAGGTTGCGCGCGCGCCGGCCCCCTTGGGGGACAGCGAAGCGCAGCAATTGGTGGCGTGGCTCAAGGGCCGCGGCCAGCGCCGCGCGCTTGTCCAGCTCAACGGCCGCGCGATGTCGCCGTTGCTTGCTAAACTTGCCGCGAAGCTCGGGAATTCCCCGGAAGCGTTGCCGCCCGCGCCGCCGCCATGGATCGGCGCTGCGCACCTGCGCATCGCCAAGGTGTATGCGCTGCCGAATGGACGTCGCTATTTCTTGCTGGCGTCGATGCCCTGAAGGCGCCGATATAGCGCCTCATACTCAAGGACCTGCCGGCCCCAGGAGAAATCCTGTGCCATGGCATTGCGCATCAATTTCTTCCAGAGGGCGGTGTTGGCGTACCAGTCGAAGACCGTGTTCATGGCCCAGCTGATCGCGCCGACGTCGAAGTCATTGAAAACGCAACCAGTGCCGCGGCCGCTGGCCGGGTCGAAATGCTGCACCGAGTCCGCAAGACCGCCAGTCTTGTGTACGATCGGTATCGTGCCATAGCGCAGGCTGTACATCTGGTTCAGGCCACAGGGCTCATAGCGTGAGGGCATCAGGAACATGTCGCTGCCCGCCTCCATCAGATGCGCAAGTGCTTCATCGTATCCGGCCCGAAACCCCACGCGGCCCGCATATTGCACTGCGAGGTCAGCAAATAATTTCTCATAGCGCGCCTCGCCACTGCCCAGTACGATCAGGTTGAAATCCCGCTGCTCAAGCAGCGCGGGCAGCGCCTCATGCAGCAGGTCAAAGCCCTTCTGATCAGTCAGCCGGCTGACAATCGCGATCAGCGGCCTCGAGCGCACGAACGTCAGGCCGTGCGCGGCCAGCACCTGATACTTGTTGGCGAGCTTCCCGGACAGATCGTCCGGCTCAAAATGCACCTTCAGCTGCGGATCGACGCGTGGATCCCAGAGGCGATAATCGACGCCATTGAGAATGCCGGTGACCCCATCAGCACGTGCGCGCAAGGTCTGCTCCATCCCCATGCCGAGCGGGGTCTCGCAGATCTCCTTCGCATAGGTGGGGCTGACCGTGGTCACGGCATCGGCAAGCAAGATCCCGCTCTTGAGCGGATTGATGATGCCATCGGCGAGGTCCGCTGCGTCCAGCAGTGGCTCGCTCGGGCTAAGGTCCAGCTCGAGCGCCGCGCTCGCCGGCATGAGGCCCTGATAGCCGATATTGTGTATGGTCAGGACCGAGCGCGAGCCGGCGAACAGCTTGTCCCAGGAGTACGCCGTACGCAGCAGCAGCGGCACAAGCGCTGCATGCCAGTCATTGCAGTGAAATATGGCGGGCGCAAAATGCAGGCGCTGGCAGGACTCAATGACTGCGCGGGTAAAAAACACGAAGCGGCGATATTCGTCCGGATCGTTCGTATACAGCGAGGCACGCCTGAAGAACTTCGGGCAGTCGATGAACCAGGCGCGCGTCTTGCTGCCCGGAAGATTGCTGGTCAGCAAGGAGAATGCATATTTTGTCGCGCCCAGCTCAATGGCAACGTCCTGAACCTCAGGCACCGGCGCAAATTTCCACGGTCCTTGTAAGACGCTGCCGTACAGCGGCATGAAGGCGCGCGCGTCCGCCCCGCGCTGCGCCAGTTCCAGAGCCAGGGCGCCAGCGACGTCGGCGAGTCCCCCGGTTTTTGCGAAGGGCATCATCTCCGAGGTCAGCAGGCACACGGTCAACGGCGGCATGTGTCAAGTCTAGCAAAAGCAGGTGCACCGCCGATTCGAGTATGGCAGTCTGTCCCGATGGTCGACCCGCAAGCCGCGCGTAAAGACACTGGTCGTTATGTCAGCCGGCTGACGAGCGGCACCGTGGCCGTGATCATGGCCGGTGGTCGCGGCGAGCGCCTGAAGGACCTGACGCAGCATCGCTGCAAACCCGCCACCCCCTTCGGTGGAAAGTTCCGCATCGTCGATTTCGTGCTGTCGAATTGCATCAATTCGGGTATCCGGCAGATCGCTGTGCTGACCCAGTACAAGGCGCAGTCCCTGATCCAGCACATCCAGCGCGGCTGGAGCTATCTGCGCGGCGAGATGGGGGAGTTCGTCGAGATCATCCCCGCGCAACAACAGATCGGCGCGCACTGGTATCGCGGCACCGCGGATTCGGTCTACCAGAACCTGGAATTCCTGCGTTCGCACCGCCCGACCCACGTACTGATTCTCGCCGGCGATCATATCTACAAGATGGACTATGGCCCGATGATCGCCTATCACGTCCAGTGCGAGGCCGACATCACCGTTGGCGTCGTCGACGTGGCGATCGATCGGGCGCGCGAATTCGGCATCATGACGACGGACTCCACGAACCGGGTCACGAAATTCGCCGAGAAACCGCAGAACCCCGACCCGATCCCAGGCGCTGATGGCATGGCACGCGCCTCGATGGGCATCTATGTCATCGCAATGGAGCGGCTAGAGAAGCTGCTGATTGAAAATGCGGAGAATCCCGCGAGCGCCCATGACTTTGGCAAGAACATCATCCCGCCGAACATCGATACGCTGCGGGTCTTTGCCTACCCGTTCGAAAACGTTGAGACGCGCGCACAAGCCTACTGGCGCGACGTCGGCAACGTTGATGCCCTTTATGAGGCAAACATGGAGCTTGTCGCGGCGGACCCGGAGCTCAACATCTACGACCGGCAATGGCCAATCTGGACTTACCAGGCGCAGCAGCCCCCGGCAAAGTTCGTTCTGGACGAGGACGGGCGACGCGGCATGGCCGTCAATTCGATGGTCACCGGCGGCTGCATCATCTCGGGCGCCTATGTCACGAATTCACTGTTGTCGACCGAAGTGCGCATTAACGAGGGAAGCCGCGTCGAAAGCTCGGTGCTGCTGCCAGGCGTAACCGTGGGACGCGATTGCCAGCTCAGGCGCTGCATCATGGATGAGCAATGCATAGTGCCGGATGGCATGCGCATAGGCCACGATCCCTATGCGGACGGAAAGCGGTTTTACGTGACCGAGCGCGGGGTCGTGCTGGTTACGCCGGACATGCTGAAGAGGACCTCGTAAGACTAGCGGGCGAGCCTGTCGAAGGCCGCCGTTACTGCCGACACCTCGATGCCGAGCATCGAGGTCCGGCCGTCCAACTCTCCGGTGACCACCTCGACCTGTGGCCCGCTCACGCCCCAGGGGCGATAAAGCTCGGGCGAAGCCTTGCCGAACAGCACGACCTGCGGGCAGCCGACGGCGGCCGCTGCATGAGCTGGTCCCGAGTCGACCGTGACCAGCGCTTCCCCCCGCGACAGCAGCGCCACCAGCCGCGCCACCGGCAAATCATCGGCGACATTGTAGACGCCGGCGACGCCGACCCTTTCCGCCAGTTCCTGGTTCAACTCGCTCTCAGGCCCAGTGCCGAGCAACAGGATCAGATGCCGCGGACATTGTCGGCGCACATGCCGGATGACCTCCATCCAGCGCTGTTGAGGCCAATGCTTGTGATTGACGGCGAAACGCCGCAGACCCCGGCGCATCGTGCGCTTGTTGCCCATCTGCATGAGGATCAGCGGCCCGGAGTCAAGACCGCGGGCGGCAAGCCACGCCGACAGGTCGCTTTGTTGCTGCGCGCTGGTGACAAGTTGGCAACCAGATTTGTTCGTGACCGTGCCTGGCAACGTGACATGCGCCCATGCCGGCGGCCGGACCTGCGCAAGGCGCCGCCATTGTTCGGTCGCATGTTCACCGACTCTCAAGCGGTGATCATTCACGTCGACGATGCAGGCTGCGCCAATGCGCGCGCGGGCCAGCAGCGTCTTGCCGGCAACCCCGCCGTCGCAGAACCACGTGGGCGCCGGCGCGCGCCGGCACAAGGCCCGCACCACTTTCCATTGGTCCGGGGCCAGCCAGTACGGGGTTTTGCGACTGCGCAGCGTGAATACCTCGCCGACGCCGGGCTGGCCTCGCAGCAGCGGAGCGCTCCAGGTCCCGGAAGATACAATGTCAATGGGACGGCGCCATTGTGCGTGCAGCTCGCGGACCAATGCAGTCAGCAACACCATGTCGCCGAAAGCGCCACAGCGAACGACGAGCAGCCGCTCAGGTATTGGCGTGTCAACCGGGGGCATTTTGCACTGTGGAGATCGCCATGCGGTCGCGGCGCCAGTCGCCATAGCGAAAATAGCCGATCGCCATCAGCATGGAGCTAATCGAGGAGACTGGAAAAGCCCACCAGATCGCATCATCCTGCAGCCGATCGGTCAACAGGTAGGCAAACGGCAGCCGGATCAGCCATAGCGAGACGATCAGCATCAAGAGCGGCGCGATGACCGTGCCCGTAGCGCGCAGCACGCCAAACAGCACGAAGGACACACCGAAGAAGGCGAATGACCATAGGACCAGCCGGTTCAAATGCGCGGCAATGGCAAATGCTGCGCCGTCGCTCGGCAGGAACAGGCCGAGTGCATAGGCGTTCAGCGCATAAATCGCCGTGATCAGCGCGCCGCCCAGGACAAAATTGAAGACGACGCCGGTCAGCGCGATCCGGTTGATGCGATCCCAGCGTCGGGCGCCTACATTCTGACCGGCCATTGACGAGACGGCCGCCCCGATGGCCATAGCCGGCATCTGCACGTAATTCCACAATTGCATCGAGGCATTGAAGGCGGCGCTCTCCTGTGAGCCATATCGGTTCACCAATGCGGTCAACGCCAGCATGCTGGTAGAGACCACGAACAGGTGCAGTCCCATCGGCACGCCTTTTGAGAGCAGCAGCCTGATTACCGTCCAGTCCGGGCGGAAGTAGCCGATTTCGTCGCGCAGGATCCGCAATGGGTTGCGCGTCCGATACAGGTGCGCCACCAGCGCCGCGAGGCTTAAGGTTTGCGCTATTAGCGTGGCGGTCGCAGAGCCTGCAATCCCCATGCGCGGCACGGGGCCCGCACCGAAGATCAGCAGCGGATTCAGCACGATATCGAGTCCGACCGAGAGCGCCAGAAATTTGAATGGCGTCTTCGAGTCCCCTGCGCCTCGCAGCGCCGCCATCAGGAAAAAGAGCCCGCAGATGCTTGGGAAGCCGAGGAAGATGATGCGCAGGTACGCAAGAGCGCCCGGCATCGCGTCAGCGGGCGTATGTAATGCATGCAGCAGCAGCGGCGTCGCCATCCAGCCCACGGTTGCAAGGGTGAGCGAGAGTGCAACAAAAAAGGCCCCGCTGGTGCCGACCACGCGCTTCGCTTCCGGCATGTTTCTCGCGCCCACGCATTGCGCGACCATCACCGTTGTCGCCATCGAGAAGCCGAAAATGACGCCGAACAGCATGAACATCACGACGTTCGCGTTGCCGGCCGCGGCGAATGCCGCCTGACCCAGGAAGTGCCCGATCCACATCGCATTGACCGAACCGTTCAGGGATTGCAGTACGCTGCCGTACAGGATAGGCAGCGCGAAGAGCAGCAGGGCGCGCGGAATTGATCCTTCTGTCAGCGAGTGCTTCGATGGCATGGCGCGAACAGTTTACTAGGCTCAGCGGCCTGCCTCGATGCTATCCTTGAGCGCATGGTCCTGCTTATCGACGCCGGCAATACCCGCCTGAAGTGGGCATGGCTCACGGGCAGCCGATTGTCCGAGCAGCAGGCGGCCGTGCACCGCGGCGTCAAGCGGGGCGAGTGGACAGCGGCGCTCTTTGACTCAGCGCGCAAGCCGAGCCGGGTATTCATCTGCAATGTTGCCGGCGCCGCGATGGCCAAAGTACTGGCAGATTACGCGCGCCGCAAATTCGGCGTAAAGCCAGCGTTTGTGAGCGCGAGCCGCCGGTTCCAGCAGCTGACCAATGGCTACGCGCAGCCGTCGTTGCTTGGCGCCGACCGGTGGCTTGCGGTCCTCGGCGCCTGGTCCCGGGTCCATACGGCGCTCTGTGTGATCGATGCCGGCACGGCTGTAAAAGCTGACGGAGTGGATAGCAACGGCCGCCACCTCGGCGGCCTGATTGTGCCGGGCATTATCCTAATGCGCGAGGCACTGCTAAATAGGACCTCGGATATTGCCACCGCGGCGCGATCGAGCACGCCGTCAAAGAAAGGGATCTTCGCCAATAACACGATCGGCGCGGTGTCCCGCGGTGCCGAATTCGCGCTCGCCGGGTTTGCAGACCATGCAGCTGACGCGCTGGAGCGAGGCTTTGGCGTCAAGCCGAAGCTCTTTATAACTGGCGGGGATGCGAAAATCATCGCCGCCAACATGCGCCGGCATGGCGAAGTCGTCCCGGACCTCGTGCTGCAGGGACTCGCCGTGGTCGCGGCAGACATCTGATAGAAGTCGGCGCGTCAGGGAATTTCGTAGTTGTCGATCAGCCGGGTGCCGCCGAGCCGGGCTGCGCCAATGACCACCAGCGGATCCGCCGCCTCGGCGATGCCAAGATCGGCGCGGCCGCGCACCGCGATATAGTCCGGTTGCCAGTGGCGCGATCGCAAAGACTCAAGCGCGCGGCGCTCGAGATCCGGCCATGCTGCGCCGGCGCGCACATTACTCGCGACCTTGCGCAGAGTGCGCCTAAGCTCGGCCGCTTCAACGAGTTCGGCCGCACTGAGGTAGCCATTGCGCGATGACAGCGCGAGCCCGTGGTTATCGCGCACCGTCTCGCATCCGACAACTTCAATCGGCATGGCCAATTGCGCCACCATGCGCTGAATGATCAGCAGCTGCTGATAATCCTTCTTGCCGAAGAATGCCGCGTCCGGCCGCACGATGTGAAACAGCTTCAGCACCACGGTGCACACGCCGATGAAAAATCCCGGCCGCACAGCGCCCTCGAACATATCCGCCATCGCCGCAGGCGGCACGAGCTTGTATTCCTGGTCCTGCGGATACATCTCCTCGTTAGCTGGCGCAAAAACCAGGTCGCATCCGGCGCTCTCGAGCAGGCGGCAGTCCGCATCCAGCGTGCGCGGGTAGCGGCTGAAGTCTTCCTGCGGCCCGAATTGCAGCCGGTTCACGAATATGCTGGTGACCAGCCTACCCGGGCGCTGCCTAGCGGCGCTGACCAGCGACAGGTGCCCGGCATGCAGGTTGCCCATGGTCGGCACGAGATTGACCGGTCCCGCACCGGCAAGCGCCGTGCGCAGCTCTGCAATGGTGGGAACAATACGCACGCGGCGTGCGACTCAGTAGCCGTGGACGTTGTCGTCGGGAAAGCGCCCGCTTTTCACGTCGGCCACATACTGGCGAATGGCCGCGTCGATGCCCTCGCCCTGAGCGAGGAAGTTGCGCACGAATCGCGGCGGTGTACCAGTGGTCAGCCCCAGCATGTCGTGCAGTACGAGCACTTGGCCGCTACAACCTGAGCCCGCACCAATGCCGATGGTCGGCACCGGCAAGTCCTGGGTCACCGCCCGCGCAACGGCGGCGGGCATCAGCTCGAGTACCAGGCAATCGGCGCCTGCCGCGGCGAGTTCCTTGGCTTGTGCGCGCATGGTCGCTACGGCAGCTTCCTCGCGCCCTTGGATGCGGTACCCGCCCAGCATGTATACCGACTGCGGCGTGAACCCCAGGTGGCCACAGACCGGGATGCTCCTCTGCACCAGCGCGCGCACGACCGGCACGGTCCAGCCGCCGCCTTCGACCTTGACCATGTGCGCGCCGGCTTGCATCAGCCGCACCGCATTGCGCATGGCCTGCTCCGGGGATTCCTGATAACTGCCGAACGGCATGTCGGCGATGATCCAGGCGGTGCGGTTGCCGCGGGCGACGCATTCGGTGTGATAGACCATCTGGTCCATCGTCACCGGCAAGGTGGTATCGCGCCCATGCAGCACCATGCCCAGCGAGTCGCCAACCAGCAGCGCGTCCACACCGGCCTCGTCCAGTACGCGCGCGAATAAGGCGTCGTAGCAGGTCAACATCGCGATTTTCTCGCCCGCGGCGTGCATGGCGCGAAACCGGTGCAGGGTCATGTTCTTGCGCGTCGTCATGCCGCCATTGTCCGCGAGTCTGATCCCGCCGGCTAGTAGGGGACCGGTCAGCCGCCCAGCGCATGCAGCCGCGAGCCATGGACAGGCCGGGCACCCGGACGGCGCAATAGATGGAATGTCTTCGCCGCGTGGCGGTCTACAATGCAACCAGGAGGATGCCGAGCATGAAGATAGACAGCAAGTGGTTTCGGGTCAGCGAAGGCGTGAAGGTGAGCCTGCGCGAATGGCCCACCCGGGTGGCGCCCGTATTTGGCTCCGACAAGGATTACGACAAAATCCTGGCTGAGCACATCAAGGCCTTGAGCACCCGCCAGAAACTCCTGTACGCGTCAAACCAGTACGCAGTGCTGCTGATTTTTCAGGCCATGGACGCCGCCGGCAAGGATGGCGCCATCGCCCACGTGATGTCAGGGATCAATCCGCAGGGATGCCAGGTGTTCAGTTACAAACACCCGAGCGCCACGGAACTGAAGCACGATTTCCTGTGGCGCACGACGCGCGATCTGCCGGAGCGCGGGCGTATCGGCATCTTTAATCGTTCCTACTATGAGGAGGTCCTGATCGCACGGGTGCATCCGGAAATCCTGCGGGCTGAAAGCCTGCCGCCGGAGCTGCTCTCCGAGAAACGCATCTGGCGGGATCGCTTTCGTTCGATCAACGATCTCGAAAGGCACTTGACCTGTAATGGCACTCGCATCGTCAAGATCTTCCTGCATATGTCTAAGGAAGAACAACGTAAGCGCTTCCTTGAGCGCATCGACAATCCCGAGAAGAACTGGAAGTTTTCCTCCGGCGATGTCGAGGAGCGCCGCTTCTGGGCCGACTACATGCATACCTATGAAAAATGCCTGAGCGCGACCAGCACCGCCGATGCTCCTTGGTTCGTCGTGCCGGCGGATAACAAGCACAATGCCCGGCTGATCGTCTCGCAGATCCTGCTCGACACGTTTGCCAAGCTGAAACTGGCGTTTCCCCGCAGCGATTCCAAGCGGCGCAGTGAGTTAAAGGTGCTCCGTACCGAGCTAAAGCGCTGACCCGGGGCTAAATAAAGAGCGCAACACCGGCGGCAGCAGATCCGGCAGGTCCTCGGCGATCAGGCCGGGACCGAATAAGGCTGCTGCTGCCCCATGCATCCAGACGCCTGCAGCAGCCGCAAGCCAGGCGTCCATTCCCTGCGCGAGCAATCCGGTCAGGATGCCGCCGAGCACATCGCCTGATCCTGCCGTGGCAAGCGTCGCCGGAGCATTCGAATTGATGATCGCGCGACCATCGGGCGCCGCAATCACCGTATCCGCGCCTTTGAGCACGATCACCGCCCCGCTGCGCTGGGCTGCCGCACGGGCGCGGGCAAGCTTGTCTCCGGCATCGCCGAACAGCCGCGTGAATTCGCCTTCATGCGGGGTCATGACGCAGGGGCCCCCGACTTTGTCGAACAAAGCCTGCGGGTCGTCCTTGAACGAGGTGAGCGCATCGGCGTCCAGCACGACGGGCCGCCTGGTGGCGAGCATGGTAAAGACGCGCTCGCGCGTCTCGATACCTACGCCCGCGCCGGGCCCGATCAGGAATGCCGTTATGCGCTGATCCTGCAGCAACGCCACGAAATCCTGCTGCACGGACAGCGGCCGGATCATGATGCTCGTCAGGCTCGCCGCATAGGCCGGCATTGCTCGCTCTGCCACGGCAATGGTCGTGAGTCCTGCACCTGCGCGTGCGGCTGCGCGCGCGGCCATGCGTGCAGCACCTGTCAATGGATAACCGCCAACGATCAAGGCGTGGCCACGCGTGTATTTATGGTCCGCATGCCGAGCGCGCGGCAGCTCTTCCCGCCACAGCGCCGGGCCATTCTCAAACGTGTCTGGCTTTATCTGTGCCAGAACCGTGCCCGGAATGCCGATGTCCACGACCACGGTCTCGCCACATAGCAGTCGTCCCGGCAATAACAGGTGACCGGGCTTTTTTCGAAAGAATGTCACGGTCAGCACCGCAGGAACTGCGCCCGCGGATTCGCCGGTGTCCCCAAATACGCCGCTCGGTACGTCTATCGCGACGATGGGGAGCTGCCTTGCGCAAGCGGCGGCCAGTGTCTCGCGCGCAACAGCGGCAAGCTCACCGCGAAACCCTGCGCCGAATAGCGCATCGATCACCAGGTCCGCGTTGTCGAGTGCTTCCGGGCGCAACGCCTCCACTTCGCCGCCAAAGCGTAAGGCCTGCGCACGCGCGGTGCCGCGCAGTCGCTCGACTTTCCCGTCGAGTGCTACGCGCACCGGCCAACCCGCGGAAGCTAGTTCGCGGGCAACGACAAACCCGTCGCCCCCGTTATTGCCCGGGCCGCACAGCACGATCACGCGTTGCAAGGGAAATCGCTGCACGATCTGGCGCGCCACGGCCGATCCCGCATTTTGCATCAGCTGACTTTCCGAAACGCCGCCCGCCACGGCGAGCCGATCCGCGGCGCCCATTCGCCCCACATCGAGTAGCGCGTTCTCGGCGAAGCCAGCGCCGGCATTCATCGGTATTTCTTCGATATCCTGATGGCGCTCAATGCGTCGAACAGGCTTCGTTGCTCATGTAAGCCGCATTGCTTCGTCAGAGCCTTGTCGAATTCGTCGAGTCCCTCCGTATCGAATACCTTGCCCCCCGCCTTGCCAACGGAAAAGCCGAACAGCCACATCCGGATGGTTCGGGCGCTCTGCACATCGGTTTTTGCGAGCTCGGCATTGCGCGCCTCGAACGTCTTGCAGTTCAACTCCTTCAGGTCCATAGGACTTTCATTGGCCGGATTGACCGCTGCCAATGCCTCCAGCAGGTTCGCCGGCGGGCGACTCTTGCACTCGACATCGAGGGCATTGCCAAAGGACTGCAGGCCCTTGCTATAGATCGAGTGATCTCCCGCATGTCCTACCGCAAAGCCAAAGAGCCACATGGTGAAATTGACCGCGTCCTCGGACTTGTCGTTTGGCGCCGCGTTGAGGATTTGGTTTTCGTAACTGTCGCAAGTGAGCGTGGCGAGATTAAAAACTCCCGCATGTGCTACGCCCGACAGGCAAAACAGGCACAAAAGAAGAGCCGCAAATGTTTTCATGACGATGTTGATTCTACGTCAGCGGCGTCCGCAACGGCTATAATGCAGCCCGCGTGCCGACTTAGCACAGTGGTAGTGCAACGGTTTTGTAAACCGTAGGTCGGGGGTTCGAATCCCTCAGTCGGCACCAACCCCCTCGGGGTGCATTCCGGTCAGATCGCTGACGTTTTATACCGGACACATCGTTGACACTCTAGCATTGAAGGGGTTTTGGGCACATTCGACGCGACTGGTCGCCTCGTGAAAGAAGCCTAGATCGTAGTGCATGAGGTGATGAGCCAGATGTGATCGGCGACTTCGCGCATCTGGGGCATACGCGTTTTAGGTTTCAGATTATCAATTTGAATTCATCAGTTTAGTGCCCTTATTCGAATCCCTCAGTCCCCCACTAGGTCCGAACCGAGCAGATGCCGAGGGGCGCGCCAATCTGTAGACAGTGGATCTAAACGAGTTGCACGGGGACCTGACCGAGTCACGGCTCACCGCATTTAGACTGGTCTGCGAGCGACAAGACAAACAACTCTTGGGCGCCTGTTTTATTGTCAACGCCGTTGGCCAGCACCATGCATCGATCGTTGGTGTCCGAGGCGGAAGTCAGGGTGAATTGCTTGGCTAGGGTCGGGCTGATTTCCAGGTTCAGGTCGGTGGTCTTGAAATGCAGGCTGGTCCAGAGCACCGCGTGCCAGGCGCCGAGGCCGTTTGCGCCTGGCCGGCGATGTCGCCCTCGGCATTGACGCCATTGGCTGAGCTCTGCTTGCCGCCCAAGGTGCCGAGGTCGAAGGGACCGCTGTTGCCCTCCCACAGCACCGCATGCTGCCGCGTGTTGGCGAGCGTCGCCCAACCGACCACCCACCCGTTGCTATTGATGGCGCTCGCTGCGCTTTGTACGCCGCCCAAACCGGCGAGTACTTTGACCGTGGACCCTGGCTTCCAGCGCACCGCCACGGGATAGGGGTTGCCGCTAAGATTCGGGCAATCGTCTTCACTGCCGACGATCACACCCGCGGAATTGATGCCCGTGGGCGATGCCTGTCCAGCACAGCTATTGGCGGTGACGGACAGGAACCCGGGATCCTGGAATATATCCACCCCGTCCCAGATCGCTGGATGCCCGGCTACCTGACCGACCGTCACGTTGACATCGTTGATCGCCGCAACGCCAATTCCAAATTCGTAGGACTGCGCCGCATTGACGATTGGCCCAATCTCGAATACGCCTGATTCAACATCGCGGAAGTCTCCAACAACCACGCCTTGGTTGTTGATGGCTACCGCCACCGAGGAAGCCCCCGGAAATGCCTCGGAGAAAATAATGCCGGGCGAGGAATTATTCCAATCCACCGCCACCGAGTCACCATTCGAGTCATCCGCGCTACCTGCGACTGCGCCGGCCTTGTTCATGCTGGCGGCGGATGTGTAGGTGCCGCCCGGCAGGGTCAGCAACTTGGTCACCGTGTACTTCTGGGCTTGGCAGGTCCCGGCCGCGACCGTGCCTAGCAAGAATAAACTCGGCAATACTGTTGCGGACCGCGGCCAATTGGCGGAGCCCGCTCAAGAAAATACGGTCGGACGGAGATTATTATCCATGCGTTCATCCCTCTTGTGGTGTAGGCGGGTGATTTTGGATCCTCACAATCGCTGTAGGCAGGTTTGCGCGTTTTCTTGAGGTCCCGCTACATTGTTTTTAGCGCAAGTGCAACGTCTCGTACCCCTCTTCAAATGGCGCGACTGTGACGCAAGTCACACTTCGCGAATTAAAATGCAGCGGGGGGAAGGCGATCGATATCTGACATATTCCGTCATGATCCATCAACTGAGCGGCCGCTCAATGATTATCGCGGGCGGGTTGCGAGGTTGCCGGCCGCGAGTTCACCGGCGCCCTCTCGGCTGCAACCTCCACAGGGTTAGTTACCGCTTGTGGCCGAGAGTCGCCCATACGCTTCCTATAAGAGGTCGTGCTGCAAGCAGTTTGACGGATCGCATGATTCGCACACTGCGCACAGTCACGTCGAACGCTACGCGCGACCCTCCTCCATTCACACCGCGCTCATGGATCACAATGTGCCCCCCGCCGATCTTGTTTACCCCACCACAGACTGACAGAGATTGCCATTGGAGCGTGTCACTTGGTAGTGTTAGAGTCGATCCCAGAGATCCGCCTATCGTATCGCCGCGATCGGTAGCACCGGCAACACAAAAAACAGCGAGGACATCATGATCATTTCTAATATTCCAGCTTCGGGCCCGCGAGTACGTATTGCGCAGATTGCAGTGGTCGCAATATTGTCTTGCACCGCGTTCGCCGCTGCCCAGGCGGCCTCAGCGCCGCCGGTCAAAGATACTTACATTACTCTGAGCCTGCCCGGTGTCATCGGTAACTTCACCACCGTACCGAACGCGCCTGCGAACGCCATTGAAGTGCAGGCCCTCTCCGTCGGCGCCAGCTGCGTTTCCAATCCGGGAACCACATGTACCAACCCCAACGTCTCATCGCTCAACCTAAACAAGGCGGTCGATGATGCCTCCCCAAAGCTGTTCCTGGCAGTCGTAACGGGCGTTACTTATGCAACCGCCACTATCAATTTCTGGCAGGCGCCCACGTCGGGAACTAGCTATACAAAGACCTACACGATCTTTCTGACACAAGCCAGCCTGCAGTCGGACCAGTCTGCTGGCGGCGAAGGTGGTACTCCGTCGGAGAGCCTGTCCCTGGCATTCACGAGCATTGCCTTCCAAGACAATGTGAGCGGTGCGATCGGTTGCTACAACGTAATCACCAAGGCGAGCAGCAGCTCGCTTACCTGCTGAGCTGCGGTAAGTTATCGAGGCCGCCCGCGAGGCGCGGTGGCGCGGGTCGGGGCAGTCGCGAGCGGATGATCGGGATCGCGGGAGCCCAAGACTCGCGGTTTCGGTGCGCAGCCCGTTTCGCTGGCAGGCTTCGGCGGTTAACACGCTTAGGCTAAACAAATAGCCGAACATGCCCGGAAAAAAAAGGGGCCCGTAGGCCCCTTTGATTCCTTGCGTTAGGGGGCGGCTACGGCGCGTTGTACGGCATGCTGACCTGAACCGTCGCACTATTGCCGATCGCATCCTGCACCTGAACCTGCCAGTAATAGCTCCCCGTTGACAGGGGCTGGGCACCGGGCGTGGTCGCGAGATCGACGCTGGTGACGCTGCTCAGCACACCTATATTGTTCGAGCCCAGATTCTGCAGGCTATACGTGAAAGGGGCAAAAGTCGGAAGCACTGCGGGCGCCGTCCAACTGAATGTCGGCGTGTCCGCGCCCGAGGCAGTCGAGGTCGTCAGGGTTTGAGCTACATTATTGGGGCCGAGCACGGCGCTGATACTGCCCGCCAGGATCTGGGAAGATCCATCGGAGAAGGTCACCAAGAAGCCATAGCTTTGTCCGACAAGGGGCGCGATCGAGCCGTCAACCAACCCCACGTTGGTGCCGTTCTGGCCAAAGCCCATGTCAAACGGCACGGCCATATTGGGTCCGGACATCAACGTTACATTGACGACCTGCTCGGTTCCGCTCATTGCCGCGGGGTTGATACCATAGCTGGATCCATTCCCGCTACCAAAATAATTGGTCTGAACGAAGGCCGTGGCGTTGGCCGAGGGCAATACGACGTTCTCTGTGGTTGAGCCATTCACCGCAAACGTTGAGGCGTTGCCATTCAGGCCGTAGGTAAAGTCCCCCGCACTCGGGACGCCCGTGTTGTTGTTGTCGATAATCACAGCGATCTGGTAATTACCGCTGGGAACGCCTGTGACGCTATAAACCGCGCCGCTTGTGGGCGGGCTCGCCTGACTGCCGGCGACGGCGTAATAAATACCGCCACTGCCATGAGGCGAATGCAACGCAACGATCATCGGCCCGGTGGCGGTTCCGCTGAAGCTGACCGTACCGGATACCGTGTTACTGCCCGTGAGCGCGCCGATGGTCACCGGCCCGCTAACCGCAGAATACGCACTGCTGCCGGCCGAGGTGCTGGCAAGCAATTTGAAATAGTAGGCATTACCGTTGACGAGGTTCGGCAAATAGGCGACGGTCGCATTGTTGCCCTGGGCGTGGAAGGTTTCGGTGCTTCCACCGGTGCTGGCACTCGGATCCGCGCCCCACGCAAGCAGGTAGGAAGTCGCGTTCTCATTGCCGTTGTTATCGGTCGCCGTATTATAAAGGATCAGGGCCGAGCTATTTCCTGGCAGGACAGCGCCAATCTGCGGCGCCGCCGGAATGGCCACGGTCGGATCGGCAAGTGCTACGTCAGCGCCGGTACTGACGTTGGAGGAGTTGATCACGACCGTGGCACTGCTCCCAGAGGGATCTGCCGAGCTGTTGGGTTGGCCCGTGCCGAGCGTATCCATGTACGCGGACACTGTGTAGCTTCCGCTCCGCAGGCCCCGTATTGTGTACGTGCCGGCGCCGGCAGAGAGCCTGACGAAAGTGCCGCCATTGGAGGAGCAACCGCCGTTGCAGGTGTTGCCTGAGTTGTACACCAGCACGTAGACGGGCCCTAATGCGGCCCCCGCATAGCTCACCGTGCCAGAGATGCTGAAGGACGCATCGACCGACACGGCCGTCATGGTGGGCGCGGCCACCGTGGTGGAACTGCCCGCCGGAATCAAGACCGCTTCGCTGCTGGGTGCGTAGCTATAGCCCGACAGGGACGGCGTGAATGTAAAGGACTGCCCCGATGGCAGGTTCGAAAAGCTGTAAGCACCGTTCGCATCGGTCGTGGTGGTCCCGCTGGCAGCGCCACTCATTGCAACGGTCACGCCCTGCACCCATGCGCCCGTGATGATGCCGTTG
>JANXZG010000020.1 GCA_025355645.1 Gammaproteobacteria bacterium | reverse complement strand
TTGCCCAATAATGTTCGTCTTATAAATAAACAGGTGCCCGGCTTTAGGCTGCAATGACAGTGCAGCCGCCGTTAAATCTTCCCGGGCAGTCGTCACGAACAGGTGATCGAGTGCAGCGTGACCGAAAGCAACGCAAGTGGGTTGGGTCACCGGCAGCTCGATTCCACCGCTGACACTTCCATCGGGCGCATAACGCACCACACGGCCTGCGCCCCATTGCGCGCTCCACAGGTGACCCTCAGCGTCGACACTGGCGCCATCTGGAAAGACTCCCGGCGACGTCCGTGCGAATACCCGCCGATTGCTCAGCGCACCGCTGAGCGGATCGATGTCGAAGCGCTGGATCAGGAATTGCGGTGAGTCTGCGAAGTACATATGCCGCCCGTCGGGGCTGAAGCAAGCACCATTGGAAATCGCAATCCCGCGAAGATGCGTTTCGGTGACGCCGTTGCGCAGGCTGTAAAGCGCCCCACTAGGTTCGCCTTTCCCTTCGACCATGGATCCTGCCCAGAAACGACCCGTTCGATCTACACGCCCATCATTGAAGCGCATGTTGCTGGCCGCATGGCGGGGGCGCGCGACCCACTCGAGCCGTGAACTTTCCGGATGATAAAATGCGAATCCCGACTCGAACGCCGCGATGATGCAGTCGCTGTTCTCGACAAATCCAAATGAGCCCAGGCGCTCCGGCAAATCGAATTTCTCGAGGATGTTCTTCGCGGGCTGGTAGCGATACAGCAACCGCTCCTGAATGTCGGTCCACCAGACTCGTTGGCCAATTTCGTCCCACAAAACGCCCTCGCCGAGCGTATTGCCGACCTCGAGGATTTGGACCAACGTTGCGTGCACCATGTTCATGTGCATGATCGTCTTACGATAGTACGCGGCTTAAACTTCCCCGTGACGATCATCCAGAAGCGTCCACGAACGGCTCGACGATAATGCGCCTGGCGATAAGGAAAATATCCGCGACCAGCTGGAACGGTCGTGCATCGACCTCGCTGTGCTTATGTACAACGAGGTCGGCAAAGCGCCGGTAAATAGACCGGTATTCACTTGCCAGCGTGTTGTCGTCGGACGCAAGTGCGCTGTCACCAGTGATGCGGCTGCCACCGGCTGTAAGCGACAGGGCCCCGGTATCAGTTTCCAGGTGAATGTCCCAAGTCTGGGTTCCGGTGTGCCGAAAATCGATCTCCAGTTGGACTTCGACCCCGCTTGCGGTGTCAAGAAGTACTGTGGCCGCGATCGGCGCCTCGCGATTTTCAGGTACATACAGCGTGCTAGAGCGCGTGAAGATCGGCTCGTTAATCAGGCGCGTCAATATCGACAGCGGATTGATGCCAATGTCGAAGACCCCAAAGCCGCCCGCCTCCCAGATCCAGGTTTGGCCCGGATGCCATATGCGCACATCTTCCTTCCAGTTCACCCGGACACGCTTCAATTTGCGCTGCTGCAGCAGACGGATCGCCGGCGACACGCCGCGCGCATGTTGCGAATGCCAGGCCTGGTATAGCGTAACGCCGTGGTGAGCTGCGATCGATTCGAGGTGCCTAAGCTGCAGGAGGGAAGCACAGGGCGGCTTCTCGAGCAGCACATGCTTGCCGCCAATGAGCGCGAGCTTCGCTTCCTCGTAGTGCAGCTGAGGCGGCGTGCAGATGGCAACAGCATCAAGGTCGGGCTGCGCAAGCATCTCGCCGAGTGAAAGGAAATTTCTCACCCCTGGGGCTTGTGCATTCCGACTGGTGGCCGCGGTAAACTGAAAAGACGGATTTGCCAGGATCGACGGAATGTGGTGGTCCCGTGCAATCTTGCCGACGCCGATGATGCCAATGCGAATCGGCCGCATGAATATTTTTCTCGCTCAGAGCAATCAGGGTCTTACAGGCTGCGCACGTGCAGCGGCGGCATTGGCGCCGTGAGCAGGGGATTGCGCAACGGCGCACCGAAAGGCGTGGCTTCAATCTCGAATATGTCGCCGTCCTGGGCGTTGATCCCTTCGGCGAATGACAAGGTTGCGGTACCAAAAAAATGCACGTGCACATCGCCAGGGCGACGGAATAAATCATACTTGAAGTGGTGATGTTCTAGATTGCGTATGTGGTGCGACATGTTCTGTTCCCCCGTCAGGAATTGCTTTTCCCAAAGAGTCCGAGCGCTGCGCCGGATGCGCGCCGTACCGCGGATGTCGGCGGGCAATTCGCCCAACAATAGTTCCGGTCCAATCGAGGCCGGCCGCAGCTTCGAGTGCGCGAGATACAGGTAATTCATCCTCTCCATCACGTGATCGGAGAACTCGTTCGCCAGGGTGTAGCCGATACGGTACGGCACCCCTTCTGCAGAAATCACGTAAATTCCGGCCAATTCCGGCTCCTCGCCAGCGTCCAGTGCAAACCGGGGTGATATCAATGGCATTTCCGGTGCGATGAGGCTGCGGCCGTCACCCTTAAAGAACCATTCGGGTTGCACGCCCGGCCCCTCGCCGGACGCCTTGCCGCCCTCAAGTCCCATGCGAAACATCTTCATGGAGTCACTGGCATCGGCGGATTGGGCCTTGGCATGCATTTTATCGCGTGCGTCGGCGGATCCGAGGTGTGTAAGACCAGTGCCGGTGAGCCAAAGGCGGGCCGAATCCGGATGGTCGATGGGAGCAAGGATGCGCTTCGCACAGAGCGCTTCGCTGATACTCATCTCTTCAGCGAAACCGAGCGATTTGACGACGGTCGCGATTGAGGAACCTGAGGCGATCGCCTGATTGGCAAGCGCGTATGTGGAGTCCACGTTCCTGACGCGACGAGTCGTGCCATCATCAAGCCTAGCCGCGAGGGTCCTCTCGCCGCCGGGCAGACAAAGCTGTATCAATCTCATGATGCAGGTACCACGCGCAAATTATTGTCCTTGCAGTGCTACGGGATGGTCCGGACGGTTTAGTACATGCGCGGCATCAGGGCGTTGCCGCCCCTTAAGCTGGTATCTTGCCTACGGCGTAGCGCCGTGGCAATTTGGACGGGTATACATCGTGAAACACTCTCTAGAAGCCCATCAGGGATCCTCATGACCTCAGCCGCCAATACGCCGCGCCTGCGATCCCGCGCGTGGTTCGACGATCCTGACAACGCGGACATGACCGCTCTGTATCTCGAGCGGTACATGAATTTCGGGCTAACGCTGCGGGAGCTACAATCCGGCAGGCCCATCGTAGGTATCGCCCAGACGGGCTCGGACTTATCGCCGTGCAATCGGCACCATCTGGTGCTCGCTATACGGGTGCGCGAGGGCATCCGCGATGCCGGTGGCATTCCCATTGAATTTCCGGTGCATCCGATTCAGGAGACCGGCAAGCGGCCGACGGCCGCGCTTGACCGAAATCTCGCGTACCTCGGCCTGGTCGAGGTGCTGTATGGTTACCCCATTGATGGCGCCGTTCTTACAATCGGCTGCGACAAGACCACGCCCGCCTGCTTGATGGCGGCGGCCACAGTCGATATTCCCTGCATTGCGCTTTCTGTCGGCCCGATGATGAGCGCCTGGGCGGACGGTAAGCGCATAGGTTCCGGTACCGTGGTCTGGAAAGCACGCGAGCGCTTCGCGGCGGGCGAGATCACTCGCGAGCAATTCATCAAGCTCGTGGCCTCCGCCGCACCGTCCGCTGGCTACTGCAATACCATGGGGACCGCGACAACGATGAACAGCCTGACCGAAGTACTCGGCATGTCGCTGCCAGCGTCCGCAGCGATTCCGGCGCCACATCGCGATCGGCAGGAAAACGCCTATGAGACCGGGCGCCAGATCGTGGAAATGATCCTCGCCGACCGCAAGCCATCCGACATCCTGAAGCGCGCATCCTTCATCAACGCCATCCGCGTAAATTCCGCCATTGGCGGCTCTACCAATGCGCCCATTCACCTGATCGCGCTTGCGCGCCATGTCGGGGTGGAGCTTTCCATCGATGACTGGCAAACCTATGGCCTTGAGGTGCCGCTGCTGGTGAACCTGCAGCCGGCCGGAGAGTACCTCGGCGAGGATTTTTACCGCGCTGGCGGCGTACCCGCGGTCGTCGCGCAGTTGATGCAGCACGGCCTGATCGCGGAAAGTGCGCTCACTGTTAATGGCCATACCCTTGGCGATAACTGCCGCGGCGCCCGGATCGAGGATGAGTCGGTCATACGCCCCTTTGAGCAGCCACTGACAAAGTCCGCCGGCTTTCTGGTTATGCGCGGCAATCTGTTCGATTCGGCCATCATGAAGACCTCGGTCATCTCACCCGAATTTCGCAGCCGCTACCTGTCGAACCCGATCGATCCCGAGGCCTTCGAAGGCCGCGCAGTGGTGTTCGACGGCCCAGAGGACTATCACGCGCGCATCGACGATCCAGCATTGAAAATTGATGAATACTGCGTATTGTTCATGCGCGGGACCGGGCCCATCGGCTATCCGGGCGGCGCCGAAGTCGTGAACATGCGCGCGCCGGTACAGCTGATCGCGCAGGGCTTTCATATTTTGCCGTGCATTGGCGACGGCCGTCAGTCGGGCACTTCCGGTTCGCCGTCAATTCTGAATGCGTCTCCAGAAGCGGCTGTCGGAAGCGGCCTCGCGGTATTGCGCAGTGGCGATCGCGTTCGGGTAGACCTGCTCAAGGGACAAGTCAACGTGCTGCTGAGCGGCGCGGAGATAGCTCTTCGGCAGCAAGCGCTCCTCGCCAAGGGCGGCTACAAGTACCCCGAGAGCCAGACACCGTGGCAGGAAATTCAACGCGCATCAATCGGGCAACTTGAGTCCGGGGCCGTGCTCGAATCGGCGGTGAAGTACCAGCGGATCGCGCGAAGCAAGGGAATACCGCGTCACAATCACTAGTTCGGGGCGAGTATGCGCTCCAGCGGCCTCGCCAACCTGCTTTAAGAAATGACCCGGATCCGGCCGCGGGACCGAGCTTATAAAACAAATGCGGCGGCGACAATTCGCGCGCGATTGCCGGGGTGCTTTCCTGCGAAAGTGCTTGCTAAACGGGCAATCCAATTGTTACATCTTTAACTCTTGGGTTTTTCTGCTGCAGAGACAGTACCAACCACCGCCGGCCGATCGACGCCGCTTGAGATCAGGAATATCCGCCCGGAGTGATAGCCGTGGACCGCGCTCCAAGCTGATGTAATCAGAAGTTCCGACTGGCCCTTGTCGTCGAGCGTCCCCATGCCTACCGCGTCGAAGCCGAACGTGTCGCCTACGATCTTGCATGTGTAAGTCCGCAGGCGATGGCCTGTGCGGCCGTCAAGGAGGTAGGCGCGGCCCCCGCCCGGCGCTGCAACCCCGTACTGCCACGATCCGACAATGATATCGGCGCGGCCGTCCCCGTTCACATCGCCGGCCGTCGAGTGTGTCGTTCCAAAGCCTTCGCCCGCCGTGTCCCCTCGAAACACATATAGACGTTTCCCCGTGCGGCCGGAGTACACATAAGTCTTGCCGGTACTTGGGCCTCGGGACGCGTCCGACCAGTCGGAGGCAAAGATATCCGGGACACCGTCACCGTCCACATCTCCTAGCACCGATACGAACATGTAGCCGAGTGCGACTCCGCTCGGATCCGCATCTATGATAAATGCGGGATGCGCTGAAAGATCCTTGTAGACAAAAACTCGCCCGCGCTTATGGGCTCCTGCGCCTGGCGCGCCGACGACAATGAAGCGATGTTTACCGTCCGAGTAGCCCGCCACTGTGCTTCCGTAACCGTCGCCGGCGCGTTGTCCCGTCAGCGTGAGCAGAAGATGCCCGTCCTTGCCCGAATACACGTATGCCCGGCCCGCGCCCTTGCCCCCCGCATTGTTTGCAGGTGCCCCGACTATGACGTCGCTATAGCCATCACCGTCGATGTCTCCGACGCTCGAGACATGCTCGCCAAAACGATCACCTTTCGCCTCACCGTGTAGAGTCAAGAGCACATGTCCGTCTCGCCCGGAATAGACATACGCCGTATCGTTACCGGGGGCACTTCCGACCACGTCGGGGATGTCATCGCCGTTCACGTCACCGGCAGCCTCGATGCCGCTGCCGAGCTCGTCAGCAGGCTTGCCGTCGACACTCCAGAGCAGTACGCCGGTCCGTCCGGAGTAAACGTAGATCCGTCCGGCATCCGCGCCGCCCAGCACCTTGGTCGGCGCGGAGGTGACAAAGTCGTTGACGCCGTCGCCGTCGACGTCGCCGATCACACGTGCGATCCAGCCGAACTGGTCCCCTGCCGCTTCGCCGTCCCATTCGTGCAGTACCCTTACATTCTCTACAAATGGGTGGGCGAATTCCTCAGCGCGAGGCATAAGGGCGGCATATCGGCCATCTGTCCGTAGTGCCTGGGTATCTGCCTCGATATCCAGCTGACGCATGTCGACGCCTCCGCTCGCTCGGGCCTTCTGGAGCCACTCGAACGCCCCGTCTATATCGCCCCGCTGCGCGGTCGCGATTCCGAGATACAGCAGCGGTTGTGCATTATCGGGTGCGAGATGCAGGGCCTTCGTGAAGGCAGCCTCCGCCTCAAGGCTGTGGTGCAGCTTCAGTTGCGCAAGGCCGATGGTCTGCCAAGCGCGCGCGTCTTTGGCGAGGCGTGGCATGGCCGCTTCGAGGTCTCGGACAACCGCCGGGAAGTCGCCGTTCTGAAGCGCCGTCGTTGCGAGGGTCAGCGCCTTGTCAGGTGCCGGTACCCCGCCCGCCGCCATCGCGCCGGTTGAAGCGATCAGCGCGACCGCGCCGACGCTTCGCAAAAAAATCACGCGTAAGGAGATATGCATTTGGTTTCGATCCGCTTTGTCCTGAGAAAAGTCCCTTCTGTCGACGCTTATAAATAAAAAAATTTGCGTTGATTATTCCCGGTTCAGTTGACAGTATCTTAGCGATTGAGTTCATCAATTTTTTTCCCTGGCACCGCAACGAGAAATGCCGACCGTTTCCCGTCGGGGCAGAAGCCACTCTGCAACTTGATCCCATGCGCTCTAGCCAAGCTGGCAGTGACCCCGGGGTGCTGCGCTCGTTCTTATAAAAAAGAGCCCGGACGGCTCGCACTGAGCAAAACGATAATGCGGGAGACCCTGGCAAGCGAAGCGCTCGGAATCCGCCGGATCCCCTTGGAGATGAGTCGAAGGGTTTCGGCTGAAGGCTACACGGCAGGATTTGGAGAAACCGACATTCGAAGATCGCCGCCTTGCTCACCGGCGCACAGGAGATCGGACGGCTTATTGCTCAGCTCATTCCAGCAAGCGATGCGTTCTTGGTGCTACTACAGCCGTCAATCGATTAATGAGGTTACGCGAGCGCCACGCGGCTCTGTTCTCGTGCTCGCGTAACGATGCTAGCAACTTCCGCGATGGTGCGGGCTCGGCGAATTTCTTCCTCATGAAGCGTTAATCCAAGACTCTCCTCAAGCGCGAACAGTAGCCGTACGCATCCAATTGCAGTCCAAGCGGCAATCTGGGCCGGTCCGTCTTGATCGCCGGGAAGCTTCGTGAGCCCGAATATACGCATCACGGTCGTGGCGACTAAATCGATACTCTTGTATGCGGATCCCTTCCCTACAACGCGTGCTGGTACACCGGCAACAACGGCACCGCTCGCGACGATTCCCGAGACTGTGCTACCGCTGATCACCTGCGCACCATCACCAATTCGCGTTCCGCGAAGCACGGTGACGCGGGCACCAATCGTTACATTCCGGCCGATTTGCACGGGCTCGACGCCGCCGTGGGAATGTCGGTCGCCGATCTCGTGGTAATCAATATCCAAAATCACGCAAAGTGGTCCGATACGCGTCTCGTCGCCGATTGAAATGGCACGCGCGGCCGATAATGCCGCTCCGTACGAAATGAGAACCCCACCGCCTATCGTTATCTCGGCGCCGGGCATGGTAACGAAGTGTGACTGGATCGGACGAGAGCTTATCAGGCACCCTTCGCCAATTCGTATGACTCCGTCGTTAATGACCGTGGGTCGGCCGGCTATGAAAGTGCCGCGTCCCACGCTGCTAAACAAACCGTGGTGAAGGCGCGACCGTACTCTATCGGCAAGACCGTGAACACGCTCCGTGTTAGCACCTATCATTTCGCGGCCACTACAGGACCGATGATGCCTTGCGCGGTATCAAAGCAGCAAAGCCCGTGCAGCGCGCTTGGGAACAGAAGTTTGTCGGAAGGCCAATCGGGCACGTACACTGCCGGCAGCGCGGCGCGCACCCCGTTCCGCACTTTCTCTTGTGCACCGATATAAACCACTGCGTCCAGTGAAACGCCTAGGCGCGTGGTCAGGCGCGCAATATTTGCGATCTCATCGCCTTCGGGCGTCCCGCAAATCAAGAAATCGTCTTCGCGCAGGACCGATGCGGAACGGTGAAGGATCGCTTTAAGCAGCGAAGACTTCCCTGGGTTCACCAGCCGCGCCAGCGACAGGCCACGCCGTTTGAGAAGGCGCAATGCGAGCTGAAAGTCAGCATAAGCGTGGGCAATGGGCGCCACTGAGTCGATCGATTCGAGTACAGAACCGCCCCACAGGGCGTCGTCAGAGTCGAGAACCAATAGCGTGCGTCGCCGCCCATAGAGCGCTCCGAGCGCCGCGCGAATGTCGCGTGCCGCCTCGACTATGAGTGGTCGCGCCATGGCCATATGCCCGAGATACCAAGCGCGCGGATTCCATGCTGCTGGGCCTACAGCTGCCTGCCAGCGTGCGGCATTAAACACGAATACGTTCGCTCGACCGCTGACCCTCGTAAGCAGTCGAAGGTTCATGGCGCATAAGGTAGAGAGTGCGCCGCCGGGCCGGCCATCGATCAGGGGCTGTCCACGTAGATAGGCTGGCCCAGTCCACATAGGTAGCAAGACGTTTCGGTAATTTGCAGCGCACCTTTCAATCTGATCGCAGAACGCGTCAACCTCGCTCGTCAATTGCGCTTCGTCGATGGCATCCCCTGCCAGCAATCGTGCGAACGTGGGTACGGCACCTTCTGGCCGTGTCCAGATGACACAAAAGTCGCGGGCATCGCTGCGTGGTACTAACGTCAGGCTCTGTGGAAAATCTGTCCACGCGAGGATTGTTGCATCTATGGTCGGATTTACCTTCGCAGCAGCCAACTCATGAGCAAGTTCATCAAGAGAGAAATCAGATATCAGGTTACCTCGGAGCATCGGCACGATCGTGCCAATGTCCTCGTTAACGGTTGCCGCAGCTAGACCAACCCCTGGATTTAATGAGTTACTCACCGGCCGCGCGGCGGCGGCGAGTTTAGGCAACAATCGGGCGGGGATGCCGCTCGCCATGGCATGTGCCGGAACGTCGGACTCCACGATACTTCCCGCTACCACTACCGCACCGTCACCGATCGTCACACCTGGTCTAATGGTCACGCGTGCAGCGAGCCAAACGTCCCTTCCAATTATGATCGGATTGGGCGCGCCCGGACCCGGTGCAACGGCCGTCTCCGGAATATCAAGATCGGAAATGATGCAGTGTTGGCCCACCATGGTTCCACTGCCAATGGTCACCCCCTTGCCAGCGACTATTATGGTCCCGTAGTTGATCGCCACCTCGTTGCCAATTTCGATCCTACCGTCGCGCCCGGTTATTAGCTCGGTCGGCACCCAGGAAGAATTTATGTTCAGGTAGTCACCAATCACGATCACGCCATGGTTTTCGACACGCATGCGACCGGCCACGCGAGCGCTTACGCCAACATGTGTGCAATTCCTAAGGGCAAAACGCCCGCGCAACAATTGGCCCGTGAAGCCAATCCCCTTGTGAATACGACGGCTAACGCCTAGATGAGCATCGCGCGCCCACGCGCGGCGGATACGCGTCAGCAGTCCCGCCAATGGTAGTTGTTCAGCCCTCGTTTCCAAGATCAACGTTCCCCAATACCCGCCAAGAATTCCACGCCCCAAACGACTCGGTATTTCAAACAACGCGCCGAAACGACTTCCCCGATGAAGGTAAATAGTTTGCCGATCCAATCAAAAACGCAAATAAACGTCGATCATTGGCAAACTTGGTACAACACCGCGAGGATTTGCCGACTTACCCTTGCAACAACGCTGTTCCTGGAGTGCGCCGAATGGTTCGGCTGGCTGCAGCAAGCCCCCCGAGAATTTCCTTAAGGTGAATGGATTCAGAGCCTGCGGCTAATTTTTTAGACATAGCTCGGACCTCGCCGTTCACCTTAACTAATGACAATCAAGGACATTCGCTGTGCCCGCTTGGGTTTCGTGAGGCACAAAGCGCCCATTGAGCTACTGGGCGCAAGATATTGCAGCGCACCCGTCACTTTCCACTGCGCCCACGGTCCAAATCAAAGTCACCCCGGGGAGCGAAGAGACGGCCTTTAATCGTTCTGTGTCGCCCGCATCCGGGACGGCACTCCGATGGCGAGGTGTGCAGGATGACGAACGTCCTTCTGGGTCACTCACCCCCGACAGCACCGGCTTGATGCAACTCGAGGCTTACGCGCGGCGCCAGGGCCTGCCGTTCAAAATAACCAAGGCGTTAATCTAGAGGGAAATCATTGCCCCGGACGCGGTCGGTCACGACCGTGTGCTGTGAGCCCAGTCGCGGCCGCTGAAATAAGCGGCTCGTGAGAGTTTCGCCTGAAGGAATCGAATGACTCGCACTCCAATTAAGCGCAGCGCGCACCGCATGACGAAAAAAACCTGCCTGTGAGAAGCGCGGGATCGAACCGATGTTAGGATTTTGCTTTTTTTTCACGACACTCACGCAATTGAAATCGCGAGTGCCCGTAATCGGGACCGACAGGCATGGTGCGACGGCGTTAAGCTTTTCATTTTAAGGGTGTCTCATTTACCTGCCACTCCCGCAGATGGTAGTCTCGAAGCGTCCAGAAACTTACCGACTCGAGAATGTGATGGCGAATCCTCCGACTCCAGGCAGCGACGATCAAAACGCGGTAGCCATTACTGCGAATGTTCCGTCTTTGGGCGAATTCGGCTTCTACGTTCATCGTCGCTCGGACATCTATATCTCCGGTGATTTGGTTCGTGACAGAATTTGGGAGCCATTCGAGACAAAAGTGTTTTGCCGTCTGTGTAAGGAGGGTGATTTTGTTGTCGATATAGGTGCCAATATCGGATGGTATTCCGTCATTGCTTCTCGCCTCGTCGGTGTCACCGGAAAGGTCGTTGCATTTGAACCCGACCCGACAAATCTGCAAATTCTGAAGAAAAACGTCGCGATAAGCGCCAAGGCCGTGGAAGTAGTCATACACAATCTGGCCTTGGCAGATTGTCAGTCGAGCCAGGAGCTTTTTCTTTCCCCGAATAATCTCGGCGATCACCGGCTGTTTGACGACGGCACGGGCCGCGCCGTCGTTGTCGTTGGGGTCGACACTTTGGATCGGTTCTTCGGCGGCGGCCCCCGCAGACCGACGCTGGTTAAATCGGACACGCAGGGCTCGGAGGCAAAAATACTGAATGGCGCCGCTAAGTTGTTTGCCGAGGGCTGGCGACCAGCTCTCATCCTCGAATTCTGGCCGTATGGTTTGACCAATTCAGGGGATGCGCCATTACTGTTCTTTCAGCAACTGACCTCTCTCGGCTACGACATTTACGAAGTAAGCGAAGGAAATCCGAAGCTCGTCCCGCTGCTGGAGGACGATATGCGCGCGCGGCTGGAGAGTTATCTGCGGGTGGAAACAATGGGGCATACCAACTTGCTTTGTTTGCCGCGGCGTTCCGAGAGATTCGCTTCCATATCGGATATGATTTACGAGACTTGAGAAACAGCCCGATTCTCTGCATCTGCGGCCCATTTTCATCCAGCTGAGGCGTCGACATCAACTTCAGTTTAGAAACGATTTGGAGTTTCGACAAAACAGCATCTTTGTCGCGTAGCGCGCCGCAACTACTAATAAAATTTGAGTTTGAAAATGGTGCTCATTGTTGCGCCGTACAAACTGCCGGCACTGTCCATTAACAGAGATCCGGTCGGCTGTGCCCCATCAAGTGAGCCGCTAAACGAGTAACTGGTAGACTCCGACCCCGATGGCGTGACCTTAAATACCGTTCCGCCATTATCGATACCCCCCAGATTTGTGGTCCCGAACAGATTGCCAGCGCTATCCCGGACTACGCCCGCGTAGGGTTGATATCCGTCGGGCGGCAAGCCGAACGAGTACAGGACCGACTCGGCGCCGGCGGGAGTCACACTGAAAACCGTGCCAACGTTGCTATCGTGATCGGCATTGAGGCCGCCTGCCGTGGTCGTACCATATAATTTGCCGGCGCCGTCCATGATCAAACCGGCCCATGGGGCGCCGCCATCCGGCACGCCGGAAAAAGAGTGAATCACGGACTCGGCACCGGCGTGAGTGATACTGAACACGGTGCCACCGCCGTGTGCGCCACCGACTTGAGTGGTCCCATAGAGATTGCCGGCGCTGTCCATGATCACACCGCCCATCGGGGTTCCCCCATCGGCACCGCCGCTGAAGGAGTGAAGGACGGACTGTTGACCGCTTGAAGTAACCCTGAAAACCGTGCCGTGACCATTGGCGCCACTAGATCCCCCGTAGGGCGTCGTCCCGTACAGATTGCCGGCGCTGTCCATGATCAGGGTGGAAGAGGGATTGCTGCCGTCACTGAGGCCTGCGAACGAATACAGGACGGACTCCGAACCGGCAGGCGTGACCTTGAACACCGTTCCGTTATTTCCATAGGCACCACCCGAGCTTGTCGTCCCATAGAGATTGCCGGTCCGATCCATGATCAGACCAGCACTTGGGCCGCCCCCATCCGCGCCTCCGGTGAAGGAGTACAGGACAGTTAGCGCGCCAGCCTGCGTCATTTTGAATACCGTGCCGGCGGCATTGGCGCCACCAGACCGTGTCGTCCCGTAAAGGGTTCCGACGCTGTCCATAATGAACGACCCGTTCGGTAGGGGCCCGTCAGGAAAATTGTACAGGATCATCAACGAGGAGGTAATCGACCGAATCGCGCCGATCTTGATTACCACGTTCGCATAAACCCGGCTGCCAAACTGGACGGCGGGCATACTCAGTTCGCCGGTCAAGGGATCGTAGGAATCGGCAGAAGTAGCTGGCCAGCCTCCCGCCACGTTCACGATAGACGCCACTGTCACTTTGACATTGCTGTAAATCGTGTTGCCGACCAGGATCCGCCGAACTGTCAGTACTGCGCCATCGTAAGGATCGGCTGCCGGCGCGCTTTCGCTTCCAATCGAGTCAAAGGCCGCTACCGTAACGACGGCATTATAAACCGTGGCGCCATCCACCATGACCGCCGGCACTGTCAGCTCACCATTCGACGCATCAAGGGTATCAATATTGGTCAGGGGCATCTGCCCGGACGGATAAGTTACGATGCTGCCTATGGTTAGCACGACATTCGAGTAAGTGACGTGCTCGCCGATATTCACGATGTCGAGGGTCGGGATGCTCAGTTGCCGGGATACGGGATTGTAGATGTCCACGCCATAGGCAACGCTGGCAGTCGTCAGCAGCGTCAAGATGACCCGAGGTGCGGCGTATCTCGCGAAACCCCAACACGACATCCGCATGGTGTCAATCCCCGGTATAACCTGAGCCGCCGCTCCGCGCCGGCACTTGTCGTAGCATACCATCCCACTTCGACCGCTGCGTTCGTCGGCGCAGCAAGCCCCAGGCGGTGCAGAGAACGATGAGGCTGGCGCGCTTCCATGCATGCAGTGCGACATCAATCCGCACAACGTTTGGCGTTTCTCGCCGCGCGCAGTTGGAAATGCATCTGTACGCGCAGGATGGGCATGCGTTCGGCTTGCGAAGAACGACGTTCGCAATTAGAGAGTGGGCTCGACTTGTTAAGTAAGAGGTCGAGGAGTTTCGCATATTCCTTCAATTTTATTGTTGCCACCCTTTTTCGACAAAGAATCGCAACCAGCGCGCATAGGCAGGGCCAAAATGCTCAATATCATCTGATTGCCCTATCCGCAGAAAATCCTCGGTGAATCGATTTACCATTTCCCCATACACCAATGGCACAAGACCAGAAATTGGCCTGAGGGTGGTCGCTATAGTGGCGCGTTCTAACCTACTTCCTTCCGGATGTAAGTGACTGAAAATGGTATCCAGTACAAGGTGTGGCGTCGCCGTCAGATTCTCATAAAAAATTTCTAAAACCTCCCGCCGTCCCACCGAAAAGTTACATTCCCAATTTACGTGCTGGGCGGCCAAGATCACGACTTTCGAAAGAATTGCGGGAAAATCATATGAGATCTCCGAGTATCCCCCTGCGCTGACGGGGGTTCCCGTTGCAATCCAATTACCAGACATTTCTGCAAGTTACAGCGATATTGCTTGGGCAACGAGCTGACGCCGTCGCAGGTAAATCTATTTGTGTTTGGGAAAAGCGGATTCAATTCCGTTGTAATCTCGAATATTACGGCGCAGCGGCTCTTCGGGTCGGGCCCGATGATCATGGGTTGTTTTTGATGCAATAATGCCACTAACCGAAATGCGCCCCAGAAGGGAAACTATCTGGCCAATTTCGTCGATTTCTTCGGTCGCCTGAAAATGGACGTTTTTTTCGTACGGGTACTGAAAATACTCGGGGGGCCTGCCAAGGCCCAATTGCGCCAGCATCTCGCAAAGCCAATTGCTACCGATTCTCATCGAGAATACGATTGAATATGTCCGTGCAACTCCGGCGTCAAATAGCGCAGCCTGAAATTCTAATAGCGTTCTTCTGCGATTCATGACAGGTTATTCCGGAATACCGAGTGTCTTTATCGGTTTTTGCGATTCGAGGTTTAACGCGGATCTAAAGTCGCTCTTGTCCACCGACCGCCGCACTGGGTTGCTAGAACCGGCTTAAGTTTTTCGAATCGATTGTCATCCTATCGGGCCTCGATGTCTGGAGTATCGAGGGAAGTCCCATGCGCCCCTTCGGGGGCCTGTGGTAAATGCCATAATAAACTGATTACTGAGTTGTGCCCCCAGGGTTGGCTTACAGATTATTCCGCCGAGCACGTAGAAACTGCCGGCTCAATGGATCATCGAAACTCTAGTGCCGGGATATATGCCGGCAGTGCAGGGTTTCTCGCGGTCGCGCATTCAATTTTCTGACCACAGTATCTAACTGGGTTTGGCTCATACCGGATACATCTGCCACTTTGGGGTAGCCCGGTCGTAGCCTCCGATTCGTGTTTTCGTTGCTCGCAGTGCTGCCAAGGGCCCGGTAAGTCGCAAATATTCTTGCGCGCCGGTAGCAATAGGTATTTGGAAAGCCTATCGGGATCAGCGTATTAATCGTAAGCAGATCTGTCATTTTTGACGCTCGCCAATCAAAAAACCACCGAGCTTGCGCTAACCCGTAATATGCAGATTTAGTCCATCAACTGTTGCAGAAACAGAAGCTCACTCCGCCGCCACATCCGCCATCCAAGATCCACGCGGCCTAGGCCGCTTCCATTGCCCTGGGTTTCCTCTCCCTTTATGCCCGCTACGTGCTGCCAGTTATATGGGCCCTGTGTATCGATGTCATAATCTATAGAGATCGGGGAATCAGGGGAATCCGTCCATGAAACTGCCAGCCGTAGCTTGTGCATGGTGGCTTACTGCACTGCCCGTCATGGCGACAGAGCCAGATGGTTTAACCTTACCTCCCGGATTTCACGCGACCGTGGTGACCGAGAACCTAGGCAATCAGACGCGCCACATGGCCTTCCGCGATGCCAGCCGTCTTTACATCTCGACCGAGCAGCAGGAAAAGGACGCGCCCAATGCCGGACTCATCGCGCTGCACCTCGACGCGCATCATCACGTCGACAGGATCGAACATTTCAGCAGCATCGACAACGGCACTGCCATCGCCATTTACAAGGGCGCCCTCTACACGGCATCGGCAGACACGCTCTATCGCATACCGCTTTCCAGTAATACACTGGTGCCGAGGGCACAACCGGAAACTGTGGTGGTTAATGTGCCCGGTCGTTCGGCACTGGCTTTTGACGATGCGAATGGGCTCTATCTGGCAGTGCGCGGCTCGGGAAATATGTGCGTGCCTAAGAATACGCCCCGCGACGCTCAGGCGCAGGGCCTGACACCTTGCCCGGACTTGGCGAATCAAGCGGGAGTGTGGCGTTTCAATGTCAGCAAACTCAATCAGACCTTCTCTGACGGCGAGCATTTCGCCACTGGCATCCGCGACACCAATGCGCTAGCCTGGTCGCCAGACGAAAAGGCGCTTTATGTCGTCAATTACGGCCGCGATCGCGCCGAAAAGACCTGGCCAAAGCTCATTAGCGCCGAAGATGGCGAGCACGTCGCGGACGAAATGTTCAGGGTGACCCAGGGAACCAACATGGGTTGGCCTTACACCTACTTCGACAGCGTCAAGCATGTCCGTTTGCTGCAACCTGAATATGGCGGTAACGGCAAGACTGTTGTTTCGGACACCCAATACGCCGTGCCCGTGGTGGCATTCCCTGCCCATGTTGCGCCGATGAACCTTACCTTTTATAGAGGCCGCCAATTCCCGGTGCGCTATCGCGGCGGCGCCTTCATCGCATTCCACGGCGCGTTCGGCTGTGACCCGCCAGGGTTTGACGGCGGCTATGAGGTCATGTTCGTGCCGATGGATAAATTTGGCTTGGCGGGTAGCGCCGAATTGTTTGCCGGCGGCTTCGCAGGGCCCGGGCACGAGGACAAGTGTGGCGATCGCGCCGCCTATCGCCCCGTGGACGTGGCAGTAGGGCCAGATGGTGCCCTGTATGTTGCAGATTCGCAGAAGGGGCGAATCTGGCGCATCGCCTATGCGGGCATTTAATAGTCGGGCATGAGGTACCGAGCGCGGCAATTGCATCCCAGCGGGATTCAGTAGGCGACGATCGAAACGCTTGATATCAGTCGAGCCGACGCGAGCGAGCGTTATACTGTTGAGAAGCGCCGAACCGGCAGATCTTCCGCTTTTAGCCCGAAGACGGTCCTCTATATGCAGAGCGCCTGGACGGAAAGCCTGAATTCATCGACCGTGTAGCCACCGACCTGCGCGCCCAACTCATGGATTTACAAGCCTTCCATTTATATACAAACAAAGCCCCCGGGGAGATTTCCTGAAAAGGGTGGCTGTCTCCGGCTGTCGGTAGACATCCACGGATTTCTCTGCTCTGGGCCCCGGATGTTAGTGCGACTCGAAGCCGGCGCGTTCTGCGATGTGCAGAAACGACTCCACCTCGCGTTGCCCGTTGCGGTATTTCACCAAGGCCGCCTACTTGAACAACACCGCAACCCGCTGGGCAATCAAGTTCAAATGGTCCGCGGTAGCTAGCACGAGAGACAAGCGACGGAACAGCACAGATCGATCAATGAGGCCCAGCGCAGCAGCCGCGCTCGCAAACTCGAGATCCTTCTCGCGTCCGGCGCCGAGCTTGCTCAAGACGACATCATTTGGCTCCATGCAGTGAGCGACAATTTTTCCGACTAATAAATCTATGGTGCGCGTTTGCCAGCTACTCGGCGCGTAGGTCGGGGTCTTAAAGGAGACGCCTTGTGCGTGATAGCCATATTCGACATCGAAGGGACTCGCTTCACCGATGGCGAAGGAGATCCGATCGGCCATGCGCTCATCGCCGTCGGGCGGGATGATACCGACGTCGCGAGTAGCTGTAAGCGCACCCTCAGGCGGATCCGGAAGCACGGCCAGTATTGCCGAAGAACCGATGACAAAGACTTCTGTCAGAGCAAAGCGCTCCCCGATTTCAAAAATGATGTGTTGCAACTGAGCGCGGCGCACGACTCAGTCCGCTCGCGTCGAGTCGAATATCCGCTGCCGCTCCGCAGGCAATACGAGCGCGCTCATGGGCGACTCTTTGCGCAAATCGTCGGCAACTTCCGAAGGCTCTGTCATGACACGCAGCACGTCCACCAAAGGGCCCTGTAAGAGCTCGTTCCACCGATCGTGATAGCGTCGGCCGTGCGGATTGGCCGCCCGCAGTTTGTCCAGTCGTTCGAGTGCCTGCACCCGCAACGCCGGCTCGCGCAGGAGTCGCCTGGCAACACTTTCGTGCATGCGCCGTGAGCGCAGGACGGCAAGGTCCGTGCGTTTGCGGGCATGGTAGCGCGTCGCCCTGGCCTTTCCTTCGCGAATGAGCGCGCCCTGCGCGCGCAGTGAATCGAGAATACGCCACAGCGTCGGCTGGCTCACACGAGGGCGCAGCCTGGTCAAAAACTCGGTCGAGCTGAGGCCATCGCCATGCAGAAGTAGCAAATCCAATACCCTCTTTTCAAGAGCGGTTCTCATAGACAAGCAGACTACCACGTTGAATAGATATTGAATAGATATGGATAGTGTCATGAATGCCGAATGGCTGCCGACTTGGCCGTTAACAGGAACTGTCCTTTACCCCGGTGCGAGCTTGTTTACTCCTGGGATGACAGCCAGGTCTTCATTCTTGCGCGAGTTTGCGTTGCCGACGACCGGGCCGGAAGTTTGGAGGTGTAGGCGACACGTGATGGGATATAGAGAGTCGGGCGCCGATTTAATCCTCGCCAGAGCATCCCTCGTCCGATCCTGGCACCGGGCCTGTATGGCCAACTCGCAATGAGCCAGGCTAAGTATCATGAGAGTGTCATGCCGGCAGTCATAAACTTGCATCTTGAGCCGTTGCTGCCTTCACTCTACATATTGCGGTGCACAGCTTACGAGAGACGTACGCCTAGTTTGAGGTGGTTGAGACCCCAGAAAAACTTTCTCAGGTCGCCGGGCAGCCCGCCTCGGGCCAGGTAAATGTCCCGGTAAGGGGGTGTTGGAGTACGATATCCGGCAAGCTAACCCTCCGGCCGAAGAGGCGGTTTGAAGGAATCCAGATGTCGAGCTCCCCCGAGTTATCAACCGCCGAATGTCGCGGCGTTGAATCAGTCATCACGACCTCTGAGCTAGGCCGCCGCTCGTCGCGCGCCCCTGATTTTGAAGCCGAGAATCGAGTTCTCCTAAAGCTTGCGACCACGATGGCTGAGGCCCCCGGTCGTGTATTGCAGGAACTTGTCGATAGTGCGCGCGAACTTTGCCGCGCGGGATCGGCCGGCGTCAGTCTCTTAGATCCCGAACAAGGGGAAATCAAGACGCAATTCCGTTGGATGGCGACTTCCGGCGGATACGCGCCGCTGGTGGGCAACACCTTGCCGCGCCAGTTCAGTCCGTGCGGGACGGTGCTCGATCAAAATCGTCTGCTGCTGATGATCGATATGGTGAAGCACTTCCCCTATGTGGATGCGCTCCCCCATCCGCCATGCGAAGTGTTGCTGGTGCCCTTTTATCGCGGCGCCGAACCGATTGGTACCGTATGGGTCGCTGCCCACAGCCATGCGCAACAATTTGATCAGGAAGATGGGCGACTCGTGACCAGTTTGTCGCGATTCGCGGCGGCGGCGGTTCAAGTCATTCAGACCGCTGGCGCCAATCACAACCTAGAAGAGCAGGCACGCCTCGCCGCCGAACGCGAGCTCGAACGGCTCGCGGCGGAGAATCGACGCATCGCGGCCTGGGCGATGGAACGAGAACAGGCGGAGGCGGCTGTGCGGCGCGAGCTCAAAGATACGCGCCTGCTGCGCGATCTGGCTGCGCGCTTGATCGGCTCCGGAAACCCCTCAATCTTATTAGAGGAGATCCTGGCCGCGGCCATCGAGATCACGGACGCGGATGCCGGGACCATACAGCTTCTCGATCATGGATCTGGCACGCTTACCATCTTGGCGTCAACGGGTTTTGAGCCTGCCATGTCCGCTCATTTTGCGCGGGTGGACGCTGCATCTGGATCGCCCTGCGGCGTGGCTTTGACGCAAGGCGAGCGAGTGTTTGTTGTTTTTGATGATCCTGAGGTATGCGATCCGGATGGCGCACTCAAACTGCATCTGGATGCCGGCATCCGCTGCGCACAATCGACTCCACTGCTGAGCCGCGCGGGTCAGCCGCTCGGTATGTTCTCGACGCACTGGCGTACGCGCCGAGAGCTCAGTGAACGCGAGCTGCGTTTCCTCGATCTGTTGGGGCGTCAAGCAGCGGATCTCATCGAACGCACGCAGGTGCTCGAGGCGCTCAAAGATAGCGATCGGCGCAAAGATGAATTTCTCGCCATGCTGGCGCATGAGCTGCGCAATCCTTTGGTCCCGATTCGTAATGGTATAGCCCTCGTGAAGCGTGCCCGCGAGCAACCGGAATTGATTGACGAGATCCATCCGATGATGGAGCGGCAAATCGGGCATGCCGTGCGTCTCATCGATGATCTTCTCGATGTCTCTCGTATCAGCTCAGGCAAGATCGAGTTGCAACGCGATCCGGTCACGTTGTCGAGTTTGGTCGAGAGCGCTGTGGAGGCCAACAGGGAAGCCCTGGCGACCGCGGGACTTGAACTTGAGGTTGATCTCGATAATCCCAATCGCCTGCTGAATGTCGACCCGACACGGCTCCAACAGGTGATATCTAACATTCTTCACAACGCGATCAAGTTCACTCCGCAAGGCGGCAAGATCACGCTGCGATCCGAGTTCGTGTCGCCGGGTGAATCCGTTCCTCCCGAGCTGATTCTCCAGATCGCGGACACGGGCGTTGGCATTGACCGGCACCTATTGCCGACGATCTTTGGCCTATTTACCCAAGTGCATTCCGACAGCGCCGTGCGGCACGGGGGACTCGGGATTGGGCTTGCGCTCGCGCGCAGTCTGGTGGAGTTGCACGGCGGCTCGATCAGCGCCGACAGCGCAGGGGCGGGTCAAGGCAGTGAATTTACAATCCGCGTGCCCGCGCCCCCGATCACCCCAATGCGAGCGGCCGAGACCTTGAAGGCGACCGACAATCTCGCAGGCATTCGAGTGTTGGTGGTTGACGACAATCAAGATGCGGCCGACTCGATCGGCTTACTCATCGGCGACTTAGGTGCCGAGGTGCGCGTCGCGTACGACGGCGCCGGTGCACTCGCGGCATTGAAAGAATTTGATCCCTCGCTCGTGCTTCTGGACATCGGTTTGCCCGATTTGAATGGTTATGAGGCTTGTCAGCAGATGCGGGCCATTAAAGGCGGCGCGGTCTCGATTGTCGCGGTGACTGGGTGGGGACAGGATGAGGATCGGCGTCGCGCCCTGGATGCGGGCTTTGATGCACACCTCACCAAACCCGTCGATCCTGACCGCATCGCGGCACTAGCGGCCGCCACCAGAGCGCCGTAGCCCCCTCCTCGCCCGGCACACGCCTCTCGCGCGGCCGATCCCTGACGCATCACGCGCAACGTGCACCC
>JANXZG010000008.1 GCA_025355645.1 Gammaproteobacteria bacterium | reverse complement strand
TTCCTTTCCGGCCGGCGTGAGTTTGAAAAGAATACCGGAAGAGTACTTACCACCATCATAGGTCGTTCCATACATGTTGCCATTGCCATCCAATAGAAGCGTGCCTTCTGGATTGGATCCATCAATGCCTGCAGGCGTGCTGTAGCCGGAAAACGAGTGCAGGATCGATACGGCGCCCGCGGGCGTCATCTTGAACACCGTCCCACCGTAAGATCCGCTGAAGGTACCCCCGGTATCGGTTGTTCCATAGAAATTGCCGTCGGGACCAGGGGTCAACGCCGTGACGGGGATAGAGCCGTCACCCGCACTGGCGCCAAAGGAATGCAGGATTGTTAGCGAACCGGCCGGCGTCATTCGAAATGCCGTGCCCTCGCTCGCAGTACCGCCGCCTTGCGTGGTCCCGTAGAAATTGCCATCTGTCCAAAGGATCAGATTCGACGCGGGATGCGAACCATCCGGCACGTCAGCAAAAGATCGCAACACCGACTCGACACCCTGCGGAGTGACTTTAAATATGGTGCCGAAACCATGGGCTCCCCCGAGGCTAGAGGTCCCGTAAAGATTGCCGGCGGCGTCCAGCACGAGGCCAGGATTCGGACCGGCCGCATCGGTGCCCCCTGCGAATGAATAGATTACGTGCTCCACCCCTTGCGGAGTGACCCTGAAGACTGTGCCACTCCCGCTTCCGCCGCCGGCCGACGTTCCATAAAGCGTACCGTCGCTACCCTGAACCAACGATCCTAACGGGTATTGAGCGTCGCCGCTGCCGTTCGGTCCGAACGAGTACACAATCGATTCGACACCCGCCAGCGTTAACTTGAAGATCGTGCCAAAACCGTTTGTCCCCCCTTGAAGCGCGGCCCCGTAGAGGTTGCCGTCGGCACCCTGGATGAGTGCGCCATTGGGATAGTTCGAATCGTTGTTATCGGGAGCGGTGGGGCCAAAGGAATATATATTGGATTCTACCGGTAGCTGACCACCGACGCTCTCGATGGACCCGGGGGTGACGAGCGCATTAGTGAAGACTGCGCCACCTGCCTCAACTGCCGCGACGGCCAGCTGATGGCTGGAAGAATTGTAGACGTCAACCGTGTTGTTCGGCATGCCACCGCCGCGGCTCTGAATGGAGCTGATCGTCACCACGACATTGGTGTAGATCACGTTGCCCACCTGGACCTCGGGAATCGTCACGGTGCCTGCATTGTAGGTGTCCGCGCCGGTCACGCCGCCAATTGAGATGAGCGAACCGACCTTGACGACGGCGTTGAAATACGTGGCCCCGCCGACATTCACGGTCGGAACGGTCAGCTCATTGTTCACAGGGTTGTAGGTATCTACGTTAAAGAGCGGGCAGGGCCAGTCGGCGCAACGACGATGTCCGCCTGCGTGATTCCGACAATCACGTTAGTAAACGAGGCGTTTCCCACGGTCACAGCCGGAATGAGGAGCTGCTGCGTCTGCGGATTGTAGGTGTCGGCTGCGGAGGCCGAGGCGCTGACGAAACCTAGCGTCAAGGTCGTGGCGAGCCATGGAGTGCGAGGGTTTCGCGATGGAGTCGGTCTCATTTAGGTGTCCTTCCTACGGCGAGCCAGTCTTAGTTAGAAATAGAATATCTGACCGTCTGGTGATCCGCAAACGGGAGCGGCGCGCTGAGTCTAAGCGCTATTTTTTTTAGCGATCGGCGTTGGTTTGGGCATTCCGATATGGTGCCTTAACATATCAACTTAACGATATCAGCCGCCTTCTGCGCAGAGTCCCGGTCACTGGAGGCCATTTCAGCTCGAGACTGTCCGCTGCTTCGCGGCTCGATGCCTGGGCCTCTTCAGGTGCCTTTTCGGGACACGCACGATATCCTGCATGGCGGGTCGCACGAGGGCTTGGCGCTGATTACCGTCCGGCTATGCGATCTGAGCTTTGTAGCTCAGATCGCGCATCAACCTAGTCCGTGGAAATCGCTCGCGTGAATTCAACTTGCCGTTGACTTTAGAACAGCCCGGAGATCTTGCCGTTTTCGTCGATGTCGATGCGGTTCGCGGAGGGAATTTTCGGCAGTCCCGGCATCGTCATGATATCGCCGCATACCATTACGATGAATTCCGCGCCGGCGGCCAGGCGCACTTCGCGGACATTGACGTTGTGACCTGAGGGCGCGCCGCGCGCCCCCGGATCGGTTGAGAACGAGTACTGCGTCTTCGCGACGCATACCGGGAAGTGACCGTAGCCGTCGGCCTGCAGGCGGGCGATCTGCGCGCGCACCTTGGAATCGGCAGTGATATCCGCGGCGCCATAGATCTTGGTTGCAATTGCGCGCATCTTGTCCCACAGCGTCAGCGCATCCTCATAAACGTAATGAAAGTCGTTCTTGCCCTGCTCGACGATCTTCACGACCGCATGCGCGACCGCTTCCGCGCCCTTGCCGCCATCGGCCCAGTGGCGCGCTGAAATTACCGGCACCTTCATGCCGCCGAAGCGCTCCTCGAGCAGTGCAAATTCCTCTGGCGTATCGCTGGTGAACTGGTTTGTAGAGACGACGCAGGGCAGCCCATAGTGGTTCTGCACGTTGTTCACATGCCGCTCGAGGTTGGCGATGCCCCGCTCCAGGGCCTCGAGATTCTTGTTATTCACGTCCTTGAGTTCGCAGCCGCCATGGAACTTCAGTGCGCGAAGGGTTGCGACAATGACGACAGCGGCAGGCTTCAGGCCGGACTTGCGGCACTTGATGTCGACGAACTTCTCGGCGCCCAGATCCGCGCCAAAGCCCGCTTCTGTCACGACATAATCGCCAAGTTTCAAGGCGGTCTTGGTCGCCAGCACCGAATTGCAGCCGTGCGCAATATTGGCGAAGGGTCCCCCGTGGATGAAGGCGGGATTGTTCTCGAGCGTCTGCACAAGGTTCGGCTTCAGTGCATCGCGCAGCAGCACGGTCATCGCGCCATGCGCCTGCAGGTCCTTTGCGGTGACCGGCTTTTGTGCGCGGGTGTAGCCGACGACGATATTGCCGAGCCGCTCCTTCAGATTCGCGATGCTGGTCGCGAGGCACAGGATCGCCATGACCTCAGAGGCGACCACGATATCAAAGCCGTCTTCGCGCGGATAACCATTGCCCGGTCCGCCCAGGGAGCAGACGATGTCGCGAAGCGCCCGGTCGTTCATGTCGACGACGCGTTTCCATGCAATGCGGCGCACATCGATGTCGAGTTCGTTGCCATGATGGATATGGTTATCCAGCAGGGCGGAGAGCAGGTTATTGGCAAGCGCAATCGCGCCGAAGTCCCCGGTGAAATGCAGGTTGATGTCTTCCATCGGCACGACCTGCGCGTAACCACCACCCGCGGCTCCGCCTTTCATGCCGAACACGGGCCCCAGGCTCGGCTCGCGCAGGCAGATCACGGCTTTCTTGCCGATGCGGTTCAGCGCATCCCCAAGGCCTACTGTGGTCGTGGTCTTTCCCTCGCCGGCGGGCGTCGGACTCATTGCGGTGACGAGGATCAGCTTGCCGTCCGGGCGCGAGGCCAAGCTATTGATGTATTCCAGCGAAATCTTTGCCTTGTAATGCCCGTAGGGGTCTAGCGCCTCGAGCGGTATGCCGAGCCGGCCGGCAATTTCATTGACGGGCTTTAAGGTCGCCTTTTGAGCAATTTCGATGTCCGAATACACTGGAAGCTCCCCTTCAGAATTAGCAGTCGTTAGATCCGTTGAAATATTGTATATCAGCTGGGCTTTAGCAGCGGCATATCGTGGCCTTATCGGCTCCGCAGTTCAAGGGCCGGGAGCGCCCAGCATTCCGGCAAGGCGGGTACGGATGATCAGGTCGGCCTCGGCCATGATCCGCTCAATCAGCTCCTTGACGGAGGGCACATCGTGAATGAGGCCGGCGACCATGCCGCAGGACCAGGCGCCGGCGTCCAGGTCACCTTCCTTCATGATGCGGGGGTAGACCCCGGCGACCTCATGAATAATGTCCTCAAATTTGAGATTCGCGCCGAGGCTGCGTTCCTTTTCGAGCAATTTGTCCACCGCCGCATTGCGTAGCACGCGCTCGGTATTGCGCAAGGAGCGCATGATGAGCCGCGTATCGAGTTCACTTGCAGCAACGATCGCCCGTTTGACGTTGTCGTGAACCGGGGCTTCCCGGGTCGCGATGAAGCGGGTTCCCATGTTGATGCCTTCCGCGCCGAGCGCTAAGGCTGCGACCAGCGAGCGCCCATCCGCCATGCCGCCGGAGGCCACGAACGGGAGCTTCAGCTGCTCGGCGACCCGCGGCAGCAGGATGAAATTCGGCACATCATCCTCGCCCGGATGCCCGCCGCATTCGAACCCGTCGACGCTGACCGCATCGCAACCGATGGCCTCGGCTTTGAGCGAGTGTCGCAGCGAGGTGCACTTGTGAATGACCTTGATGCCGGCTTCATGCAAGGCCGGGAGCCATTTCTGCGGATTGTTGCCAGCCGTCTCGACAATCCTGACGCCGCCCTCGACGATCGAGCGGATGTATCCGGGGTAGTCCGGGGCGCTGACGATAGGCAAAAAGGTCAGGTTCACCCCGAATGGTTTGTCGGTCATGTCCCGGCAGCGGCGGATCTCCGCCGCCAAGGCCTCCGGCGTGCGCTGGGTAAGTCCGGTTATGATGCCGAGGCCACCCGCGTTCGAGACTGCGGCGGCGAGTTCCGCAAACCCGACGAAGTGCATGCCGCCCTGGATGATTGGGTGGCGAATACCGAACAGTTCCGTGATTCTCGTCTTCATGCCGCACTCTCGCGCTTAGCACTCCACGCCGTCAAGCGATGCGCCAAACTCAGTGCGAGTTGGTATTGTGTGTCTCAAGGACTAGCAGAATTACAGGAATACCGCGCGAGCCCACATCAAGGTACTGGACCTGTCACGGATCTTAGCGGGTCCACAGCGACGTCATTCTCGCAGGGCGGCTTGGGTTATCGGCCGAGCGAATCGCCGAGCTTCGTGCAACATCATCCGAAGAGGTCATGATATGAAGATTGCCAATATGTCCGCCCTCGTTACGGGAGGCGCCTCCGGCCTCGGCTTCGCGAGCGCCAGCGCGCTGTGCGCGCGCGGCGTAGACGTGGTAATTGCCGATTCATCTGATGAGAATGGCGCAAAGGCGCTCGCGCACCTCGGGGCCAAAGCGCGCTTTGCGCAAGCCGATGTACGCGATAGCGCTCAGATGGCTGCGGCACTCGATATGGCAGTGGCACTGGCGCCACTGCGCGTGCTGATTCACTGCGCCGGGGTCAACCGGCCGGTGCGCCTGGTCGAGAAGGACGGCGAGGCGGGCTCGCTGGCGGAGTTCGAGACGATCGTGAACATCAATCTTATCGGCACGTTCAATTGCCTGCGCCTTGCCGCGGCGCGCATGGCGAAGAATGAGCCACTGGAGGGGGACCGGGGCGTGTGCGTGCTGACTTCATCGATCGCGGCGTACGAGGGCCAGATCGGACAGATCGGCTACAGCGCGACCAAGGCCGGCGTCGTCGGCATGACGCTGGTGGCCGCGCGCGACCTCGCCAAACGCCAGATCCGTGTTTGCAGCATCGCGCCGGGGATCTTCGATACGCCGTTGCTCGCGCGCCTGCCCGACGATGTTCGCGGCGCACTTGCGGCTGCCGTGCCGCATCCAGCCCGTCTCGGTGCCCCCGATGAATTCGCGCAACTGGCGCTGCATATCGTGGAAAATTCGATGCTCAACGGCGAAACGATCCGCCTTGATGGTGCCCTGCGCATGGCGCCACGTTGAATTTAAGGGTTTCCTGCCCGCACCGGCCGCCGTGCCCGGGCTGCCCTCGATTCGGCGCCGCAGGCATTGCCCCGGCAGCGCAGCGCTCGCTCGATGAATTGGCCCATGCGCATGGATTGCCAGACGTCGTGGTCCGGTCAGGGCATAACATCGGGTTTCGGTTGCGCGCGCGCCTCGCGATCCGCGGCCGCTTGGGTTCGCCCAAGCTTGGCCTGTTCGAGCAGGGCACCCATCGCGTCGTGCATATCCCGACATGCAGCGTCCAGCATCCATTGATAAACCAGGTGGCAGCCGTGGTCCGGCGCGCGCTCGCTGAAAGCAGGGTGACCTGTTATTCGGACCAGGCGCACTTGGG
>JANXZG010000160.1 GCA_025355645.1 Gammaproteobacteria bacterium | reverse complement strand
GGTCGATTGCGGCCATCGAGGGAGCTGAGATGCGCAGGGGAGCGGGCTCTCGTGATCAATCGCCCTCTATCGGAATCAAACGGAAGTACTTGGCGGTAGATCCGACGGTAAAAATCCGGGGACTCGGCAAAGACTCGACGATTCAGATGGTTGGGGTGCAGGAGACGATCGAGTGGGAGTGAGCGGGGACCCCCTCCGAGTATGGCACGTGCGACCTCAGGTGGTTAAGCCTGAGTTTCAGGGCAATATAGGCAAAAACCCGCCTCCCGGCGCGCTGTGCAGGAATGCTAGTTTCCCCAGTTCCATGGCTCTCATTTGTAACCCGGATACAGAATTCTGTATGATGAACCATGAAGACAACGCTCGACATCAACGACCAGTTGCTTGCCGATGCCAAGGCGCTGGCCGCTCAGCAACGCACCAGCCTGACCCGTGTGATCGAGGAGGGGCTCCAGCTCCGACTTAGAAGCCAGGCGGCGCCCCAACGCGGCAGGCTGCGCCTTCCCGTATTTAAGGGACGCGGCGGATTGGCGGCGGGCGTCGATCCGCTGAGCAACAAGGCAATGTTGGCAGCATTGGGCGATGACGCCTGACGTCAATGTGCTCGTTGCCGCTTCGCGCAGCGACCATCCGCACCATCGTATCGCTCGCAGCTGGCTTGAAGACGCCGCCTCAGCTGCCGCTTCGGGCGGCACGCTAATTCTTATGCCAATGGTGCTGGCCAGCTTCCTGCGGCTGGTTAGCAGTCCCAAGATTTTCCAGGACCCAACGCCGGTCGACGACGCCCTGACCTTTATCGATGCGCTGCTTGCCGCTCAAGGTGTCCACCTTGCGTCGCTCGGCCCTGAGTGGCCTCGCCTGAGGCAACTTTGCATCGAGAAGCAGCTCAAAGGAAATGCCGTGCCGGATGCATGGCTCGCCGCTGCGACGATCCACCTCGGTGAGCACTTGGTCAGTTTTGATCGTGACTTCAGGAAGTTGATTGGTAGGTCGCAGTTTACGTTGCTCGAAGCGGGTGTCGGTTGATCGGCATCTATCGCTGCCTATCGTCCCCAAGCGGAAGTTTTTGGCGGTAAAACTGACGGTAAGTTTTCCGTACCCTTAGTGGAAGTCTCGTTATTTCAGGTGCTTATAAGTGCCGGAGATAATTGAGTGGGAGTGAGGGGCTGCCTTCATAGTTTGACACGGGTCGCGGTCCAACCGTAACCCCGGAAACCAGGGCGAAACTGGCAAAAACCCACATGCACCTCTGCCAGCGGCCCTCAGCCGCCGGTAAGGATCTTGAGCCGACGGCCAATAGGGGGCGAGTGGCGGCGCAAGCGTCGAACCAGAAGACAATGCTTTCGCGAACAGTGCGTTTATTCAAAGTTCCATCGCTGTGGCACCTTCTGTATCTTGCTCACGTCGTAGCCCTGATCGGCAATCAGTTTAAGCATGCGTTGATAGACTTCATCTGAAATGCTCGGCGTGCGCGCCATGACCCACACGTAATCGCGCTGCTGGCGCGCAATCACGGTCTGGGTGTAGTCGTCGGTCAGATAGATGATGCGGTAGTCAGCCTTGATCGGCCAGACGAACTGCATGCCCCATACCGCATTGGAATGGGTGTCAACCACGAAACCGCGCGGTGTATGGCGCTTCTCCTCACCGTCGAAAGCGCCGGCGCGGAACGTGAAGGTCGTCGCAATCGTGCCATCGCGATCGAGCCTGTACGATTCGACTGCGTTGTGTGCGCCCTTTTCGATGAAAGTCGGGATACTAGCGATCACGTACCACTGCCCCATGAAGCGCGGCAGATCGACGTGCGCCACGGTCGCCATCGGCGGCAAGCTCTGGCAGCCACCAAGCAAAAAGAGCGCAGCGCAACAGCAGAGGACGGGGGTGTTTGTCATGATAAACCTCTCTAGTTGAGCGAATAGCGCAGGCGGCGTGCGCCCGACACAGTGGATTCAAGCGCGAGCCATTCATCGTCGGTGGAATACCAGAGATCGATCGGTTGTTTCAGTCCGGTAAGGCGATAATGTTTCGCCGCCACGGCCACGCCGCGGACGCTAATGGTTTGCTCACCCAATGCCACGACCTTCTCCATTTCGAACTTGCCCGTTTGAGCATTAAGCAATCGGGACTGGCGCAGCATTTGAGGGTTCCAGTAAGCAAAGCTCATTACGCAGCCGGGCAAGCGTTCGTGCGTCATCTGCGTCGCAACCATGACCCCGTCGCCGGAGCTCACGGCCTGTACCAGAGAGTGCTGGCCGCCGTCATCGGTACGCGCGTCAAGCCTGACCAGGCAATTGCCACGCCACTCCTCGGTTGCGTCGTGAACGTAGCGATATGCTGTGATGGACAAAAACTTAACCTCGAAGCGCGCCTCGCTTTTCAGTTCGCGCGCGTCGCCCTCCCCGGTCAGGGAGAAGCGGTGGTAACCGATCGGCGCATCGTTCAGAAACACGCGGAAATCCCATACCCGCAACTCCGCGCGGGCCGGTATTGCCAATACCAGCAGCGCCGCGCCGACCGTGATCTTGATTGCTGCAGCCATCCTCATCACGCGTCGACTTTCGAGCCCGCCGAAAGAACGCGCTGGTGCGCGCGAAGTAGTCCCGGCAGGCTGGGCGCCGCTTTCCAATGCCTTTTTCGAACAGTGTCACGCTCGGCACCTTCAACAGCAGCATTGACAACAACAGGGGCGAGACGATTGTCCATCAGCCCCCCGCCGCGAGCGCGATCTAGATAGAAACATTTTCTATTATTCAAGGGCGCGGCGGCTCTCGCGACAGCGTTGTTCATCACGCAGCCCGTCCGGACCGGCGCGCGCGCCAGTCTGCCAATGCCGGCGGTATATCGGTAAGTGACGACAGAAATCGCACGCCGGGCACCGACTTGCGCACGCGACTCCATAGCGCGCCACCGGCCCACAACTCAATCCTGCTATCGAGTCGCTGCCGCAGGTCGGCCAATCCCGTGCAGGCGTTCCTCGGCTGCATGGCCTGACTGAACGAAAGCCCGACGATATCGACGCCGTGAGCACGCGCGGCGCTGACGATGTCGGACGCTGGCGTCTGCACGCCAAGCGAGATGCATTGCGCGCCTTCGACAGACAGAAACGTTTGCGCCATCAAAACGCCGAGCTGGTGCTCTTCCCCTGGCAGCGTCGTGAGCATCACGCGCGGTGCGAGTCCGCGATGCATAGCCGAGCCGATCGCCTGCCGCAACAGGTGCTGCACCTGCTCTGAATAAAGATGTTCCTCGTGAATAGCGATCTCGCCGCGCATCCACGCGTGCCCGACCTCTGCGTTTATCGGCACTATGACGTCGAGAATGAAGCGCAGCACGCCAAGGCGCATCACAGCCTGCACCAGGAAGTCACGCATTTCCGCGACCCGCTGCGCCTTGAGTAATTGCAGCACCCCCGGCAATGGCCCTGTTGGCGCTTTCGTTTTATTCCTTACATCAACCGCATTGCCGGTGTGCGCAATTAGTTCATGCATCGACGCGGCGACGATCTTGCCGGGCCGCAGTCCGAGGTCCATGCAACGCCGGATCAGGCGAAGCCTGTCGAGTTGGTCGGGCGTATATGTACGCGCGCCGTTGCCGTCGCGCGCCGGCCTTGGGAAACCGTAGCGGCGCTCCCACATGCGTAGCGTGTCTTTGGACAGGCCGGTGTCGCGCTCGACCATCGCGATTGAAAGCGCTTTAAAAGGGGGGCGTCCGTGGTCTTTTTTGTCCATGACAGAATATCAATAATAGCTAAAATATGAATCATAATAGCAAGTGTGTATAATTTGTCTAGGACAAAAGTATTCCGGACTCGGTAGATTCGACGCACTTGCTTTCACGGCGATCCCTACACCTATGCCATTCGCACATTCCTCGCAGGCCTTGGTCGATTTCGCGAGACCAGAAATCTTGCTTGAGTTTCGCGTCGTCAACGACGGCGTGATGGGCGGTGTGTCGACATCGCGGCTTGGCGTACGAACCGCAGTAATGGTGTTCGAAGGGGTGGTGTCACTCGAGAACAACGGCGGCTTTGCCTCCTTCAAGGGTCCCGTCACGCCTTCCGCGCGGTCCGCGGCACTGCTGTTGACCGTGCGCGGCGACGGGCATCGCTACAGGCTGACACTCAAATCAGACGACAATAGTGGCACCGTTCAATACCAAGCGGCGTTCGTAGCGCCGCGCGAATGGAAAACGCTGCGTTTCGTCGCCGCCGACTTCGTGGCGCGTTTCCGCGGGCAACCTATTGCCGCACCACCCGTTTGGTTCGCAGACGTGCAGTACTTAGGGCTGGTTATTGCGGACAAGCAATCGGGGGCTTTCAAGGTTGAACTGAAGGAAGTTAGGGCGGAATAGGGGCTGCTCTCCGAGTCGGACCCGGGGTGTGCTTCGATCGCAGGAAGCCAAGCTGAGTTGCAGCCATTGAGCGTGAACACCATCCCCCACTCGCGCTCGGCGGGCTGCGCGAGGTTTGACGTGACCGGCCGTTTTGGCGGTGTGGAGTTTGTCGTGGTGCTGGCCAGTTGCTCAGCTTTTCTTGATGCGCTTGAACGCTTCGAGGGCGCGCTGCCTCGCCCCGCCGTGGTCGACAATCGGCGCAGGATAGGTTCGATCGAGACGAATTCCGGCGTCGGCGAGTTCTATCGGCATCGCCTCCCACGGCGAATGCAGCCGCGTGTTGGGAAGTTTGCCTATTTCCGGGACCCAGCGGCGAACATAATTGCCATCCGGGTCGAACTTCGCGCCCTGCAGCGACGGATTGAAGACGCGGAAATAAGGGGCCGCGTCGGCGCCGCAGCCGGCGACCCATTGCCAGCTCGCCGCGTTGCTCGCGAGATCGGCGTCGACCAGCGTGTCCCAGAACCAGGTTTCACCGGCGCGCCAGTGCAGCAATAGGTCCTTGATTAGAAATGAAGCGACGATCATTCGAACGCGGTTGTGCATCCAGCCCGTGCTCCACAGCTCCCGCATGCCGGCGTCGACGATCGGATAACCGGTGAGGCCGCGCTGCCACGCAGCAAGGCCTTTGGCGTTCTCTGCCCAGGGGAACTGCGCGAACTCCAAGCGGAGCGGCGCGTCCGGCAGGGTCGGGAAATGGAACAGCAGGTGATAAGAAAATTCCCGCCAAGCGATCTCGGAGAGATAAGTCTCGACGCCGATCGGCATTGGATTGCCAGTTCTGGCGAAGGCCTGGGCTGTGATCAAACGCCAGATCTGGCGCGGGCCGATTTCGCCAAAGTGAAGATGAGGCGACAACCGCGAGGTACCGGCGATGCCTGGCGTGTTTCGCGTGACTCGATAGTCGCAAGCCGCGCCGACGGCAAAATCGTCGAGTCGCGCCTGCGCGCCGACTTCACCGGGCGTCCACATCGCCTGCATCCCTCCGGCCCAGTCTCGCGCGGTGGGCCGCAACGCCCAGGATGATAGGGGTTCACTCTCGGGCGCGGTCGCGGGTCCTGGAATTCTCGCCGGCCCGACCGCCGCTGGCTCAGAGACGCCCATCGCTCTCAAGGCCTTCCAGAATGGAGTGAACACCCGATACGGCTCGCCCTTCTGCGTCGTCAATTCCCATGGATCTCGGATCAGGGCGGAGTTGAAGCTGCGGACCTCAACACCCCGATTCCTCAGTGTCTTCTTCAGGCGTTCGCCCCTGGCCCTCGCCCAGGGCTCGTAGCGGCGGTTCCAGTAAACGGCGTCGGCGCCAGTCTGATGCAGCAGCTGTTCAATGACAGATTCCGCTCGGCCGCGCCGCAGCACCAGCGCGTTGCCCCGCTGGCGCAGGCTGTCGTCCAGGGCGCACAGCGATCCGTGAAGCCACCAGCGCGAGGCGCCGCCCGGAGCCCATTCCCCGGCGTCGAGATCATCGAGAACGAAAACGGGGACGATCGGGCCACCGCGGGCGACCGCAGCCGCCAGGGCGGGGTTATCAGTAAGCCTCAGATCACGACCAAAAAAAAGCAGGGTAAGCATAGGAGGGAATTTTTCCGCGACACGTTGAAGTCAAGATTCATTTGCTGCGCGATATTGTTGCACGATTGAGGTAGGTCGGCAGGCCGCGGTCCCGACCCCTGGGGAATGTGAGGGATGCCGTGATTAAAAGGGAAGGGTCCGCACCTGCTGACGACGCCCCCGTGAAATCAATTGCTGATAGGATCATCACCACGTTCCGCCGCTTGAACCGAGGGGTCAATGGGATTGTACTGGGACCGCCAAGTTCGATGTGCGAAAGACGTTTGAAACAAACCACGGCGCGCTGATCCACGTTACCTTTAGGGTCTGTACAGGCTTAATTCAGCGGTGAGCCGCACGTTTGCCGCGGACGGCGAGGCATAATTCGGCGACACCCTGTTCATCGCGCAGGTGTAGTTCAAGACCGGTGATGAGTACAGGCCGGCCGAGGGGATTTACGGTGATGCTGCGCATCGCCGGCTTTCGCGGTAGCAAGGCCGCGTTGTCTAGCAAGCCCTGCGCGCGCTGCGGCCGGTCAATGAGCTAGCGACGTCGCTGGGCAAAGACCTGGGCCGAAATGAAATTCTGCTCCGGCGCCTGCCGGCTCAAGAAGGGTGCACATGGCTGAGCTGCGCTCACTAATCGTCGTGCTGGGGGACCAGCTCGACCTCGACGCATCGGGCTTCGACGGCTTCGATGCGGCCGTCGACGCGGTGTGGATGGTCGAAGCGGCCGAGGAATCGACCCATGTATGGTCAAGCAAGCCGCGCACAGTGATGTTCCTGGCGGCCATGCGTCACTTCGCGCTGGCCTTGCAAAACTTGGGACGCCCGCTGCACTACACGCATTTGGACGCGCCTGGCAACGCTGGCAGCGTGGGGGCGCAGTTGCAAGCGGACAGCCTGCGCCTGAAGCCCACCCGCTTGGTGATGACCGCTCCCGGCGATTGGCGCGTGCTGGAAGCGATCAAGGCCGTGGCCGCGGCCACCAAGCTGGCGCTGGACGTACGCGAAGACCGACACTTCTTCAGTAGCGTCCGCGATTTCGCAGCGCATTCCAAGGGTCGCAAGTCGCTGCGATTGGAGTACTTCTATCGCGAGCAGCGCAAACGGCATCGGATTTTGATGCAGGACGATGAGCCGGTCGGCGGCCAGTGGAATTTCGATGCCGATAATCGCGAGGTTTTCGGCGCTGCCGGCCCTGGCGGTGTGCCAGCGCGCGCGTCGTTCGAACCCGATGCGGTCACGCGCGAGGTGATCGCGCTCGTCAACCGGCGCTTCGCAGATCACCCAGGCCGGCTGGACAGCTTCGCCTGGCCGGTAACGCGCGAGCAAGCACTACAGTCCTTGCAGGCGTTCATCAAGGAGCGGCTGCCGCTGTTCGGCCGCTACCAGGACGCGATGTGGCCGGGCGACGCGTGGCTCTTCCACTCACACCTGTCGGCCGCACTCAATCTGAAGCTGCTGAACCCGCGCGAAGTGGTGGCCGCGGCCGAAGCGGCGTACCACAACGCGCGTGCGCCGCTGGCCAGCGTCGAAGGTTTCATCCGCCAGATCCTGGGCTGGCGCGAGTACGTGCGCGGCGTCTACTGGACCCAGATGCCAGCCTATCTGGAAAGCAATGCGCTGGGTGCCACGCAAGACCTGCCCGCGTGGTTCTGGACCGGTGCCACCGAAATGTCCTGCCTGCGCGACGCGCTCGCGCATACGCTGGAGCACGGTTACGCCAATCACATCCAGCGCCTGATGTTGACAGGCCTCTATGCGCTGATGCTGGGCGTCGACCCGAAGCAGGTACACGCCTGGTACCTGGCGGTCTACGTCGATGCGGTCGAGTGGGTCGAGTTGCCCAACACGCTAGGGTTGAGCCAATACGCGGACGGTGGCGTAATGGGCAGCAAGCTCTACATCGCCACCGGCAAGTACATCCAGCGCATGAGCCCGTACTGCAAAAGCTGCCGATATGACCCGGCGCTGCGCGCCGGCGACAGCGCCTGCCCCTTCACCACGCTCTACTGGGACTTTCTGATGCGGCATGAGGCCACGCTAGCCCGTAACCCGCGCATGGCACTGCAGGTTAAGAACGTGGCGCGCCTGACCGATGCGCAGAAGCAGGCAGTGAACGAACGTGCGGCGGCCATCCGCTGCGGTAAGGTGGGTGTCGCGCACGGATGAGAGCGTCACGCCTGGGTTCGCGCCCACGTTCGTACCTACACTGGCGGCAGCGCAGGCGCGCATCGCCACCGTGCGGCCGGCCCCCCACGTCCGCACACGTAACGCCCGGCTAGGCGCAACGCCTGGAGCATGTATTCGGCATCGAGATTGATCGCTGCGCTCGCTGCGGCGGGAAGCTCGAGGTGAGCGCCGCATTGAAGAGGCGCAGGCGATTGCGAAGATTTTGGCGCATTTGGGAGGAGACGGACCCGGATCAAGCCCAGTGCGAGCTGCCGCTCGGAGCGCGGGCACCGCCGACACAGGTGCGACTGATCTGACGCGCTGCAGAGACAAGATGACGATCGCATGCTGCCGAGAATGCGGCAGCGAGTAGAGGGCTCACGACCCCTTATCCGTTATGAGGGTCGCAGCGCCCACCGCGGTGCGGCCAACCGTAAGTCTCGCATAGACGCCTCGCTCTGGCCTATTGACAGGGCGGCAGCAAGCCGGTGAGCGGCGGGAATCAGGTTGCCGGCCGACGGGTTTTCGGCCGTTCGAAGTGTTATCCGCCCCCACCGCCTGATTCGTGAGTGACCGACACGGTCCGGACCGGAGAATTACGGGAGGCAATCGGCCAACACGGGCCTTCCTGACGCTGCACGTGCCTGATCTAGTTCCGTCGTTTAATTGGGACGGTGCCGGATCCTTGATAAGCTTTGATAAGGACCGGCAGTCTCTGCCACGATAATGTGCTGGGAGAAGGGGGGAGGTGGCGTGGGTGATAGCGGCGGCGAGGAGCATGCTGCGGGCGCTCATACGGGGGCGGCTACCGTTCGCTTCTTGCTTGGCATGTCCATGATCATCCCTCATGTTATGCCTCGCACACAAAATCCCGGATAGGCTCCAAAACAGAGCGCATTTGATAATTCATCGTCTCCCCTGAACGCCCTGTCGAGAACCGCAGTCCGCGTCAGTTTTCAGGCCGCCGACAATACTGCGCCCTGCGAGTCAAGTGCGGCACTGCTCTCGTGCCAGTCGACATCCGCCAGTTCCACGCCCAGTGCAGCGTACACTCTTCGCGTTCCGCAAGCCTGATTCGTGCTTTGATCCAGTCCGTCTCGATCCGCTCCATAATTCTTCCAGCAACACCTTGCAATCGGCACGCGGTTCGAGTGCCGCATTAACGGCAGCAACCTACCCGACGTTCCAGTAATTCCGCGGCCATACCGCCTGCGCTGTTCAGATAAGCCATGACTCACTCCTTACCAGTAACGGCAGCAATCACTACTCCCCGAACAACGCAGCTTCCAGACGGTCGATCCGGGACATGATCCGGGCCTTGGCCGCCTCTGCGCGGTCAAGCGTCGCACGGGCAACACCGAACCTGACAGCGTCCGCGCCGGCAGTGAGCGCCCGGTATTCGTATTCAATGCGGGCGGCGATGCTTCTCTCGTCGGCCTGGCCCAGGCGCTCTCCAGCCGACTCAACTCCCGATCGAGATCCAGATTCTGCAGACTCATGCACGAATGGTGCCAGCCGAACATGACGGTTATCGGTCAATTAGGCGCAATTTTTTTACATCCATGCGACTCAGGTCAAGCTCAGTGGCGCAGCAGCCGCCGATACCTGAAGCAGCGAGCAGCTCAGGCGGCTTGCCCGACCGCCATCGGCAGCGCGTGATCGGCCTTATCCTGGTGCACTTTCGGCCAATCGATCAGGCGCAACTGGCCGCTGATGTCCTCGACCAGGGAGGAGCAGCTCTCAACCCAGTCGCCGTCGTTGCAATAAAGGACACCGTTAATGTCGCGCATCTCGGCGCGATGGATATCTCCGCACACGACCGTGCTGACCCCGCGCCTGCGCGCAGCCTGGGCCACCGCGTCTTCGAAGCGGCTGATGTAATGTACGGCCTTCTTGGCCTTCGATTTCAGGTATGCGGACAACGACCAATGTGGCAGATAGAATTTGCGGCGCACCCAATTGATATACGGATTGATCGCGAGCAGGACGTCGTAGATACTGCTGCCGAACCTTGCCAGCCAGGGGCTGAACTTGACGACGCTGTCAAACTCATCGCCATGCAGCACCAGCATCTGGCGGCCATCGGCCCCGCGATGCAGATATTCGCGGTGAATTTCCAAATTCCCGAACACGGCTCCGTCGAAATCGCGGAACACTTCGTCATGGTTACCGGGCACGAAAATCACCTTCGTGCCCTGCTTGGCCTTGCCGAGAATCGTGCGCAGCACATTGCTGTGCGCCTGCGGCCAGTAAATGGTTTTGTGCATGCTCCAGACATCGATGATATCGCCGACCAGGAACAGGTAATCCACCTCGACATGATGCAGATAATCGAGCAGCAGTTCGGCACGGCAGCCTTTAAATCCCAGATGGACATCCGAGATGAATACCGGAACGAACCTTTAGTGGCGCATACGCATGGGGCTCCCTCATTTGTGCTCCTCCGTAATCGCTCCCGACGCGTTGCAGCATCGCTATAAATTGTTACCAACTGATGACTCGCCAAAGGATATTTTTTGCAAAAAGGATACTTAGCCGCGGTATAACGCGCGGCACTGCAAAAGTGTGACGCGGTGCTCAAATTGCGGGTTGGGGCAAGTGGACCCCGGCGGAGACGGGGGACGCGAACCGATAACCAAAGCCGCGCTCGGTCAGGATTCTGCGCAAGCGCTGGACGTTCACATCAACCGTGCGCTCGTCGACCTCGCTGTCGTCGCCCCACACCTGGGTCAGCAGCTAGTTGCGATTGAATGTGCGCCCGGCATACGACATGAAGAATCCGAGCAGTCGGTATTCAATCCCGCGCAAGGCCAGCGTGCTTCCGCGAGCGGTCACGCGGCTCGTCGAGGTATCCAGCACCAGATCATCACAGGCCAGCGCGGTGCGCTGCCCCTGGATGCGGCGTACCCGCAGCATCGCACGGACCCGGGCGACCATTTGAGCAACGAGAAGGGTTTGGCTACGAAGTCATCCGCTCCCAGCGCAAAGCCCGCAACCACGTCCCGCTCCGAGGCGAGCGCCGATATGATGATCAGGCGGATGGGTCGCGATGCAGGTACCAGGCGCAATCCATTGATCAAGTCAAGCGTTGCATAGCCCGGCACGTTCCAGTCAATGATCAGAAGCTGTGGCGGATTTTCCGCGATTTCCGCAGCGGCGAGCGCGCAGTCCGCAATTGACCGCGCCTGAAACCCTGCCGCGCACAGCTTCTGTCGTAGCGGCTCCCCGGTGGCAACATTACCGTCAACGATGAGAATTTGTTTTTTTGCGTCAATAGCCGACATTTCTGGAGGCGTATTAGAGATGCAATTCTTTACAATTCCTTGACGGTTTTGTGACTGTTATCGGGAGCGGTGACGGTTGTGGGCAAACTGGGCCGCGAATTGCACCGCGACTGTCAGTGCGCCCGAGGCATTCTCAGACATGCATATTCCGCTCATTCTCTGCAGGCATTGCACTTGCGCATGAGGCCTGTTCACCGCAAATATTCGATGGTCAGCCGTTCACCAGCTCGTCGTGAGCATGGCATGATCAATCCTTGCTCGGCATTTTTACATTCTGGCGGAATCATGCTGCTTGACGGGTCCACAATCGCGAACAACGTCAAGGGTATTCAAGCTGATTTGCCAAAATACCAGCCGAGATTAACGCCGGCCGTAAGCGCTCTTCTCGCTGAGAACACTTCCCGCTTGCCAGGGAAATCGCCTGCCGCCGCCAACATATTGAACCACTGACTCGCCAGCTTGGTATTGTTTGGCTTCCATCCAACCGGTCAGGGGTGTGAACCGGCGTCTTGCCTTTATCAGGCACCGGCGCCGAGGTTTGACCATATCTCCATTCTTACATGCTGTTGATTCGGAGAGGGAAACTTGCCAACGGGTCTGATCATTATTCATTGCCGATTCCACTCAAAAATTGGTCAATCGTGCACGCCTGTTTACAGCTTCTGCCGCTGAACGCGGCAGACCTTCTCTGCTCAAGATCATTGACGAAGACCAAAGAGAAAGACACGATCACAACAACCGCTCAGGCAGATCCACTCATCTCAAAGAGAAAT
>JANXZG010000152.1 GCA_025355645.1 Gammaproteobacteria bacterium | reverse complement strand
ATCGAATCTCCGCGGGCTTGGCAAAAGGGGAATCCCGCAATTCACTTGCTCGGGCAATCTTCTTCCATCGATTGGGTGAAATCCGTGACCGCTCATACGAGAACCAGCGCTACCGCGCGAGTGGCCTGAATCTCGTCGTCGCCGCTATCACCATGTGGAACACGTTGTATCTGGAGCGGGTGTATTGCGCGGCAATCAAGTTGGCAGGCACGCGTCAATCAAGATGGCAAGGATCACGCGGCATCAGGATCATGCCGCTGATGATTGTCGCTGGCAAGCTCTCCTTTCCGTCCCATTGATCTTCGACTAACGTCTAACCCAGGCGCAGTCTGCCGCCGAAGGCGGTAGACGCTCTGGCGTATTTTTCTTCGCATCGGGTTTTTTTCAACTGAACGTAAGGCTCCAGGAGCTGAGATCTCGTTGGACCCCTGAGCTTGGTATCCCCCCCGTATATTGGTTTCTTGAGCTGCAGACGCTCATCGCTGAGGTCCTCATGGTTCATCATCAGCACTACGTTTCGACTTGATTGTCGCTCGGCGTCAACGTTCCTACATTCTTGGTTGTCGCGTACTGAGCCGTTCTTCCAGGTCCAGCTTTTTTTCGAGCGAGTGCAGTCCGTCGTCGGTAGCTTTCCACGTTCATCTCGAAGATCGTGGCGTGATGAACGAGTCGATCCACAGCCGCCAGAGTCATCGCGGGATCTTGGAAGACTTTTCCCCATTCTCCGAAGGGCTGGTTTGCCGTGATGAGAACGGAGCGGCGCTCGTAGCGAGCGCTGATCAGTTCGAACAGCACGGAGGTCTCCGCTTGATCTTTGGTGACGTAGACTAGATCGTCCAGGATCAACAAGTGGTAGCGATCCAGGCGCTGGATGGCCGCCTCCAGTGCGAACTCGCGGCGTGCGATCTGCAGGCGTTGCACGAGATCGGAAGTGCGGGTGTAGAACACCCGCCATCCCTTCTCGACGAGCGAGAGCCCGATCGCTGCGGCGAGATGCGACTTGCCGCCACCGGGTGGCCCGAACAGTAACAAGTTCGCGCCCTTTTCAAGCCAGCCGTCGCCGGCGCACAGTGCGGAGACCTGGGCCTTCGAGATCATCGGCACGGCGGCGAAGTCGAAGTTGTCGAGTATTTTATCCGCCGGTAACTTCGCCTCGCCGAGATGCCGTTCGATGCGCCGCCGATCGCGCTCAGCAACCTCATGTTCAGCAAGAGCCATGAGGAAGCGGGCCGCGGGCCAGCCTTCTTTGTCGGAGCGTTGGGCAAACTGCTGCCAGAGGTGTTTGATCGCCGGCAGCCGCAGTTCGTTTAGGAGCAGCGTCAGACGTGATGCGTCGATGGTGGTCGTGCTCATCCCGCTTCTCCGATGTACGAGTCGTTCAGCGCCTCGTAGACGGTGAGAGGGGACAGATGCACCGACACCTGCGGTAGGCTCGCCAGATCGGGTGCGAAGTGCTCCCGCAGTATTTTCAGGTCCGGCAGCCGATCCGCAGCGAGATCGTCGGCCAACAGGGCGGCGAGCTGAGCTTCGCAGGCTCGTTCATGCGCGATGCTCAGCAGTTCGACCATCATTTTGCAGGCGGCGCGCTCGGACAACCGCTCGCACAAGTGATCGAACATATGACGGTAGGCCTCGCGGGGCCATAGCTGATCTCGATACACGAGGTTCAGCAACGCCATGGGTTTGCGCCGCAGCGCATGGATCACGTGCCGATAATCGACCACATGACCGTGCTTGCCGTCGCGGCCGGGCCGACCGCGCACGAGCGTGAGCACCCGCGTGCCGCCGACGAACAACTCCACCCGATCATCAAACAGATGAGCCCGTGGACGGTGGCGGATGAGGCGCGAGGGCACCGTGTAAAATACCTTGCGCAGGACGAAGCCGCCCGAGGCGCTGACGTAGACCAACTCCTGCTCATAGTCGGCGGTGCGATTGTCCGGCAATGGCTGTAATAGGGCACGCTCGGCATCGATGCGTTGACGGTTGCGGGCGTTCTTGCGACCGACGATTTCGTCGAGGAACGAGCGATAGGCAGCAAGATCTTCGAAGTCGATCGTGCCGCGCATCAGCAGCGCATCGCGGATCGAGTTCTTCAGATGGCCGTGAGGACTTTCGATCCCACCGTTCTCGTGTGCTAGGCCGCGGTTGTTGCGCGTCGGTTCCATCCGATAGTGGCTGCAAAGAGCATCATACCGGCGGGTGAGGTCCTCTCCAGCCTCGCGGTCGAGATTGCGAAAGGCCGCCGATAAACTATCGCTGCGATGCTCGAGCGGAGCGCCGCCGAGTGTCCACAGCGCGTTCTGCAACCCTTCGGCGAGTGCCACGTAACTCTCGCCGCCCAGGATGACATGTACGTGCTCAAAGCCCGAGCACGCCAACCGGAAGTGGTACAGCCGGTGATCCAGATCGACGCCGGCGACACGCACCGCCAGGTCACCCATCTCAGTAAAATCCGATAATCCCATGCGCCCCGGTTCCTGCACCTGGCGGAATATGACGTCGCGGTCTTTACCGTGCAGCGCGCGCCACTGCCGGATTCGTCGCTCCATTGTTCGGCGCACGCCCTCCGGTAGTTCCGGATGGCGCCGTTGCATCTCCTCGAAGATCGCGATCGGTCGCAAGCCCGGGGCCGCCTCGAGCATCGGCACGATCTCGGCGTCAAAGATGGCGATCAGTGGATCGGGGCGGCGCCGGCCGCGGGGCGCTGCTGTTTGTGAGGGCAATCGAGGATCGTTCTCGATCCGATACGCGGTTCTCAAGCTCATCGCCGCTTGCGCGGCCGCCGCCGGCTTATTCACAGTCAATCTGGATTTCATGTACAGCCTCATCTGGTGATCGTTAATGTGTCGACCGGGCATAAGGCAGGTACTCCGTCACTGGGAACACCTCCTCAATACCCCATCGGCCTCGATCACCGACGAGCTGGACCCCAAATAGAGTCAAAATCGCCTCTCAACGGGTCAAATCGGAGCCAAAAGCCTCGAAAACGACCTCATCAAAAATTTGCCATCCTGATTGTCGCGCTTGCCATCCTGATTGACGCGCAACAATTAGGACTTGGTTTTCTTTTCATACTATCCGCAGTGTGGCTTTCCGGTTTTTCATATATGGGGGCAAAGCGTCGCGCCCTCGCCATGCGAATGTCTAAAATGAGAGTGCTGCTATCTATAACCGCAGTTTTCGCGGTCAGCTGCACCAGCCACGATTTGCCAAACAATATCGCAGGTGCAGAAGAGGGTAAAACTCTCAACCTCTACAATTGGTCGGACTACATAGCTCCGGATACTGTCTTATCGTTTGAGAAACAGACCGGCATCAAAGTGCGGGTTTCTTACTACGACAGCAACGAGACACTCAGGACGCGGATGTTGGCGGGTAACAGCGGCTTTGACGTCACTGTTCCGTCGGCCACTTTTTTTCAGCCCGAAGTCGTCATCGGCGCATATCAAACGCTCGACAAAGCCTTGCTTCCTAACATGGCCAATCTAGATGCAGCCCTTATGGATCGCGTTTCACTCAATGATCCGGGCAATTCTCATGCTGTCGTGTACATGTGGGGGACTATTGGGATTGGTTATAACGAGAAGCTTGTAGCGAAGGCGTTGCCTTCGGTGCCGCTTAATAGCTGGCATTTGCTATTTGAGCCGACATATGCGGCCAAGTTGGCTCCGTGCGGTATTAACATGATCGACGAGCCCACGGGAATCGTCGAGTTAGTTCTTCAGTACTTGGGCAAGGATCCTCATAAGCCGACCCTCGAAGATCTGGGTGATGTAGAACGGGTTTTGACGAAAATCAGACCTTACGTTCGTAATATCGACACGTCCGGGGAAATCGAAGCGATGGCCAACGGGGACGTCTGCGTAGCGCTCGCCTACAACGGCAACATGGTCCAGGCGCGAAATCGCGCGAAAGCGGCGAAGAACGATAATGACATCAAATACTTTCTTCCGGATGAAGGGGCTGCAGTCTGGTTTACGCTGTTGGCAATTCCACGCGATGCACCCCACAAGGCAAATGCGCACGCCTTTATCAATTACATCATGAACCCTCAAACGATTGCTAACATTACCAACGCCGTAGGCTACGCGAATGCTGTTCCTGCGTCGTCTCAGTACATTGAGCCATCGATCGCCGGCGATCCGGTCGTCTACCCCACGCCAGAGCAGATGAAGCGGCTGTTTGTTGTAACGGAGAACTCTTCTGATATCACGCGCGCCATTACTCGGTTGTGGCAAAAGTTTAAGTCGGGTCAATAGAGAACATTTGAAGTCGGATACTTGGGCGCTCTGCATTCGAAGAAACGACGTTCCCGTAAATGGGAGCCGGAAAACATACCGGTCACATGATCGCTCGGCTCTTAAGACGTATGCTTGGCCCGCATGGGGTGCCCGGGGTGCGCCATTGGTATGCGTCCGCTAATCCGCGTATTCCCTGCTGAAGGATAGCCAGCAACACTGCGGCGCATCTGATGACGCAGGAGGTAGCTGGTGAACGCGACGCGACTTTCCCTC
>JANXZG010000151.1 GCA_025355645.1 Gammaproteobacteria bacterium | reverse complement strand
GAACGGGAGCACTCGATTCGCGAGCACATCCGACCATCAGCCCGTGTCGACATCATTAATTCCCGACCAAACCGTCACCTTGTGGACAGACCGGTGCAAATTCCTCAAATGCGCGTAAGCTCATGATCGCTTGACGGAAGTTTTGTAGTTCGGCGCTAACGTGCAAGCTCCAGTGACCGCGCATGCTGCGCTGAACATGTCAGCAGTTTCTGTCCAAAAACGTACCTTGTCAGCATTTTCCGTCCAAATCCGCGGAGAAGGCCAACGACCACGGCGCCTCCCGATTCAGCCCTTCGCCTGGAATTGCGACCCGGCGAATTGCTGTTGTGGGACGGCCGCGTCTGTCGACTTGAGAGCCTGAGAGGCGCACGCGCACGGATCCAGGAGACGATTGGGACCGACATTCGAGAGGTTCCAGTGATCGAACTGCGGGGCATACCCTCTTTCCCGAATTTGCAACTTGATCAACACCTCGCGACCCTTCGCGACGTCGATCCGGTGGTCTGGAATAAGGCTCAACAGAGTGAAGCGGCCATCCGCGATGCCTTGCGCGGTGACAGACCGATCACAGCGCGCATTGAAGCGGCCGCAAAGACTCTCGGCGTGTCGCCCCGGACGGTGCGGCGACTGATTGCGCGATACACGGCATCCGCGCAGACAACCAGCCTCATCGCACACTTGCGCGGTCCGAATAAAAGTCATCGGCGACTCGGCCCGGAAATCGAGCGGATCATCGATGCTGCCATCCAGAGCCATTATTTGGTACGGCCCAGAAAACCCATGGAATCGGTTTATAAAGAGGTGAAGTCTCGGTGCCATGCCGAGAAGCGAGTCAGTCCCTCTCGCAACAGCGTGCTCAAACGCATTCGCGCACTCGACGCACGATTGGTCGCTCGTAAACGCTTGGGCGCCAAGTCCGCCGAGTCCATCGCCTTGTCGACTCCGGGGATGTTGGAAGCGGCCGAGGCCCTCGAGCTCATCCAAATCGATCATACCCTCGCCGATGTGATGATCGTGGATTCCGTCCATCGACGCTCCATTGGCCGACCCTGGTTGTCGCTCGCCATCGATGTCGCGACTCGCAGTGTGCTGGGATTTCACCTGGGACTCGAAGCCCCCTCCGCGCTCGCAGTGGCTCTGTGTATCGAGCACGCAGTGTTACCGAAGAGTCGGTCCGCGGCGGCGCCGGTGACCGAAGCGAGTTGGGATATGTTCGGCGTTCCCAAGACTATTCTTGTCGATAATGGGTCTGAATTCCACGGCGAGGCGCTCACTCGCGGCTGCGCCGAGTACGGGATCGCCTTGACATACCGACCCGTTGCGAGACCTCGGTTTGGGGCCCATATCGAGCGGCTCATCGGCACCATGATGGGTAGGATCCATCTCCTGCCCGGCAGCACCGATTCCTCACCGACAGCGCGCGGCAATTATCAATCAGAGAACGAGGCGAAGTTGACGCTCGCGGAGCTCAACGAGTGGCTCTATCTCGAGATCGCCGGTCAGTACCATCATGACATTCACCGCATGATCGGCACGACGCCGACGGCTGCTTGGGCGAGGAGCTTAGCCCATGGCACCGTCCCCGCGCTTCCCGCAGACCCGGCACGTTTCGTGATCGGATTTTTGCCCATCGTCCACCGGAAGCTCCAGCGTAACGGTCTGTTCTTCGAGCGGATTCGGTACTGGGCCGATGTGCTGCCGTCGATCGCGCAGCCGCGTGAGCCCCTGCTGACGCGCTACGACCCGCGCGACCTATCGCGGCTCTACGTCCTGACCCCGACCAAGAGCTACCAGGCGGTCCCCTATGCCGATGTGCGGCGACCGCCGATTTCCCTCGCCGAACTACGCTTTGCTCACGCGGAACTTCGCCGCGAAGCCAAAGGCTCTATCAACGAAGAACAGCTGTTCGCCATGCACGCCCGTCAACAGAGCATCATCACCGACGCCACAAAAGCAACCAAGGCCGTGCGTCGGCGCAAGGAGCCGCAGCAGCGACGCCCCGCGCCGGCCGAAATCCCGGCCAGCCCAATCGACTACAGCAAAGACGTGATTCCATTGGATAGCGAACTTTGGGGACCCACGCAATGACACTCGATCTCTCACATCTCACGGCGGCGACGCGCGAATTAGCCTGTAATGACGCAAAGACCAGGATTTTATCGGTGCAAACGGCCCGTTGGGTTACCTACCCGCGGGCCGGAATCGCGGTCGAGGAGCTCGAACGACGATTCCACTATCCAACGTGTGCCCGCATGCCCTGCCTGCTTCTTTACGGAGACAGCCGCATGGGCAAATCGATGATCCTCGAGAAGATGGAACGACAACATCCGAGTAACTACGATGAGCGCAAGGGCATTACTAAGCGGCCCGTTGTGATCGTGCAAATGCCTTCGAGCCCGGATGAGCGGCGATTCTACACGCGAATCCTCGAGGTCTTGGGAGCGCCCTACTCCGTGCGCGACCAGATCGGCGCGCTCGAGGGCCGGGCGATCCATCTGCTGAAACAGCTGGGTACTCAGCTGCTGTTCATCGACGAGGTGCATCACCTGCTGGCCGGTAGCCACTGCGAACAGCGTCGGGCGCTCAATCTACTAAAGTTCCTAACGAATGAGCTGAAAATCGTCATCGTTGCCGTAGGCACTTCCGATGCGTTCCATGCCTTGCAGACGGACGTTCAGGTGGCCAGCCGCTTCGAGCCCCTGCTGATACCGCGCTGGACGGAGACCGACGCATTTCGAGCGTTCGTCGTCGCGTACGGGAAACTGCTGCCGCTGCGAAAGTCCTCCCCGTTCGGCGATCCGGAAATGATTCGCGCATTGATCAAACAGAGTGACGGCATCACGGGTCGAGTCACCTGGCTTCTCGGGCGTGCAGCTGAAATCGCGATCCATGATGGCAGTGAGTTCATCGATTCGGCGACGGTGGTGCGCGTCAGCGAACGACTGAGACTCATGGCATCATGAATGCCGCTCTGAAGGTTTGGCCCGTATGCCCGCGACCACAGGCTGATGAATCGTTGCCCTCGTGGTTCGAACGCGTCGGCTATGAATATGCGATGAGTCCGGCGCTACTACTGGGCGCTGTCGAACAGGCGACGGGCAGCAAAGCGAAATTTGGAATTTCGATGCCCGCTTCGCGACTATATGAACCGCGAGTGGCCGACCGTCTTATAGCCTTAGCGAACCTCTCTGGCGCTGAACGAGACGCGCTATGGTCATCCTCCTCGGACTGGGAGTTGAACGACCGGTCCTTCTGCACCTATTGTGCGCATTATTGTATCGCTGACCTCGCGGCCGGCCGCTCTCCTTATGGGCGCCGCGTGTGGCAACAGGCGTGGTGCACGGTGTGCAAGGTTCATGGGAGCGCATTGACGGTCAGAAGTCTCGCCCATTTGCCGAACAACCGATCGTCCTGGTCGCATGCCGCGTTGAAGAGCCAGCGGGAGTTGCTTGCGCCGAATCGATATCGGGATTTGAAAGTGCGGTCGCAACCCGCCCTACGATCCACCATACTTGGCTGCTTGGTGGAGATCGAGAAAACCGCGGCTACCGCGATCGCAGGGAATCCGCCCAATCCCTTATTTTGGGGAACACTGACAGCAGTGTCGTTTTTGATGATCCTCGAAGACGTCACGACGTGGGCCCTCACACATTTTGAAACCGTTCGATCTTGGTCTGTCGCCGAGGATTTCACGGCGACCGAGGAGCAGGAAGGGTATGGACTCATCGGACGAGGTCAGCGGATGTCGGTGTCTGATTATCCTCCGAAGCGATTAACGCGAGGCCTTCGCACGATCACAAATCCGAAGGTACGCGGAGCCGCGCTTTGGACCGCGCACGCTCTGTTGGCGACCTGTCATACGGCGGCATCGGACCGTTCGTCCGGCACCACTCCGCAAGATCGGCAAGCTGCCCTCCTTGCGGGTTCCGCTCCGGCAAGCCGTCACTGGTTGGCGCAACGTCAGACGGAATGGCCGCCAGAGTATCGCCGTTCGCGCTGGATCGATGTCCAAGTTGAGGGCTGAATCGCACCGCAAACAGGAAATTGGACATAAATTGCTGACGGATTGGACAGAAATTGATGAAATCGACACCGAGAGAGGATGGCGCCACCGTGCAGAGCTGGCTGTGGGCCCCGCCGGCGAAGCATTCCATGCGGCAGATCGATCAAGTGTTGGAGCGGATCGAGCTGCTGACCTCGCTCAAGGTCGATCAGCATTTGGCTGAACTGCCC
>JANXZG010000146.1 GCA_025355645.1 Gammaproteobacteria bacterium | reverse complement strand
CCGCGGCGATAACGTGAACAGGCCGGGCTTTAGCGCTCGCGAGCGCGAGCCCGACCCCTTGCTGCTATTGCGCGGCTATGAACGGGCGTCGCTGACCTTGAATTTCGTGCGCGCGCTGGTCGACGGCGGATTCTCGGACTTGCATCACCCGGAGTACTGGGACTTAGGATTCCTGCGCCATGCTCCGCTGCGTGAGGCGTACCAGAAGATCGTGCAGTCGATCGCCGAATCGCTGGAGTTCTTCGAGTCGATCAGCGGCCAGCGGGTGCATTCGGCAGCACGCAGCGATTTTTACGCGAGCCATGAGGGATTGCACCTGTTATCCGAGCAGGCACAGACGCGCTACATCGAGCGACAGAAGCGCTGGTACAACCTGTCGACCCATATGCCCTGGATCGGCATGCGCACGGCGAACCTCGATGGCGCCCACGTGGAGTATTTTCGTGGCATCGCCAATCCGGTCGGAGTCAAGGTCGGCAGCGCGATGAGCGCCGAGTGGCTGCAGGAACTCGTGCAGTTCCTAAACCCGCACAACGAGCCCGGCCGCTTGACGCTGATCCACCGCTTCGGCGTCAAGGATGTTGAGCAGCGCCTCCCGGATCTGATCAGGGCGGTCAAGTCCAGCGGCGCACTAGTGCTGTGGGTGTGCGATCCAATGCACGGGAATACTGAGACCACCGTGGGCGGAGTCAAGACGCGGCGATTCGAAAACATCCTTGCGGAAGTCGAGGCATCGTTCCGGATCCATGCGAGTTGCGGGTCCATACTCGGTGGGGTGCACATCGAATTGACGGGCGAAGACGTGACCGAGTGCGTGGGGGGCGCACGCGGGCTGACGGAAGGGGATCTGGCACGAGCCTACCGGTCCCCGGTGGATCCGCGCCTGAATGCGGAGCAGGCGCTGGAACTAGCCATGCGCATTGCCCAATTGGCGGGCGACGGCAGGCGTATCGTGGGCGCCCCGTAGGCCAGGCGCCAAACTTGTTTTTGTAGTAGTTTTACTTATAAAAAACAATAACTTATACGATTTTATGCGAAATAGTATAGAGTAGCCCCCGCATTTTCCAAAAACCCGGCTTGCCTGAACCCGGCCAAGTGCTATTCTGATTCCCCAATCTCACCGGCCTGATGATCTTCCGCCGGAATTTTGAATCGATGGTGCTGTCCGATCGGGCAGCCGGTTGCCAATGTCATGAGCCTAAGGTTCGGTTGCGCTCGGGTTAGTCCAAATTCGGCGCGATCAACGGCGGGCTACGCGGAGACCCTCGTAGCCCGTTTTTTAGGTCCCCCGACCCTGTGATCCCGATGAGCGAAGACTACGACCCCAAATGCCGTCGGTGTACGCGGCTGGCACGCTTTCTCGACGCCGTGCATCGTGAAGAGCCGCAGTATTTTTGCCGGCCCGTGCCACCATTTGGCGACCTGAAGGCGCCGCTGCTGATCGTGGGGCTTGCGCCCGGCAAGCATGGCGCCAACCGTACTGGCCGGCCCTTCACCGGGGATCATGCCGGGATCTTGCTATATGAGACGCTGCATCGATACGGTCTTGCAAGCAGCCCGCAATCTACCAGCCGAGATGATGGCCTGTGCCTGACCGGCGCGCGCATCACCAATGCGGTCAAATGCCTGCCGCCGGACAATAAGCCGCTGCCCATCGAGGTGCGCACCTGCAACGAGTTCCTGCGCGCGGAACTTAAAATGAGCACGGACGCCCGCGTGATCCTGGCGCTCGGCCTGATTGCCCATACCGCGGTGCTGCGGGCAAGTGACCTAACACCGGGGCACTTCCGCTTCGCCCATGGTGCGGAGCACGCCTTGAGCGCCAGCCGCATACTGGTCGATTCCTATCACTGCAGTCGCTATAACACGAACACCCGGCGCCTGACGCCACAGATGTTCCGCGAGGTTGTAAGCCGCGCGGCCAAGTTGGCCGCGTGAGCCCGGCCTTCGACGCGAAGTCCTTCGTCGGTGGACTGCCCTCGCGCCCCGGGGTCTACCGGATGCTCGATGACAAGGGCGAGATCCTGTATGTCGGCAAGGCACGCAGCCTTCGCAGCCGGGTCGCCTCCTATTTCCAGGTGGGCAACGCGCACCCGAAGGTGCAGGCGTTGATCGCAAAGACCGTAAGCATGGAAGTCACGATCACGAACTCGGATACCGAGGCGCTGCTGCTTGAGCTGAACCTGATCAAGAAGCATCGTCCGCGCTTCAATATCGTCCTGCGCGACGACAAAAGTTTCCCCTTCCTGCGGCTGTTGACCAACCACGAATACCCCTCGCTGACCCTCTATCGCGGCAGCCGCAAGGAATCAGGGCGCTTTTTCGGGCCCTACCCCAGCGCCGGGGCGGTGCGGGAGACCTTGCATCAATTGCAAAAACTTTTTCGCTTGCGTGATTGCGAGCAAAGCTATTTCGCCAATCGCTCCAGGCCCTGCCTGCAATACCAGATCCAGCGATGCACCGCTCCCTGCGTAGGTCTGATTTCGCGCGAGGAGTACGCCCGTGATGTGGGCGCTGCCATTAAGGTGCTCGAAGGGCGCAACGACGAGGCCTACCAGGAGCTGGGCCGGCGCATGGAACAGGCAGCGGGCAATTTCGAGTACGAAGAAGCCGCGAAAATCCGCGACCAGCTGGCGCACTTGAAGAGTGTTCAGGCGCAGCAGATCGTGACCACCGATGTGCGCCATGATGCCGACATCATTGGTGTCGCGCCCGGGAACGGCGAGTACGGCGTCGCCCTGATGTTCGTGCGCGGCGGGCGCAGCCTCGGCAGCACGACTTTCTTTCCCAAGGCGCCGTTTGCCGAGCCGCAGGAAGTGCTGGCCGCATTCATTGCGCAGTACTACCTGGAGCGCGAAGCGCCCGGGGAGATTATCGTTCCGCAGGTCTTCGAGGACATCGAGGTGCTGGAGGCAACCCTTGCCGAGCGCGCCGGTCACCGCGTTCGTATCGCCACTCGCGTTCGCGGCATCCGTGCGCGCTGGCTGCAGATGATGCAGGCGAATGCTCAGCATGCGCTTAATATGCGCGGCCTGGCGCGCGCGAGCGTCGAGGCGAATCTCGAGGAACTGCGCGACATATTCGATCTGGCCGAGGCGCCGCGTCGCATCGAATGTTTCGACATCAGCCATATCGCCGGCACTGATACGATTGCCTCCTGCGTGGTGTTCGGCGTCGAGGGTGCTCTGAAGAATGAATATCGGCGCTTCAACATCGCCGGTATTGCGCCGGGAGACGACTACGCAGCGATGCAGCAGGCGCTGACCCGCCGGTACAAGCGTGTACGCGACGGCGAAATCGTCGCGCCCGATATCCTGCTGATCGACGGTGGCAAGGGGCAGTTGAGCGCAGCGGCCGGGGTCCTCGCCGAGCTCGGCATCAAGGATGTCACCTTGATCGGCGTAGCCAAGGGGCCGGATCGGCGCGCCGGGCAGGAGCAGTTGTTTCGCGTGGGGTTCGATGCGCCACTGCTGCTGTCACCCGATTCGAGTGCGCTGCACCTGATACAGCGCGTGCGCGATGAAGCGCACCGCTTTGCAATCGCCGGACACCGGCGTAAACGTGCCAAGCGCCATAACGAGTCGATTCTTGAAACTATTCCTGGCCTGGGGCCGGTAAAGCGGCGCGAACTTCTCAAGCAATTCGGCGGCCTACAGGGGATACTGCGGGCAGGCGTCGATGATTTTGTGCAGATTCGCGGCCTGGGCCGCAGCCTAGCTGAAGTGATTTATGAGCACCTCCATCCGGGCAATTGACAAAAAGGGTTATTTTAACCTGCCTAATGCGCTGACCTGGTTGCGCATCCTGATGATCCCCGCGATCATCGCGTTATTCTACTTACCTGTCTGGTGGGCCGATCCGGCGGCTTGCGCTGGCTTTGCTATTGCCGGAATCACGGACACGCTGGATGGATATTACGCGCGCAAGCTCGGCCTGACTTCACGCCTTGGTGCTTTCCTAGATCCCGTGGCCGACAAGCTGATCGTCGCCGCAGCGCTTGTGCTGATCGTCAGCCGGGATCCGCATTGGTACGTCGTACTGATGGCGATCGTGATCCTAGGGCGCGAAATCGCTGTCTCGGCGTTGCGCGAATGGATGGCAACGATTGGCGCGCGCGCGCGGGTCGCGGTTTCCGGTCTCGGCAAATTGAAGACGATCATGCAAATCGTCGGCTTATCCTGCCTGTTGTTCCACCTCAATTTCTTTGGCATACCGATTTATAAAATCGGGCTGTTGCTGACGTTGATTGCAACCTTCCTGACGCTATGGTCGATGATCATGTACCTGCGTCTGGCCTGGCCGGAACTGCGGGGTAGTTCGACGTTGTAAGTCCTTGACTCCGGGCCGTTCGGCACTACAATTGCGCCTGCAGTTTTAGGCGGGAATAGCTCAGTTGGTAGAGCGCAACCTTGCCAAGGTTGAGGTCGGGAGTTCGAGCCTCCTTTCCCGCTCCAGCTTGCGTGATAACCCCGGCCCGTCCGGGGTTTGCTTTTTTGACGAGTGGCTAGGTGGCAGAGTGGTCATGCAGCGGCCTGCAAAGCCGTGTACGCCGGTTCGATTCCGACCCTAGCCT
>JANXZG010000122.1 GCA_025355645.1 Gammaproteobacteria bacterium | reverse complement strand
CCGACCACGCGTGGCAGCGTGACGCTCGACCCGGCCTATGAATATGTCCAGGCACTTAAAATGCGCTACCGGCCAGGCGACCGTGATCGCATGCTGTGTTTGGAAAACAGGATCAGTTCGCTGCCGAACTTGAGTATTTCTCAAAATATATCCTCGACGATCGTGCGCCCGAGCCTGCACGGGCTGAAGGGCTGCCGACGTACGTATCATCGAAGCCATGCAACGCTCCATCAAGAGCGGGCGCTGGGTAGACGTCGGGAGTACTCAGCGCACGCGCCGGCCGCCAAAAAAGCAGAACATCAGGCGACCGCCGGTGCCGCGTGAACCCGACCTCGTAAACGCGAAGCCATCTAGCCAATAGCCGCGCCCACCGTTGGTCGCATCGGTTGTACGACGTCAACGGCTTCGAATCGGCTGAGGCCGCCCAACTTTTTCCCCAACTGGCATAAACTTCCAGCCAAGACTCCTTGATGCGGCCTCATCCCATTCGCCGTCGCCGTAATAGGTAACCGATTGAAAGTCACCGCCGAGTTGGTTCAGCGCGTGGGTCATTATCGCCGGTCGTTCAGGATAGTCATCGGAGGACGCTAGAGGGATGCCGTCGAGAGGGAATCCAGCGCTTTTAAGTTTAATTGATGCTGATGCAGACCAACCGCCTGTGGCATAGGCAACGCAATGCGAGTCCGATGCGCGCAAACTCGAAACAAAAGCCTTCGCACCGGGTATCTCGAAGAAGGGTCCATATTGGTCGATGTGCTGGCCTAGGCTCTCGATGAAGATGTCTCTGACGGCAGTTAATGTTGCAATGCGCTTAGGCAATGAGTTGTCGTCAAGAATCTCTTCGAGAATTCCTCTGTCCGTTACATTCTGGTAGAGACCCCAATTGCTGCGGACTTTGGCTTGACCGAGCACTTTGCGAACGGCAGCGAGGTAAAGAGTGCCGTCGAGGTCACTTGAGTTCAGAAGAGTACCGTCAATGTCGAGAATGACTGCGTGCATTAGATTTTGGTATTCAGCCGGGACAATATTGACTCAAGGAGTTACGCGCTCGAGGTCACTCAGTGACGATCCACAAAGGCAATTGTTGCGCCATAGAAATGACAATGCGCGGCGATGTCGGAGATGCTTGAACTCGCAGCGCCTGTGTCCTTCCTGAATCAAGTTAACACGCTAATCTGACCGGAATACAACGTTACCGGTGAACCCCGAACGAATCTAGTTAAATTAGCGCCTCGTCGAACTGCCGACCAACGGATTAACAGGAAAGCCGAGAAGGAGCCGGTCACCGCTACATGGGTCCGCGGCGTCAGCACGATCATCAAATCGTTGGCGTTGCGGCTACGGGCGAATCGATGCCGGAATCGTCACGATGGCAACGAATTTGGAGCCGAGCAGCGCGCCGGGACTGGGCTCGTCGATGAAAAGATAGAAGCTGAGTGGTGTCGCTCGTGGGGCCCCCGAAATCACCGGGATGAGGAGACTCGTCGTGGTCTTACCGTCCTCGATCAGCTCCGTCCGGCGACTCACGCTTTCGAAGTCCCTGCCGGGCTTTGCCGTTCCGGATTCTGTCCACCAGCTGAAGCTCACCCTGCCACGGATGTTTCCTAGACGCCGGACGACGACGCGGGCGTAGGCATCGTCTGCAGATAATTCAACATCACTCGCCTGAAATTCGATGCGCACGTTGGTCGCCCAGGCCGTAGCAGGGTGCGCCACGGCATGCTCCGTAACCGGAGGAGGCCGATTCACTCCAACCGGCGTGGTAGCGATGACCGGCGTGCTTGTGACGACCGGCGTGCGTGCGACGACGGGCGTGCTTGTTTCAACCGGGGTGCTTGTGACGACGGGCGTGCTTGCAACGACTGGCGTGCTTGTGACGTCGGGCGTGCTTGTGACGACTGGCGTGCTTGTGACGACTGGCGTGTCTGCAACAACCGGGATTCTTGTGACGACCGGCTGGTCAACGATAGGTGTGTTATTGGTGAAGGTATTCTGCGGTACATCACCGTGCCATAGGCCAGCAGCAGGCAGCAGAAGCATGGCGATGAGGAAGACTAGGCGCATCGCCCAGGGTAAAGAGGGAGCCGCGGCTTCCCGTTCAGGCGCCGAAGACATATCGCGCATCGGCCGCTCTTCGAACAGTTCGCGCAGCCAGGTCGCCACATCCGACGGGCGGTGCGAGCGATCGAGTTCCAGACCCGCATTCAAAATGGTCCATTGCGATTGTGCGAGGCCCGCCGGTGCACTCCGGGCGCTGCGATCACTGGAAGGGTGACGTCCCGAGAGCAAATGGTAGGCGACGCCGGCCAGCGCAAATAGGTCATCGCGTTCATCCGCAGCCTGCCCAGCGAACACCTCGCGACTTGCATAGCCGCCCGTTGTTTCGGATTCGGGCAGTGGGCTCCCGAAGCCCAGGATTCGCACCCCGCCGCCGTCGACGATGAATACGTTGTCAGGGTTAATATTGCCATGTACGACGCCCCGGCAATGAGCGTGGGCGATGCCTGAACCGACCGATTTGATCAGTTGCTGCGCATATTCCAGGTTCGAGAACCTGTCGGGATCCTTCTTCAAACCTTCACTCAGAGTCATTCCGACCAGCAGCTCCATGGTCAGGAACACCTGGTCGCCGTGTCGATCGACGTCGTACACGCGAACGATGTTCGGATGGGAAAGTGATCGCAGGCGCTCAAATGCCGCAAGAAATGTCTTTAGGCTATCCGATTGGCGGGACATCTCCGCGGCCAATACCTTGATGGCCAGCCTTTGCCCTGGGGGATCGAGCCCGACGAGATAGGTGTCCAGAGCTGCAAAAATCGTCGCCGATTTTCCGCGACTGACGATGCCCGTCAACCGGTACCGGTCCCGCAACACGTCGGGCGACGATGGCGTGACTGGTGGGCGCGGGCCCCGCGCGGCAGCTGGTGGCTTGGCCTGCGGCAGGTCGGCACCCGACATACTATCCGCGGTCCTAAGTGCCGCACCGACACAGGATTTTATCCGGTCGTGAGTCGCCGACGATATTTTTCCGCGCCTAAAGTATTGATCTGCTAGCGACAGAATCTCCCAGGCGCTATCTGGACTGCCGCGCAATTCCTCCTGCAGATCTTGCAAAAAGACATCCAACTCCAGATTGCCCGCGACGAATGCGTCAATCCACTGACGCACGGCCGGCTGTCCCGCGGCGGGCGGCGGTGTAGGGATTTTCCCGGTGCTCGTCGGGTTTTCTTGCCGATACTGCACAGAAATCCCACCTAGCATGACAATCTCCGCTCAATGGCGCTGATGATAGAGTACGGCAAAAATGTCTGATGCATCGCTATATAATGAAAAAAACCGCACAGCCGCGGTTGGTCCGGTGCGTCATCCGACCATTTTCAGACTTTGGGATTAGTGTGTGCCACCTATAGCCACCGGTACCACCAGATCATTATCGCGACTGAGGGCCGCGGAAGTTAGAATGAGTTGGCACGGTTTCAGCTGGCTGCAGCACAATGCCAATTCTGTGCCGGTGATCCCATACACTCAAAACAGTAACTTTGGTCACCTCTTCATTTGTCCAATACCTAACTCCCCTTGATCGACGTTCCGCCCGACGCGTTCAGGGCGCGTTGCAACGCAGCATATATCTTGCGATCTTCACAATAACGCTCTCTTAGATAGTCCCGTTCGTCAGTGCTTGAAGCTGTAACAGCGATAGCTTTGGATGACACGTTTTGGCGGGTGAAATTACTGACGCCCCAGCTCTCCATGAGCCAGCGATGGTTTCTCGCGGTAACTGTTAATTCTTCGCCTTGCTGAGCGAGCCGCTCTAATACAGTTTTCGCATCGCCGTCGCCCACCCGATGGCATTTCAAATTTGGCAAGAAAATTCGCGGGCAGTGAAATCCCTGCCTACATACCTGAGCCACAAATTCGTCCGAGAGTTCACCGCGCATCGCTTCGATTCCAAGCTATCCAAGCCATTCCTTGGTATCGCATTCAATCCGCTGCGATCGAAATCCTGGCGTATGCGCATGATTACCAAATTGACTCGTGATGCATACGTGGCGGTTACAGTCTCGCCATTCCGCGAAAGCGCCAAAAAAACGCCGATTTGGCTCCCCGGGACAGATTCGAACTGCCGACCAACGGATTAACAGTCCGTCGCTCTACCACTGAGCTACCGGGGAATATTCGGGAGGCGCGGATTGTCGGTAACAGTGGCCGCGAAGTCAAGATATTGCGTCGCGATCAG
>JANXZG010000035.1 GCA_025355645.1 Gammaproteobacteria bacterium | reverse complement strand
GGCCGAAGCGCTGCTGCGCGAAGCGCACAGCGCCGATCTGATCTACGGCCTTTCCAACAGCATTGTGATACTGCCCGGCAATGCCGGATTTGGCGCCGCCAACAATGTCGCGGCCAGCGTCGCGCGCAGCGACCGGCTGTTAGTGGTCAATCCCGACGTTTTTCCGCGCGACCGGGACTGGGCCAAAAAGCACACCGATCTGCTGAGCTCGGTTCCGGCGGCGCAATCGCAACTGTTTGGTGTGCCGCTGTACTACGATGACGGCTCCCTGATGCATGGCGGGATATATTTCGAAATCGACGTTGGGTTATCTTTATCCAGCGGTCAGCCGATGCCCGCGCGCCTGTGCCGAACGCAGCACTACGGCAAGGGTGCCCCGGCAGGCTCTCTGCAGTTCAATCGCTCCCGCCCGGTCCCCGCGGTCACCGGTGCGTTTATTTCCATCGAGCGCTCATGGTTCGAGCAGCTGGGCGGATTTACCGAGGATTTCATTTTCGGCCATTACGAGGATGCCGACCTGTGCCTCAAGAGCATCGCGAAGGGCACGGCCCCCTGGATACACGATATCCGCCTGTGGCATCTCGAGGGCAAGGGCTCGACCCGGCGCGCGGCACACGAGGGGGGCTCGATCGTGAATCGCTGGCTCTTCTCCAGTACCTGGATGCCCATGATCGAGGATGGCCTGCTCGGTCCAAAGCCGACCCATCCGCTGATGCAGGCGCCTGCCGCACCGTCCTCATTGGCAACAGCGGAGGACCCGATTAAACGCCAGAGCGTTATGCATAAGCGGGTAATTGGATGAAAGTTTTGCTGATCAGCCTTTATCACCCGGAGCTTGTTCGCGGCGGCGCGCAGCAGATCTGTTACGAGCTATTCACGGCGCTTAAAGCTCGTGATGACATTGAGCCGACCTTGCTGGCGGCGGTCGATCCTTCGTTCAAATCCCTCTATAAAGCCGGCGCCCAAATAACTGGCTTCGATGGGCGCGAGGGAGAATTCGTTTATCTCAGCCGCGGCTACGACTATTTGTGGCATAAGAACACGAGCGTTGAGTTGGCTAAATCATTCGAGGAATTCCTCGAACTCATTCAGCCGGATGTCATTCATTTCCATCATTTTCTGCTGTTGGGCATCGATATGTTGACGCTTACCCGCAGAGTCTTGCCGAACACCCGGATAATCCTGACTTTTCACGAATTCCTGTCGATCTGCGACGCCAACGGGCATATGCTGCGCAAATTCGACAAATCGCTCTGCACGCAGGCTTCACCCATTCGCTGCCATCAATGCTTCCCCGAGCACCAACCTGAACACTTTTTTGTCCGCGATATGTGGTTCAAACGACACTTGTCGGTGGTCGATGAATTCACGGTTCCGAGCCGGTTCATGATCGATCGGTACGCAGCTTGGGGACTCGATCGCGCGAAAATCACGCACGTGACGAATGGCCAGCCAGACTATTCAAAAGGTCATATTGATCGGACTGTGCGTGAAAAGCGCAATAGATTCGGCTTTTTCGGGCAACTCGTCGACAACAAAGGCGCCTGGGTGCTACTGCGGGCCGTGCAGCAGTTGAGAGCCGAGGGATTCACCGATTTCGTCGTGGAAATCAACGGCGATAACATGCAATATGGTTCGGCTGAGCGTCGCGCTGAATTAGAAGCGTTTCTCGCCGCAGAGGCAGAGTTACCCATTGCGGAAAGGAACGTCTATTCCAATGGCTCCTACTCTGTCGACCAGTTGCCGCGGCGCATGGCACGCGTCGATTGGTGTATCGTGCCCTCCACGTGGTGGGAGATCTTCGGGCTGGTGATTTCCGAGGCGTGGATGTTCAAGCGACCCGTCATCGCGTCTAACGTGGGCGGGCCCGGCGAGCGGATTACGCATGACAAGGACGGCTTGCTGTTCGAAGTTGCGGATGCGGCTTCGTTGGCTAACGCGATGCGCAGGGCCTGTACCGAGGAAGGACTGTGGAAGCGCCTGGTCGATGGCATTGCGCCACCACCG
>JANXZG010000034.1 GCA_025355645.1 Gammaproteobacteria bacterium | reverse complement strand
CGGCGGTTTTAGAACCCGGACGACGGCTCATCATGTGCAATTTGAGTGGAGCGTGCCGTCGTACGCCGGATCAAATCCGGTTCCCGTCGCGATGAACGGTTCGTCGGGGCAAGCTTTCCGGCTGGTTGGACGCGTGGTGCTGCTGCAAACAGGGTGCGCGCTGCTGGTCGCGTCTGCGTTTCTGGTTTGGAAAGGTGAAACCGCGGGCCTGGCGGCGGTCGTGGGCGGCCTGATCGTGGCGCTCGGAAGTGCGCTGTTCGGCTGGCGCCTGTTTGCACCGGGAGTTGCTGCGTCAGCCACGCTGACGCGGGCGATGTTCGCCGGCGTCGCGTTGAAGTGGGCCTGGTTATTGATTGCGTTGTATGTGGCGCTGGCGCGCTGGAGGCTCGAGGCGGGTCCGCTGCTGGCGGGAGTCGTGGTCGCGCAATTGGGGCATTGGCTGGCGCTGATTCGCAGGAAATAAGGGATATATGCTGTTCGGATTGAGGGTCGAAGAGGAAGCATCGGGTGGGGTGACGGGCTATATCAAGCATCACCTGACGCATCTGTCCGTGGAATCCGGGCGCGGTGCGTTCTGGTCGATCCACCTCGACAGCATTCTTTTCACACTCGTCATCTCCTCCATCTTCATCCTGGTGTTGGCGCTGGCCGCGCGTCGCGCAACGAGTGGCGTGCCCGGCAAATTGCAGGCTGCGATCGAACTGCTGCTCGAGTTTGTCGACGGCATGGTCAAGGATACCTATCGCGGCACGAATAAATTCATCGCGCCGCTGGCCATTACGATTTTCTGCATCGTGTTCCTGGAAAACTTCATGGACATCCTGCCGGTCGACGCGCTGCCCGCTGCCGCCAAGCTGTTTGGCGTCGAGCACTTGCGCACCGTCGCGACCGCTGACCTGAACACCACGGTAGGCATGGCCTTAGGGGTGTTCCTGTTGATCCAATGGGTCGGTATTACCCACAAAGGCCCGCGCGTGTTCGCCGGCGAGTGGTTCACCGCGCCCTTTCATGCCCATGGGACGGTCATGACGGTGCTGCTCGCGCCTATCAACTTTGCCTTTCGCATCATCGAAGAGGTGGTCAGGCCCCTATCGCTGTCGATGCGATTGTTCGGCAACATGTATGCCGGCGAGCTGATATTTCTGCTGATCGCCTGCTTCACGCTGGATGCGGCGCTGAACCACTTGTCTACCTACGTGCTCGGCGTCGCGCAGTTCTTCGCCGGAGTGGTCTGGACGGTATTTCACTACCTGATCATCACGCTGCAGGCGTTCATTTTCATGGTCCTGACCATCGTGTACGTGGGTATTTCGGCTGAGAAACACTAGATTCGATTCATACAAGACTAAAGACCGGAGACAAAATGGAAAACATGACCCAAATCGCTCAGTTGATGAGCTCTACCGTGATCGCCGCAGGCCTCGTCATTGGCCTGGGCGGCGCGGGCGCTGCGATCGGCTTCGGCATCCTCGGCGGCAAGTTCCTGGAGAGCTCCGCGCGCCAACCGGAACTGACCAACATGCTGCAGACGAAGATGTTCATCGTCGCAGGCTTGCTCGACGCGGTGCCGATCATCGGCGTGGCGGTCGGCTTTCTGCTGCTGTATGCGAATCCCTTCCTGGGCGCCCTGGGCCTGAAGTAAGCATCGCGCCGAGGAGTGGGCTATGAACCTGGCACTTACGCTGGTCATCCAAGGGGTCGTGTTCTTCCTGGTTGCCTGGGGGGTCATGATTTTTTTCTGGCCGTACCTGATGGGCAAGATTGAGGAGCGCCAGAAGAAGATCGCCGAGGGCCTGGCCGCCGCGAACCGCGGTCAGAAGGACCTGGATGAGGCAGCGGCGCGCGCGAAGGACATCCTGCGCGAGGCGCGTGACAAGGCGGCGCATATGGTCGAACAGGCCGGAAAGCGTTCTACCGAGATCATCGAGGAGGCAAAGGGTACGGCCGTCACTGAAGCGCAGCGCCTGATCGCCCATGCCCATGAGGAAGTCGCGCTGGAGAGGACGCGCGCGCGCGAAGGGCTGCGTCACGAGGTCGGCAGGCTCGCGATTGCCGGCGCCTCGCGTCTGCTCGAGCGAGAGATCGATGAGCGCACCCACGCGCAGCTGCTGGACAAGCTTTCGGCCGAGATCGCGCGTGGCTGAGCGCGCCACCGTCGCGCGACCGTACGCAAAGGCGGCGTTCGAGTACGCGCGCCAGGCGAATGCGTTCGCCGCATGGTCAGCCGGGCTCGGCGCGGCGGCGGAGATCCTGTCCGATGCCCGGGTCGGCGCACTGACGAAGAGTCCGCGATTGACGGGCGCGGACCTTGCCGGGTTCATCAACGGCCTGGTGGGGCCGAAGCTCGATCAGGGCATGCAGAATTTCATTGCGGTGCTCGCCGAGAACCACCGGCTGCTGTTGCTGCCGGAGATCTTTGCGCAATTCGAGAGGCTGCGGGCGGCGGTTGAAAATACCGTCGACGTCGAGGTGGTCTCCGCGGTGGCCCTGGACGCGGCGCAATCAGCCAAGCTCAGTGAGGCGCTCGCGCGCCGCTTCAAGCGCCAGGTGCGCCTGCAGAATTCGGTCGATTCAACTTTATTGGGGGGCGCCGTCGTGCGCGCCGGGGATATGGTCATCGATGGCTCGCTGAAAGGCCGCCTGGAACGACTCGCAACAGAATTAGAGGTTTGATATGTCCATTAAGGCTTCGGAAATCAGCGACCTGATCAAGGCGCGCATCGACAAGTTCGAGGGCGCTGCGGAAGCGCGCAACGTCGGGACGGTGGTCAGCGTGACCGACGGCATCGTGCGCATCCATGGCCTTGCCGATGCGAAATACGGCGAGATGCTGGAATTCACCGGCAACATTTTTGGCCTAGCCCTGAACCTTGAGCGCGACTCGGTCGGCGCCGTCATCCTGGGCGAATACAAGCAGATCTCCGAAGGCTCCACGGTCAAGACCACGGGTCGCATCCTGGAAGTGCCGGTGGGGCCGGAACTGCTCGGCCGCGTCGTCGATGCCTTAGGTATACCGATCGATGGCAAGGGGCCGGTCAATGCCTCCCGCAAATCGCCGCTGGAACGGGTCGCGCCGGGCGTGATTTTCCGCAAGAGCGTCTCTCAGCCGGTGCAAACGGGCTTGAAGGCCATTGACTCGATGGTGCCGATCGGTCGCGGCCAGCGTGAGCTGATCATCGGCGATCGGCAGACGGGCAAGACCGCCGTCGCGATCGATACGATCATCAACCAGAAGGGCACCGGCGTTAAGTGCGTGTATGTGGCAATCGGACAGAAGCAGAGTTCGATCGCAAACGTGGTGCGCAAGCTCGAGGAGCACGGCGCGATGGCCCACACCATCGTCGTGGCCGCCTCCGCCTCCACGCCTGCCGCGATGCAGTATCTGGCGCCGTACGGCGGCTGCGCGATGGGCGAGTACTTCATGGACAATGGCGAGGATGCGCTGATCGTCTATGACGATTTATCGAAGCAAGCGGTCGCTTATCGTCAGATTGCCTTGCTGCTGCGCCGTCCGCCGGGCCGCGAAGCCTATCCCGGCGACGTGTTCTATCTGCATTCCCGGCTGCTCGAGCGCAGCGCACGCGTCAGCGAGGAGTATGTCGAGAAAATCACCGCGGGCCGCGTCAAGGGCAAGACCGGCTCGCTGACCGGGTTGCCAATCATCGAGACCCAGGCGGGCGATGTGACCGCGTTCGTGCCGACCAACGTGATCTCGATCACCGACGGCCAGATCTTCCTGGAGACCGACTTGTTTAATTCCGGCATGCGTCCCGCGATCAATGCCGGCATCTCGGTTTCGCGCGTCGGCGGCGCAGCCCAGACCAACATCATCAAGAAACTCGGTGGCGGCGTGCGCCTCGCGCTCGCCCAGTACCGCGAGCTTGCGGCATTTTCGCAATTTGCCTCGGACCTGGACGAAGCGACCCGGCGGCAGCTCGATCGCGGCGTGCGCGTGACCGAGCTCATGAAGCAGAAGCAGTACGCGCCGATGTCGGTCGCCGAGATGGCCCTGACGCTGTTTGCCGCTAACAATGGCTTCTTTGACAAGGTCGAGCGGCGCAAGGTGGTGGATACGGAGACCGCACTGCAGGGGTTTGCGCGCTCTAGCCATGCGGATCTCATGAAATCCATCAATGCGAAACCGGACCTGTCGAAGGATGTTGAGGGGGCCCTCAAGAAGTGCTGCGAAGAATTCTTCGCAACGCTGTAAGGGACCAGGCTGAAGCACCATGGCAGGCGCAAAGGAAATCCGCACCAAGATCGCGAGTATCAAGAATACTCAGAAGATCACCAAGGCCATGGAAATGGTGGCCGCCAGCAAGATGCGCAAGGCGCAGGAGCGCATGCGCACGGCGCGCCCTTATGCCGAGAAGATCCGCAAGATCGTCGGGCACCTGCGCCAGGTCAACCTGGATTATAAGCATCCGTTCACGATCGAGCGCCCCATCGCCTCAGTTGGCATCATCGTGATCAGCACCGATCGGGGCCTTTGTGGTGGATTGAACCTGAACCTTTTTAAAGCGGCGCTCGCTGCGATTCGCGCGGCCAGGAACGAAGGGGCGAAGATCAACCTGTGCCTGATTGGCTCGAAGGGGCTGCAGTTCTTCCGCCGCCTTGCTGGCGTTGAAATAACGGGTTCGGTCACGCACCTGGGCGACCGGCCGCACGTCAAGGACCTGATCGGCGCGACCAAGCTCATGCTGGATGCGTACCGCGATGCGAAGGTCGACCAGGTGCTGCTCGTGCATAACGTGTTCGTGAACACGATGACCCAGAAGGCCGCAGTCTCGCAGTTGCTGCCGCTGCAGACCATTGACAAGGAACTGCTTCCCGAGCGCTGGGATTACCTGTTTGAGCCCGATGCGGCCGGGATACTCGATGGATTCCTGATGCGCTACCTCGAATCCCAGGTCTTCCAGGGCGCGGTCGAGAACGTCGCCTGCGAAATGGCAGCACGCATGGTCGCGATGAAAAGTGCGACCGACAATGCGGGCAAGCTGATCGACGAACTCAGACTTATTTATAACAAGGCCCGCCAGGCCGCGATCACGAAAGAGCTTTCGGAAATCGTCGGCGGCGCGGCAGCAGTGTAGGCAAGAGGAATATCTATGACGTCCAGCGGCAAAATCGTCCAAATCATCGGCGCGGTCATCGACGTGGAATTTCCACGCGACCAGATCCCCAAAGTCTATGACGCCCTGAAGCTCGATGACGTGGACCTGACGCTCGAAGTGCAGCAGCAGCTCGGCGATGGCATCGTGCGCACGATCGCGATGGGCCCCTCGGAAGGCCTGCGCCGCGGACTCTCGGTCAAGAGCACCGGGAAATATATATCGGTACCGGTGGGCGCTGGCACGCTTGGCCGCATCATGGATGTGCTTGGCACGCCGCAGGATGAGCGCGGACCGGTGCAGGTCACGCAATACCTGCCGATCCACCGTCCGGCGCCTGCCTACGACGAGCAGGCCGGCGGCCAGGACCTGCTGGTCACGGGCATCAAGGTCATTGACCTGCTGGTGCCGTTCGCCAAGGGCGGCAAGGTCGGACTGTTCGGTGGCGCGGGCGTCGGCAAGACAGTCAACATGCTGGAGTTGATCAACAACATCGCCAAGCAGTACAGCGGACTGTCGGTATTCGCAGGCGTCGGCGAGCGCACGCGCGAAGGCAACGATTTCTATCATGAGATGATCGAGTCCGGCGTCATCGACAAGGATAATCTGTCGAACTCCAAGGTCGCGATGGTCTATGGCCAGATGAACGAGCCGCCCGGCAATCGCCTGCGTGTGGCGCTGACTGGCCTGACCATGGCCGAATTCTTCCGTGACGAGAAGCAGGCATCCGGCAAGGGCCGCGATGTGCTGTTCTTTGTGGATAACATCTACCGCTACACGCTTGCCGGTACCGAAGTCTCCGCGCTGCTCGGGCGCATGCCCTCCGCCGTCGGCTACCAGCCGACGCTGGCAGAAGAGATGGGCGTGCTGCAGGAGCGCATCACTTCGACCAAGACCGGCTCGATCACCTCGATCCAGGCCGTTTACGTTCCCGCGGACGACCTGACGGATCCGTCGCCCGCGACGACGTTCGCGCACCTTGATGCGACCGTCGTGTTGTCGCGCCAGATCGCCTCCTTAGGTATCTACCCCGCGGTCGATCCGCTGGATTCGACCAGCCGGCAGCTCGACCCCCTAGTAGTCGGCGACGATCATTACGACACCGCCCGCGGCGTGCAGGCGATTTTGCAGCGCTACAAGGAACTGCAGGACATCATCGCGATCCTCGGCATGGACGAGCTGTCCGAAGAGGACAAGCTCACGGTGTATCGGGCGCGCAAGATCCAGCGCTTCCTGTCGCAACCGTTCAACGTCGCCAAGGTCTTCACCGGCCAGGACGGCAAGATCGTTCCGCTGAAAGACACGATCCGCGGGTTCAAGGCCATCATGGCAGGCGAATACGATCATCTGCCGGAGCAGGCGTTCTACATGATTGGCGCCATTGAAGAAGCGGTCGAAAAAGCCAAGACCCTGACCTAGGGAGTGCACCCATGGCCAACACGATCCATGTCGACATCGTCAGCGCCGAAGGCCAGATCTTCTCGGGCGAGGCGAGCATGGTGTTCGCGCCCGGCTCCCAGGGCGAGCTGGGTATCGCGCCGCGGCATGCGCCGCTGCTGACGACGTTGAAGGCGGGCGAAGTGCGCGTGCAAAGCGAGGGGCAAGCCGAACAGGTGTTCTATGTCGGCGGCGGCGTCATGGAAGTCCAGCCGCACCAGGTGTCTGTGCTCGCCGACACCGCGGCCCGGGCCCAGGATCTCGACGAGGCGGCGGCGGTCGCCGCGAGGCAGCGGGCCGAAGAGGCGGTCCGCGGCCGCACCGACAAGATGGAAATTGCCGAAGCGCAGGCCGAACTGCTGCGCGCCGTGGCACAATTGAAGGCGATCCAGAGCCTGCGCAAGAAACGCTAGCCGCGTTGCCAATAACCGCCGGGGACGTCCGATGCCGCTTTCCGTCGTCATACTCGCCGCAGGCCAGGGCAAACGGATGAACTCCGATTTGCCGAAGGTGCTGCAACCCCTGGCCGGACGCCCACTGCTGCGTCACGTCATCGACACGGGCAGGGTCCTGTCGGCAGACAACATTTTCATCGTTTACGGGCATGGGGGCGCCGAAGTCCAAGCCGTCCTGAGCGATGCCCCGGTCGACTGGGTATTGCAGGCCGAGCAGCTCGGCACGGGACACGCCGTCAGCCAGGCTTTGCCGATGATCGGGGACAAGGATCTGGT
>JANXZG010000102.1 GCA_025355645.1 Gammaproteobacteria bacterium | reverse complement strand
GCAACATGCCAGTGCCTCGCCCCATGTAATCCGGGAAATCGAGCGCGCCGCGTCGAAACGCCGGTCAATTCTCTCGTTTCGGATCGACCGATTGCCGATGTCACCTGCGCTTGAGTACTTTCTCAATACTTCGCACTGGCTCGACGCGAGCAGCGCCGGAACAGACGCATCATTGCCAAAGTTGATCGAGTCGGTAACGCGCCTAATCAATCCTGCCAACGATCCTATGATCCCGCCCGGCGTGCCGCCAAGGCTGCTTGGAGCCACTGCCGCTACCCCATCTTCATCTTCGCGCGTGAGATCGATCGCGGTTCTGCCCTTCGCAAACATGAGCGCCGATCCGGACCAGGAGTATTTCTCGGACGGGCTGGCCGAGGAAATCATCAGCCTGCTGGCGCATATTCCCGGCCTGAAAGTCATTGCCCGCACCTCTGCATTTGCTTTTCGAGGTAAGGACCAGGACATTCGCGCGATTGCGGACGCGCTTGGCGTCACCCATGTGCTCGAAGGCAGCGTGCGCCGCGCAGGAAATCGGCTGCGCATCACCGCGCAGCTGATCGATGCGGCCGACAGCACGCAGCTGTGGTCGGAACGATACGATCGTGAACTGAGCGACATATTTGCAATCCAGGACGAGATATCCGCGGCGATTGTCGCTGCCTTGCGAGTCAGGCTTGCCGACGGGGCTACACCGTACCGCTATATGCCAAACCTTGCAGCCTACGAAGCGTACCTGAGGGCGCGCTACCTGGCAGCTCGGATCACACCGGAGTCGCTGCAATTGGCGAAGCGATGCTATTCGCAGGCAATTGGCCTGGACGGCCGCTTTGCGCTCGCACACATCGGACTGGGACACTGCTCGTTATCCGAGATGATCTTCGGTCAACTTTCGGCGCTCGAGGGCGTGCCCGATACGCGCGCTGCGGCACAGCGCGCCCTGCAAATCGACCCTGCGCTTCCAGAAGCGCACGCGCTGCTCGGAATTATGGCGGCGGTCTACGATCTTGACTGGGAATCGGCCGAGCGGCATTTCAGCTCACCGATGGCGAGGCAAGCAGGCTTTGCCACGCTGCGGCCCATGTACGGCTTAGTAAAACTTCTGCGTGGCGACGTGGAGCAGGCGATTTTACTGGCGCAGCGCGGAATCGAAGAGGACCCGCTCGATGTCTGGCCCCGAATGAACCTGCATGCTTATCTGCAGGCTGCGGGGCGGGATGCAGAAGCGCTGCAGCAGTTGGAAAAGGTACTGGAACTGGATGAGCATCAGGTCGTGGCACTGGTGTCGATGGCGATGCTACGGGCCGATAGCGGCGATACTGGGCAGGCCCTGGCGATCGCGCGACGGGCGCACGCAATTGCGCCGTGGTATCCCGATGCGACTGCGGTGCTTGCGGCGCTCGAGCGGTGCGGCGGCGATGCAGCCACGGCAGACGCCCTCATGCACACTGTTGGCGCGGATGGACGCATAGGTTATGCGCATGTGCGTACGCTATTTCACTTGCTCAGCGGCGAGATCGACCAGGGAGCCGATTGGGCGGAAATGGCGATCGAGCAACGTGACCTGTCCATCATGCTTTATCTTCGTTTTGCCGTCAGCAAAGGACTCAGAGCCAGTCGCCGTTGGCCGAAAATTGCGCAGATGTTGAACCTGCCAAATTAAAGGCGGCGCATGCCGGGAACGGCGGTTGGCGACGCCCTGCCTAGAAACCAGGCGCATCGGACGCGCTATCGGAAATAGCTTAAGTTGGGCGCTTCACGTTGCAATTTGACTCACGCCGGACCGCGTGTACGGCGCCGGGCGTCTGAGACCGCACATCGGTGTAGGCCTGCAAATGTCCACGCTCGTTCGGAACGACTGCCGTGCCGGACAGCACAAACTACTGTATCCGGGCGCCTGTGATATCGCCGACGTAAACTGCTCCCTTCTCATCGATGGCTATCGAATGCGCCCTCTCAAATTGGCCGTCGTAGTTTCCGAATCTGCCGACGCGAGCCAGCGGCGGGCCGTTCAGGCGAGCGAGCACCCAGGCAGAACGATCCGGCAGACCCTCGGGCTGGTCCCCGCCGTCCGCAATGTACGCCGACCCCCGTTTATCTATTGCGATTGCATTGAGGCGTCCCTGCCGCGTGCCAGCCCATTGACTCAGGTAATGGCCCTCAGGGTCGAATATTTGAATTTGCTGGTTTTCCCGATCACCCACATACACATTGCCAGGAATCGAGGGCCACCCAATGCGGCAATTCAAAATGGCGGGGACCGGCACCCTTGGTGCCCCACCGGAACAGAAATTTCCCGTCGGCACTGAATTTCATCACCCTAGTGTTCTTGTAGCCGTCGCTCACGTAAAAAGAGCCGTCGTTCGCCACGGCGACGGCAGTAGGGCGCTTGAAATGACTGAGGTCGTTGGGGATTGAGTGACCACGCAGCTACAGCCAACAACAGCTCCTCGAGGGACTTGCTTTGATCGACGCATATCCCGAACATGCGGACGAACCAGGAAACCATTTCGATCGGCCCACCGATGACACTTCCCCTTCAGGGGTCTACACCTCGTCCTCTATGTTCCGAAGATTCACAAAAACATAGTAGGTCACAGCGTGCCAGGCGTTGTGAATACCGCGACAGTCAGCAATCACGAATCGTGGGTTCATTTTCTACCGCGGGCGCGGCCGCAGATCCCGCGCTGTAGCCATAGCCGATTGAACCGAAATCTGTGAACATGGTCGAACCCTATGCGTCTGTGGCCAAAGACGCCAACCATTAAAAAGTCTGCACTGAGAGGGCATGAATGACCAATCCATCGGTCCCTTCCGTTGAACCGCGGCAGGCTCTATTTCTCGACCTGGACGGAACGCTGATTGAATTCCGGAACGATCCTACGGCCGTGCGCGCGGACGCCGCGCTCACTGACGTGATGGCCGCGTGCTCTCGCCAACTGGGCGGGGCGCTCGCGCTCGTTAGCGGCAGGCGGATTTCGGATCTCGATGTCAGCATGGCGCCGCATCTCTTTCCGGCCGCCGGTCTTCATGGTCTCGAGCGGCGCGATGCGACGGGAAATAGACACATGGCGCCGGTCGCGCCCGATTCGCTCGGGACGGTGCGGGAGAAGGTCCGCACTGCGCTAGCGGATGAGCCAGGCGTTCGTATTGAGGACAAGGGCCTGGCGCTTGCCATTCATTATCGGACGGCGCCTGAGCGAAGCTCAACCATCCGGTCGGTTGCGCAGAATATTCTCGCGGACATCGGTCCGGCGTTTCGCCTGCTGGAGGGATCCGGCGTGTTCGAGTTGCTTCCGCGCGCGGCGAGTAAAGGCGCAGCTGTTCGGGCGTTCATGGCCGAAGCCCCATTTAGCGGGCGTTTGCCCGTTTTCGTGGGCGACGACATCACCGATCTGGAGGGCTTCCAGGCGGTGCGCGAGATGGGCGGTTTTGGAATTGCCGTCGGAGGCCGCGTGAAGGCTGAGTACCGGTTCGCGGACGTGGCGCAAGTGCGGCGCTGGCTTGGCGCGGCGAGGACGTGAGATGAGCACCAAACCGCATCGCCATCTGGATCTTGCCGTCGTCGGCAATTGTGAGGTATCTGCGCTGATCGACAGCCAAGGACGCGTGGTATGGATGTGCCTGCCGCGCCCCGACGGCGATCCGGTTTTCTCCGCATTGCTGACGCGCGATCTTGGCTCAAGTGCGCACGGCGTCTTCGCTGTTGATCTGGCAGATCTTGCCCATACCGAACAATGCTATGTGCACAACTCGGCGATAGTCGAGACGACGTTGCATGACGCGCATGGCGGAGCCATTCGAATTACCGATTTTTGCCCGCGGTATCGAGCGAGTGGGCGGATGTTTCGGCCGATGATGCTGGTACGAATCATTACGCCTGTCGCAGGCCGGCCGCTGGTGCAACTGAAGCTCAAGCCGTCCGCGCGTTATGGCGTTCCGGCGAAGCACAATGGTTCGGGGAGTCATCACCTGCGATATTCGGCCGAGCGCGTGGACTATCGCCTCACCACCGACGCCTCGATTACCGCGATTACGGACGATCGACCCCTGGTGCTGGATGGCCCCCTGACATTCATTTTGGGCCCGGACGAGACTGTCGCAGAAACTCCATCGGTGCTGGGCACGCGTTTGCTCGAGGAAACCCGGGGCTACTGGCATGATTGGGTGCGTACGCTCGCGGTGCCATTCGAGTGGCAGGAAGCGGTCATCCGGGCGGCAATTACGCTGAAGCTGTGCACATTCGAGGATTCCGGCGCGGTGCTTGCCGCACTGACCACGTCGATTCCCGAAAGTGCCAACAGTGGCCGCAATTGGGATTACCGCTATTGCTGGTTGCGGGATGCCTACTTTGTCGTGCAGGCGCTCAACCGGCTCGGCGCGACGCGAACCATGGAGGGCTACCTGCATTACATCGACCACCTCGTGGCGCGAGCAAAGGGCGCTGAGCTTCGCCCGCTGTATCGAATTACCGGCGACGAGGAGCTGACCGAGCGCTCGATCGACTCCTTGGAGGGCTTTCTCGGCATGGGGCCCGTGCGAATCGGCAACGAGGCAGCGACGCAGACGCAGCATGATGTGTACGGCTCGGTCATCCTCGCCGCCACGCAGCTCTTTTTTGATCATCGGCTGGTGCGACCGGGCGACACGGCGCTATATGCACAGCTCGAGTCACTGGGTACGCGGGCCGTGGCCGCGTATGAGAAGCCTGACGCGGGGCCCTGGGAGTTTCGCGGCACGGAAAATGTTCATACATTTTCTGCCGCGATATCCTGGGGCGGTTGCGATCGCCTGGCCCGTATTGGCCGACGCCTGGGGCTGACAGAATCAGCCGAGCGTTGGCAGGCCTCCGCAGACCAGATGCGTGAACGGATCCTGAAGCGGGCCTGGAGCGAGCGCCGGGGGGCGTTCACCTCCGCACTGGACGGCGATTCCCTTGACGCGTCCATCCTGCTATTGCCTGAGATCGGGATCGTGGCGGCGACCGATCCGCGATTCAAGTCAACGGTCGAGGCAATTGGGCGCGACCTGCGTGACGGCGATTTACTGTTCCGGTATCGGCACAAAGATGATTTCGGGCTGCCCAAGGCCGCATTCACGGTTTGCGCGTTCTGGTATGTCAACGCGCTTGCCGCGCTCGGGCGACGCGATGAGGCGAGAGAGCATTTCTGTGCGTTGCTCGCACGGCGCAATCCGCTCGGGCTTTTATCGGAGGACATTGATCCGGTGACAGGATCCCTGTGGGGGAATTTTCCGCAGACCTATAGCCTCGTCGGCATCATCAACAGCGCGCTGCGATTGAGCCAATCCTGGGAGGACGCTCTTTGATCCGCGGCATTCTGTTCCGGTATCTGCTGCCGATCGTGGCGGCCGTCACTCTGGTAGCCTTTGTTGCGGTTCCCTACATCGACCATATCCTGACTGGCTGGTTTCGCTCCGACATCGACCTGCGTGGCAAGCTGGTCATGACCTCGATCGAAGAGCCGCTCGGCAATCTGCTGGACCGCACGCAAAATGATCGAGCCCAGGCGTATTTGTCGCGTGTCAGCGGCAACGAGCGATTGCTCGGAATCGTTGTCTGCGGGAACCTCGGTGAGCGGATTCTGCAAACGCCGCTGGTGCCCTCGATCGTGGAATGCGACACCCCGGAGCACATCGGGGAGGGCAACGCGACGGTCACCCAAGCCTCTTCCGGTCCAATCGAAATCTCGCGATTTCCATTGACGACCGGGTCGGGGCGGCATTTTCTCGTACTGCTCGTTCACGATCTGAGCTTCATCGATCGGCGCCAGTCGACCGCGCAAAATTTCATGCTGGCCGCCGTCGTGATAGCCGCCTCCATCCTTGCGATCCTGGGCGGCCTGGGCGTTCGATTGTTGCTGAACCGCTGGATCCGGCTGCTGCTTGGCGACATCAGCAGCAGGCGCTTTCTGGATGACGCGGAGTCGTCGCGATCGTCCATGCCGGTGTTGAGGCGGGTTCGCCAGGTCTTGCGTGAGCTTGAAGCGAACCAGCGACTTGAAATCGATTTTCGCGAGAACTGGACGCCGCAGGCCTTACAGCACGTGGTACGTGAGCAGCTCGAATCTTGCCAGATGCTCGTCGTGTCGAACCGTGAGCCTTATATCCATAACTTGGGTAGCGACCGGTCGCCGGTCGCGCAGGTGCCGGCGAGCGGCATGGTCACGGCAATCGAACCGATCATGCGCGCGTGTTCCGGCACGTGGATCGCGCACGGCAGTGGCGCAGCCGATCGCATGGTCGTCGACCGGCGCGATCATGTGGGTGTGCCGCCTGATGATCCCAGCTACACGCTTCGCAGGGTCTGGATCTCGTCCGAGGAGGAGGAAGGGTATTACTACGGATTTTCCAACGAGGGCTTGTGGGCCCTGTGCCACCTCGCATATGTCCGCCCGGCTTTTCGCGAAAGTGACTGGCAGAGCTACGTACGGGTCAATGCACGGTTCGCGGACGTCGTCGCCTCCGAAGCGGGCTCTAAGGAGGCGGTGATCCTGATCCAGGACTTCCACCTCGCGTTGTTGCCGAAGCTTATCCGGGCGCGGCGCGTAAAGGCGACGATTGCCCTGTTCTGGCATATCCCGTGGCCGAACGCCGAGACATTTGGTGTCTGCCCCTGGAAATCGGAAATCCTCGATCACTTGCTGAGTGCGGACATCCTGGGATTCCACACGCTTTATCATTGCCAGAATTTCCTGGCGACAGTCGACCGATTTGTCGAATGCCAGATCGATCACGAGCGCATGACCGTGACCAATCAGGGGCACGTATGTCGCGTGACCGCCTATCCTATCTCGATCGAATGGCCACCGCGCTGGCTCGCCGGCACCCCGCCCGTTCCAACCATACGCGAACTGATTCGCTCCCGCTTCAATATCGCAGAGGGCGTCAGGCTCGGCCTCGGTGTCGAACGCTGGGATTTTACCAAGGGAATTCTGGAGCGCTTCCTGGCGCTCGAGGCCCTGTTCGATAAATACCCGCAGTGGCGCAGCCGGCTGACTTTCCTGCAGATTGCGGCACCGTCGCGCAGCAAACTACCGGCCTACCAGGCCTTGCAACAGCAGACGATGTCGGAGCTTCAGCGCATCAACGACCGGTTTGCCACGGACACCTGGAAGCCGATTATCTTGGTTGCCGAGCACACCGAACCCGCGCAGGTCTTTGAGCTGTATCGCGCGGCGGATTTCTGCCTTGTCAACAGTCTTCATGACGGCATGAACCTGGTCGCAAAGGAATTTGTGTCCGCGCGCGACGATGAGGATGGCGTGCTGATACTCAGTACCTTCGCGGGCGCGTCGCGCGAATTGCCCGAGGCGCTGCTGGTCAATCCGTACGACGTATCGGAGACCGCGGCGGCGATCGTGGCGGCGCTCGCCATGACACGCGATGAGCGGCGTAAGCGCATGCAACTGATGCGTCGCACTGTTTCTGAAAACAACGTCTATCGTTGGGCGGGGCGCATGCTGATGGACGTGGCCCGGATCCGGCAACGTCAATCGCTGAGCAAGTGGACACCGCCTTCGTGACGGCCCGCTGCAGATGCCTGAACCGAATCGCGCGAGGCGCCAGACTTTAGATCTGCGCCGATTCCCAGGTTGAAGTGGAGACTATGATGAAATACCTACCTGCATTGGTCCTGGTCCTCGCGTTCTGCGGCGTAGCAGACGCTGCGGATCAGCCCCTACCAATTCCGGTCGCGGTTATCAGCGATCCGGCGCCGGACCCCGCGCATCCGCCCTACTCAGCGCAGCTGCTCGTGCCGAGTACTGGCGAGGGCATGAATGCGCTTTTCTACCTTGCCGGTGGCGCCGGGCCGCATCCCTCGATGCTGTTATTGCATGGCCTGCCCGGCAACGAACAAAACCTTGATCTGGCCCAAGCCGTCCGCCGGGCGGGCTGGAATGTTCTGACCATGCACTATCGCGGTAGCTGGGCCAGCCCAGGAATATTTTCGATCGGGAATGTGCTGCAGGATGTGGATGCGGCGGTCGCGTTCCTGCGCCGCCCGGACATCGCAGGAAAGTATGCGATTGATACCAAGCGGCTCGTTTTGGCCGGTCATAGCATGGGCGGCTTCGCCGCTGCTGCGCACGCCCGCTCTGATGCCGATCTTCTCGGCGTCATCCTGATCGATGCTTGGAACGTGGGTGCCTTGGGTGTGGAGCTTAACAAAGCGAGCGCAGCCGACCGTGCGGCTATTGCCGCCAAGGAATTCAACGATTTCGGGAATTCCTTGCACGGTGCGACGCCTACCAGCGTTGCCGATGAAGTTATGGCGCACCGTGCCGAGTGGAACTTCCTGTCATGGGCGACAGGATTGACGAAGCATCCGTTGCTGGTGATTGGCGCGTCCGGAGCGGGCGGCGAGGGCGACGGCAATAGTGAACTCGCCGAAGCTGTGGCGCGCGCGGGCGGCAAGGTTACGTCAGTTACGATGCCCACTGACCATAGCTTTCAGGATCGTCGCATTGCGCTGGCAGCGCAAACGGTGACATGGCTGCAGAATCTGCCCGCTAAGTGATCTCGTACGGTGTAGCCCGCCGCTGATCCTGCTGCGGTGGACAGGCAGTATTAAACCTGCCTATTATGCAAACATGCAGGTATAGACCTGCATTAAGGAATTAAACCTTGGCTATGGCGACAAAAGAAATCGACAAGGTATTCAAGGCGCTGGCTCATCCGGGCCGCCGGGAACTGCTCGATCGATTGCACGCGAAAAATGGGCAGACGCTGGGCGAGTTGTGCGCCGGGCTCGCCATGGCAAGGCAGTCGGTTACGCAGCATCTGGGACTGCTCGAAGAGGTGAATATGATCTCCGTGAATTGGCATGGCAGGGAAAAGCGTCACTACTTCAATCCGGTACCCATTCACATGATCTACGAGCGGTGGATTCGAAAATTCGATCGGCAACGCCTGGACGCGCTGCATAACCTCACGGGAAAATTGGAAGGAGCAGAGCCATGAACGAAATCAGCACCTTTGTGTACGTCACATTCATCCGCACCACCCCGGAGCGCCTCTGGGCGGCGTTGATCAGTCCCGAGTTCATGAAGCAGTACTGGTTTGGGATGCACATCGAAACGGACTGGAAACTGGGCTCATCCTGGCAGTTGGTATTTTCGGACGGGAGGGTGGCAGATAGCGGGGAAATCGTCGAATTCGATCCCCCCAGCCGCCTGATGCTCAAATGGCGTAACGAATGGAAACCGGAATTCACGGCCGAAGGTTATTCGCGCTGCACCATGGATCTTGAGCCGCTGGAAGGTGCCGTGAAACTCACTATCACGCATGTCATGGACCGCCCCGAATCCAAGTTCATCCAGGGCGTTGCTGGCGGATGGCCGCGCATCCTTTCCAATCTCAAATCCTTGCAGGAGACCGGCGAGATCGTGCTAAAGGGCTAGGCGCGCCCGGATGTGCGCGTCAGGGCGCGCAATCAAGGACCTTGTCGACGATCGCAACGCCTTCGCGCGGCAGTAAATGGCGCACGTCACGCAGCGCCTGGATGGCGCGCGCGTAGGCGGTCACGTCGCGGAAATCTTCATTTGCCGACGCAGGGCTTGCCTCGTTCGGTTCGGAGAACAACTGCACGAGCTCGAACATCCGGTGCGCATCTTCCTCGGAAAACTGAGTTGTCTCGTTGAGCATTAAAGACCCCTTAATCGTTTGGATTAGAGATGCATATCGGAAAGAAAACATATTACACAGGTAGGACTTATATGAATTTCGGACCTTTTGTCAAGGCGGGTTTATTTTGGATCCCTTAACGGCAGCGGCACTCGCGGAAATTCCTGTTGCAAGGCTAAATGCCGATCATTTCTGCAACGCGAAAATTGCGCACACGAGCGACATTCTGGAGGTGCCAGCGCTGCGGCTTCGGCGAGCTCGGATCGCTAATGCCCGCCCTCGCAGGCGATGACACGTCTATCGCATCCTGGTATCACTGATCGCTGCAGTGCGCCGTTCTCGCACCGATGTCGAGCTGGCCGATGCACGCGCCATCGGATTTTTGCAATAAACATATATTTATTGTCGAATCAGGTAGTTAGGAACTTTTCTGCAATTAGGAACTGATCAACGGTGGTGGCGATCGATTGCGCCGGAGCTGATTGTATGTCGCCGCACTTTCCACTAATGTCGCCCGTCATCCAGTGCCCAAGGAGAATGCTATGACTTTATCGCTCAATGACGTCGCCCCGGATTTCACCGCCGAGACGACCGAAGGCAAGATCAAGTTTCACGATTGGATCGGCAACAGCTGGGCGGTATTGTTCTCGCACCCAAAGGATTTCACGCCGGTTTGCACTACCGAGCTCGGCTACATGGCGAAGATCAAGCCTGATTTCGACCGGCGAGGCGTCAAGATCATCGGCCTGTCAGTTGATCCGGTCGACAAGCACGCCGGCTGGGCACAGGACATCAAGGAAACGCAGGGGCATGCACCGAACTATCCGATGATCGGTGACACCGATTATAACGTGGCGAAGCTGTATGGCATGTTGCCTGCCGCGGTCTCTGGCGATCCGGCCAAGCGCACCGCGGCCGATAACCTGACCGTACGCAACGTATTCGTCATAGGTCCTGACAAGAAGATCAAGCTGATCCTGGTCTATCCAATGACCACCGGGCGGAATTTTGACGAGGTCCTGCGGGTCATTGACTCAATGCAGCTGACCGCCAAGCATAAGGTGGCGACGCCGGTGAACTGGAAGAATGGCGATGATGTAATCATCGCAGGCTCCGTCAGCGACGAGGATGCCAAGAAGCAATATCCGCAGGGCTGGAAGGCGCCGAAGCCATATCTGCGCATCGTAGCGCAGCCAAAATAGCCGGACCTGTATCCCGAGGGCCGCAGTGCCGACTATCGCCGAGGCAAGCAACGCAGCGGAATTTGCAGCCGGGCGGCGGTTGTTCGAGGAATACGCCGCGCGGCTGGGTGTGGATCTGGGCTTCCAGGACTTCGCGTCCGAGCTGACGCAGATAGCGACGATTTATGGACCGCCGTCGGGCTGCCTGCTGCTGGCGAGCTGCGATCAGCAGTTTATCGCCTGCGGCGCCGTGCGGCGAAAGTCTGAGAAAATCTGCGAGATGAAGCGACTTTACGTGGGCCCCGAGGGCCGCGGAGCCGGCCTCGGTCGCAGCATAGCCGAGGCGCTGATCAGGAAGGCAGCCGCCATGGGATATTTGACGATGGTGCTGGATACGCTGCCTGGCATGGATTCCGCGCAGGGCCTGTACCGGTCGCTGGGATTTCGTGAGCGATCATCCTATTACCACAATCCGGTTGCGGGAGTCGTGTACATGGAGCGTGATCTCTAGCCCGCCGGCTCCAGCCGCAGCACGCGCCCGTCCTCCTCGTCCGTGCAGACGTACAGATAGCCATCATCCGGCGCGCGCACGTCACGAATACGCCAGCGCAGCTCGTTGAGCAGCTGTTCCTGATCAAGGACATTGCCTCGCTCGCCCAGATGGATTCGGCGCAGATGCCGGAATGCGAGGGCGCCTGCGAAAAGGTCGCCCTTCCAGGCAGGAAATTTATCGCCGCGGTAAATTGCGAGTCCGGATGGGGCGATCGACGGAGTCCAGTAGATCTCCGGTTGCTCGAGGCCGGCGCGCTGCGTGTACGCAGATACATAGGCGCCGGAATAGTCCATGCCGTAGGTGATCACCGGCCAGCCGTAGTTGCGATGCGCCACGATGATGTTCAGTTCATCACCGCCGCGCGGGCCATGTTCGGTTTCGAAAAGGATGCCTCGCGGCCCATCGAATACCAGGCCCTGCGGATTGCGATGGCCCCAGGTATAAATTTCCGGCCGCACCGAAGGCTCGCCGATGAACGGATTGTCGCGCGGCACCGTACCGTCATCGTTCAGACGCACGATCTTGCCAAGGTCAGATGCCAGGTCCTGGGCTTTTTCTTGATATTCGAACCCCTCGCCGATAGTCAGCGCGAACGTGCCATCGGGAAGAAATGCCATGCGCCCGCCGTTGTGATTGTCGGTGTCCTTCAGTGGCAAGGCCTTGAAGATTACCTGCAGATCTTGCAGCGCCGTGCCATCGAGGCGAGCGCGCGCAACCTGCGTACCGTTAGCTGTGCGGTTTCCTGCCGCATAGGTCAGATAAAGCATGTGGTTATGCGTGAAATCGGGGTGCAGGACGACGTCAAAGAGGCCGGCTTGGCCGCCCGTGTGAATCGTGGGGATGCCGCTGATGGGCTCGGGCAATAACCTGCCCGCCCTGATCAAGCGCAGGCGGCCAACCCGCTCCGTCACGAGCATCGAGCCATCCGGCAAAAAGGCCATCGACCACGGATGATTGAGTCCGCGGGCGATCTCGACAACCTTGTATCCGCTGGTAATCACCCGGGCAGGCTGCTGCGGTGGCAATGCCTGGTCGGATGCTTGGGCTGCAGGCGTGCAGGATGCCCCGATCGTCGAAGCCAAGAGGTAAATGCACGTCCGCATGTTCTGATGACCACGGCCACTTGACTGATGATAAATGCGCACGGCCAGCTCCTATGCTCGCTTTATTTCAGAGACAAGGCAGGGCGCCCACTAGATCGACCGAACAATACCAGAGTGTTGTGTGGCGTTTAGCATTAGAGTCTAACCCCGGCGAAACGTTGGACTTGTGTTGGCGGTGATGCGACACCGCAGATTGCGACCAAAGCGACCTGCGCGATCTCGATCCCTGGTCATGAATAGTAGCGTCCAGGCTGCCGTCTCAGCTACCATTTAATCGCGCTGCATGTAGTCGTCGGCACGCCGCTCGTGATCAGAACATTTGGTATCGTTCCATGACGCGGATTGGGGAGATGGTAAATGTCACGCCGGATACTCGCTTTTGTCGTCGCCGTCGCCGTGCTGGTGACCCTGGGCTGCATCACCCAGTCGCTGTTCGTGCAGCACGCCTGGTCCATTGCCGCGGGGCTGGCGGACGGCAGCGCACCGGTTTCGATATCTATCGTTGATCGCATCGGCTGGATCGGGCACGACTTCGCCGGCATTTTTGTATCGTTTGGTGGATTGACCGCAAGCACATTGCTCGTGGCGTTGCTGGTGGCTGGCTGGCTGACCCGCTTTACCGGTCATCGCGCCGTGTTATTTGGGGTCATCAGCGCGCTGGCGATCTTGACGGTGTTCACACTGCTGCGCAGATTGCTGGGGACGGTCGGGATTTTTGGGGTGCGCGGCGTGCTCGGCCTAGCAGCTCAGATGATGATTGCCCTCATGGCTGGCATGCTCTTTGCCAGGCTGACCCGGCCGCGCATGGCCTAGCTCAACATGGCGATTATCCAAAACAGCAAAACCGAATCCTAGTCCGCAAGGCGATGGCCCTTGCGCCCACCGCGCGCGTGCTCAAACTCCGGCAGCTGGTCGCGCAGCAGTATTCTTGCCATCGTGATGCTGCGATCAGCGAGCGCCTGGGTACCAGCGCGCAGCAACTCGCTCTGGCTGACTTCGATAACGTTGTTCTCCATGTCCTCCGCGCTCCAGCCGCGCGTGTGCGCAACGTAGGGAAATTGTGGAAATACGCAGCCGACCTCGGCGAAGAATCCCAGCATCTGTCCTGCAACCGCCTGTACGTTATCCTGACCGCCCGTGATGATGAACGCCGCGACTTTGTTGCGCAGCAGTTCCCTGTTTGCGATCGTTTCCTGATTCTGTATGCAATTCATGCGCTCGACCATTTTGTAATATAGGCTTGCCGCAGAACCCCAGCGGATCGAGGTGGCAACGAGGAACACGTCAGCCCAGTGCACGAGCGCCTCATAGACCTGGTCGAGCTGATCATTGGGATCCATTTGCGTGATGGAGCACGGCCAGGTGCACGCGGCTGCAGCCTTGGAGTAGAAACCCTCGCAGTGGCGGAATTTCAGGTCGCGTAACCGGATTAGGCGCGTTTCGCATCCGACTGCGCGCGCCTCGGCAACCGCGATGTCGAGCAGGTGGTCGGAGGTGCTGAAACGCGGATTCCCCTCCGTCATTGATGTGGTCGAGATGGCAACAACTCGCACATCGCCGGGCTGCCGCTGCGGCGTTCTCCCGAGCGCGTGGGGCGGGTGGGGCGCACGCGAGCGCCTGGTCCCCGACGCAAGGTCAACGAACAGCTGCCCGTCCTCGACTTTGGAGGCATACGCCGGGACGGCATCTTCTTCGTACCCCGGCTCCCCGAGTCCTGTTTGCCAGTGAAATTTCCAGTAATGCCACGGGCAGGTCAGGTAGTCACCGTCAAGCCGCCCTTCGCCGAGCGGGCCGCCCGCGTGATTGCATACCCCTGACAGCACGCTGAATTGTCCTCCGCGCGAGATGACCGCCAGGCGCTTGTCATCGACCTGCACGGCCGTAACCGGCCGCTCGCGGAGGCTCGAAATGACACCTATCTGCTGCCAGCGAATCGCCATACGCAAAATCTCCGGATTGCCATGATATTTTGATCATAGTCGCTTTTTTTGGGCGCATGCGATACTCGTACCGGCTTATTCGGAGAGTCCTATTAAAAGAAATGCGACGGAGATGACACGCGAGCAGTCTCGCGCACAGTCTTTGTTTGGTCACCCGAAAGGGCTGCTCTTTCTGGCATTCACCGAGGCCTGGGAGCGATTTTCCTTTTACGGCATGGCTGCGCTGGTGGTGCTGTACATGGTCGACCAGCTGCTGCTGCCAGGGCATGTGGAGCACATTGCCGGATACCCGGCGTTTCGTTCAGCCATTGAATCGGTTATGGGTCCTTTGTCGCCGCAGGCACTCGCCTCGCAAATCTATGGGCTGTACGCCGGGTTTGTATATTTCACGCCGGTGCTTGGCGGGCTTATTGCCGATCGCTGGATTGGCCAACGCAACGCCGTCGTGATTGGCGCGCTGCTGATGAGTGCGGGCCATATTGCCATGGCATTCGATCAATCCTTTCTGCTCGCCCTTGCGCTGCTGGTCAGCGGTTCCGGTTTTCTGAAGGGCAACATTTCAGCACAGGTAGGGGCGCTGTACCCGGCTGACGATGAAAGCCGGCGGGTACGCGGCTTCATCATATTCAGCACCGCCATCAACGCGGGGGCCGTCTGCGGACCTTTGTTGTGCGGCGCGCTGGCGCAGGCGTTTGGATGGCACTATGGTTTTGGTGTTGCCGGCGTATTCATGCTCGCAGGTCTTGCCACATACCTATACGGCTATCGTTACCTGCCGGCGAGGGTTCCGCGGCGAGCCTACGAGGGGCGGGAGCTGACCGGTGCGGACTGGCGGATCATTGCAGCGCTGCTTGCGGTCATGCTGATCAGCATTTTCCAGTCGGTCGCCTATCTGCAGATCGGCAATGTGCTGATGGTCTGGGTCCAACAGCATGTCGCACTCGAGGTCGGTCCGTTCACCGTACCGGTCCCGTGGTTTGAGTCGATCGATGCATTAGCCAGCATCGTCGGCGTGCCGTTACTGCTGTGGTTGTGGCGATGGCAGAGGGCGCGCGGCGCAGAGCCCGGTGACCTGGCCAAGTTCGGCATCGGCGCAGCCATCACTGCGGCCAGTAATCTCGCTCTCGTCGTCGGGACAATCTTTGCCGGTGGCGGGCGGGTCAATCCGCTATGGCCCGTCCTGTATTGCGTAGGAGTCGGCATCGCGTTCCTATACTACTGGCCAACACTGCTTGCCATGGTTTCGCGCGCGGCTCCGGCAAAGGTCAATTCGACGATGATGGGCATCGCATTCCTGAGCCTTTTCATTGCAAATCTGCTGATCGGCTGGATAGGCGGATTTTATGAGGCAATGGGTCCGATCGGCTTCTGGGCGATGCATGCGGCCATCGCCGCGGGCGGGCTGCTGCTTGCCGTGATACTCGCAGGCCCGCTCAACCGGGTGCTTGATCGCCCGTCGCGCTGATCAGGTTGCGGAGGGCCCGTTCGCCTTTGGCATTAAAAAACACCACGCGTGAGCTGGCGGTGCGCTCGGCCCAGCGCAGTTCGAAGATCCTTGTCAGGAGCGCCGCACCTAGAGCGCCGGCCATATGCTGGCGTCGTTCGCTCCAGTCCATGCAGGGTCGGCAGAATGCCCGCCTCTGAGCACCGATAATATGCGCGTCAATTCCCAGGCGGTTGAACCATGCCTTGCCGCGGCGGCTCAGCGCAAGGCCCTCAGGCACCGGCGCGAACGCCCTGATGCGCCACAGCGCTTCATGAATTAGCACGCCGAATTCGCCCGCCAAGTGGTCGTAACAGACTCGCGCCTTGCGCATGGCAGGGTCGCGCGGGCTCGACAGAAGCCTTACCGAACCAGTCCGGTACGCAATGCCCATCAGCGACTCGATCAGTTGCGCGATGTCCTCGCCGGCTAACCGGAAATAGCGGTGACGCCCCTGTTGCTCGACGGTCACGAGCCCGGCGCCGAGCAGCTTGGCCAGGTGTCCACTCATCGTCTGCTTGGAGACATTCGCCAGATTCGCCAGCTCCGTTGCCGTCAGGGCTCTATCGGTCATCAGCGCAGTCAGCACGTCCGAGCGTGTCGGATCGCCCAGCAGCTTTGCGATGCGCGCGATATTGGGTCCGTCTGCCATAGTTCGACCATAGCCGAACCATGCGAGTCGACGCAAGCGCTATTGTGGCGTTGCTCATTGCTATGGGAGTGGACATGGTGACTTGCTTCATTCGATATGAAATCGATCCCTTTCAGATCGATGAATTCCGGGCCTATGCGAGCCTTTGGGGAAAAATCATTCCACGCTGCGGCGGCCGCCTGATCGGGTACTTTGTTCCCCATGAGGGTACCAACGATGTGGCGTGGGGATTGATCTCATTCGGTTCGCTCGCCGATTACGAGAGCTACCGCGCTCGCCTAAAGGCAGATTCCGAGGGGGCGGAGAATTTCGAGCGGGCGCGCCTGAAGCGATTTATCCTGCGCGAAGAGCGTACCTTTCTTGAGGCTGTCGATGGCACCGGGAATTTGGCATGATTGCTGTGATCTTCGAAGGAGAGACCCATGTTGATCAGCGCCAGGCATATCTGGATGCTGCCGCTGCACTTCGACCCCGGCTAGAGGGCACCCCGGGGTTCATCAGCATCGAGCGGTTCACGAGCCTGACTAATCCGCACAAGCTGCTCTCGTTGTCATACTGGCAGGACGACGAGTCGGTGCGGCGGTGGCGCAACCTGCCGGCGCACCGTTTGGTCCAGGCGGACGGTCGTGGTCATATATTCATGGATTACCGCCTGCGCGTTGCGGCGGTTCTGCGGGATTACGGCAGGGTTGACCGGGCACAGGCTCCCGAGGATTCGCGCATCGCTTAAATCGGGCGGCACCGAGGGTCCACTTGCGACTTCGTCACGTTCATTTTTCGCTTGCCGCCGCGCGCAATGCGGCCAAGTCGAGCTTTTTCATTTGCATCATCGCCTGCATGGCGCGCCGCGCACGCACAGGATTGGGATCCGACAATATTTTTCCGAGGCCCTCCGGTACGACCTGCCACGAGACGCCAAAGCGATCCTTGAGCCAACCGCATCGTCCCTCGTTACCACCATTAGCGACCAGCACATTCCAGAAGTGATCCACTTCAGCTTCATCCTTCGCGCTGATGGATAAGAATAGCGCTGGCGAGTGGGTGTAGTTAGGCCCCCCGTTCAGCGCCTGAAAGCGCTGTCCTGCAAGCTCAAATTCCACCATCAATGCCGTGCCGGCGGGGAAGGGCGCATTGGCCCCATAGCGAGAGACATTGACGATTCTGGCCCGCGAAAAAATCGACACATAGAAGCCGGCAGCTTCCTCGGCGTTGCCATCGAACCACAGGCATGGGGCGATTTGCGACATGTTCAACCGTTATTTTCTCGGACCGACCAGAGCGAACTGGGCGCCTTGCAGGTCGCGAGCTTGCAGGATCCACGCACCGGTCGGTACCTGATGGGGTTCAACCAGTGTCTGACCGCCGTTCTTGACCACGCGGCGATTGGCCGCATCGATATCGTCAACGCAGAAATAATAGAGCCAGTAAGGGCGGGATGCTTTCGAATCGCTCATCATGCCGCCGAACATCTGCTCGGTGCCGATGTTGAACATGTAATAAGTGCCCATGAGCCCCATTTCCATCTCGCTCGATTTTCTCCAGCCAAATTGCTTACAGTAAAAATCGAGCGCCGAGGCGCCGTCCTTGGTATGCAGCTCATGCCAACCCCCGTGGCCGGGCACGCCAGGTGAAAAAGCGGTCGAGGTGCCGCTTCCCTCCGGCTTGATGATGTAGATATTGGCACCTTGGGGGTCAGCGACCATCGCGATGCGCCCGACACCAGCAATATCCGTCGCAGGCATATGCTCCCCACCCCCTGCCGCAATGATGGCCATAATGGCCTTGTCTACATTGTCGACCTGGATATAGCCGAGCCACGCCGGTTGCATGCCGGCTTTCGCTGCCGCGGCCGGAATGGCCAGCAGGCCGCCGACGCCGGAACCGTTCATCGAGAGAATCCGGTAGTCCATGCCGGGTTTCCCGGAATCGGCCGACGTCCAGCCGAGCACCTCGCCATAGAATTTCGCCGCCGCAACAGGATCGCTGGTCAGTAATTCGTACCAAATGAAGCCGCTTAACATCGCTTTTCTCCTTCAGATTAGTGATGGCAGGTTTTTTTTGCGAGTTGCGACCGCATTGCGCCGTCATGCTCAGTAAGATGATCCGTCCTTATGAACGAATCCGCCTTTGGCCGCAGAGCGATTGGCCGTAAATTTAAGGTCAATGTCGGGATATTCGCCGTAGTCATCCTCATGACGCGCGCCCACCGCGAGGAATTTCGCCTCACGCGCGGAACGGTTTTGCAGGCAATGACCATTGCGATCCCCGGCCTTGAATCCCGCGCAGTCGCCGGCACCCAGGATCTCCTCACCTTCGTCAGTCACGAGCACGAGTTCGCCCTCGAGTATGTAGACGAATTCGTCTTCGTGTGAATGCCAATGTCGCTGGCTGGACCAGGTGCCCGGGGGCAGCCGCACCAGGTTTACGCCGAACTGGGTCAGGGCCGCCGCATCGCCGAGGCGCAGCCATGACCTTTCGCGACACGGCTTGTCGAACGGCGGCGGGTAGCGCGTACCGGCTTGCCTTGGCGCGTCAGCGATTTTTATTTTTGGCATGGATTCTGATCCTTCCTGGGAAGCCATAGCGGTGATATTGACGCTGGCAGGAACCTAGCATAGCTTTGCGCGCCATGAAACTCATTGGCATGCTCGATTCCCCATACGTACGCCGCGTCGCAATAGGTTTCCAATTGCTGAATCTCAGGTTTGAACATCAATCCCTGTCGGTGTTCCGCGGCTACGATGAGTTTCGCAAAATCAACCCAGTGGTCAAGGCGCCGTCCTTGGTCTGCGATGACGGACAGGTGCTGATGGACTCGTCCCTGATCATAGACTACGCGGAGGCGATCGCCGCAAGTGGCCGGAGCCTGATGCCGAATGCCCCGCAGCAACGCCAGCGTGTCCTACAACTGACTGGACTTGCGCTTGCGGCCTGCGAGAAAAGCGTCTCGATCTATTATGAACACGACCGGCCCGTGGAAAAAGTTCACCAGCCCTGGGTTGATCGCGTCACAGCCAAGCTGCTGGCGGCCTATCAGCTGCTAGAAGCGCAGCTTCGCGCCCGGCCCCTTGCAGCTTCTAGCGCGAGCATGGACCAAGCGGGGGGTTAGTATTGCCACGGCTTGGCAGTTCACGCAGCAGGTGCTAGCCGGTGTCGTGCCGGCAGCTGACTTTCCCTGCCTGGCGCAGTTCTCGTCACAGGCGGAAGGCCTGCCGGAATTCATGGCGGCGCCCTACGGCGCGAGCACGTATCGCGATACGCGCCCCTGAGACGATCGGCGCTCAGGTGCCGCGCCGGATCTCCGACACGACATCCTCGACACTGGGGTTGGCTTTTGCCTTGCCATTGACGATAACCACAGGAACTTCCCCGCCGAGGACGGCGGATGTCTGCTCGATCAGCGCGCTCTGATCGCGGGTCACGTTGCCAACCTGGTAATTGTTTTCTCTGCTGTTCGGAATGCCGAGCTCAGTGAGCCGCGATGCCATGGCATCCGCCCGCTTTGCCTGGGCCGAGGGACAATTGAGTGCAGCGAGTATGACCGCCGTGTTCTGCGGTGCGCCGCCCGCGACCAGGATCGGCACAAAGCCGTAGCTGTCCGCAGCTGCCTGCAATTTGCGGTTCTGCACAGCGTGCTGGTGAGACTGCCATACATGGACGCCACCGCCAACGGCTGCGGCTGCGAGAACCCATTTACCGATACTCATATTGATTGCCTCGGACAGCGGACCACTCCCGGCTCAAGCTAGCAATTCCGGCACGCCGGGGTACCTGATCCAGTTCGCAATAACCGTATATTTAAGCGTCGGGGGCGCTGGCAGGCGCGAATTTAGCGACCGGCTACCGGTGTTAGACTTCAGCCCAGACCGTCGGGAATAAATCGAATGGCCCCTGAGTCTTATATCCATGGATGAGAAGCGCCGTCGGTTCGAGGCGCAGGTCATGCCGCACCTGGACGCTGCATTCCGGTTTGCGCGCTGGCTGTCGCGCTCGCCCGGGGATGCCGATGACATAGTCCAGGACGCGGTATTGCGTGCTTACCGCGGGTTTAACGCACTGCGCGGCTCCGATGCAAAGGGCTGGCTGCTAGCGATCGTGCGCAATTGCCACGCGACGTCGGTCTCGCAACTGCGGCGCCGCGCCCTCGTACCGCTGCCCGAGGAGCATGATGTGCGGGACGGCCATGTGCTGGTTGCGGACACGGGTGACCCGCAGCATGAGTCGATCCTGGCTGACGAGGCGCGCACGTTGGATGAACTGATAGCAGCTTTGCCGCAGGATTACCGAGAGGTCCTGATACTGAGGGAAATTGAGGAACTGGACTATCGGGAAATTGCCGGGGTAGTGAATGTGCCAATCGGTACCGTGATGTCGCGGCTGTCGCGGGCAAGGGCGGCATTGAAGAAGCATTGGCATCTTCGGGCGAGTGGAGATACACATGGCACATCCTGACTCGCAGCGGCTGGAAGCGTACTTTGACAATGAGATCAGCGCGCCCGACGCGGCTGACATCGACCTGCATGTCGAGCAATGCGCCGAGTGCCGCACGCAGTTGCAGGACCTCGTGCGGCTGCGCGCGGCGCTTCGCCAGGACCTCGGGCATTATCAGGTGCCGCAGGCGATGCGCACGCGGCTCGCGCGCGCGCTTGACCAGGAAAGCGGCACGGATTCCCGCAGACCCTCCCGGGTCCCGTTCTGGGCCGGTGCATTCGGAGGAGCCTGCGCGACTGCGATGGTCGCAGTCATCGCGTTCGTGATTTTTTTCCCGCCGCCCGGCAATGCGCTGGTGGATCAACTCGTGGACGCGCACCTGCGCTCGCTGATGCCGGACCATCTGATCGACGTGGAGTCCACCGACAAGCACACGGTCAAGCCGTGGTTCGCCGGCCATGCGGATGTGTCACCCGCGGTCGGCGACTTCGAGCAACAGGGTTATCGGCTAATGGGCGGCCGCGCCGATTATGTCGATCGTCAGCGCGCTGCGGTCATTGTCTATCAACATGGAGCGCACCTGATCAACGTATTCAGCTGGGCCGACGACCGGCGCGGCCTGCCCCGAAGCCTCACTCGCAACGGCTACCAGCTGGTCTTCTGGAGATCGGGTGATCTCGATTACTGCGCCATCTCGGACACGGCGCCGGATGAATTGCAGCGGCTCATCGGCCTGCTACAGGCACTCGGGGAACTTCGGGGAATTAATCCGGGCGTCAATAGAAATCCCCCGGGCTAGGCGCTCCTTTCTTTCATTGCCGCGCTAAACAAAAAGACCTGCCAGGCAAACAAACCACCCGCCGCAAAGCGCTGAAATGCCTCACCGGCGTAAGCCCAAGCGGATTGTGTTACTTAGGCGGATGTAATATCGACGAGAATTATTAATGCCGGGTCGACCATCCGGCCAGCTACGCGATCCATTGGTCGATTCGTCCGGGCACGATGGCAGCGAGAATGGTCGAAGGACCCAAGTATCGGATATATTATCCGCCGGACTAATGGGGAGAAGGCGGAAATAATGAAGATCATCGCGCGTGCCGCGCTGTTTTTGATCGGTGCCTTTACCGTCTTTGCCGCGGCGGCGGCCGAGCCCTTCCCAACGACCTACCAGGTGCCGGCATCCGGGCCGGTGCTTATCCAGGGGGCGACCGTGCTGACCGGCACCGGTGAGCGTCTCGACGATACCGATGTGCTGATCGCGAACGGCCGGATCTCCGCAGTCGGCAAGGGACTCAAAGCGCCCGCCGGTGGCACAGTCATCAGTGCGGTGGGTCGCTGGGTGACCCCCGGCATCGTGGACATCCACTCGCACCTCGGTGTCTATGCGAGCCCCGGGGTCGTCGCCGAGTCCGACGGCAACGAGGCGACCAGTCCGGTCACGGCCAACGTATGGGCCGAGCATTCCATCTGGCCGCAGGACCCCGGTTTCGAGCTGGCGCTCGAGGGTGGCGTGACTACCCTGCAGATCCTGCCTGGATCCGCAAACCTGATTGGGGGGCGATCCGCCATCGTCAAGAACGTGCACGCGGTCACCTACCAGGCGATGAAATTTCCCGGCGCCGCGTACGGGCTCAAGATGGCCTGTGGTGAGAATCCGAAGCGGGTTTATGGCGAACAGAAGCAGTTTCCATCGACCCGCATGGGCAATGTCGCCGGGTATCGCCAGGCATTCGCCGATGCGCAGGATTATCTGCAACAGTGGGATAAGTATCACCGCGACCTGGATCAATACCAGAAGGACACGGCAAAGCACGGCTCGGCCGGCGGCAAGGATGTGTCGGTGCCGACCCCGCCGAAGCGCGACCTGAAGCTCGAGACGCTGGCGGAAGTGCTGAAGGGCAACATTCGCGTGCATGTGCACTGCTATCGCTCCGATGAGATGGCGACGATGCTCGATATCGCCGATGAGTTTGGCTTCAAGATCGCCGCGTTCCATCACGCCGTGGAGGCTTACAAGATTGCCGATCGGCTGGCTGAGCATGGCGTGTGCGCCGCGATGTGGGCGGATTGGTGGGGATTCAAGATGGAAGCATTCGACGGCGTGCAGGAAAACATGCCCATGGTGGATTTCCCCGAGCATAGCTGCGCAATCGTGCATTCGGATTCGCCCGATGGCATTCAACGCCTGAACCAGGAGGCAGCAAAATCTATGGCCCATGGCGAGCGCGTGGGTCTGCACGTCACGCCCGAGCGCGCGATCCGTTGGCTCACAATCAATCCGGCTAAGTCCCTGGGATTGCAGGATCGCATCGGCTCGCTCGAGGCGGGCAAGGGCGCAGATGTGGTGATCTGGAACGGCAATCCCTTCAGCGTCTACGCCCGTGCCGACCAGGTGTTCATTGACGGGGCGCTCGGCTTCGATCGCGAGCATCCGCCTGCCAAGCCGCCCTCCGATTTCCTATTGGGACAGGCAAATCAGGGAGCGCAACCATGAAGTTGCTAACGCTGGCCAGCGTCATGGCCGCCTCGATGGGGATTACATCCACCTTGGGTGCCAGTGAACTGCTGGTGCGGGGTGCAACGGTCTATACCGTTTCCTCTCAGGGAACGTTGAAGAACGCCGATGTGCTCGTGCGCGACGGCCTGATCGTCGCGGTAGGAACTAGCCTGCCCGCATCGGCGGGGGCGACCATCGTCGAGGCCAAGGGCCGGCCGTTGACGCCGGGCTTATGCGGTGGATTGACGGCCATCGGCATCGAGGAGGTCTCGCAGGAACCGAGCACGGTCGATACGACGATCAGCCAGAGTGCACCGGGCTGGAATCAGCAATGGCGACCTGAAACGGATTTGACTCTGGCCTTCAATCCGCGCTCGGCGCTGGTGCCCGTCGCGCGCGTGGAGGGGGTTACCTGGACCGTGCTGGCACCGGGCCTGGGTGATGGGGACAGTGGCATCGTGGCGGACAGTATCATTGGCGGGCAGAGCGCCGCGGTAAGCCTCGACGGTCGGTTTGATGCGGTGTTGCAGGGAAGCCGCGTACTGTATGTGCAAATGGGCAGCGCCGGCGCGAAACTCGCAGGCGGCACGCGCGCCGGAGAGTACGTGTTGCTGGATCAGGCTATTCGTGAGGCCCGCGCACAAGGGGCTATCGCCCCGGGCTCACTGTTACATGCGGCAGGGCGCGAGGCGTTGCGCCCGTATCTTGCCGGCGGGCGCGTGATCTTCCAGGTTGACCGCGCTGCTGACATCCTGCGTGTGGTCGCATTTGCCAAGCGCAACGGCATGAGCCCGGTCATCTCAGGGGGCACTGAAGCATGGGTCGTCGCCAAGGAACTGGCGCAGGCAGACGTGCCGGTGATCCTGAATCCTTTGGATGACCTGCCGGCCGACTTCGATCGACTGGCGGCGACACTTGATAATGCCGCGCGGTTGCAGCGCGCAGGCGTGCGGATTGCATTTTCTGGTGGCGATGCCCGCAACGCGCGCCTGGTACGCCAGCTCGCCGGTAATGCTGTGGCGCACGGCGTGCCGTGGGATGCGGCGCTCGCGGCGATTACGGCGAATCCCGCCGACATTCTGGGCATGGGCGCGACGCGCGGACACATAGCAGCCGGACAGGCCGCTGATCTGGTGCTGTGGAGCGCAGATCCGCTCGAAGTCAGCACGCTGGCCGACCAGGTCTGGATCGCGGGCCGTCCAGTCGCGTTACAATCACGCCAGACCGAGCTTCGCGATCGCTACATCGGCCCGCTGAAGCTGCATCAGGCGCGCTGATTTACTCAGAACACTGCGCGGAAGAGCGCAAACAGTAGGCCTGAGAGCAGGGCGGAAGCAGGCAGCGTCAGGATCCAGGCGAGTGCAATGCTTCGCACCGTCGACCATTGCAGACCGGAGCCGTTGGCGGCCATCGTCCCGGCGATACCGGACGACAGTACATGTGTCGTCGAGACCGGCAGTCCGAGGGCGTCAGCCAGGCCGATCGTGACGGCCGCCACCGTCTCCGCTGCCGCACCCTGACCGTAGGTCAGGTGCGACTTGCCAATCTTCTCGCCGACCGTGACGACAATCCGCCGCCA
>JANXZG010000087.1 GCA_025355645.1 Gammaproteobacteria bacterium | reverse complement strand
GCGCATCCTGTTCCCGCCATCGCATATTGTTCACGCCCATCACAAGGAGCCGTTAGCGGCCGTCAGCAGCGGGTCAACACGCGACGGATGGCGCTCACCGAACCGGCATCCGTCTCTGAACGGCCAGGAACGATCATCGGGTGCCCACAACGATCCGTCTGAAAGCGGACGTTGTCTTGGGGCTTTGTGCTTGGAGCAAGAGAACCCGTGTGGCTAGGGCGGCAAAGATTATCGCGCGTCAATCTGGATGGGAGGGTCGCGTCAATCAAGATGGGAAGGGATCACGCGGCCTTTGGATCATGCTGTAGTTGATTGTCGCTGGCAAGCTCTGCATTCCGTTCTTTGATCGTTCTCTAACCTTTCATACAGGCGCGGTCTGCCGCCGCAGGCGGCAGAAGTTCCGGCGCTTTTCTATGTTTTCTCGTTGCGGCGACCGAGTGTAAAGCTCCAGGAGCCACGATCTGTCGTGACCCCTGGGCTTGGTACCCCCAGGTTTCTACGTCGCCGTTTGATTGTCGCTCAGCGTCAACGTACCGACATTCTTGGTCGTTGCATAGTTCGCGGGCCGTCCTGCACCGCGCTTCTTTCGACCGAGCGCCTCCCGCCGCCGATAGCTCTCCACGTTCATTTCAAAAATCGTCGCGTGATGCACGAGACGATCGACCGCCGCGAGCGTCATGGCAGGATCCTGGAAGATTTTCCCCCACTCTCCAAAAGGTTGATTCGCCGTGATGAGCAAAGATCGGCGCTCGTATCGAGTGCTGATCAACTCGAACAGCACGGAGGTTTCCGCGTGGTCCTTGGCGACGTATACGAGATCGTCCAAGATAACCAAGTGATATCGATCCAGACTCTGGATGAGCGCCTCGAGGACGAGATCGCGGCGGGCGCGCTGCATCTTTTGAACCAGTTCAGAGGTTCGGGTGAACAGCACCCGCCAACCCTTCTCAACCAGTGAGAGTCCGATCGCTGAGGCCAGATGCGATTTGCCGCCACCGGGCGGCCCGAACAGCAGCAGATTGGCACCCTTCTCAAGCCAGCCATCCCCGGCGCACAGCGCCGAGACTTGTGCCTTGGAGATCATCGGCACCGCCTCGAAGTCATAGTTATCGAGTGTTTTCCCCGGCAACAGCTTCGCCTCCCCGAGATGGCGTTCGATGCGGCGCCGATCGCGTTCGGCAATCTCGTGCTCGGCGAGTGCCATCAGCAAGCGGGCCGCCGTCCAACCTTCCTTGTCAGATCTCTCGGCGAACTTTTCCCACAGGTGTTTGATGGCCGGTAGGCGCAGTTCGTTGAGCAGCAGCGTCAAGCGTGTCGTGTCGATGGTGTCCTTCATGCTGCCTCTCCGATGCACGAGTCGTTCAGTGCCTCGTACAGCCTCAGCGGCGTGAGCTGCACGCTGACCTGCGGCAGGCTCGCCAGGTCCGGCACAAAGCGCGTGCGCAGCTCGTTGAGGTCGGGCAGCCGGTGGGCATCGAGATCTGCGGCCAACAGGGTGGCGAGTTCGGCTTCGCAGGCGCGGTCGTGGGCGAGACTCAACAGTTCCACCATCAGTTTGCAGGCCGCACGCGCGGAGAGCCGCTCGCACAGGTGATCGAACATGTGTCGATACGCCTCGCGCGGCCAGAGTTGGTCGCGGTACACGAGGTTCAAGAGCGCCATGGGCTTGCGCCGCAGCGCGTGGATCACGTGGTGATAGTCCACCACGTGACCGTGCTTGCCGTCCGGGCCGGGCCGGCCACGCACCAGAGTGAGCACGCGCGTGCCGCCGAGGATGAGTTCCACGCGATCGTCATACAGACGCGCTCGCGGCCGATGCCGGATCAAGCGCGAGGGCACCGTATAAAATACCTTGCGCAGAACGAAGCCGCCCGAGCTGGTCACGTAGACCAACTCTTCCTCGTAATCGGCCGTGCGGGTGTCGGGCAGCAGCTGCAGCACAGCACGTTCTGCATCGATACCCTTCAGATTGCGCGCGTTCTTGCGGCCGATGATTTCATCGATGAAGCATCGATAGGCCGCCAAGTCCTCGAAGTCCGTGGTGCCGCGAATCAGCAGGGCATCGCGGATCGCGTTCTTCAGGTGGCCGTGCGGACTCTCGATGGCGCCGTTCTCGTGCGCGACGCCGCGGTTGTTGCGAGTCGGCTCCATGTGGTAATGCCGGCACAAGGCATCGTAGCGGCCCGTCAGATCTTCGCGCGCGTCAGCATCGAGATTGCAGAAAGCCGCCGACAATGAGTCGCTGCGGTGCTCGAGCGGTGCGCCGCCCAAGGCCCACAGCGCGTTCTGCAGCCCCTCGGCCAACGCGACGTAGCTCTCTCCACCCAGGATGACATGCGCGTGCTCGAAGCCCGAGCAGGCCAGGCGGAAGTGGTACAGCCGGTGATCGAGTTCGATCCCCGCGATCAGCACCATCAGATCGCCCATGTCGGTAAAATCGGATAATCCCATCCGCCCCGGCTGCTGCACCTGACGGAAGATCACTTCTCGATCCTGACCGTTCAGAGCGCGCCATTGATGGATCCGCCGCTCCAGGGTCCTGCGCACGCAGTCCGGCAACTCCGGGTGCCGGCGCTGCATCTCCTCGAAAATCCCGATCGGCCGCAAACCCGGTGACGCCCGCAGCATCGGCACGATCTCAGGATCAAAGATATCGATCAGCGGGTCGGGTCGGCGCCGGCCACGCGGCAGGGCCTTTTGGGACGGTAATCGGGGGTCGCTCTCGATGCGATAGGCGCTGGTTAAGCTCATCGCCGCCTGCGCCGCCGCCGCTGGCTTCGTCTCGGTCAATCTGGATTTCATGTACAGCCTCATCTGGTGATCGTTGATGTGTCGACCGGGCATAAGGCGGGTACTCCGTCGTTGGGAACACCTCCTCAATACCCCATCGGCTGCGATCACCGACGAGTCGGACCCCCAATCGGGTCCAAATCGCTCTTCTGGCAGCTCAAATCCGGTGCGAAAGCTCCAAATTCCGGTCTGCCAAAAACTTACCATCCTGATTGACGCGCTTTGTCATCCTGATTGTCGCGCTACACATCTTCCATGCGCAACCCTTCGTACTCAATGAGCGCCAAGTGGGTCCTGCCATTGAGGGCGTATTGCGGCACGAGGAACTGGACATCACGCAACTCGCTGTTGATACCCACGGGTACA
>JANXZG010000077.1 GCA_025355645.1 Gammaproteobacteria bacterium | reverse complement strand
GCCGCAACGCGGGCGAAACTCGTCGCACCGCGTCACCGGGTGCGCGAAAATCACCGCTGCGCATCGACATCACGCCTCGACATCGCGATACTCGCACCGATGATCATCAAAACCAGATCCTTCACGCATAGTGTGGGCTAGGCGGGCCCAATGACGATCGGAATCCTATCGGCTGAAGTGTCAACGCACCGGATCGGTCCGATACCTCAGCATCCAGAGAAATGCCGTGCCATAGAACACCGCCGCGGCCAGGGTGAAGCTCAGCGAAATACCCGTCATGCGCGCGGAACCGGTGCCGGCCGCGGCATGATGGGTGGCGAATGCCAGCAGCAGGCTCAGCAGGATCCCGTAATGTTCGAAAACTCGAAAAAATTACGCCGCGGCTCGTTCGTAGAACCGCAGGATGCCCCCGAGGCGGGATCGACAATCGATTCGCTCCGTTTTCGAACACTGAACTGGTGTCGATGCAATCAATTTGTTGTCTAGGCCCTGATGGTTTCGCTCCAAATGGTAGTGCTCCATGTATTCGCGCAAGGCGCGGCGGAGCATGGGTGCGCCCATCGGTATCAGCTTTGATAGGCATTCGCTCTTGACGGATCTGATGAATCTCTCTGCGTACGCGTTCAAATTGGGTGAACGCGGCGGTAGTCGAATCACTTCAACGCCTTCGCGGGCGAGAAAAGTACGGAATGCGGCCGTGTACTTCGTATCGCGATCGACGATCAAATACTCCTTGCTGTGCAGCAGCCCGGATTCGCCGTCGAGCGCGCCTCTCGCGACCTGCAACATCCACGCCTCGTCGGGGTTCGTCGTGATTCCGCAGATAGCGACCCTGCGGGTAGCCAGTTCGATCACGAACAAGACGTAATGGGTGATCAGCCCATGCCAAGTCCACACTTCAACCGTAAAGAAGTCACTGGCCGCCATTTCCTTCCAGTGTGCCTTGAGAAACGTCGACCAGGGAATGTGCCGGCCGCGAGCCGGCGCAGGCTCAATCAAATGATCTTTGAGAATGCGGCGGATCGTTCCGCGCCCGACTTTGATATCTAAATTGCGCAAGGCGCCGTAAATTCGCGTATAGCCCCAGGATGGATTCTCATTGGCTATGCGCACAACGAGTTGCTCAATGTCGAGTTTCGTCCGAGGCCTCCCCAGGCCGCGGCGCTCCAGAAATGTCCATTTCTTCGCCACCAGCTCCCTGTGCCAACGCAACAGAGTCGCTGGGGTCACAATCGGGTCTAGCTCTCGCAATGCCTTGCTGTCGATGTCTTTTGCAAGCCCTGCGAGCGTACGACGCTCCGCATCAGTGAACAGAATGCGCCGTCCTCCTAATCTCGAGCGCAGCGCACGATTCTCGGCTTTTAGATAGTCGATCTGGGCTGCGGCCCGTCGCTCGAGCCAACTGGCCATGCTCGCGACGAGCAACGCTAAGAGATGTGGGGGCTTCCACGACATCTTAGTGATGCTTCAATTGGGCGTCAGAGATTTCTAAGCGCAGTCTTCGGACAAGGTCTTCGAAATGCGCCAAAGCGCCGGTGTCGGTGCGAATCAAGATACCCGCCTTCAGGTCCGCTCAATCTTCTGCGCAGTAATGGAGATTGAATTCATTGGTGTCTATCGACACTACAACAATGCCGATGTCTCCGTTGCCGATGCGGACGCGTTCACCTAACCTCACTTCGGTTCCATCAGCGTACTTCATGATTGCATATCCTGCGGTGAGAGAGCCGGGTACACCGCGTTCTTAGCGCGTGGACTGGGAAACTTCACCGCCGATTTGAGTTTGTTCTTACGGTTTTCGATCACAGTAACTCCTCGCGACCTCCTTGGTCGCCGGTCTCTTAGCGGCAGGTAGTCAGGTTCCTTTAAGGAATTCCCTTAACGGACCGGAACGGAATGTAAAGTACGCTGCAGCGAGACAACCGCATGATTTTGCCGTTGTCGCGAGCGGCGCCAGTCCCGTGTCGGCCGCCATTCCTGAATTAAAGGTCCGTCGATCGACGACCGAGCAGCTGACCACGGCGCTGCTTGACATGTGCCCATTACCGCGGTAATGTATTGGCTATGACAATTGCTCAATCCAAACTTACAGCTCAAGGGCAAATCTCCGTCCCGTCGGAGGTTCGTAAAAAGCTAGGTATCGGTCCGGGCTCTGTTCTCGAATGGGACGAGCAGGGCGATCAAATCGTCGTGCGTCGGGCC
>JANXZG010000065.1 GCA_025355645.1 Gammaproteobacteria bacterium | reverse complement strand
CTCGCGGCTGGTTGTGCTCACCCGATCAGGGTGGCCCCAGACATTGCTAGATTGCAGCGCGTATCGTCCATGCCACCCCGGGTGAATGCAAACGTCGCCTACTACATTCCAATTGAAGTTAGTTCCATTGAGATTACGACTCAGGGCCCCGGCGGCCAGGTCAAAGTCCTCCACCCCTGGCCGGGTCAAAATCCCCCACCGTTGCGACGGGGTAGTGGATGATTACGCCTCGGCGTGATGGTTAGCAAGACGTGCAGCAGATTCTTTTAAGCGCCAGCTCTTGCCGTCGAACTTTAGAAGGTGGCCATGGTGCATCAGGCGGTCGAGCAGCGGCGTGACGACGACGACGTCGCCGAGGAGCGCGGCCCAGTCCTCGACTGGGCGGTTTGAGGTGACGACGGTAGAGAGTTTTTCGTAGCGGCTCATGAGGACGTCGGCGAGTTCCTCGCCGGCACTGGGCGGTAATCGTCGCAGGAACAGATCGTCGATGATCAGGACTTCGGCGGCCTGTAATTGCAGTCGATATTTTTTGATTTCGCCGAGCTCGCGAGCGAGATGGATTTCCTCGAGTAGCGTATGGGCTTCGCGGTACAGGACCTTGTAACCACGTTGCACGGCTGAGAGCGCAAGGGCTTTGGCGGCGTGGCTTTTGCCGGTGCCGGGGCGCCCGATGAGCAGCACGTTCTCCTTGGCGTCGATGAACGCGAGCGTGGCGAGTTCGAGCAGCGTGCGCTTCGGTAACTTTGGGTTATAACTCCAGTCGATTTCCTCGAGCGTTTTGCGCTCGGGAAGGCCTGAGTGCGCGAAGCGCCGATCCAGCAGGCGCGAGCGGCGCCGATCGAGCTCATCCTGCACCATCCAGGAGAAGGCTTCGACAAAGTTCATCTCGTGACTGCCGACCTGTAGTGCGCGAGTCTGCAGGGTCGGGATCATTCCGGAGAGGCGCAAGCCTCGCAGGGCCTTTTCAAGTTCGTTCATCGACATGGGCATAGGAGTGTTCCTCGGTGTGGCGGGAGTATTCGTCCCAGAAGCGTTGGTAGTCATCGATCGGGCGGATCGCCGGATCCGTCTGGTTGAGCAAAGGCGGCGCCGGCGCGCTGCTCAGGGTTTGGCGCTCCAAGAGGCGTTTGACGGCCTGATAGGAGACGCTCTGAGAGGCAAGGACGCGGCCGACCGCCGCCTCGATCGCTGCGCAGCTGTGGTGGCGCGGCAGATTGGTCAGGCCGTAGAGCGCCTTTTGACCGGGGCGGCCCAAGCGAGTGAACAGCTGTTGCGCCAGCTCGGCGCAGTGCGGACCGATCTTGCGAGCCCTGGCCAGGAGCTGCGCGGTTTTGCGTGAGGGGTTGTAGATCCGGTCCTCTTCCGGGATCTCGTAGTGACCTTTGCGAGTCGATTTCGGATGTCGGTACAGCGGCACACCATCAAGATCGAGGATCTCGATCTCCGAGCTGTACACGCGCACCAGGACCTCGCTGTAGAGCGGCGCCCGGCGCGCCGCGTAGAAGGAGCCGCCAACCTGCACGGTGCCGGCGTCATCGACGGTGCGCACTACTTGCTCGAAGTAGCGCATCGCTTCGAGCGGCAGCGGTTGCAGAAGCGGTTTTTCCTCGGCGAACATCTCCAGGATCTGGCGCTTTTTGCGGCCGTGGATCCGCGGTGCCGCCCAGCGCTCCTCCCAGTGCGCAAGCCAGATGTTCTGTTCTTCGATCGACTCGAAGCGGCGGCCCTTCAGCGCTGTATCTTGGGTATGTTGGATCGAGCGCTCGACGCTCCCCTTTCGGTTCGGATCCCCGACGCGGCAGACATCGGCAACGACGCCGTAATGAGTCAGCATCGCGGCGTACACCGGGTTGAGTGCCGGTTCGTACAGATCGGGCGTGATGACGCCCTCGCGCAGATTATCAAGCACCACGTACCGGCAGCTGCCGCCGAAGGAGCGCCAAGCCTGTTCGTGCAGCTGCGCCCAGATCTGCTGGCTGGTCTTCCAGGTGACTTTGCGGAAGCACTTGCCGGAGTACTTGAGCGTCATCACGAACAGGTACGGCCGGCGGTGCTTCCCGTTCGCCTGCCGAGTCAGCGCCCCCTCGCCATAATCGACTTGGGCTTCCTCCCCGGGCAAGAACTCCAGGACATCGAAGCGCTCCGGATCGCGCGCCCGCAGCCCGTGCACGAAGCGCTTGACCGAGTTGTAGCGATGGGTGAACGCGTGCCCCTCGACGAGGTCCTGGTAGATGCTCATAGCATTACGGCCGAGTCGCACCTGCGCCTCGATCCATGGCCGATGCGCCTCGCATGCCGAGACCGCCACAGCCGGTGGCCGGGGTGGAGGAGTTTGAACCTCATCCGCCTCAGAGCCGGTGGCCACCCCGGGGGATTTTGCCGCATATCGGCGGATGGTCTTGCGATCCACCCCCGTCACGCGCTCGATTTCGCGCTGGCTGCTGCCGTTTTGCAGCAGGGTCTCAATGGTTATCCGCAAATGCGACTTCAAGACGTTCACCTCCGGCTGCTCCTTCAAAAATGGAGCAGCGTAACGTCCCGTCGCATCGCCGCCGGCGCACCGGCGCCAGCCTCGTCAACTATCGTTCAGGTGGAGGAGTTTGCCCCGGCCACAGGTGGAGGAAATTGGGCGGCCGCCAGGGCCCAGAGGGGCAGATCCATGATGGGATCCGTTTTTCTGGAACCAACGGTGCACCAATTCATGAACGATTCTCCATCAATGCATTGATGCATTGTTCAAAATCCGGCGCAAGGCGCCCCCGCTCCGAGAGTTGTTTCACAAAGCTACGGGCCGGACTTTTCCAAACGTCTTCGGTGATGTATTCACCTGCCTTGTCCAGATGTCCCGATTCCGTGTGAATACGGAAGACCTCAAAG
>JANXZG010000040.1 GCA_025355645.1 Gammaproteobacteria bacterium | reverse complement strand
GATTCTACCCGGCGCAGCACGGACAGAAGCTCTGGCGGCTTGATGTCGCGGATCGCCCGGTCGCCCAGCCACGGAAAAATATTTGCTTCGAGGCGTGCGAGCAGCTTCACCGAGTAGCTCGCTTCCCAGTTCGCCGCATGTTTCTCGAACCACTCGCGCGCGATCGCCTCGAAGGTATTTGCGGTGGCATCGAGGGCCATGAGTTTTTGCTGTTTGCGCACGGCGCTGGGATCGTTGCCATCGGCGACAAGCTTGCGCATCTCGTCGCACCGGTCGCGCGCCTTCTTCAATCCGACGTCCGGGTATACGCCGAGCGAAATCCGCTTCTCCTTGCCGGCGAAGCGTTACTTGAAACGCCACCAACGGTTCCCGGTCGGCGCGATCTCCAGATACAGGCCGCGGCCGTCGAACAAGCGGACGGTTTTCTTCTGAGCGGTGGCATTCTGAATTTTCGCGGTCGAGAGCCGCATGGGGGCAACTCCGAATTACGAACGGTCTTCCTGACCAGTTGCCCCCAACATTGCCCCCGATAATGCCGTCCTGTCAATGGACCTGCGTTGCCGCTGACGGACGCGAGTCGCACGTAAAATCTTGTTTTCTTTGACTTAGGAGTTACCACACTGGACGCCGGCCGACACGCCAATACGCCCGCAGATGATGGGTTGGTGGGCCCGCTCGGACTCGAACCGAGGACCAAGGGATTCACTTCTGCCCCGCCGTTTCCGGAAGGAGTGGACTATCTCTTCACCCATGGCGGGTGCGGGACGCTCTAGCCTGTCATTAAGCGCAACTGAAGCGCTCAGGTAGTCTCTGCACCTTCCGGCGGTGTACCGCCGGCTTGGCTCAGGATTGCCATCGTCCGCGCTGGCTTTCCCGGCGCGCCGTTAAGGTTTCCCTGAATTCATCCCGTCCACTTCGCACCTTTCGATGCGAAGGCACCATTTTCTGATGAGTCCCCTGCTCTAACCAACTGAGCTACAGGCCCGACGCCTTGCATCTTAGCAAGTTCCCCTGTCCTCTTGGGGTATCGTACGGCGGTCCATGCGCGAAGGTCTGCCGCAGCTGCCCATTTCCACCGCCCTGCCCGCGCTCAGCGCCGCGCTCGCGCATGGGCGCAATGTGCTGATCCAGGCGCCGCCCGGCGCGGGCAAGAGCACGCTCGTGCCATTGCATATTTCAGGCAGTCCCTGGCTGGGGTCAAGCAAGATCCTGATGCTGGAGCCGCGCCGGATCGCAGCGCGTGCGGTCGCACAGAGGATGGCGCAGCTGTGCGGCGAGGCGGTTGGCCGGCACATCGGCTATCGCACCCGTCTTGAGACCCGCGTCAGCCGAGAGTCCCGCATTGAGGTCGTCACCGAAGGGATCCTGACGCGCATGCTGCAAAACGATGCGAGCCTTGCGGGCATCGGCTGCGTGATCTTCGATGAATTCCACGAGCGCAGCCTAAATGCCGATCTCGGCCTTGCGCTGGCCCTCGAGAGCCAGCAGTCGCTGCGGGAGGATCTGCGCCTACTCGTCATGTCGGCGACTCTTGACTTGCTGCCATTGACCCGACTGTTGAACGACGCGCCGGTCATCAGTGCTGCAGGACGCAGTTTCGAGGTCGAGACGCGCTATGTACCGCGGCGCACCGAACTGCCGATCGAACAGCAGGTGGCACAAACGGTTCGCGCGGCGCTGCGCGATGATGGGGGTGACATCCTGTGTTTTTTGCCCGGTGCCGCCGAGATCCGCCGCGTCCAGCGGGCGTTGGACGACGCGGCTCTTGGTGCGACACGAGTATTACCACTGTTTGGCGATCTTTCTGCCGCAGAGCAGGACGCCGCGCTCACGCCCGCTGCGACCGGTCAGCGCAAGATCGTGCTCGCAACTTCCATTGCGGAAACCAGCCTCACGATCGAAGGGGTGCGGGTCGTCATCGACTCCGGCTTGCGCCGCTATCAGGAGTTCGATCCCTCGAGTGGAATGAGTCGCCTGGTCACCGCCAAGGTATCCCAAGCCGCTGCAGATCAGCGGCGCGGTCGCGCGGGCCGCCTGGCGAGCGGCGTCTGCTATCGCTTGTGGTCCGAAGGCACCCAGGCCGGCCTCGCTCTGCATGCAGCACCGGAGATCATGCAGGCAGACCTTGCGCCACTCGCGCTCGAGCTCGCTAACTGGGGCGCTACTGATGCAGCGAGCCTGCACTGGCTGGATCCGCCGCCAGCGGCGCCGCTCGCACAGGCGCGCGACCTGCTGTTGTCCCTCGAGGCGATCGACCCGGCCGGCCGGGTTACGCCGCATGGCCGCTCGCTGTCCGATCTCGGAATGCATCCGCGCCTGGCGCACATGGTCCGGAAATCAGTCCCGCTTGGCGCGGCGCGGCTCGCCTGCGACCTCGCTGCGGTGCTGAGCGAGCGCGACATCCTGCGAGCAGCTCCCGGTAACCGGGATGCGGACATGCGGCTGCGCGCCGCGGTCATGCGCGGCGACCCTCATGAATTGCCGGCCGGTGTGAACGTAGATGCACGGGCTCTTTCCCAGGCAAAACGAAGCTCCGCCCTTTGGCAACGGCAGATCGCGCCAGACTCGCCCGACGGTGCCGATCCGCACACGATGACAGGCTTGCTGCTGGCCTTCGCCTACCCGGATCGCATTGGCCGCGCGCGTGACACCTCGGGCCGCTACCTGCTTATGAATGGGCGCGGCGCGCGCTTCACCGAGGCACAGTCGCTCGCCAAGTCCGAGTACCTCGTCGCCGCGGAAATCGACGGGGCCGAGCGGGAGGCGCGAATCTTCCTTGGCGCACCGCTCAATCTCGCCGACCTCGAACAGCACTTTGCTACCCACATCACGATGCACTCGGACATTGCCTGGGATGTGCGCAACCACGCGATCTGTGCTCGCCGGGAACGCCGGCTCGGCGCGATTGTGCTCGATGCCCACGACATGGATACGCCGGACCCGCAGGCAATGCAGGATGCGGCGATTGACGGGATTGCATCATTGGGGATCGAGGTTCTGCCCTGGCGTCCCGCGCTGCGCCAATGGCAAGCAAGGGTTGCACTGCTACGGCGCCTGCGCGTGCGTGCTCCTGAGGAGTGGCCAGACATTGAGGATGTCAGCCTGCTCTCAACCTTGGGTACCTGGGCGCCGCCGTGGATCGTGGGGATTTCGCGGCGCGAGCATTTCGCACGCATCGACCTTGCCGCGGCACTGCACGGCATGCTCTCGCACCGGCAACGTGAGATCCTCGAGTGCGAGGCGCCGACGCACCTTGCGGTGCCTACCGGCTCGAGAATCCCGATCGACTACCAAGATGGCGATACGCCCTCGGTGTCTGTCCGTCTGCAGGAGATGTTCGGCCTGACCGCAACGCCTTCGATTGCCGGGGGCAAGATGCCGCTGCTGCTGAAGCTATTGTCTCCCGCCGGCCGGCCAGTACAGGTGACGCGCGACCTGGTTAGTTTCTGGGCGCGCGGCTATCACGACGTAAAGAAGGATCTCAAGGGCCGCTACCCGAAACATTACTGGCCGGACGATCCGCACACGGCCGTGCCCACGCGTCGCGCACGACCGCGCCCGTCCCGTCAGTCCTGACACAATTACCAAGGAGCTCAACCATGCCCAGCAAATCCGCTTTACAGGTGCTTTTTGTCGTCATTCTGATATCGATGCTAATCGTTACCACATGGGCAAGTGCGCACCAGTCGATGTTCGCCTGGGGCGGCCTCACCGCAAGGCCAGATCGCTACTGGACCATTGCAACCCTGATGGATGCGTACTGCGGCTTCCTGACCTTCTACGTATGGGTGCTTTACAAGGAAACGCGCACGCTACCGCGCGTCCTGTGGTTCATCGCGATCATGTCATTCGGCAACATGGCCATGTCGCTGTACGTGCTTATCCAGCTGGCCAAGCAGCGTTCCGGGGGAACTGTTGCGAGCCTGTTGTCTGCGCGCAACCCTTGAGATCAGCTCAGTGAAAGACTGGCTGATGCGCAGGCTTTGGGCACCGCTCGTCGGCCTGCTCCGGCAAGGAGTTTCGCCCGACAGGCTCGCGCTGTGCGTCGCCATCGGCATTGTCGTTGGTAACATACCCATTCTCGGCACCTCCACGATCATCTGCACGCTCGCTGCGCTGCTGTTGCGCCTGAACCTGCCGGCAATGCAGCTGGTCCAGGCCGCAATGGCTCCGCTGCAGGTGCTGCTGATCATTCCTTTTGTTCGCCTGGGTGAATGGCTGCTGCGCGTGCCGCATCAATCCGTGTCAATCGGCGCGGGTCTTGCGTTGATGAAACAGGGCCCCGCCACGGCCGTCACGACGCTGTGGGATGCGATCCTGCACGCGAGCTTCGCATTCCTGCTAGTAGCACCCGTCGCGACCTTGCTTCTATATAGAATGCTGCGTCCAGTCTTCAGGCTCGCCGCCCGGAATCCGATCTCTATGGCCCCAGAACCTCCTTCCTCGTCTTGGTCGATGCGCCTGCTCGAACAGGGAGTCGTGCCGGATTTTCTTATTCGCCGCGGCATTCGGCGCCTGCTTCGCGCGCGTCTTGATGAGGAGGACAAGGGCGGGTCTGAGGCGCAGCAGCGCCACACGATGCAGCTGGTTGCTCACCTGAAGCAAAGTCCGGTTGCGATCAATACCGCGGATGCCAACGCCCAGCACTACGAATTGCCGCCCGAGTTCTTCGACCTGGTCCTCGGCAAGCATCTGAAATATTCGAGCTGCTACTACCGCAATGCCACTGACACGCTGGATCAGGCCGAGGCCCACATGCTGGCGCTGACCGCCGAGCGCGCCCGGCTTCGCGATGGCGAGCGCATCCTCGAACTCGGCTGCGGCTGGGGCTCGTTATCTTTATGGATGGCCGAGCACTTTCCCAACTCCGCGATCACGGCAGTGTCCAATTCGCGCGGCCAGAAGCGCAGCATCGATACGCGCGCCGCGCTGCGCGGCCTCAAGAACCTGCAGGTCGTGACAGCCGACATGAACGACCTCGCATTCGGCGCGGAAGTGCGGTTCGACCGTGTGGTGTCGGTCGAAATGTTCGAGCACATGCGCAACTACGAAGTTCTGATGCAACGCATCGCCGGGTGGCTGAAGCCAGGTGGAACCCTGTTCGTGCATATCTTCACGCACCGGCTTTTTGCGTATCCTTTCGAAGTCCGCGACCAGACCGACTGGATGGCGAGGTACTTTTTCACCGGCGGCATCATGCCAAGCAACGATTTGCTGCTTTATTTCCAAAGCGACTTA
>JANXZG010000145.1 GCA_025355645.1 Gammaproteobacteria bacterium | reverse complement strand
GCGCAGGTAGAAAGCATCTGAGTGCAGCGAGTACTCCACCTGTTTGGCAATTCGACGAGAGATATATTTCATGGCCGAATGTAGCGACGCTGGGCGGGCGTTTTCGTCTGAAGAATCGGCTTATCCGAATACTCATCGAATAAAAGTATACGACAAGTCAATAGACTACCGTACCAGCGTTGGCGCCTTGCGGCCTTTTATTGTGAGTGAGATTGTTGTCGCGCCCCAGATCCGTGCCGCCCAGGTCGTGCCCCGAGCCGTGGTGTATGAGTCGTGAGTCTTGGCTCGATTGAACTCATGCTCAGTTGACGACAGCGGACAACCGAGCGGTCTGATTGTCGCTGCAAGCCTTCAAGTTGCATATATCGGCGTTGGAGTTGCCACTCGTCATTCTGCTCCAGGAGTAGCGCCCTGACGAGCCGCGTTATAGCAGCTTCGTTAAGGGAAGATGCCCACGACATCGGTGCGCCGCTTGATCTCAGCGTTGAGCCTCTCGAGCGGATTGGTGCTGTGGATCTGGGTACGATGTGCCTTCGGGAAGCTCATGAACGACAAGACGTCCGCATCGGATTTATCCATCAGCGCGGCGAGCTTCGGGACCTTCGTGCGCAGTTGATCGGCAACGATGCGTCACTGCGCGATGGCCGTTTCCTGAGTATCCTGGGCGAAGAAGGTATTGATCATCGCGAGCACCATCTGCCGTCGACCCTTGCCGGCATGCGCGAGCGCATTGCGGATGAAGTGAACGCGACAGCGTTGCCAGGTGGACTTCAGAACCTTCGCCGCCGCGGCCTTTAAGCCCTCGTGAGCGTCGGAGATCAACAGCTTGACCCCTCGCAGGCCCCGGCGTGCGAGGGAGCGCAGGAAGTTCGTCCAGAACGGCTCCGCCTCTGAGGGCCCGACGCTCATGCCCAGCACTTCCCGTACGCCATCGGTGTTCACGGCGATGGCGATTATTACGGCGATCAGAAACCCCAGGAAATACTGCCTTTACGCAGCTTCGGGATCTTCAGATCGACGCTCCCGGAGCGCGTCGCCCACAGCCGTTCTCGGTAGCCGTTGCGGCTGTTGGCCCGATCCGAGCTCCTTTCCCCGTACGCCGCGGCGCACAGCCCCTAGGCGTCCATCTCCATCATCCGCTGGGCGACATACTGGATCATCTCGCGCAGCAAATCCGTATCAGCACCCTTCTCGGCAAGCTCGGCCAGTGACATAGTTGGCTTGGTGGTCATCGTCGGGATCCTCGGCAATGTTAAGTGTGGTAACTCAACCTTACCAAGTCTCACGATGACCGCCATCACCGGCCCGCTCTTACACCACTACCCGGGGCACGATCTATTTCGTAGGATGAAGCTGCTGGCGATACTCGGATCGAGCGGCATTCGGCTGACCGCGCACAGCGACTGAGGTACCGTCTCAGCGGCCCGGTAATTCGGGGCGATGACGATGGCATGATCACCCCTCTCAAGTAGAGCATGCATCGAAATGTAGATGCCCTCCTCCACACCGGCAAAGCACAGGGTGTTATCTGCTGTCTGCTTATCGTAAGTGGCGGCGATGGTCTCGCGCAGCAGCTGCGCTCCGAAGGTCTCGGAGTACCCGAGCCAAAGAGCGTCGAATGCTTCCCGGCCCTCGGCACTTCCCATCGCGAGCAGCTCGCGCAGCGGTAGGCTCTCGGCATCGGAGGCCGTCAGGTGATAGCGAGCAGTGAATTTCCACTTGGAAAAAAAGTCTCGAATGCAAAATCGGCTAAGACGGGCATCGGCAATCAATTAGTCGACATACCAGCTCAGGTCGGAGGAATCGACAAACAGTTCAACCGATGCCTTAAGACCCTTCGCATCTTCATCGTCGAACCGACCGACCAGTGGGCTGTCAAGATCCAGCACGCCCAGCAGGCGCCCCTGCTGTATGAGCGGGACCACGATCTCGGAGCGCGACGCGGTGTCACAGGCGATGTGTCCCGGGAAGGCATGCACATCGGGGACCACGATTGTTTCGCGCCTCTGGGCGGCGCTACCGCAGACCCCCCGGCCCACGGCGATGCGCACGCAGGCGACCTTGCCCTGGAAG
>JANXZG010000124.1 GCA_025355645.1 Gammaproteobacteria bacterium | reverse complement strand
CGCCCTCGCAGAACCCCGATGACGCCGCTCGACAAGCCGCTGAAGCGCTCGCTTAATATTGCCGGCGTGGACTATGTCGTCAGGCTCTCCGCGCAGGCTCTGAAACTTACCCGCAAGGGGCGGCGCCTGGGCTTGGAGTTGCGCTGGGCGGAGCTCATCGGCGGTGAGTCTGCCCTGGCGATCGCATTGCTTGCGTCGGTGGGCAAGTTTGAAGAGCCGCGCGCGGATGACAGCGCGCAAATCGCAACAAAGATCAAAGAGCCGAAAGCGGGTCGCGTGCAGCGGGTCCTTCCGCACTCAAAACGCCCGACTTCCTAGCGCGATCTTTTCGGCTGACTGATCGGCTGCCCTGCCTCGGCACCGTGCACGCGTCATGCGCTGGTCGTGGCCTGTAACTGGACCAAACGGCGATAGGCAAGCAGGTGGCGAAACGCGGCTTGTGTCTCGCCGACGCGCTCTTGCAATAGCGCCAGGTTAAAATGTATATCCGCCATTCCGGGATCGTGCAGCAGCGCATCGCGATACGCCGCCAGCGCCTCCACGTTTTTTCCCTGGTCTTGCAGCACCACGCCTAGATTAAAAAAAAGCACGGCGTCGGGCTCTTCCGTTTGACGGTAAATCAATTCCGCTTCACGAAGCCTGCCTTCCAAGTGCAGCAGCCGCCCGAGGTTGATCCGGGCGTTCATATGCCTACAGTCTCCCTTCAGGCAGGCCTGGTACGCAGCCTTCGCCGCCTGTGCGTCCCGGTCTTCGAGCTCCGCTCCGCGCAGGTAATCCTCGTGCGCCGCATCCATCGGCTTGTTCGGGGCTGCGCGTTTTTTCATTGGAAGAATGTGGGACTCGCGCGGTTCAGCGTCAAGTACCAATGCATACTGACCGGAGCCCGGCTCCCATAGCGAAGATCCCTGGCGCACTGCGACGCGCTCATCTGCCACCTCCAGGGATACGCGGCTGATCGGCAAGGCGTCGGACAACCATGGCTTCAAGTGCCGTAAGGTCCGATTGATGGTGCGGGTCGGGACATGAGCCGCGCGCAGAGCCCCGACCATGCGCAGCAGCAGAAGGTCCCGAAATTCGTACGCATCGATGTCGGCCGCCGGCAAATACCCTGAGCGCTCCAGCAATCGGAGCGTCGCACTGGATAGTCCAAATAGCCGCTTGAGCTCGCGTCGGCCGTGCGCAGTCATGTCACCGGCGCGCAGCTTTCTTTTTAATCGGCGTAACCGCCTTCTTGGGCCCTTTGCGTTCGACGGGGCCGGACTTGGCCTTTGCCCCCAAGCTCGCGCGCAGCGCTTCCATCAGGTCGATGACATTGCCGGATGTCTTGCCGACTGGCGCCTCCGCGAGGGACACTTCTTTGCCTGCGACCTTGCGTTGAATCGCCGCGTCGACGCGTTCCTTGAACTCGTCATGAAATTCGTTGGGGTCGAAGCGCTTGGCCGTCAGGTGATCGATCAGTTGCTCGGCGAGTTTTAACTCGCCGTCAGAGACGGTGGCCGCTTCAATGCCGAGTTCCTTGACGGTGCGCACTTCGGCTTGAAAGTGCAACTGGTGCATCGCCAGACCATCATCGATCGGGCGAATGACGACGATGGACTCCTTGCCCCGGGAAATCCAACGTCCGACTGCGCACTGCTTGGTCTTGCTCAGCGCGGACGCCAGCAGCGAGTAGGGCTTGGCGCCGCCTTTGTCTGGCGCGAGATAATAAGTGCCGGCAAAATAAACCGGGTCCACGGAATCGAGCGGCACAAATTGCCCAATGTCGATTGAATGAGTGGTGGTGTCCTCCAGCGCTTTGAGCTCCTCGGCCGTGAACATCACAAACTGTCCTTTGGCGAACTCATATCCCTTGACCATCTCCGAGCGCTCGACCAACTTGCCGTCGTTGGCCGCAATGTATTGCTGCTTGACGCGCGAGCCGTCTTTTTGACGCAAGAGATTGAAAGAGATGCGCTCCGAGGCGACCGTCGCCGAGTACAGCTTGACCGGAATCGCGACGAGCCCAAAGGAGATCGTCAGGGAGGCAATGGAGCGAGCTTGTGTTGGCATAGGAAATAACGGTAAGGATCACGCCGGCGAGCGTCAAGGTAAGGTATTTGACGAAGAATCAGCGCTAACTCTTTCAGTGTATTCGGCCGGCGTGCGACTGTAGGACTTTGCTGATCCACTATATGGCCGGCCGATGACAAAGGGCGGGATTGGCGGAAATGGAGCCACGCTGATGCAAAGTCGCGGCTGCCCGGCGACTTAGGGCCCCGGTGCTTGCAGCAGTCCTGCGGCCAGCCGGGCAACCGCCGGGCGGTTCGCGCGCAGTTGCTGGCCTTGGCCCGTGACGATGGCGCGAAGGCCGGCCAGGGCTTCATCGAATCGGTCATTGATCACGACGTAGTCAAATTCATTCCAGTGTGCGAGGTCGCCGACTGAATCCTGCAGGCGCCGGCGTATCACGGCGGCGGAGTCGGTACTGCGCGCATGCAGGCGCTGCTCGAGCGCGGCGCGCGACGGTGGCAGGATGAATATCGTCTGGGCCTCCGGCAATTTGCTGCGCACCTGCCGAGCGCCCTGCCAGTCAATCTCCAGCAGCAGCCGTGCGCCTTGCGCTAGAGCGCTTTGCGCTGTCGCGAGAGCCGTGCCATACGAATGATCGAATACCCGCGCATGTTCAAGGAACTCACCGGCCGCGACCATCTCGGCAAAACGCTCCGCGCTGACAAAATGATAGTCGCGGCCATCGATCTCGGTGGGACGCGGCGCGCGGGTCGTGTACGAAACCGAGAACTGCAGCGCCGGATCGCCTTCCATCAGCGCCTTGACGAGGCTCGTCTTGCCGGCCCCTGAGGGGGCCGCGATCACATGCAGGTTGCCGCGCATCAAGTACTACTCATAAGTGGCGGCAGGATATCCCGCCACCAGCCCTTGGGCCACAGTCGCGGGCGGACGTCGTGCTCTATCTGGACAAACTCATGCATTATCGCGTCGCAGTTGCAAAGAGGCGCTGCTTCCCCAATCCTCGTGATCCGCGCCGGTCGGCGATTCCGGCGGATAGACATCGATGATGCCCTGGGTAATGCCAGGAGTCCTCCGGATACCGTCGGAACGCCGGGGGCATCACCGGCATCTAATGCCTACATCAAGGAGTCATCCATGCCCGCGCTTCCCCTGGTACCAGACCCCATGGACGACGACGCAGACCTCGCTCGGCGCATCGCGGGTCACGACGAGGCCGCGTTTGAATGCGTGATGCGGCGTAACAACGGCGCCCTGTATCGCGTCGCGCGCGCCATACTCAAGAATGAAGCAGACGCCGAGGATGTTCTGCAGGAGTCCTATCTCGCGGCCTATCGCCATATGGCTGATTTTCGCGCCGAAGCGAAGCTGTCGACTTGGCTGACCCGCATTGTCGTTAACCAGGCGCTCGCGAGGCGCCGCAGCCGCGATCGTGCCGAGACGGTCGTGACCTTCAATGAACCTGAGCCGCGCGAGGATGCCAACGCCTCACCTGAGCAGTCGACCACGCGCGCCGAGTTCAGGCGCCTGCTGGAGCGGAAAATCGAGAATTTGCCGCTCGCGTTCCGGACCGTCTACGTGCTGCGCGACATCGATGAGCTATCCGGGGCCGAGACGGCTCAATGCCTGTCGATCACGGAAGCGACGGTGAGGTCACGACTGTTCAGGGCGCGTGCCTTGCTGCGCGAGTCGCTATCGCGCGAGCTCGACATGGCGACGGCGGATATTTTTCACTTCGGTGGGGAACGCTGCGATCGTATTGTGGCCGGCGTGCTCGCGCGCTGCTGATGAAGCGCGCGCGCATTCGGGCCAATCCGGGAACGCCGCGATGGGCCGGTGCATCTAATGCCTCGCACGTGTCACACCTCAGGAGTATCCCAATGAGAATAACCGCAATTGCCCTCGCGATGAGCGTTGGCCTCGCCGCCACCGCAGCGCTTGCCGCAACCCCCACAGACCCGCAGATTGCGGCCATCGTCGTGACCGCCAACCAGGTCGACATAGACGCCGGCAAACTCGCCGCCAAGGAATCACGGACGAAGGATGTCCAGGACTTTGCGAAACTGATGATCACGGACCATACCGGCGTCAACAAATCGGCGGTGGACCTTGTGACGAAGCTCAAGGTCACCCCGCAAGTCAGCGCGACCAGCCAGAACCTGCAGGCGGGTGGGGACGAGAACCTCAGGAACCTGAAGACAATGAAGGGCGCTGCGTTCGACAAGGCCTATGTCGATCACGAAGTGGCCTACCACCAACAGGTATTGGATGCGGTCGATACGGTGCTGATCCCGAATGCCCAGAACGCGGAATTGAAGGCGCTGCTGGTATCCGTGCGCCCCGCGTTTGTAGCGCACCTTGAACATGCGAAGAAGATCCAGGCGGCGTTGGCTACAAAGAACTGAGCCGATGCCGCGCAAGCTGGGCCGAAGTCTAGTTTGGGTGCTGGCGGCCGCAGCGGTGCATGCTGTGGCCGCCGATCAGACGCCCCCCACTCACCAGGTCGTGATCGAAGCGGTGCAGTACGCACCGCAGCTGATCACGGCGAAGGTCGGCGAGGTAATCGTATGGGTTAACCATGATCCGTTTCCTCATACAGTCACCGCCACCGGGAAGCAGTTCGATTCCCACGATATTGCCCCAGGGGGCTCCTGGAAATTCCAGGCGACAAAAGCCGGCCTATTTGAATATAGCTGCACCTATCACCCCGCGATGAAGGGGATGCTGCGCATCGAATAGTCAGATGAATGCGCAATTCGCAATTCAGGCACGCCAGCCCGAAGGATGACGCTTGCGCGGCCCTGGCCACTTGGAGTCGGTCACCAGTGCATGCGAGCGGAATTGAACCGAAGCGGCCGGTCGCCGAGGATAGCGTGCCGGTAGCGCCAGCTACTTCCAGGCGCGTGTCAGAAGTTCATCAAGCGCCGCAACGATCAATTGGCTGCAATCGCTTAGCGAGCCAACCGCTTCTCCGAGCTGATCGACGGGTATTGAAACGATCTCGAGCGGATGCAGCACGACTGACAGTCCACTGATCTTAAAGGTCGGATTAAAGGTAGTAAAATTCACCTTGCCAATCGCCGTCGAACGGACGAGCGGTACCACAACCCGTCGGCGGTAGTTGTCAAATTGCGCGGATTGCACCACGACGATGAATGGAATGGTGTCCTTGTGTTTTCCGGGATTCCGGTGCACATCAAACTGCGCCATCAGAGTGACGAATACTCGTCAGCAATCGAGCCGGACTTGGCACTGAAATCGTTCCACGCCGCGATCGTTGTCTCCACTTCCCCGGTTCTTAATAATCGCTCCCGACTCTCCCGCACAATGAACTCCGACAACAACGATTCCACGAGACCAGAGAGGTTGTCAGTCATCGATTTAGCCCGGCTCACCAAGTTTTCATTCAGGGTCAAATTGACCGGGCGCTTTCGCACCGCTGCATCGGGACTCGATTTCATGGATTGCCTCCTGAATGCGCATTATATGCGCATAAGAATTTTCTGGTCAACCGTGCAGGTTTAACAGCATTTCAGGCCTTTGGAGGGTCCCGAAAGTGCCTCGATATTTTCAGCCTGATTCGCCCGCCGCAGGCCTATTAAATTGCGTAAGGTGGATTTCCATCTTGATGCACCTAGATCAGCTACGCGGCGCGCAATGGGCGGCATGCTGCGGGCCGATCGGATGGCTACATCCTAGCACCGCTGAGTGCCCGCTCTGGAGCGCGCATCCCGCTGCTTCCCTGCCAATGAACTGTCGCTGATGGGCCAGGAATGACCGCCCGAAAGCGCACGCTCACGCCTTAGCGTAGGCTAGCTTGCTCGGGATTGCAGCTTGGCGACGCAGCCCACACTCTCCCGTTTCTTCTGAATAGACAGCTCGGAAGTTGTTGATGCAGCATCCGGGACAAGAAAGGGCAGACACCATGCGCAGCCGATTAAATTTGTTTGCCACTTGAGTAGTGCCATGGGTCACCTGTTGATCAAATCAGCAGCAGCCGTGTTGCTTCTGATCATCGTGAGCGTAGCGGCGCTGCTACTCGCCTGGAACGCCGATCTCTTGCGGTCGAGCTTTATCCGCTTGGTCTCCTGGCAATGCGGCCGTCCCATCGAAGTGCGCGGTGCCTTGCATCTGCACCTGTTAACCGGAAACCCCCGGATCGAGGCAGCGCAAGTCATTATCAGCAATCCGTCCTGGACCAAGCCGGGTATCACTGCGCAAATCACGAACCTCACCCTGACATTCGCACCCCTGCTGAGTCATCAATCCGGGCTCAGTCTGCTCAAATTCGACGCCGCGCAGCTGCACCTCGTGCGTGACAGCGCCGGGCTCGCCAACTGGCAGCGTGGTGACCCCGCTAGTTCTGCGGGTGAGCCATTGCCGATGATTCGCGCGCTGGAACTGACGCATATCCATCTGACGCTTGCCCATGAACGCTTGCATCTTGCTTATGACGGCGACCTATCTGCCCTCGGGCCGGATTCGACTGAGCCCTTGCAAATCGAAGGCTCCGGTACGCTGAACCAGCGCCCTGTCACCGTTCGCCTGACCGGCGATGCCTTACCCACAGCAGCGCCAGACAAACCCTACGTATTTGAGTTCGACGAGCGCTCGAGCGGTACGCATTTCTCGGCGCACGGCTCGCTGCCGCGAGCGTTTGATCTGGGCCTGGTCGATGCGGTGTTTGATGCCGATGGCGCCGATTTGCGCGACTTGTACTATCTGGTCGGCGTCAGCCTGCCGAATACCGGTGCCTTTCACCTGCACGGCCGCATGGCCCGGCGCGACACAGAAACGAAATTCGATGATCTTAAGGTGGTATCGGGTCAAAGCGATGTAGAGGGGCAGGTGTCGCTCGCCACGCAGCAAAGCGGCCGCACGCTGGTGCGCGCCGAGCTGAATTCGGCCATGTTGCGCCTGGCTGATGTTGGGCTGCGCGCCGCGGGGCGCGATCCGCATCCCGACGCGCCGCCCAATCTGTTTTCCGCTGTGCAGCTCATCACTCCGGTGACTCGGCGCGTGGATGCAACCGGCAAATACAGCGCCCGTCGCGTAGTGCTGTCGCGAGTTGAAGTGAGCGAGCTATCGGCGCCATTTACGATTGAGCGCGGCCTGATCAAGGCTCCGGAGGTTACCGGACACTTTCTGGGCGGCAATTTCGTGCTGCATCTCAATACCGATGCCAATCAGACCCCCGCTCACAGCCGCGTCGACATGACATTCACGGGCTTGCAGTTAGCGCAGATGCCGCATAAGGCCGGGCCGTCGCCGTATGAAGGCTCGCTGCAAATGCAAATCCACGCGCAGGGAGGGGGCGATTCACTGCACGCGCTGGCTGCAGCCGCCGACGGCAACCTGAGCGCCTGGGAGGTGCAGGGGACGATGCGTGCCTCGTTGGCCGAACTGCTCGGCATTGATTTGCGCGGGCTGGGCCTGACTCTGGCGCGCAGTAACCGTGATGTAGCAGTTCATTGTGCCGCGGCTGACTTTGAAATTCACTCCGGCGTCATGCAATCCACGCGCTTTTTCATCGATACCGAGCCGGTATTCATCCGCGGGGAAGGCCGCGTTCTGCTCGACCCCGAGACGCTCGATCTTAAGCTGCATGGCGAGCCCAAGCGGCTGCGGAT
>JANXZG010000088.1 GCA_025355645.1 Gammaproteobacteria bacterium | reverse complement strand
AAATCGGGTAGAGCAACGCGCTGTGAGGGTGACCTTTCCCAACGGCGCCCGCATTCGGGTATTGCATCCGCTGGATGTGCTCGAGAGCCGGCTCCGGAATTTACTGATACTGCGATCACAACAAATTGCCGCTCGCGTAGCCCAAGCCGGCCTCGCAATTTCAGTAACCGCGAGCTACCTCAGGTCACTCATCGCGGAAGGTACGGAGATTCGGGTTATCCATGACGCGGTTGAACGCATCGCCAAGATTGCTCTGAATAAACGCCTTGCCGAGGTTTGCGTGCAGCATGACCTTGATCCATTGCATGCAGTTCCGTCGGCGAGCTTACCTGGCGATGATTTTAAATCCAGGCGCTGGCAACAAATCTTGAAGCTGGAAGCCGAACAAAAGATAAAAATTCTGGCCCGCGCAGGGCGCAAGCGCTAGGCGTCGAAACTCAGAGATCTTGTCATTCGACAAGTTACATTCGGCATTCGCTCAACCAATTAATTTAATTGACACAAATGGCCAGTAGCTCCGCCTCACTGGCTGGGCCATAGTCGATGAGAAGATCGATGCTTGGAGATGGGACTATAACGAGAATCGGCCTCACCGTTCTCTCGAGGGTCTGACGGCTCGGGAATTTGCAGTGAAACAGGCGCTCATGGGGGTCGCAAACTCACAGACTTAATGATCCGATTTAACCAGGCCCCTCAGTGGTCGCGAGGGCATCGAACTTTTTGGCCTGAAATACTCCAGCAGCGCATGCTCACCGAAATCAGTACTCGACTCATGATGCTGCCCGAGCAGATTTCTTTGTTACGTCGAGCGCTTTTACAATCCGTTACGGAGGCACTCAACATCGATTTACCTAAGCCCGGTCAACTATGAGAAATCGGCGGTCTCAGGCTAAAGGTGGTGTCAACTGAACCGGTAGCAGGCCAACTAGGATAAGCTGAGTTTCCCGGCGGCTCTGGGTCACACTGGATCCGCCCGACGCCTTTTAGGGAGAGTCAGGCGGCGATGACCGAGCCGACGAGAGCGGTATTTCTTAGCTACGCCTCCCAGGATATTGAGGCGGCGCGGCGCATGTGCGAGGTGCTTCGGGCGGGCGGCATCGAGGTCTGGTTCGACCAGAGCGAGCTGCGCGGCGGCGACGCCTGGGATCACCATATCCGTCGCCAGATCGCTGACTGTGCGTTGTTTGTTCCGATCATTTCCGCGTACACGCAGGCGCGGCCGGAAGGCTATTTCCGGCTCGAATGGGATCTTGCCGATCAACGTAGTCACATGATGGCCAGAACTAAGGCATTCATCATTCCGGTATGTGTGGATAACACACCGGACGGCGCTGCCGAGGTGCCCGAGTCCTTCCTTAAGGTGCAGTGGACGCGTCTGCTGGGCGGCCAAACACGACCTGCTTTTGTAGAGCGAGTCGCAAGCCTGCTAGCAGGGGACCCGCACGTGCCGTCCGCAGCGACCGGAGCGCCTACGTTCTCACCGCATCGCCCAACTAGAACCGGTAGATCCGCGGCGCGGCTGAGACCGCTCGTGCTCGTGACGCTCGCCGCTGCCCTCCTCGCGGCAGGCTACTTCGGGCTTGATCGATTCGTTTTGCCGAAGCGACTCTCACAAAACAACCGGGCGCCGGCGGCATCCGTTCGGTCCGACACTCTCGCGCAGAGCAAGGTTCCGGAAAAGTCGATCGCTGTGCTTCCGTTTATCGACATGAGCGAGAAACACGATCAAGAATATTTCTCCGATGGCCTCTCCGAGGAGCTCATCAACCAACTGGCGCAAAACGCCGACTTGCTGGTCATCGCCAGAACCTCGTCCTTCCAGTTCAAGGCGAAGAGCGAGGACGTGAGATCCATTGCGGCAAGCCTTGGTGTAGCTAACGTGCTCGAAGGCAGCGTCCGCAACTCCGCCGGCAACCTTAGGATCACAGTCCAGCTGATTCGGGCGGCCGACGGCGCGCACGTATGGTCTAAAACCTATGATCGGACCCTGAACGACGTTTTCAAGATTCAGGAACAGATCGCGAACACTGTCGCCCAGGCGCTCAAGGCAACATTTCGGGGACGCGACTCGGAAAAAACCTCGGGTACCAAGAGCATCGAGGCTTACAACCTGTACTTGCAGGCCCTCTCGATCTACCAACACCTGAACGAGCGTTCGGATTCCGAAACCGCGATTAATTACTTGCGCCAAGCCCTCAAGGCCGACCCTGGGTACGCCGTCGCCTGGGCTCTTCTGTCCCGAAGCCTCGCGATGCGGGCCAGCTTCGGATTTGACCCGGCTCATCCCTCAAACGATGAAGCGCGGCGTGCAGCCGAGCAAGCTTTGCGATTGGATCCTGACCTAGCTGACGCGCATGCGGCAGTGGCCAGGATTTTGATGGAAACGGATTGGAATCTTCCTGGTGCGGCGGCACAACTACAGCAGGCCCTGGAATTTGATCCCAACAACTCATTGGCACTGGCCTTAAGCGCGGTGCTGGCCGCGCAACGCGGTCATCTCGATGAGGCTCTCCAGCTGATCAACAAAGCTGTTCGAATCGATCCGGCGAACCCATTCCGATACGGGGATTTAGGCGCGATTTTATATTATGCCGGACGATATCAAGAAGCGCTTATCGCGATCCGCCATGTGCTCGATCTGAATCCTAAAGCGCGCCTCGCCCATTGCATGAATGGTAGTGCCTTGTTCTCTATGGGTAACGCTGCGGGCGCGCTTAAGGAGATGGATCGCGAAACGGACGCAGAATCGCGGATGCTGTGCATGGGCGCCTTTGTAGCAGTATACGATGCACTCGGACGCAAGCCTGAGGCTGACGCGGCGTTAGCCAGTTTTGAAAAAGCTCATGCGACTGATCAGGCCTATTCGATTGCCTGTGACTACGCGATCCGTGGAGATGTGAACAAAGCCTTCAGTTGGCTAGACCGCGCCTATCGACAGCACGACTTTGGCATGCTTTATATAATGATCGACCCAGACCTGCAGAACGTCAGGGCAGACCCGCGGTACAAAGTACTGTTGAAAAAGATGACACTCAGTGATGACGCCTCTGGCATGAATCTGTGAGTTCGAAGTGACGGTTGGCCTGCTACCAGTTTCACTGACAACTAGTTTGGAGCGAAGTCGCCAAGTCGTTGGATTTAGAAGCTCGATCGGGCTCAGGGATGATGGCGGGGTGCCAACATCAATGATCCGCGACACTAGGGCATCGGATTTAGGCCGCAATTACTGTCATTTAACATAATATACATTATGCGAAGTCCGCAGGCGACGTTACACTTGACATACCTGGACTCCTAATCTAGAATGCAGGCCATAGGAGATTCCGCCATGGCCACTTCGATTTTTGCCGCCCCACAGTTCCAAAACGAAGCCGCAGCTTTCGCCTACGTCGAAGCGCATCTCTGGCCGAACGGCCCGGTCTGCCCGAAGTGTGGCGAACTCGACCGTGTCGGTCGGCTGAACGGCAAAACCACTCGGCCTGGCCTCTGCAAGTGCTACGCCTGCAAGAAGCCGTTCACCGTGCGCATGGGGACCATCTTCGAATCCAGCCATCTCGCGCTGCATCTGTGGCTGCAAGTCATTCACCTGATGTGTGCTAGCAAGAAAGGCATCAGCACCCGCCAGATTCAGCGGTTGCTCGACTGCAGCATGAAAACCGCATGGTTCAC
>JANXZG010000075.1 GCA_025355645.1 Gammaproteobacteria bacterium | reverse complement strand
TTGGTCGGGGTGACAGGATTTGAACCTGCGACCTATACGTCCCGAACGTAGCGCTCTACCAGGCTGAGCTACACCCCGATGATCGACTGCACGGTCAGTGCTTACGTGCCACGGCGAACCGCGCCAATTCGCTCAATCCCTCTTTAAATGCACTGTCGGGAAGGGGCGCGAGCGCGGCAAGCGCCTGATCCGCCTCGCTCTTGGCGAGGCGCGCAGTGTACACAAGCCCCCCGAGGCTTGCAACGGCGCTGGTGATCTGATCGAGGCGCTCAAGGCCGCCTTGCTCGATGGCGCGCCGAATCATCTGCTGCTGCTCCGTGCTGCCGCGCTGCAATGCGTAGATCAAAGGCAGCGTGGGCTTACCCTCGGCAAGATCATCCCCGAGGTTCTTGCCGAGGCTGGATTCATCGGCTTGGTAATCGAGCACATCGTCGATCAGCTGAAATGCGGTACCGATATGCTTGCCGTAGCGCGCGAGCGCATCGCGTATTAGCGCTGGCGCATCGGCAATAACGGCGCCAATCTGGCCGGCGGCTTCAAACAGCCGTGCAGTCTTTCTCTGTATGACCTCAAGATAACGCGCTTCGGTAGTCTGCGGATCATGTGCCGTCATGAGCTGTAGGACCTCACCCTCGGCGATCGCGTTGGTAGCTTCCCCCAGGATGGCCATGATCGACATCCGGTCCAGGGTAACCATCATCTGAAAGGCACGGGAATAGAGGAAATCGCCGACCAGGACGCTGGTTGCGTTCCCAAATACCTCGTTCGCGGTCTCACGGCCGCGCCGCAGGGAGGAGCCATCAACGACGTCATCATGCAGCAAGGTTGCCGTGTGGATGAATTCAATGATCGCCGCGCCTTCGACGTGCTGGTGTCCCCGGTATGCGCATGCCCGGGCTGCCAGTAGCACCATGAGGGGCCTTAGCCGCTTTCCGCCCGCGTGGATGATGTAGGAGGCCACCTGGTCGACCAGGGCCACCTCGCTGTGCAGGCGCTCTCTGATGACCGTGTCGACGGCTGCAAAGTCGGCCTCTACCAGTTCACGTATTTTATCCATTGTCATGAAGCGCCCAGCGGAATAGATAATGGTACCGAAGAATCAGACTGCCCGCGCGCCTGGGACACAGTTCTCGTTGACCCTGAGCTGCCGGCAAAGTACAATTCGCGGCTCTTTTGTAGGCCCCCTGCGGGCCCCCAAGCTGGAGTTTTAACGATGTATGCCGTGATTGCCACCGGCGGTAAACAATACCGCGTTCAGGAAGGTGCCGTCGTGCGCATCGAGAAACTCATGGCCGATCAGGGCTCGAGCGTCGAATTCAAACAGGTGCTGCTTATTGGCGCAGGCTCTGACGTCAAGATTGGCGCCCCCTACCTTGGCAATGCCAAAGTAGTGGCTACCGTCGAGAGCCACGGCAAGGGTGACAAGGTGCGTATCGTCAAATTCCGGCGGCGCAAGCATTACAAGCGCGAAAAAACCCATCGGCAGCCTTACACCGATGTGAAGATTACTCAGATCGTCGCCTGACGGTATTTCAGGAGAGCGTTTCATGGCACACAAAAAAGCTGGTGGCAGTACCCGTAACGGCCGCGACTCGCATTCGAAGCGTCTTGGCGTCAAAAAATACGGTGGCGAGGACGTGCTCGCAGGCAATATCCTGATTCGCCAGCGCGGCACGGTCTATCGCGCGGGCGTCAATGTCGGTACCGGCACCGATCACACCCTGTTTGCGACAGCGCACGGTGTGGTCGAATTTCGCATCAAGGGGCCGGACCAGCACACTTTCGTCAACGTCCTGACGAAATAGGCCCGGGCGGGCCTATCCGCCCCCATGAAATTCATCGATGAAGCCAAGCTGAGGGTTCATGCCGGCAACGGCGGGCGCGGCTGCGTCAGCTTCCGGCGCGAAAAATGCGTGCCCTTTGGCGGGCCTGACGGCGGTGATGGCGGCCTCGGCGGCAGCGTCTACCTGCAGGCAGTCGAGGGCATGAACACTCTGGTCGATTTTCGCATTTCCCGGACCTACCGCGGTCAAAACGGCCAACCCGGTGGCGGCAACGATTGCACGGGGCACGGCGGCGACGATATCTACGTGCGTATTCCGATCGGCACGGTGGTCACTGATATAGAAACCGGCGAGCAGCTCGGCGACCTGACTATCGAGGGCGAGACGCTACTCGTGGCCAAGGGCGGCAAGGGCGGCTGGGGAAATACCCGCTTTAAGTCAAGTACAAACCGCACGCCACGCAAGTCCGGCTTGGGCCTACCCGGGGAGAAACGCGAACTTGCCCTCGAGCTGAAGCTGATCGCGGACGTCGGACTGCTTGGCTTGCCAAATGCCGGCAAATCCACACTGATCCGGGCCGTCTCCGCCGCCCGTCCCAAGGTGGCTGATTATCCTTTTACGACGCTGCATCCGAACCTAGGCGTCGTGACTGTGGGCGCCGGGCGCAGCTTTGTCATGGCCGATATTCCCGGGCTCATCGAAGGCGCGGCTGACGGGGCGGGGCTCGGGATACGATTCTTGAAGCACCTGCAGCGCACACGCGTGCTTTTGCACCTGATTGACATCGCGCCGTTCGACCCGGCGGCCGATCCGGTCAGGGATGCGCGCACGATCGTTGCGGAGCTCAAGAAATTTGCCGCCGACCTGGGCACGAAGGAGCGCTGGGTGCTGTTGAACAAGATCGACCTGGTCGAGTCGAAAGAGGCTGAAAAACGAGCGAAAGACATCATCCGCAGGCTGCGCTGGAAAGGGCCTGTATTTAAGATCTCAGGTGCGACCGGCGAGGGCACCGGTGAGTTAAAGCAGGCGGTGATGCGCTATCTCGAAGAACATCCGCGTACACCGACGGGCGGCAGCGCCGAGTAGGCCGTTCTTATTTCGCCAGCGCCTTAATCTGCTTGCCGAGCCGGCTCTTGTGGCGCGCGGCCTTGTTGCGATGAATGATGCCCTTGTTGACCATGCTGTCGATCACGGGCGTTGCAGCTTCCAGTGCCGCCGCGGCTTCCTTATGCTTGCCCTCTTTGAGTGCCAGCGTTGCCTTGCGGATGGCGCTGCGCAACTGCGAGGTTAGCGCGTCGTTGCGGGCGCGATGCTGCGTCGATTGACGAGCCGCTTTTTCCGCTGATTTCGTATTGGCCAAGCGCAAACTCCTTAACAAAAGAGCCGCGTATCTTGAGGTTCGCAATCCCGCTTGTCAATGAGCAGTCCAAGCGTGCGGACATGCTCTTCGCTATAGTATCGGACACCCATGAGCGGCGCCATCTTCAAATCCACGACCGTCGTCGGGCTGACCACCCTGCTGTCGCGCATCACGGGGATGCTTCGGGATGTGGCCCAGGCGCAGCTGTTTGGTGGCGGACCAATGGCCGATGCCTTCCTGGTGGCCTACAAGATCCCGAATTTCCTGCGCCGCCTGTTTGCAGAAGGGGCGTTCTCGCAGTCCTTCGTACCGGTGGTCACCGAATTCAAGCACCAGCGCGATGTCGCCGCGGTCCGCGAACTCGTCAGCGGCGCTGCCGGCACTTTGGGGATCGCGCTGTTTGTAGTCACGGTGATCGGCGTGGTGGCAGCACCCGTCATCATCTGGGCGTTCGCCCCCGGCTTCCAGACGCAGGGCGGGCGGTATGAGCTCGCGGTTGAGATGCTGCGCTGGACGTTTCCGTACCTATTCTTTATATCGCTGACCGCACTCGCGAGCGGTGTGCTCAACAGTTATTCGAGCTTCGGTCCGCCCGCGTTTACGCAGGTTCTGATGAACCTCGTGATGATCGTCGCAGCGATGTGGATCGCGCCGCATTACGCGAACCCGGGCCTGGTGCTCTCGATCGCCGTGTTCATCAGCGGCGTAATCCAGGTGGCCTTCCAGATACCATTCGTGATGCGCCTGAGATTACTCGGCTGGCCGCGATGGCGCTGGGATCACGACGGCGTGCGCCGAGTCGCAAGATTAATGGGACCAGGAATCCTCGGCTCCTCCATGGCGCAGGTAAGCCTGTTGTTGGATACGCAGATTGCCTCGTTCCTGGTCACCGGCAGCGTCACTTGGATGTACTTTGCTGATCGCCTGATGGAGTTTCCCCTAGGGGTTTTCAGCATCGCACTGGCAACCGTCATCCTGCCTAACCTGTCCGGCCATCATGCAGCGGATGCCCCCGAGCGCTTCTCGGCAACGCTCGACTGGGCATTGCGTTTAGTTCTGGTGATGGTCATGCCGGCGGCGGTCGCCCTGTTCGTGCTGGCAGGTCCCCTGACAGCCACCTTCTTTGGCCATGGACGATTCACCGCGCATGATGTGACCATGAGTTCCTACGCGCTTATGGCGTATTCTTTCGGCTTGCTTGGATTCAGCTTCGTCAAGATGCTGGCCCCCGGGTACTTTGCACGTCAGGACACCCGCACGCCGGTACGCGTGGGATTCGTATCGCTAGGCGTAAATATCGGCCTGAACATCGCGATCGTTGCGCCGCTCGTGTATTTCAAAAAGCTGCCGGCACCGCATGCATTTCTGGCGTTATCCACCGGAATATCGGCCTGCACAAATGCCTACCTTTTGCATCGCGGGCTACGCAAATCCGGCGTGCTCAAGGCCGGCGTCGGTTGGGCGCGCCTGCTCGCGCGGGTGGCATTTGCAAGCGCCGTCATGGCGCTCGCGCTGTGGTGGCTCTCCGGTGACCTGGATCGCTGGCTCGCCATGCGTACCTTGGAGCGGGCCCTGCAGACGCTAGTGTGCGTGATGAGTGGCGCCGTCGTGTATTTCGCAGCATTGTTTTTGGCAGGCACGCGCCCCGCGGACCTTCGTCCCTGAACGCGTAAGAACTTCAGTATAATCGCTACGCTAAGCCATGGAACTTGTTCGCGGTTTGCACAACATGAAGTCAGGACAGCGGGGCTGTGTGCTGACCGTGGGTAATTACGATGGCGTGCACCTCGGGCACCAGCAGATGATCGGCGCACTTCAGCGCCGCGCCGCCGAGTTCGATATTCCGGGCACCGTGCTGGTGTTCGAGCCGAGTTCCAAGGAATTCATCGATCCGGAAGGCGCGCCACCACGCCTGACGCGCTGGCGGGAGAAGTATCTGGCACTTGAGGCCTTAGGCGTCGAGCGCCTCGTGACTTTGCACTTTGATGCAAAGGTGCGGGCGATGAGTCCGCAGACCTTCGTCGATGAACTGATCGTCGGCGCCTTTGGAGCCCGTCATATCGTCGTCGGGGATGATTTTCGCTACGGTTGCCAGGCGGTCGGCACAATCGAATCGCTGATCGCGTCCGGCCGGTCCTCAGGCTTTACGGTGGAGCAGATTCCGCCCTACCAGATCGAGGGCATCCGGGTCAGCAGCACGATTGTGCGGGAGCGCTTGGAACGCGGGGACTTTTCAGGCGCCGCGCGCTTGCTAGGTCGCGGCTACAGCATGCGCGGCCGCGTCATTCGCGGCAAGGAACTGGGCCGTACGCTCGGTTTTCCGACCGCGAACCTACGGTTGCAACGGCGCAAGCCGCCGCTGTGGGGCGTTGCGGCCGTGTACGCCCACGGGATCGGCTCGCGAGCCTTGCCGGGGGTCGCAAGCTTGGGCACGCGGCCTACCGTGGACGGCGTTGAGCCTTTGCTGGAAGTTAATCTTTTCGATTTTTCCGGGGACTTGTACGGCCGCGCGATAGAAGTGGAATTTGTCGCGAAATTGCGCGACGAAGCGAAATTTGATTCGCTGGAGGCGATGACGGCGCAGATGAAGCGCGATGCCGCGCAGGCGCGCGCGCTCTTGATGTAAGGTGGCTTGTGGCTGACTACAAACAAACGATAAATCTGCCGAACACTGGCTTTCCGATGAAGGCGGATCTTGCGAACCGGGAGCCGAAGATGCTGGCCGCGTGGGAGGCGAGCGGGCTTTACGGGAAGATTCGCGCCAACGCCAGGGGCCGGCCCGCCTTTCACCTAGTCGATGGGCCCCCGTATGCCAACGGCACTATTCACCTGGGCCACGCTGTCAACAAGATCCTAAAGGACATCATCGTCAAGTCGCGCAATCTCGATGGATACGATGCGCCCTATATCCCCGGCTGGGACTGCCATGGCCTGCCCATCGAGATGCAAGTCGAGAAGACCCAGGGCCGGGTAGGGCAGAAGCTCGATGCCAAGACCTTTCGCGCCGCCTGCCGTCAGTACGCGCTCGGCCAGGTCGACTCTCAGCGCAAGGATTTCAAACGTCTCGGCGTGCTCGGGGACTGGGAAAATCCCTATCTGACGATGATGCCGCAGTTCGAGGCCGGGCAGCTGCGGGCGCTCGCACTGATCATCCGCAACGGTCACCTTTACAAGGGCTACAAGCCGGTGCATTGGTGCCTGAATTGTCGCTCGGCGCTCGCGGAGGCCGAGGTGGAGTATGAAAATCACGTCTCGCCGAGCATCTATGTGCGTTTTGGTGTGGTCGATCCTGAAGACCTCGCGTTGCGCTTTCATACCGAACCGAATGCGATCCCCGTGTCGGTGGCAATCTGGACCACGACGCCGTGGACGCTACCGGCGAATCGCGGCGTCGCCCTCCATCCGGACTTCGAATACTCGCTGGTCGAGTTCAACTTGGGCCTCGGCAGGGAGCGGCTTGTGCTTGCAAGCGAGAGGCTCGCGACGGTGCTTGCGGAACTCGGGATTGAGCCGGCGACGGTTATCGCAGTCGCCAAGGGCGCGGCCCTCGAAGGAGTCAGCTTGCAGCATCCTTTTTACGAGCGCCAAGTACCGATTGTTTTGGGCGATCACGTGACGCTCGATGCCGGCACCGGCGCGGTGCATACGGCGCCGGGACACGGGCTTGAGGACTACGCAATTGGCCGCCGATATGGACTCGAGATTGAAAATCCGGTCGGCGGCGATGGCCGGTTCCTTGCGTCCACGCCACTTTTTGCCGGCGAACTCGTGTTCGAAGCGAATGCGCATGTGATCGAGGTGCTGAAGCAGCAGGGCCGGCTGCTGAAAGTGGAGCCCTACGATCATTCCTATCCGCATTGCTGGCGTCACAAGACGCCAGTTATTTTTCGTGCGACCCCGCAGTGGTTCATCAGCATGGAGCAGGCAGGTCTTCGCAAGGCGACGCTCGAGGCGATTGCACATGTCGACTGGATGCCGGAGTGGGGCGAACAGCGCATCAGCAGCATGATCGCAGGCCGTCCGGACTGGTGCGTGTCGCGCCAGCGCACCTGGGGTGTGCCTTTGCCGCTATTTGTGCATAAGGAATCCGGCGAGCTGCACCCGCGCACGCAAGAATTGATCGAAGCTGTGGCAATGCTGGTTGAAAAGGATGGCATCGATGCCTGGTTCGATCTCGACCCGGCGGAACTGCTCGGAGCGGAGGCTGCCTTGTATGACAAGGCGAGCGATGTTATGGACGTGTGGTTCGATTCCGGCGTGGTGCATTACAACCTCCCCAGATGGCGGCCCGAAGTGGGCTTTCCGGCGGATCTGTACTTGGAGGGCTCCGATCAGCACCGTGGCTGGTTCCACAGCTCCATGCTGACCTCCGTGGCAATGCATGGGCGCGCGCCCTACCGTGCCGTGCTGACTCATGGGTTCACAGTCGATGAGCAAGGCCGCAAGATGTCGAAGTCCGTCGGTAACATCCTCATTCCGCAGAAACTGACGAACACGCTGGGCGCAGACGTCGTGCGCCTGTGGGTTGCTGCGACCGACTACGCGAACGAGATGAGCGTGTCGGATGAAATCTTGAGGCGAATGGCGGATTCGTACCGTCGCATTCGCAACACGCTGCGGTTCCTGTTAGGCAACCTCGACGGGTTTGATCCCAACGCGTCTAGCGCCTCGTTCGACGAATTGGTGGCCATCGATCGCTGGGTTATTGCCAAGACATTTGCATTGCAAAACGAGGTGCTGACCGCGTACCGCAATTACGAATTCCATGTCATCTACCAAAAAGTCCACAATTTCTGTGTGGTCGAGCTAGGCGGGTTCTACCTCGACATCATCAAGGACCGCCTGTATACGACGGGCTCAGCGAGCAAACCACGGCGTTCCGCCCAGACGGCTCTGTGGCATATTGCTGAAGCCATGGTGCGCTGGATCGCGCCTATCTTGAGTTTCACTGCCGAGGAAGCCTGGGGATTCCTTCCCGGGGTGCATAACGAATCGGTGCAGCTGAACCGGTGGCATGAATTTCCACAGGGGTCGGAGCGCGAGCAGAGCATCGACTGGCCATTATTCATCACCTTGAAGGCTGACGTTGCTAAAGAGCTGGAGCGTTTGCGCACTGCAGGCGCGATCGGGGCGCCGCTGCAGGCCGAAGTCAGCATATATGCGCCGAAGGCGCAGGCCGAACACCTGATGGCACTACAGGACGAGCTGCGATTCGTGCTGATCACGAGCCAAGCGCGCATCAGCGAGCGGGAGGTGCCGCCCGCCGATGCGGTGCGCACGAGCGTGGACGGCATCTGGATCCGGGTGCAGCCCTCAACCCAGCCCAAGTGTGTGCGCTGCTGGCACTTGCGCAGCGATATTGGCAGCGATCCCACGCACCCGGAACTTTGCGCGCGCTGCGCTATCAATGTCGAGGGACCGGGTGAGGAGCGTCAATTCGCATGAATGAAATCGCAATAGGCAAGCGACGCTGGCGCTGGCTTCTTTTATCGCTGGCCGTGGTGATCGCCGATCAGCTGAGCAAGGCCTATGTGGCGCATCATCTCAGCGAATTCGAGGTCCGCTCGGTGTTACCAATCCTCGATGTCACGTTGATGCACAATACCGGCGCCGCATTTAGTTTCCTGGCCTCCGCGTCGGGCTGGCAGCGTTGGTTCTTCATCGGGCTCGCGGGAATCGTGTGCATTGCGCTGGCGTTCTGGTTATGCCGGCTGCGGGTGGAGGCGCGCGGCCTGCTTGCATTCGCATTATCGCTCGTGCTCGGCGGGGCACTCGGCAATGTCATTGACCGGATCCGCCTGGGGTCGGTTGTTGATTTCATTCACTTCCATTGGCAGCTGGCCTATTTCCCGGCGTTCAACATCGCGGACTCGGCAATAACCGTGGGCGCCGGTTGCCTGCTGCTGGATGCCTTATTCGATGCGCGCAGAAAACCCTGATGCATATCCTGCTCGCCAATCCGCGCGGATTTTGTGCGGGTGTTGACCGCGCAATCGACATCGTCGAGCGGGCCGTGGCGCTCTTTGGCGCTCCGATCTACGTGCGTCATGAGGTTGTGCACAACAGATATGTGGTCGATCGCCTGCGTGAGTTCGGTGCTGTGTTTGTCGATGAGCTCGACGAGGTGCCGGATGGCGCGACGGTGATCTTCAGCGCTCATGGTGTCGCTCAAGCGGTTCAGGAAGAGGCCAGGCGGCGCCAGCTCAGTGTATTTGATGCGACTTGTCCGCTCGTTACCAAGGTGCATATGGAAGTCACGCGTTATGCACGCGAGGCACGCGAGGTATTTCTGATCGGTCATGCGGGTCATCCGGAAGTGGAGGGCACGATGGGCCAGTTCGATACCAGCCACGGTGGCCTTATCCACCTGATCGAGACCCTTGATCAGGCAATGACCGTGCACGTCGAGAATCCCGATCAGGCCGCCTACGTCACCCAGACAACTTTATCCGTCGACGACACTGCATCGATTGTAGCGGCCTTGCGGACCCGGTTCCCGGCGCTGCGCGCGCCGCTGAAGGAGGACATCTGTTATGCAACGCAGAATCGCCAGGACGCCGTCAAGGGCTTGATCGAGCGCTGCGATGTGCTGCTGGTCGTCGGCTCCGCGGCGAGCTCAAATTCCAATCGCCTGCGCGAACTTGCCGATCGCGCCGGCAAGCCCGGTCATTTGATCGACGGGCCACATGACCTGCGGCGTGAGTGGTTCGAGAAGGTACGCATTGTGGGTGTCACGGCCGGGGCATCTGCCCCAGAGATTCTGGTGAAGGGAGTTGTTGAGCGCCTGATGCGGTGGGGCGGTCAACTGGTCGATGAGGTCGCAGGTCGCCCAGAACACGTAATGTTCTCCCTCCCCAAAGTGTTGCGCCAGGTCGCAAAGCGCTCGGACAGCCTTTCTTCAGCCGGAATTGCGGGTTAGAATGCCGCCCTTCCAAAGGGATCGATGCCGCAATAGCTCAGTTGGTAGAGCAACGCATTCGTAATGCGTGGGTCAGGGGTTCGAATCCTCTTTGCGGCACCAATACCTACGTTTCACTAGCCGCTCTGTGCCCGGTTTTGTACCCTGAAGTTCAGGCCTTCAATTCGATTTCAAGGCGTAATGTTTCAAGCGTTTGGGCGCTAGGGGTGCGTACTGCCGGACAATTATGGTAGCCAGCCGCCAAGGGCCCGAATGGCGCCGGCCGGCACGCCGCCGTATAGCAGCCGGCTGGCCAAAGTGTGCCGGTCATCTAGCCGGCGTCTCCCCAGGAGCTGCCCGCATACATTCCTTGCGCCAAGTGCGTCTTCCCGCAGGCGTTGCTCACCGGTCTGTCTCCGGCTCTATCAGTTGTAGTCGGTTACCCCTGCGAGCACATTCTTACGGGGTAATCGGACGGGGAATGCCCGCGTGCGGAATAGATTCAGCGATCCATAATTAGTATCCTTATAATTCCTTTTAGTTATATTTTCGCAAGAGCGCCGCCGCTCGGACAGACTGCGGAGACACATTGCCTGAGTTCGCGATTCTTCGCTTTTCTCGTGTCGATTTATCGGCTGTAGCGCTAAATCGCTGCTATCGCCGGCGCTTCGATGCGACGCGGTTTGCGTCCGCATCCGTCGTTGTGTCCCTTGCCGCATTAGTGGCAGGGTGCGCGAGCGGTCCTCAGTCTGCACAGCCGCCGTCGATCAGTCCGTCCGACGCGCGCGGAATGATCGAGGCCTCACTCCCGCGCACGGTTTCCGATCGCGCCGGATGGACCACCGATATGTATGCCGCGTTCACCGTGCTCGAAGTAGTACCCAGTCACGCGAACGTTTGCGCCGTCGTCGCGGTCATTGAACAGGAGTCAGGATTTCATGTCGACCCGGTTATACCAAACTTACCCGTTATCGCCTGGCGCGAGATTGACAACAGGGCCGCACATGCGGGTATCCCGCACGTTGTGGTGCGCACCGCACTGCAATTGCCATCGCGCACGGGACGCAGCTTTAGCGATAGGATCGACCGGGCGAGAACCGAGCGGGATCTCAGCGAGATTTACCAGGACTTCATCGGCGCAGTACCGATGGGCCGAACCCTGTTCGCGGATCGTGATCCCATTCGTACTCGTGGCCCGATGCAGGTCAATGTGGCATTCGCTGAACAATATGCCGCCGCCAGGCCGTACCCTTATCCCATAGAATCGAGCATCGCTGAGGAGGTGTTCACGCGCCGTGGAAGTCTGTATTTCGGTACGGCGCATCTATTAGCGTACTCCGCCCGGTACGACTCGTACCTTTACCGCTTTGCAGACTTTAATGCCGGGCAATACGCGAGCCGCAATGCTGCTTTTCAAAGCGCTGTTGGCAAGGTTTCCGGCATCCCAATTGCTGCCGACGGCGCTCTGCTGCCGCGCGAAGATGACAGGAAAGCGCCGGGGAGCACCGAAACCGCCATACGTGCGATCCGTACGCGTCTGAATCTGGGCGACAGCGCCATCCACGACGCTCTGGAGCAAGGAAAGTCCGCGGAGTTTGAGAACACGGCGCTTTATCAGCGCGTATTTGCCCTCGCCGACCAGGCAGAGGGGCGATCTGTGCCGCGCGCTCTGGTACCGCGCATCCAACTACACGGCCCAAAGATTTCGCGAAGTTTGACGACGGAGTGGTACGCCCGTCGGGTAGATCAACGTTTTAGCCGATGTCTTGTACCGAGTCGAAAGAATCCATAGCCTAAGATGCCGGGCGTGCGATTGACGTTGCCGGACCCCAGCTCGGTGACAATTTAAATATCTTTTGGAATAAATTCGGTTGCTCCGAAGTCTTCTCTTTTGTGCGGCTAACTAAGGAGACGGGCATGTCGGATGATCCATCATTGTTATCGCGTCGAAACGCGCTTAGATGCATGGCCTATGGCGGGGCTGGCACGCTTTTCGTGCTTTCGGGCGGCGTATTCTCGCCCATAGATCTGGCCGTGGCCGCCGGTGATAAATATGAGACTGCAAAACTCGGTAAGCCGCTGTTCGTACAGATCAGCGACACCCACATCGGCTTTAATAAAGAAGCCAACCCGGATGTTGCCGGGACCTTGAGAAAGACCATCGACATCGTGAATAGCATGCAGGATCAACCCGCGCTCATTATCCACACCGGCGATATCACGCATCTGTCAAAGCCGGCGGAATTTGATCTAGCGCAGCAGTTGTTCTCCGGCCTGCGTACCACCGAGATGCATACGGTGCCCGGCGAGCACGATACGACCGACGCGAACGGCACCGAATATTTCAATCGATTCGGTAAGGCTTCTGAAAACAAGGGCTATTACAGCTTCGACCACGCCGGCGTGCACTTCATCGGGCTGATCAACGTGCTTCAGTTCAAGCCAGGCGGCCTTGGCACCTTGGGCGAGGAGCAGATTGCGTGGGTCGCGGCCGATTTAAAGGGACGCTCGTCGAGCACCCCAATTGTTGTTTTTGCCCATATGCCGCTCTGGACGATCTACGAGCCCTGGGGCTGGGGGACCGGCGATGCGGATGAGCTCCTGAGCCGGCTACGTAGATTTGGCTCGGTAACCGTTCTGAACGGACACATTCATCAGATCGTGCAGAAGGTCGAGGGGAACATGACTTTCCATACGGCGCGCTCGACCTCCTATCCGCAACCTCTTGCCGGGGTTGGTTCGGGACCGGGCCCGCTCAAGGTGCCCGCCGATCAGCTGGTCGCCATGCTGGGGATCACCAGCGTCACAGTCTTTAAACATCCGAGCTCATTGGCCCTCCACGACGCGGCGCTTGCTCAATAACGCATTAAACTTCAAGGAAGGCTTCGATTTCGTGAACATTCGACGAAGTCATCTGCTGACAGCGATGGGCATGATGGCACTGGTAGCGATACAGATACTTACCCCATCGGCTGCAGAAACGTCAGATTCGATCAGGATCGTGGTTAAGGACTTCATGTTCAGCCCGACGCCGCTCACGGTCAAAGCGGGCTCGACTGTAATGTGGACCAATATGGACGATGAACCGCACACTGCGGTCAGCGATACGGGAGTGTTCAAGTCGGGTGGCATGGACACGAACGAAATCTTCTCATTCAAATTCGACAAGCCTGGCACCTATCACTACTCCTGTTAGATCCATCCGCGCATGGTCGGCACGGTTGTAGTGCAGTAATCCATGAGCGGAAAAATGAAGGTGGGCGTCACTGCGGGCATCCTCGCGTTCCTGGCGATCAGGGGTTGAGTGTTCATCGGGTCGGGTGCGTACAACATCGGCGCTAATGACCATCACACAAAGGTCGTACTGGCACTCATTGAACAGTTGCGGGACCACTCCATTGCGGTGCGCGCCCGCTCGATGACATACCCCCACTTGAGGATCCCAAAACGGTCGCAGCGGGTGCGCAACACTATTCGGCGCTCTGCGTTGGCTGTCACTTGGCGCCAGGTGCATCGAAGTCAGACATCCGTTCGGGTCTTTATCCTCACCCGCCGAACCTGGCGCAGGAAGAGACCCATTAAGATGAGTGCAATGCCTGCCTGGAGGAAATCATTGGATGATGCAGCGATCTGGGATGTTGTCGCATTTGTCAGGAAATTTCCGGACATGACTCCAGAGACTTATCGGCAGCTCTCAGAGACTACACCCAGCGCTGCATAAGAAGCTTACTGCCAACCGTGACGGCGTTGCCGGGTTTTACTTACGCTCGGGGGTTTGACCTGGATTAAAAAGTTAAGCGCATTTCGGCATTAGCAAACCGCGGCGGCATCCGCGATTGCCGAGTATTAAAAAGCTGTCAGTGCGTGCGGCGAAACGTGAGATTAAGGCGTTGTGTACCCACCTCCGGGTGATCGCCATCCTTCAGTGGCAATACGCCGTGGTGATACAGGCGCGCGGGGCCGCCCCACACCACGACATCGCCGTGCTGTAATAGTATTCGGCGCTGCTTCTCCTGCCTAGCGTTGCCGCCAAACAGGAAGACGGCTGGCAACCCGAGGGAAACAGATACGATCGGAGCGCCCAGGTCGGCTTCGTCCTTATCTTGATGCAGCGTGAGGCGCGCTCCAGGAATGTAACGATTGACGAGGCAGGCATCAGGTTTGAAGCGTTCGAAGCCGGCGGCGCGTGCCGCCGAATCGGCAATCGCCGAAAATACCGCCGGCATCGATGGCCATTGCCGACCGCTCAGAGGATCGTGCGTGGTGTAGCGATAGCCGCGCCGATCACTAACCCACCCAAGCGCGCCGCAATTTGTCATCGCTACTGACATACGAAACCCGCCCGGCGTTTCCAAATGGCGAAAAGGCGCCTGTGCTGCGATGCAGGTTATTTCCGCGAGCAACGATGCCACGTTGGTGAATGCAAATTGCCGAAGCAGCCACGCGCCGTCCGTGAGTCGCTCACGATCGGGCAGGATATCGACGAGGCCGAGCATAGGCTGGGTCATCGGCATGCGACTTGGATCGCCGGCGCGCCGGGGTGCTTGGGAAATAGTCATGAAAGCCATTGAGTGTGCATTTGGTTAAGGTCGGTAATTTCAAGGCCGTTTGGCACCATCGCCCCGGGCGTCTCGCGACAGCCTTTTCATGGCCATGTGCGTTCCGAGTCCTTAAAAAACAGTGTATCGCAGGCCTGTGTTTATGTACAGTATGCTATGAGCAGAGGAATTATAGCGGCCTCCACCTACAAAGCGCGCCTCCCTGTCCCGGCGCTGGCGCCATTTTATTACCTCAAAAATTTTGAGCGGGTTTTGTCAACGATCGCGTCTCGATATGAGGACCTGCTACTAGCGCACGAATTGCGGTTCATCACTGCCTTTCAGCAGGCGCCGTTGAACTCTCGGGCGCTGCTGGCACGCATGGTGATGCGGCAGGGCGACCTGTTTCGTGCCAGCAAGATTGAATATTCTGAGATTGGCGAGACGCGTGCGGCGGCCGACCCGTTGATCGAAGCGGGGTGGGTCAGCGATCGGCCGCTGCTGGACATCAAGCAGCTTCAAGGCCTCCTGACAAAAGCAGAATTAGTCCGCTGCCTGAAGCTGCCGCGCCGCTATGCGGATTGGCGGAAGGCGGACCTCCAGGCGATGCTCGCGGCGACGTTCACCGAACGCCGCGATTTTCGTGATTGGTGTGCGGACCCCGGTGACCTTGTCTACGCGTTGCTGGTCACACCTGTCTGCGAGCGTTTCAGGCTCCTGTTCTTTGGCAATGATTGGCAAAGCTGGACGGATTTTGTCACTGCGGACTTAAAAATATTCAATTTCGAAAAGATCGCGCAACACGCACACAGCCGGCCGTTTCAGACCCGTGCGCAGATTGATCAATTTCAGCGTTTGCGGGAATGTCGTGAATTACTTCTGGACGGGACGCCATATTCCGAACTCGTGCGCATGGTCCCGGAGGCGATCGGGGATAGCGACTGGCTTGAGGAAGAAAGGCAAAAATTAATATTCGGCATTGCCCGCGAGCACGAGCGTGCGGGCGATACGCAGGCGGCGCTGGCTATGTATCTTCGATGTACCCATCGGGGAGCGCGTACGCGCGCAATCGTACTCAAATCGCGCGCGCGCGACTGGGAAGGGACTCGCGCCCTGTGCCTTAAAGCCAGGGCCAATCCCGCGAGCGAAGAGGAACTCCAGCGGGTGCGCCGCATCTTGCCGCGCGTCTGCCTGAAACTGGGGTTGCCTGCTACTTCTGAAGATCCAGCCCCGGTCATTCCCGAATTTGAGCTGGTCCTTGACGGTAGGCCTCGGGCGCGGGCGGTTGAATATCTCGTTCGTGATCATCTTGCACTGGAGCTGGTCGACGGCGACACGGTCAGGTACGTTGAGAACGGCCTGGTCAATGCGCTTTTCGGGCTGCTTTGTTGGCCAGCGGTATTTGCGCCCGTGGCAGGGGCATTCTTCCACGATTTCCATCGCGCGCCCGCTGACCTCGCAAGCGGCCATTTCTACAACCGCCGTAAGAATGACTTCGAGGTTTGCTTTTCCCATTTGGAAACAGATCATTATCGAAAGGTAATTTGGACGGTTTTCAAGAAAAAGTGGGGTATTCAGTCGCCCTTCGTCCGGTGGCATTCGCTCGACAGGGCGCTGTTGCAGTGGGCCCTCGATTGTTTTCCAGCCGCCCACCTGCGCGCCTGGTTCGAATGGATAGTACGTGATGTGCGCGAGAATCGAGCCGGCTTCCCGGACCTGGTGCAATTTTGGCCTGCGGAGCGAAGATATCGGCTGATCGAGGTCAAGGGTCCCGGCGACCGAATCCAGGATAACCAGAAACGCCTGCTGGAATACTGCCTAGCGCACCGGATGCCAGTGTCGGTGTGTTATGTGCGGTGGAGCCAGGATCGACCGGAAAGCCGGAGTGCCGATGGTAAGCAGAGTCGGCGGATTCCTGCCGAAAATTAGGGACATGGCCGACTGCATAGGGGACGCGCTTGGCGTCAGCTAAGGCATGCTTGAAAAAATACCTGAAGTTATCGGTGACGCACTGCGCAATCAACGAGCGGGACTTGAGCAGACAGTCATCGAACGAAAGAAAAAAACTTCCGCTCTGCCTGTAATCGAGGTCTTAAGTTCGGCGTTCGGACACGAGAAGATCATACCCGTGAAATACACGGCTGATGGTGGTGGCGTTTCTCCTCCGCTGGTTTGGCGCGGATTGCCACATGAGACCTCATTTGTCGCCATAATCGTGGAAGACGCGGATTCGCCGACCCCACACCCGCTAGTGCATGCCATCGTAGTGAATCTGGATCCGCGCGAATCGTCGATTGCCGAAGGGGCGCTCGATAGCGCGGACCATCGGGGAATCGGCTTGGAAA
>JANXZG010000064.1 GCA_025355645.1 Gammaproteobacteria bacterium | reverse complement strand
ATCGTGCCGCCGCCATCGCCGCCCTCCGGTCCGAGATCGACGATCCAGTCCGCGGTCTTGATGACGTCCAGATTGTGTTCGATGACGATTACCGTGTTGCCTTCATCCCGCAGCCGCTGCAGCACACCGAGCAGCAAACGGATGTCTGCAAAATGCAGACCGGTTGTCGGCTCGTCAAGAATATACAAGGTCCGACCCGTGGCCCGTTTGGACAGTTCCTTTGCGAGCTTGACCCGCTGCGCCTCGCCGCCCGACAGGGTCGTCGCGCTCTGGCCGAGGCGCACGTAGGCAAGGCCTACGTCGATGAGCGTCTGCAATTTTGGCTGTACGGTCGGGATTGCGGCAAAAAACGGCAGCGCATCCTCGATGGTGAGCTGCAGCACTTCCTGGATATTCTTGCCCTTGAAGCGGACCTCGAGCGTCTCGCGGTTGTAGCGCTTGCCCTTGCAGACGTCACAGGGTACGTACACATCGGCAAGGAAGTGCATCTCGACCTGGATCACGCCGTCGCCCTGGCACGCCTCGCAGCGTCCGCCCTTGACGTTGAAACTGAAGCGCCCGGCTTCATACCCGCGCGCCCGCGACTCCGGCATCGCCGCAAAGATCTCGCGTATTGGCGCGAACAGTCCGGTATACGTTGCCGGATTCGAGCGCGGCGTGCGGCCGATCGGACTCTGGTCGATTTCGATGACGCGGTCGATGTGCTCAAGCCCCTCAATCCGGTCAAAGTGCGCAGAGCCAGCTGCCGCGTGGTTCATCTGGGTCGCCACCGCACGGAATAGGGTGTCGTTGACCAGCGTCGATTTGCCCGAGCCGGACACCCCGGTCACGCAGGTCAGCAGCCCAAGCGGAAATTCGGCCGTGACGTTCTTCAAATTATTTGCAGTCGCGCCGATCACGCGCAGCATCCGTCCGGGCTGTGGCGGATGCCGCAGAGCCGGGATTTCAATGCGCTTGCGACCGGAAAGGTATTGGCCGGTGATCGAGGCGGGATGCTCGGCAATCTCAGCGGCGCTGCCCTGGGCAACGATATGGCCGCCGTGCACGCCGGCTCCGGGCCCCAGATCGACAATGTAATCGGCCTGCCGAATGGCATCTTCGTCGTGCTCAACAATGATCACCGTGTTGCCGAGATCTCTGAGGCTGACCAGAGTGTCCAGCAGCCGCCGATTGTCCCGCTGGTGCAGACCAATCGAAGGCTCATCCAGTATGTACATGACACCGACGAGTCCGGAGCCAATCTGGCTGGCGAGCCTGATGCGCTGCGATTCGCCGCCGGAGAGTGTTTCCGCGCTGCGATTGAGCGTGAGGTACCCGAGCCCTACGTTCGACAGGAATCCGAGCCGGTCGCCGATTTCCTTGACGATCTTCGTGGCAACCTCGCCACGCCAGCCATCTAGCGTGAGCGTCGCGAAGAATTCCTGCGCACGCGTTACCGACAATGCCGACAGGTCCTGGATGCGGCGGCCAGCGACGTGCACGTTGCGGGCCGCGCGGTTGAGTCGCGTGCCAAGACATTCTGGGCAGGCGCGGGAGGAGCGATATTTCGTCAGCTCCTCGCGCACGGTGATCGATTCGGTCTCGCGGTAGCGCCGTTCCAGATTATTCGCGATGCCTTCGAACGCATGCTGGCGGCGCACTGTCCCGCCCTTGCCGTCCAGGTACTTGAACGCGATCTCTTCGCCGCCGCTGCCGTACAGCACCAGCTGCTTCGCCTCGGGCGCGAGGCTCTCGAACGGCACTTCTATGTCGAATTTCGCATGGCGGGCAAGTGAGTTCAGCAGCTGGAAATAGTAGCCATTGCGCCGGTCCCAGCCGCGCACGGCGCCGCCAGCGAGCGATAGGTGCGGGTGGGCGACAATTTTTTCGGGATCAAAGAATTCCTGCGTGCCCAGACCATCGCAGGTCTGGCAGGCCCCGGCCGGGCTGTTGAATGAAAACAGCCGCGGTTCGAGTTCGCTAATCGAAAAATTGCAGATAGGGCAGGCAAACTTATCGGAAAAGACCACGTCGGGCCGCGAGGCGTCTCCGACCGCTGCAATGCGGGCAACGCCCTGGCCAATGCGCAGCGCTGTTTCGAAGGACTCGGCCAGGCGTTGCGCGATTTCGGGCCGGACCTTGAAGCGATCGATCACGGCTTCCACGGTATGCTTGCGGCGCACGTCGAGCGCTGGCGTCTGGTCGAGCTCGACCACGGCGCCATCGATGCGGGCTCGCAGGAAGCCGCCGGCGCGCAGCTCTTCAAGCAGTTCCGCGTGCTCGCCCTTGCGCTCTGCGATCGCCGGCGCGAGCAGCATCAGGGCGGTTCCAGCCGGTTGGCTCAATACCGAATCGACCATCTGGCTGACTGTCTGGGCGGCCAGGTCGATCTGGTGATCCGGGCACCGCGGCGTCCCGGCGCGCGCGTACAGCAGGCGCATGTAATCGTAGATTTCGGTGACGGTGCCGACCGTTGAACGCGGGTTGTGCGAGGTCGATTTCTGCTCGATCGAAATAGCCGGCGACAGGCCCTCGATCGTATCGACGTCGGGTTTTTCCATCATCGAGAGGAACTGGCGGGCGTAGGTTGATAGGGATTCGACGTAGCGACGCTGGCCTTCGGCGTAGATGGTGTCGAACGCGAGCGAGGACTTGCCGGAGCCGGACAGCCCCGTGAGCACGATCAGCCGGTCACGCGGCAAATCGAGGTCAATACCCTTCAAATTGTGTGTCCGGGCACCCCGGATTCGGATGTTTTGCATGCGACCGGACACTATACGCCCAGGATCCATCCACGCGAATATGGGGCCAAAACTGCGTATTGCAAGCAGATAAGCGGCGGTTCAGAGGCCCTCTAGCCCGTGTACAATGTGGGACGTAAAACCCCTGTAGGAGTTCGTCATGTCGCGCGGCGTCAACAAAGTGATTCTGGTCGGAAACCTGGGCGCGGATCCGGAGACCCGCTCAATGCCGAGCGGCATGACCGTCACGAATATCCGCATTGCCACCAGCGAGTCCTGGAAGGACAAGACCTCGGGCGCCCAGCAGGAGAAGACCGAGTGGCACGGCATTGCGCTGTTTGGCCGACTCGGAGAAGTCGCCGCCGAATACCTGCGAAAGGGCTCGCAGGTGTTTATCGAAGGCAAACTGCGTACCCGGAAATGGCAGGATAAGCAGGGGAACGACCGTTATACGACCGAGATTATCGCCGATAACATGCAGATGCTGGGCTCCCGTGGCGGCGCAGCAGCGGCAGGGGAGCGCACAACAGGGGGCGCCGCTCGCGAGGATTTCGACCAGACCCCGTCCCCGGTTCAGGCCGGGACCGCGGCAAAAGAGGATTTCGACGACGACATCCCATTCTGAGAATAGTGCGCCCGCATCAGTCGTCAGGCAGGTCCTCACCGGGGAATAATTCCGGGGTAAAGCCGAATTTCGTCAGGTCGCGAATCCGCCTGGGGTACAGGATTCCATCGAGGTGGTCGACCTCGTGCTGCACTACACGGGCATGAAAATCGCGGGCCGACCGTTCAATCGGATTGCCATCAGGGTCCTTGCCGGAGTACCGCAGCTCCAGCCAGCGCGGCACGAGGCCGCGCATCCCAGGCACCGACAGGCATCCCTCCCAGCCTTCCTGCAGCATTTCCCCGACTGGCGTCAGCACCGGGTTGATAAGCACCGTGAACGGCACGTCCTCCGCATCTGGGTAACGAGGATTATGGGCAACACCGAACATGACTACCCGCAGGGGGATACCGATCTGCGGCGCCGCAAGCCCAGCACCCGACAGATGCTGCATAGTGTCCAGCATGTCTGCGATCAGCTGTTTAAGCTGCGGCGTGCCAAAGCTCGTCACGGGTGCCGACACCTCGAGGAGCCTCGGGTCGCCCATTCTCAGAACGTCGCGTATTGCCATGGTAACGGGTATCTTAGCGGCCTTTATCGAGCCTAGGCTATGCCCGGACGTCTATACATAAAAACCTTTGGTTGCCAGATGAATGAGTACGATTCCGACAAGATGCGGGACGTTCTGCTGCATTCTGAGGGTATGGTCCTCACCGAGGATGTTACCGAGGCCGATGTGCTGCTGGTCAACACCTGTTCGGTGCGGGAGAAAGCCCAGGAAAAGGTATTCTCGCTATTGGGGGAATGGCGCTTGCTGAAGCAGCAGCGCCCCGACCTCGTGATCGGCGTTGGCGGGTGCGTAGCGAGCCAGGAAGGCGATGGAGTCACTGCGCGCGCGCCTTTTGTCGACCTGGTATTCGGGCCGCAGACCCTGCACCGATTGCCGGACATGCTGCAGGGCCTGCGCAAGACCGGTCGTGCGCAAATCGACGTGAGTTTCCCGGAGATAGAAAAATTTGACCGGTTGCCGGCCCCCGTGGCCTCTGGCGCCACGGCGTTCGTGTCGATCATGGAGGGCTGCAGCAAATACTGCAGTTTCTGTGTCGTGCCCTATACGCGCGGCGAGGAAGTCAGTCGGCCCTTTGCAAAGGTCCTGCGCGAGGTCCGGCAGCTGGCCGCTCAGGGCGTTCGCGAAATCACTTTACTGGGGCAGAACGTCAATGCTTACGCTGGGCCCGCCGAGGACGGAACGCCGTCGGATCTGGCGACCTTGATCCACTTCGTCGCGGCCGTTGAGGGCGTCCAGAGGATTCGCTTTACAACCTCGCATCCGCTCGATTTCAATGACAGCCTGATCGAAGCCTATGCGAATGTGCCAAAGCTCAACAATTACCTGCACTTGCCGGTGCAAAGCGGCTCGGACCGCATGCTGGCTGCGATGAAGCGCGGCCACACGGTGCTCGAATACAAGCAGAAGCTGCGCCGATTGCGGGCAGTACGCCCGGATATCGCGATCTCAACTGACATCATCGTGGGTTTTCCCGGCGAGACTGACCAGGATTTCATGGCGACCATGAACCTCGTGGCCGAGGCCCGCTTCGACCAGTCCTTCAGTTTCCTCTACAGCCGGCGTCCGGGCACGCCGGCCGCATCGCTTCCCGATGACGTATCGCAGGAAATTAAGCAGCAGCGACTTTCTCTGCTGCAGCAACGCCTGAATACGCAGGCGCGCGCGATCTCCGCCGCGATGGTGGGCAGCCGGCAGCGCGTGCTGGTCGAGCGCCCCGCCAAGCGCAATCCGCGCCAACTCGCGGGGCGCACCGACAACAACCGCTGGGTCAATTTCGACGGCCCTGCCGAAAATCCGCAGGCGCTGTTTGGCCACTTTGTCGATGTGCTGGTCACGGAAGCGATGCCCAATTCCCTGCGTGGCCGGCTTGTTAGCGACGGTATCGCGTGAATTCCGTTCCGTCGACCCGCGACGTTTTTCTCGATCCGGCCGACAACGTTCGCCTCGTTGAACTGTGCGGACCGCTCGATGCGCACCTGCGCCTGATCGAAGCACGCCTGGATGTCGAGATCCGCCGCCGAGGCAACCGCTTCCAGATCATTGGCGCGCTCGCGGTCGCCAGGCAGGCCGAGGCGGTGCTGCTCGACTTGTACGCGCGCGCGCAACGCGAACCGGTCGATTCGGAGCGCGTACACATGGCCCTGCAGGCGGCAGGGATGGTCGGGGACGATGCGGAGGGCGGCGCATCCGGAGCACTTGATGAACTGAAGGTGCGCACCACGCGCGGCACGGTGCGTGCGCGCGGCGCCAACCAGCTCGAATACCTGCAGAACGTCCGCACCCACGACCTGACTTTTGGGATAGGACCTGCAGGCACGGGCAAGACCTACCTCGCGGTCGCTTGCGCCGTGGAGGCGCTGCAGTCCGAACAGGTGCGTCGCATCGTGCTGGTGCGCCCCGCGGTTGAGGCGGGCGAGCGCCTCGGGTTCCTGCCGGGCGACCTGTCGCAGAAAGTCGATCCCTACCTGCGGCCGATGTACGACGCCTTATATGAAATGATGGGGTTCGAGCGGGTCGCCAAGCTGATAGAGCGCAATGTCATCGAGGTGGCGCCGCTCGCCTTCATGCGCGGGCGCTCCCTGAATGATTCCTTTGTGATCCTCGACGAAGCGCAGAATACGACCAACGAGCAGATGAAGATGTTCCTGACGCGCATCGGGTTTGGTTCCAAAGCCGTTGTCACGGGCGATATCACGCAGGTCGATCTTCCGGCCGCCAAGCAATCGGGGCTTCGCACCGTGATTGACATCCTGAAAGGCGTTCGCGGCATCGCCTTCACGATGTTTCAGTCCCGCGACGTCGTTCGTCACCCGCTCGTGCAGCGCATCGTGCAGGCTTACGAAGCCAACAACCCGGAATGAAACTCATTGTCGATACCCGCTATGCGGCCCGACGGCCGTGGGTTCCGCGCCCATCGCAGTTCGCTCGCTGGGCACGGATTGCGCTGGGGCGCCAGGCGCAGCCGGCGAGGCTGTCGGTGTTCGTAGTCGGTGCCGCGCGCAGCCGTGCCCTGAACGCGCGCTACCGTGGCAAGCACAAGCCAACCAATGTTCTCTCATTCGCGGGGGCAGGCAATTGCCCTGATGGCCTGCGGGAAATCGGCGAGCTGGTGATCTGTGCCCCGGTGGTTGAGCGGGAGGCCCGCGCACAGGGCAAAACCCGGCAATCTCACTGGGCGCACATGACAGTGCATGGCGTACTGCACCTGTTGGGGTATGACCACGAGCGCGTTGCGCAGGCCCGTAAAATGGCTAAGCTTGAAATACAACTCCTTGATAAATTAGGATTTTCAGACCCGTATGCGTGATCGGGTATCCTCACCCTCATGGCTGATCAGACCCTAGGCAGCACAGGCAGCTGGCTCAAGCGAATCACGAAGTCGATGGCCGGGGAGCCGCGCGACGTCGGCGAACTTATCGAGGCGTTGCGCGACGCCAGCGACCGGGGGTTGCTGGGCGGCGATGCGCTGGTGATGCTCGAGGGCGTGCTGTCGGTCGCCGATATGCAGGTCCGCGACATCATGGTGCCACGATCGCAGATCGTATTTGTCGAACGCGACGAGGCGGCCGATAAACTTCTGGCTCGCGTGGTCGAGTCGGGGCACTCGCGCTTTCCCGTGATCGGTGGGGACCGCGACCAGATCCTGGGCATCCTGCTCGCCAAGGACCTGCTGCGCCTGCATGCGGCCGGCGAAGAACCGTTCGAGATGCGCGAATTCATGCGCCCGGCGATATTCGTGCCGGAGAGCAAGCGGCTCAATGTGCTGTTGAAGGAGTTTCGGCGCAGCCGTAATCACATTGCGATCGTGGTCGATGAGTACGGCGGCGTCAGCGGCCTTGTGACCATCGAGGATGTGATCGAGCAGATTGTCGGCGAGATCGACGATGAACACGACACCGAGGATGATCAGATGATCCGGCGCGAGGGGCCGCGCGAGTTCACGGTCAGCGCCCTGGCGCCGATTGCCGATTTCAACAAGTATTTCCGCACAGACTTCTCCGATGAGCAATACGACACCATTGGCGGGCTGGTAATGCAGGAGTTTGGCCGTCTGCCACGCCGCGGCGAGACGATACACGTGCACAAATATGAATTTCGGATATTGCGGGCGGATCGGCGCCGCATCGATTCGCTACGGGTATTTGCTCCCCAGGACATCGAACCAGCGGCTGCGGACGAGTCAGGCGCCTGATGGCATCTGAAATACGCGCTGCCAGGTTCTGGCAGGCGCTGCATCGCTGGCACCTAGCCTGCGCATTCATTGCGGGCGCACTACTCAATCTAGCATTCGCGCCCTTTGGCTGGTGGCCGCTCGCGATCCTCGCGCCAGCCGCATTGTTCTCGCTGATTCGACCGCTTGCGCCGCGCGCGGCAGCGCGGTGCGGCGCGGCATTCGGCGCGGGCCTTTTCACCTTCGGCACCTATTGGCTGTATACGGCGATCCATACCTTTGGCCTTGCGCCTGTATGGCTGACGCTTGTGCTGCAAGCAGGCCTGATTGCGCTGATGGCAAGCTATCCGACTCTGCTTTGCTATGCGGCAAGTCGATTCTGGCGCAGCGGTGCGTTACGCGAGTGGCTGGTGCTGCCGGCACTCTGGGTATTGCTCGAATGGCTGCGCAGCTGGGCCTTGAGCGGCTTTCCGTGGCTGGGCCTCGGATACGCCTTCATCGATGCGCCGCTCGCCGGCTGGGCGCCGCTGCTGGGCGTCTTTGGCGTCACGGCCGCCGCGGCCTGGTCGGCCGCTGCGCTCAGCATTCTGCTGCACCGGCAGCTCCCTCCCAGGCGCTGGTTTGTGCCGCTGATGGTGATCGGGGCCGTATTTCTCACCCCGCTGATGCTGTCGAGAATTTCCTGGACGCACCGCGTTTCCGATCCGTTCCCGGTCGCGGTCGTGCAGGGTGCGGTCTCGCAGGACCAGAAATGGCTGGAGAGCAATCGCGACGAGACCATTGGACGCTACTCAACCCTAACCTCCCAATCCTGGGGAGCGCGCCTGATCGTATGGCCCGAGGCCGCGGTGCCAGTGCTGGCCAACGACCTGACCGATTACCTGGAGACCTTGCAAAACCTGGGGCGTGCGCATTATGCGGATTTTGCGATCGGCCTCGTCAACCACGACCTGCAGAGCGGCGCGTACTTCAATGGCGTTCGGGTGATCGGCGTTGCCGGCAATGGCTGGTATTACAAGCGACATCTCGTGCCATTTGGCGAGTATTTCCCGGTGCCGGGTTTCGTGCGCGCGTGGATGCGGCTGATGAGCCTGCCGTACGATGACCTGTCGCCCGGCAGCGATGACCAGCCGATCCTGAGCGCCGCGGGCCAGAAGCTCGGGCTTACGATCTGCTATGAGGATGCCTACGGTAGCGCGCAGTTGCAGGTGTTGCCTCAGGCGACGCTGCTGATCAATGTCACCAACAATGCCTGGTACGGCAATTCGACCGCGCCGCATCAGCACCTGCAGATCGCGCGCATGCGCGCGCTCGAGGCGGGACGCTACCTGATTCGCGCGGCAAATGACGGCGTCACCGCGGTGATCGGTCCGCAGGGGCAGATCATGGCTCGTTTGCCGCAGTTCGAAGAATCGGTGCTGCGCGCCACAGTGCAGCCGATGGCGGGCCTGACTCCGTACGCGCGCGTCGGAAACTATCCGGTAATCGGCGGGATGCTGCTGCTGCTCTTGGTAGCGATAGTGCGGCGGCGGCACTCATTTTTAAAGCGCTAATATTAACTGCCCCGGCGAGTCAACCTTACTGACGCATTGTTGACGATCTCCAACATTGGCTTTCGGGGGCAGGCACGCATCGCCAGTATTGTCGCCTGCCGACGGGCGCCATTTACGGATTTGACGGAGCGCTGTTCGGAACTGGCGCTGTGAATTCCTCAAAAGGAAGCGTTACCGGTTTCCGGCGGCAAACCCGCAAAGGCCCGCGCAAGGTCAATATCCAACTGCTTCTTCTGCATTTCTTCGTGCAGCGCCACGCGAGTTTCGGCGACCTCGTGATGGTGATGGAAGAACTCGACGGTCTGCTCTAGCGCGATAGCAATGAGCAAGCCGATGAAGATGTTGGCGATATGGATGAAGAAGCCTTTCCAGGTGTGAACAGCTTCGTGGGGAGCGTGGACGTCGAGCATGGGTTTTGAATTGTCCTGACTGGAAGGAGATGCGTCTAATCGGCCTGCAGTTGTTTCGTTAGCGGTCGGCACGAGACCCGCGGCGCTCGAGTTGGTGAGCTTCAGATGCCGCGCCGGAATCGACGTTTTCTATCACTTAATTCTTCCTGCGAATCGCGACTCGACGATGGTCGCTGATGCCGCCAGGTTTGGCAAACGCGGTCTCCGGCATCGCGCGAAAGGGCTGTCTCGGAGCACCTCTTTCGGATGTGCCATCGGCCGGAGTTGCTCGAGTCTAGACTTATGCATGTATGCTCTCTTGGGCACTATATGGCCGAAAGCACCAGCCGCCGCCGCTTCCTGAAATCCGCAGCCCTGGGCGGTGCTGGCGCCATGATTGGCGCTGGTAGTCTGAATGCGGTCTCCCCGTCCCTATGGCAACGGCCGCTGGCTATCGAGCCAAATCGGGCCTATTGGGCGCGAGTCCAGCTGGCGCAGAACCCGAAACTGGCTAAGCACGACGTGGTTGACGTTGCAGTGATCGGGGGTGGCCTCACGGGGCTATCCACAGCCTATTACATCCGAAGT
>JANXZG010000055.1 GCA_025355645.1 Gammaproteobacteria bacterium | reverse complement strand
GGCGTGAATGTAAAGGACTGCCCCGATGGCAGGTTCGAAAAGCTGTAAGCACCGTTCGCATCGGTCGTGGTGGTCCCGCTGGCAGCGCCACTCATTGCAACGGTCACGCCCTGCACCCATGCGCCCGTGATGATGCCGTTGATGGCGGCAGTGGCATTGTTGATCGCCACGATGTGGCCCGGAGTAATAATTGCATTGGTATAGACATGGCCGTTCACGCTAACAGCAGCAATGGTCAATTGCTTGGTCGCTACGTTGTACACGTCCCGGACATTTTGCGGCATTCCGCCACCGGCACTCAGGATGGAACCCACCGTGATAACCACATTGTTGTAGAGCGCACCGCCGAGCACCTGGACGGACGGGATGATCAGGTCGGTGCCGGTAAAGACATCCGCGCCGCTCACGCCGCCTATCGAGACCAGGCTTCCAACCTTGACGATGACGTTGTTATAAGTACTGGCTCCTACCGTGACCGAGGGGATCGTGAGTTCGTTATTGGCAGGGTTGTAGCTGTCCGCGCTGCCATTCGGCGCTCCGCCAGCCGGGCCATTGACGATACTGGCGACCGTGACCACCATGTTCGAAAAGGTTGCAGCGCCGATGGTAACCGTGGGAATCGTCAGGTCGACGCCGTTATAGCTGTCGGTTGCTCCGGCCTCGCAGGCGCCTAGAAACAGCAGTGCTGCCATCATGATCCGTGCATGACGGCGCAAAGAGGATGTGTATTGCACGGATAGTCTCCCTTAAAAAACGGCTGCGGTTTGACAAATGATAAGCCTAAGTGAGCATACGGTGCACCCCAGACGTTGTCTATGCAGCTGTCGCGCTCGATTTTTGACCAACTGTGATGGAAATCGCCTCAGTAGCAGAGGTCGGGCGAAACCCCGCTCATTCGTTAAACGCATCCGCCCGCGTCGCAGCATATAGGGGACGCCCGCACGTCTCGGTCGCGGCTGCTGCGAAGCTCAGGCAGCTCGATCAAGTAATTGATGCCAAGCAGGTTGACGACGATGAATATTCAAGGGGCCGCTTCGAGTTATACCGACATGTCATGCCAGAAGCATTGCCGGCCCAGGTTAAACACTTCGGCGGAAATAAATTAGGACGCGCGGGCCCTGCTGTTCCCCCGTAGCCCTGAATTGAATCAGGGGGTCGATGCGGTGGTTTCTGCGTGACTCGATCGCGCTCCCCATCCTGAGTATCATGTGCGGATGGCATCCGCAGGCCTCACGCGAACCGGCGCCGAATCTGAATTTACGATCAGCGCTGCGAGCAGCGCTGACGTAGCCTCGTTGGTCGCGTTAGTTAACAGCGCCTATCGCGGCGAATCGAGTCGGCGCGGATGGACCACCGAAGAGCATCTGGTAGGGGGCCAGCGCACTGACGAGGCGGCGATCGCCCGCGACCTCTGCACGCGAGGTCAGATCGTCCTGCTGCTGCGCCGTGGCACCCAGCTGTGCGGCTGCGTGATGCTTGAGGATAAACCGCAGCGAACCTGCTATCTCGGCCTGCTGACCGTGCGGCCCGACCTGCAGGACGCCGGTATCGGCCGGCGGCTGCTGAGCGCGGGCGAGGACTGGGCGGCAGCGCGCTTCGGCTCGAATTGCGTGGAGATGACCGTGGTCGAACAGCGCCGGGAACTCATTGCCTGGTACCAGCGGCGCGGATATCAAATGACCGGTGAAACGAGGCCATTCCCATACAACGATGAACGCTTCGGGTTGCCGAAACGCGACGATCTGCGCTTCGTGGTACTGCGCCGAACGATCGCTTGCTGATATTCTTCTCGGTACTGCACCACATCAAGGAATCCAACACCATGAATACCCGCCTGCTACCCCGAACCGCACTAGTCGCCGGCCTGCTACTGCTGTCCGTATGCACATCCGCCGCCGTAACTGCCGACAAGGTCGATCCCGCCTTGCAGGCGATCATCACGAATCCGGCGCGCTCCGCCTCATTCGTCAGCCGTGACGGCGCGCGCCATCCGGCCGAGGAGCTGACGTTCTTCGGCCTCGCGCCCGATATGACGGTCGTCGAGCTTTGGCCGGGCGGTGGCTACTGGACCGAGGTCCTCGGACCTTATCTCGCCGCGAAAGGTCATTACTACGCCGCACTATCGGCACCAGGAAACGAAGACAAAGTGACGGCGGAGTGGCGCGCACTCGTCGCCAAGCAGGGTAGCCGGGTTGGAAAAATCAACACGACGGTGCTCGGCAAGGGGCAGTTTGATATCGCACCTGCAGGCTCCGCTGACCTCGTGCTGACATTTCGCAACTTTCATAACTGGATGGATGCCGGCTATGCCGAAGAGGCGCTCGCTGCGTGCTTTCGCGCCCTGAAGCCGGGCGGCGTGCTCGGCGTAGAAGAGCACCGGGGTCGCAACGATCGGCCGCAGGATCCGAAGGCGAAGGACGGCTACGTGCGCCAGGACTACACGATTGCGATGGCGAAGAAGGCCGGGTTCGTGTTGGCAGGCTCCTCCGAGCTTGATGCCAATCCAAAAGATACAAAGGACTGGGTGGACGGCGTCTGGACGTTGCCGCCGACGCTATCGCAGGGCGAGAAAGATCGCGCCCGCTACGTGGCCATCGGAGAGGCGGATAATTTCGTGCTGAAATTCACCAAACCCCGCAAATAGCCTGCTTATTACCTTGGGCGCCCACGGGCGCCCAAGGATTTTCGCGCCATCAGGGGCGTTGCTTTGTATCAAGCCGGTCGCTGCAATATATATAGACAAAATTGGCAAACATGCTGACCAGGAACAGGCTGACCGATGCCGGCATATGCTCGAGCAGCCGGTGCCAGCCGAACCAGCTCGATGGCGCCTCGAGCCAGCGCGAAAAATCCGCCATCCTGCCCGTATCGCCGGAGTGCATGCAGCAACTCGTCACCAGGCTCACGAGTCCGTTGCTGGAGCTGATAGCGGTCCATGCGCCGTCGCGAAACCATCGATAAATCTGCGTGCCGATGAGCCCCAAAAACCAGCAGAACGATCCGAATGCGGTAATCGCCGCTATGACGCGCAAAAAAATCAGCGGTATTTTCATCGCGCCACGCTCGCTGTATGCACGTCAATGGCACTCGCTGCAGCGCCCGGGGCCGGCGCGGCGGGGCAATCGGTAACGCTGAGTTGTGGGCCACGCGTAGAATCCGCATGCAAGTCGGCCGGATTTATCGCACCATCGTTAGGCTTCAGGTCCACATCGAGCCAATATAAGGTGGCGACTCGCCTGCGCTCGACGCCTTGAGCGGCTATTCCAGCTTGCTGCGCCAGCGCGAGCCGGGTCTGCGCGCGCTTCGGGTCGTTGAATACGCCAAGCGAGATCACCGTAACTGCGTGCGGCCCGGTAACGTCCGGCGCATCGCCGAAGCCTGCGCCCTTGATCATTTTGCGTAGCATTGCCGCCGCCGCAGGACTCGCCGGAATTGGCACGTACACGAACATGCCTGCCTGCACCGGCCCTTCCGCCGATCTCTGGCGCGGCGCATAGCCGCCGCTGCGCAAGGTAGCCTCGGCGCGCGCAGCCTCGGTGGATTCGCCGAAGGGACCAAGGCTTACGCACCGCGCTGCATTCGCGTCGGGGGGCGGCACCGCGGCAGACACTTTGATGGCGCCGGACACCGGCGCAGGCGGCGCCGGCTGCGGCGGCGCAGGCGCGGCGACGCCGCGCACATATAAGTAGTAGCCGACGTTCGCCAGCACAAGGAAAAACAAGAGGCCCTTCAGATACCTCAAGCCGCTTCACCCTCCAGGCGCAAACTGACTTCCCCGGAATTGAATTTTTGCATTTGCCCATCGACCTCAAGCAACAGGGCGCCCTGTCCGTCCACGCCGCGCGCACGCCCGACTGTGCTGGTCTCGCCCATCCATATGCGCGATGTCCTGCCCTTTAGCGCATCGAGCCCGGCCCAGGCGCCAAGAAATGGCGCCAATCCGTCGTGCTCGAACTGCACCAGCATACCCAATACCTCATCGAGTATCGCCCCTGCGACCTGATTTCGCGACGGCACCGCCGGGCAGGCTTCGGCGAGTGCCGCGGCATTTACCCCCGCCGCTTGCATCGCGGCGCGTGCCTCGGCATCCAGGGTCAGGTTGATACCGATCCCGAGCACGACAAAGACGGGGCTATCAAGGGCGGCGCGGGACTCGAGCAGGATGCCGCCGATCTTGCGATCCCGGAACCAGATATCGTTTGGCCACTTCAGCAGGATGCCCTGCGCACCGACCCGCATAAGGGCGCGCGCGACGGCCACACCGGCGGCAAGGCTCAGCGCGGGCAGATCGCCCCTGCACTCTGGAAACGCCCAGCCAACCGACATGGCGATGCTCGCGCCCAGCGGTGATATCCAGGTGCGCCCTAGCCTGCCGCGGCCCGCGCGCTGGGACTCGGCGATGCAGACATCGGCGCGCCCAAAGGGCGGTGGCGATCCGGACAGCAGCCGGATATTGGTCGAATCGACCTCCAGCGGCACGTCGAAAGAATACAGCCGCCGCTCGTGCAACGCCTGCAGCTGCGCACGGATCCGTGCGCTGTCGAGCAGTTCTGGCGTGGCCATTATCCGTCACGCGGGCGCAGCAACCACAACCGGCGAACGCGATTTTCATTTCCGGCCCGCAGGCGCGCGATATTGCTGCGATGGGTGAACACAATGAACGCGGCCAGCAGGGCGCAAAATCCGATCAGCGCAGGATCGGTTTGGCGCATCTGGGCCGCAGCGATGACCAGCGCCGCACCGGCCAGCATGGTCGCAAGGCTGACGTATCCGGCCAGCAGCAGCACTGCGAACCAGGTCGCGAGCACAGGTGCCAGCAGGCCTGGGTCGAGGCCCGCAATCACGCCGACCATGGTCGCCGCACCCTTGCCGCCGCGAAAGCCAAACCAGACCGGGTAGACATGGCCCAGGATCACCGCGAGTCCGCAGGCGAGCACGAGCCACTCGCGCGCGACCAGCGGGTCGGCAGGCATCAGCGGCAATGGCAGCGCGGGCAGGTAGTGCACCGCCCAGAGGCCCTTCGCGATGTCGATCAGCAGCACACACAGGGCAAATAACTTACCCTGCGTTCGCAAGGCATTGGTCGCACCGGCGTTGCCGCTGCCCTGCTTGCGGATATCGACACCACGGATTTTTCCAAGCACCAGGCTGCCGAGTACGCCTCCGACCAGGTAGGCGATCAGGATCTTAAGCTCGGCCTCCAGCATGCTCAGGCGTTCCCGCGCCGTGGCAGATGGATCTCCGCAATCATGCAGCGAATGCCACCGCCGCCCAGGGTCTCGATCAGGGGAATATCCACGCAAGCCAGCGCCACGTGCTTCTCCAGCGTCTGGCGCTGCGCGCCACTCAATGCGCGCCAGGCCGTCGACGAAACCGCGAACACGGGCCCCTCGGCGCCACGCAGTTCCAGCACATTGCCGGCGAAGGCCTGCATCTGGCGCGCCGTGATATCGATGACCTCGTGGCCGGTACCCTCAAGCCTTGCAAACACGGCGCCGCGCTGAGCGGGGTCGCCTATCACTTCGCCGCACAGCATCGCGAACCGCGTGCCGACGGCCATCAGCACATTGGTATGGTAGATCGGCAGCCCGGCCGAATCAGCTGCATCGAAAGTCATCAGTTCATAGTCCAGTTGTTGCGCAAAGTCCCCGAGCGCATCGAGGTGGGTGCGAGGCGAGAGGCAGGCATACGCGATGCGCGCTACCCGGTCGAGGACCATGCTGCCGGTCCCCTCTAGGTACTCGCCTCGTGCCTCATGCCCCGTCAGGTCCACGGTCCTGACGATGCGCAGGGAGCCGTCCCGCGCGACCTGCGCGATCAGCTCTTCGCGCCGTTCCGCGCGACGGTTTGCGGCAAGCAGCGGATACAGCACGACCGTGCCGTCGGCGTGAAAGCTGACCCAGTTGTTCGGGAAAATGGCATCCGGCTTGACCGGCGTCGCAGTGTCGGCAGCGACCATGACTTCCACCCCGGAACGGCGCAATAAGGTGCAAGCTGCGTCAAATTCCTTCAGAACCGCCTCGGAGGCTGGCTGCTCGGCGCCGGGTTGCCGCTGGAAGGCGTTGGTGGCTGCAGTCTGTGGATTGAATGCAAAACTGGCCGGCCGCACCATCAGTATCGAGCGCGCGCTCTGCGTTTCAGGGACCGACATGGCGGGACACTATACCAGCAGCCCTTAGGATGCCGATTGGGCGTTGACAGGGCGCGCCAGTTTCATCAAGGTAGCGCGGGAAATCCTATGATCAGAGTTCTGTGCACACTGCTGATGGCGATCGCAGCCCTGGCGGAAGTCAGGGTGGCCGCAAGCTATCCGTTTTCGCTCGACTCGGTGCTCGACGAGGCCAAGCGGCGTGCCAGCTCGCCCTACGCGGCCCAGCGCAACAACGTCCCGACTTGGCTCGAGAAACTCAGCGCCGACCAATACCGCAGCATCCGCTTCAATTCGCAGTCCGACATTTGGGGGGATGAGGGCCTGCCATTCCGGATGGAGCTGCTGCCGGTCGGGTTCAATTTCAACACCACGGTCGCCATATCGATCGTCGAGGGTGGCGAGGCACAGGACCTGATCGCCACGAGCTCAATGTTCATCCTGAGCTCCTCGATCCCCACGCCACCAGCGAACGCCGCGGTGCCGCTGTCCGGCTTTCGGATTCGCGCTCACATCAACATTGGCAAGCTTTGGGACGAATTTCTGGTGTTCCAGGGCGCAAGCTATTTTCGCGCGGTGGCACAGCATCAGGTCTACGGACTGTCGGCGCGCGGGCTCGCCATCAATACCGCCGAGCCCACGGGCGAGGAATTCCCGGTGTTCACGCATTTCTGGATTGAGGCGCCGCACGCCAAGTCTACGGAGCTGATCATCTACGCGTTGCTGGAGAGCGTCTCGGCGACGGGCGCCTACCGGTTCACGGTGAAGCCTGGCGCGGAGACAGCGATGGAAGTCGACATGACCTTGTTCCCGCGCGAGGAACTGCGCCTCGTCGGCATCGCACCCCTGACCTCGATGTTCCTGTTCGATGAGACCAATCGCGGCAGGCTCGATGACTACCGGCCCGAGGTGCATGACTCCGATGGCCTGCAGGTGCTGACGAAGACCGGAGAACAACTGTGGCGCCCGCTGGCAAACCCGGCAAAACTGCAGATCTCGACCTTTACCAAGCAGATGCCGCTGGGCTTTGGGCTGATGCAGCGATCGCGGGACCAGACGGATTTCCAGGACCTGGATGCGCAGTATGAGCGGCGCCCGAGCCTGTGGGTCGAGCCGCGCTCGGAGTGGGGTCCTGGGGCGGTCGAACTGGTGGAAATTCCCTCAGGCCGGGAAACGAACGACAATATCGTGGCTTTCTGGCGTCCTGCAACCAGCCTGCCCGCCGGGCATCCCGCGCAATTCGCCTATCACCTGAGCTGGGGCGCCGAGGGGAAATTCCCCAAGAAGTTCGGCAAGACTTTATCAACTCGCTCCGGGGCGAGCATTGACGGCAAGCGGCGCATGTTCCAGATCGATATCGTCGGCGCCGGGGAAAAAATTGACGGGCTGCACGTGGACCTCGGCACGACCGCCGGCAAGTTATCCAATGTCGTGCTGGTGCCGAACCCAGGCATTCACGGCCTACGCGCGAGCTTCGAGCTGGATACCGGCAATGCGGACCTGGTGGAGCTGCGCATGCGCATCATGCGCAATACGCAACCGGTCAGCGAAACCTGGCTATATCGATGGACCGCGAGCTGACTTTCCCTACGGCCCCCGACTTCGCAGCGGCACCGGGTGGCATGCCACCGGATGCTCCGCTCGACATGCAGGCGCAGGATCTGAGCTATACCTCGTCGAATCGGCTCAAGGGCGCGCTGGACTCCTCGATCCTTTTCTCCCGCGTGGTGCTGATCAATGTCACGGTTGCGATCACGGCGTACGGCACCTATGAAATGTTGCAGGTCGTGCGCTTCTCGAGCATGACCCTCCTGCAGGGTATGATGATGCTGTTCTTCACGATCTCGCTCGCGTGGATCGCGTTTTCCACAGGCTCTGTCGTCGCCGGCTGGTCAAAGAGGCGCGAGCCGATCCCGCCCGATGATGCGCCGGCCGGCTTAAGCGCATTGGTGATGCCGATCTATAACGAGGATCCGCAGCGAACCATGACGGCGTTGCAGGCGATGGCCGAGGCGCTGAAGGACCTCGGAGTTAATGGCAGCTTTGAAATCGTGGTGCTGTCGGATTCGACCAACGCCGACGCTTGGATCCGCGAGACCGTCGCGATCGACCGCCTGCGCGCGGCGCTCGGCGGGACCATGGCCCTGTGGTACCGGCGCCGCTGGCACAACACCGCGCGCAAGTCCGGCAATATCGAGGAGTTCATCCGGCGCTGGGGCGCTCGCTTCGATCATATGATCGTGCTGGATGCGGACAGCCTGATCGATGCGCGCACCTTGCTGCGCCTGGCGCAAACGATGCAGGCGGACCCGTCGCTCGGGATCCTGCAGACCGCGCCGCAGTTGATCGGCGCCTCGACATTCTTCGGCCGGCTGCAGCAATTCGCGGCCTGCGTCTATGGTCCCGTAATCACGCGCGGGCTTGCCGCCTGGTCGGGCAGCACCGGAAATTACTGGGGCCATAATGCGATCATCCGCGTGAAGGCATTCGCCGCGAACTGCGGGCTGCCCGAGCTTGCTGGCCGCAAGCCGTTCGGCGGACACGTGCTGTCGCATGACTTTGTCGAGGCGGCGCTGATGCGCCGTGGGGGCTGGAAGGTGTGCATGGCGACACAGCTGGCCGGCTCCTGGGAGGAGTCCCCGCCATCGCTGATCGACATTGCCGTGCGCGACCGGCGCTGGGCGCAGGGCAACCTGCAGCACCTGAAGATCATCGGGGCGTCCGGCTTGAGCTTTACGAGCCGCTTGCACCTTGGCATCGGCATCATGAGCTACCTCTCCGCCCCGCTGTGGCTGCTGCTGCTCGGGATAGGTTTCGCGCTCGCCCTGCAGGCGCACCTGATACGCCCGGAATATTTCAGCCATGATTTCCAGCTGTTCCCGACCTGGCCCATATTCAACGCCGAGCTGATGACGGCGCTGTTCTGGTTCAGCATGGTCGTGCTGCTGACGCCGAAGCTGCTCGGCATGCTGAGCGGCATGTTCTCAAGGCGCATCCGCAAGGGCGGCGGCGGGATGATCGGCGTCATGGCGAGCGTTCTGGTCGAGGCGATCCTCTCGGCGCTTTATGCGCCGATCCTGATGCTGATCCAGAGCCGCCATGTGTTCGAGGTGTTCCTGGGGCGCGATTCAGGCTGGAAAACCCAGCGCCGGGACGGGGGCGCGAGTACTTGGGCCGAGGCCTGGCAGTTTCATCGCAGGCACATGGCGATCAGCTGTGTCATGGCCGTCATCGTGTGGTTCCTATCCCCGGAGCTTTTCATATGGGTATCGCCGGCGCTACTCGGCTTATTCCTCTCGGTCCCGCTGTCGCGCCTCAGCGGCAGTCGATCGATAGGCCGGGCGCTCGCGCTGGTCGGCCTGCTGCGCACGCCTGAGGAGATGCATCCGCCCGCGCTGGTCAGCCGGCGGCTTGAATTGCTGAACGAGGCGCCGCCGCTTCCCGATGACGGGCTGCATTTTCTTGCCAGGAATCGCGAGGCGCGCCTCGCGCATATCCACGGCAACCTGCCGCGGCCTGCGGATCCGCGCGGCCGCCCGGATCCGCACGCGTTCACCGCGGAGCAGAAACTCGTGGATGCGCGAGCGCTCGAGGAAGCCCTTGCGTGGCTCACGCCGATCGAGCGGGTCGAGGTCGCGGCCAGCGCCCGCATGCTTGCGCAACTCGCCGCACTGCCCGAGGCGCAACGGCCCGCCTATTTCTTCTAGCCCGACCGCAGGATGCCCTGATGCGACGACGACAAATAATCCAATCCCTGGCGCTGCTCGGCGCCGCACAGGCCGCCAATCGCGGCTTTTTTGCACGCGCGCAAATGCCCGCGGCAGGCTCCAGCCCGCAGCCGTTTGATTTCGCCTGGATCAAGGGCCAGGCGCGGTGGCTGTCGGGCCGCCCCTACGCGCCAGCGCCGGCCACGGTGCCCCAGCCGCTGGCAAAGCTCGGCTACGACCAGTACCAGTCGCTGCGTTTCCGTCCCGATCATGCCTTGTGGGCGGACCAGAACTCGGCATTCCGGCTGCAGTTCTTCCACGTGGGCCGCGGCTTCACGACGCCGGTGCGCCTGTTCGAGGTCGTGGATGGCATCGCGCATGAAATCCTGTACGACCCGGCGATGTTCAACTTCACCGAGAGCGGCATCGACCCTGCGCTGATGCAGGGCCAGGCGGGCTTCGCCGGCTTTCGCGTGCAATTTGTGACCAACTGGCAGGCCGATATCGCGGCGTTCCTGGGTGCTGCCTATTTTCGGGCCGTGGGCGGGGATACCCGGCAGTACGGCCTGTCGACTCGCGCGCTTGCGGTGGACACCGCGCTCGATAAAAAGGAAGACTTCCCGGTCTTCACGGCATTCTGGTTCGAGCGCCCGGCGGCGGATGCCGGCACGCTGCTGATGTACGCGCTGATGGATTCGCCGAACGTCACGGGGGCCTTGCGCATGCAGATCGCGCCAGGAGGCACCCAGGTCATGGACATCGACGCCGCGTTCTACCCGCGCAAGGCGATCGAGCGGCTCGGGATTTCTCCGCTGACCAGCATGTACTATTACGCCAAGAATGACCGGCGCGGCGTGATCGACTGGCGTCCCGAAATTCACGACTCCGACGGGCTGTCGCTGTGGACCGGCGCTGGCGAGTGGTTGTGGCGCCCGCTGACCAATCCGGCCCAGCTGCACGTGAACTCCTATCTAGACGAGAATCCGCGCGGTTTCGGCCTGCTGCAGCGGGATCGCAACTTCGATCACTACCAGGACGATGGCGTGTACTACGACCGCAGGCCGAGCCTGTGGGTCGAACCGAAGGCCGGCCCCGCGGGCGGCGGCTGGGGCAAAGGTGCTGTGCAACTGGTTGAGATCCCGACGATCGATGAGACATCCGACAATATTGTCGCGTTCTGGAACCCGGCCGAGAAGACGCACGCCGGACAGGAACTGCTGTTCAGCTACAAGCTGTACTGGGGCACCAAAATGCCCTACGGCTCGACCCTCGCGCAGGTGATTGCGACGCGTACCGGCATCGGCGGCACGATCGGTCAGCGCCGCACTTTTTTCTCCTGGCATTTTGTGGTGGATTTCGCCGGCGGTGAGCTCGGTGCGCTGGCCAAGGACGCGCCCGTCGAGGCGATCGTGACGACCTCGAGCGGCGAGATCTCGCACCTGACCGCGCATTACCTGGCGGAGTTCTCAGGCTATCGCGCACTTTTTGATATCCAGCCACTCGCCGACAGCGAAAAGCCCGTGGACCTGAGGCTCTACCTGCGCATCCAAGGCCGCCCGCTCAGCGAGACCTGGATCTACCAGTACACGCCGCCACCCTTGCGCGAGCGCAAGCAGCTGCTGACCTAGCGCAGATCACCTAGGGCGCGAAGTCATCCATCAGGATGAGCCCGAACGGCGCCCCGCCCCCGGGCGCATCGCGCGAGGCAATCGTGTAGATACCCGTATTGATGACGCTGATGGTGGTGGGCCCCGCAAGCACCGTTTGGGTCCCGGCCGTGGTGATCGTCAGGTCGTAGGATCCGGCCACAACCTGCTGGAACCCGGTATCCCCGCCGAACGGGATGCCGACGATCGCCGGCGCCATCGACGCGATGCCAGCCCCCGGCGCCGTCAGGTACACATCGACGAAGCCCGCGGCAGGCGAGGCCTGCACGAGGCGCAGCTTCGCACCGGTGGCCACACGGCGCCGGTTATCGAACGTGGCCTCCGTGCCGAGTGTCGCATACGCCCCCAGCGCATAAATCGTCTGCTGCGTGCCGGGGTTCAGTGCGAGCACCTCGGTCGCAATGACCTGCGAGGTATTGCTCGCCGGCGTCAGCGTGAAGGTATAGGGCCCCGGGGTCAGCGCGCCATACGGCGTAAAGCTCTCAAAGGCGAGGCCTGCCACCAGCGGCGCCGCTGTATTGCCATTCGAGACGACACTGAGCGGCGGCGAATCCGGTGAGGCATTCACAACGCGCAGGGTCGCGGGCGTTGAGATATCAAAGAGCGTCGCGTCGTTGCCGAATGCATCGGTGAGCCCTAGAACCACGGGAGCGGTGCCGGGACCCACGTTCTGGAGCGCCGTGATCACCAGGTCCGTGCCACCGCTTAGCGCGATGGCGCCGGAGTCGAACAGCACCGGGGTCGTCGTGCCCGCCGCCGTGATGCGGATTTCGTAGGAGCCGGACGTTACATCGGCCGGAGCGGTCGCTCCCATGAAGGCAAGGCTGCCCGTACCGAGAGGCGTACTTGCGGTCAAATCCGCGCCGGGTGCGGTCAGGTATACGGCTATCGAAGGCTCGGTGGGCGCTGCGTTCAGCACCTGGACGCGTGTGGCACTGGGGTCAACCGTCGACAACGCATGCGGAAACACGGCGGTGCCAATGGACGCATAGGCGCCCTCGGCCGCTACAACGTAGTCGTTGCCCTGCGCAAAATTGATCGCCGTTGCAGGGATCACCGTTACCGCGCCGGTCGGGGTCTCTGCCTGCATGGACAGCGTGTGTGAGCCGGCCGTTACCTGCAGCTCGCCGGTGCCCTCGCCGTAATGCAGGTCTCCAAACAGCGGTTGTCCGTCGATCAGCACGGTCAGGGAGGGTGTGTCCGGGGAGGCATGTATGACCTGGAAATTGGCAGAGGGCCCGGATATTCCGCCGTAGTTGTGGTCGTCGTAGCAGCCGCTCAATAGCAGCGGGGCCATTGCCAATAGGGAATATTTGCGCATTTTGACATCCTCCGTTCACCCGCCGGGCGAACCGCATATCGTTTCGGCCGCCGCCCGCCGGCAGGCCCCCCAAACCAATGATCGGATAACGCCCTGGCGCGCAATCCGTTGACCAAATTGTGGCGCCCCAGCAGCGATGTGCCCGCGGGACCCTAAACTGTAGCCGATGAACGACAGTGTAAACGCCGCAGGCCTGAGCTTGGCGTCCGAAATTGGCGCCGCCGCTAGCCGGCACGCGCCCGGGATCGAGGCCCGCCGATGGCCTGTCGACCCCTATTGCCGCTGCCGGGCGCACCAAAAAAAAGCCCCGCGCGAGGCGGGGCTGTAATTCAGCACTCAAACAATTTAGAAGGTGTACTTGAGGTTGATATAGAAATTCCGCAACAAGGGGTCCGCAATCAACGCGTTGTATCCCGATGCAAAGTTATTTTGCGAGGCATTGGTCAATGGCGGACTCGTGTTAAGAATATTCTTGATGCCAACCAACACGGCCAGTTTTTCCATCGGCTTGACGCTCACGTAACCATCGACGAGCGAATAACTGCCGACTTTGCGCAGATTGCCGTTGCCGTCGGTGAATTCATCGATGTAGCCTGCCCAGAAGCGGTCGCTCAATCCTGCACCCCAGATCTTCTCCGGGCTCGACCAGTCGACTCTCACGTTGTGTTGCCACCTGAACGCCGGGTTAAGTGCCTGGATTTGCAGATTGCCCACCAGATTGAGTATCGGGCCACCGGTATATTGCTGCGCTAGGTACTGCGTGACCGCGGTCCCTTCCAGGTCCTCGCGGAACGTCCCGATCGAAGTTTGCTGCTGGTACTGAATGCTCAGGTCGATTCCGTCGGTCGTGACCCTGCCCGTATTGGAAAATTCCAGATTGATGTATCCACAGCTTGACGCAGTGTAAGGCTGACACACGTTGGCCTCTGCGATCGTCGGCGGCAGCGTCCCGGCGAAGGGGCCAGTTGTAGCCGTGGTGATATAGCTCGCAAACCCCGTGGGATTACCGTAAATGGCCGAGGCCGGAACGGCTCCAATGACGTTCTTGACGAGAATCCGGTAATAATCCAGCGTAATGCCCATATCCTGGAACGGCGAGACGATGACACCGAAATCAAAGTTTTGCGATGATTCGGCCGTCAAGTTTGTGTTTCCACCGAACAAGCCGATTCCCTGCGCCTGGCAAGTCGCCGGAGTCCACTCCGCGGTGTAGTTGCCCGCAGAACAGAACGGGTTCCCCTGTCCCATGCTTCCGCCGGTCGACGCCGCCAGGAAAGGCGGCGAATACAGGTTGAACAGCGTGGGCGCGCGGAAGCCGGTGGAGGCCGTGCCCCTGAACGTCAGGAAGGTCGCCGGCTGATAGCGCACCTGCACCTTCGCGTTATTGGACGAGCCGAAATCGCTGTATCGGTCTTCCCGATCCGATATATCGAGATCGAGGCCCTTTGAGATCGGCACGTCCACCTCAAGGAAAGCCGCCTGTACCTGGCGGCTCCCTTCGACAGAAGTGTCCGTAAGTCCGGTAGCGGCGCTCACGAGGTCGTTATAGGGCGTGGTCGCGGCTGTGAAGCGTTCGCCGTTCACCGTGGCGCCCAGTGCCACGGTCGCCGGGGTGCCCGAGTTGAACGCATCGCCCAGCGGGTGGCTGATATGACCGTCGAGGCTCCACCGTGTGTCATCGCCTACCAGGTAGGTGCCGCTGATATACGATGAGTTGATCAAAGCCTGTCCTGCCGCGCTCTGCGGACCGAAAGGGTTGATCAAATTGCTGAGGGTGCCCCCAGGTGCAAGCAAGGCCTCATTGGGAATACCGCCGGTCCAGCGATTGTCGTTGTGATTCTTGCTCCAGTTGGCGGACGTCGAATAGTCCCAGCCGGAGTTGTTGCCGGAGAACGTCGCCACAATTCTCTGCTCGGTATTGACAGTGCCCCCGAAACGATTGTTGGCCACGTCGCTCCAGATCGCGCTAATCGGATCGGCGAGATCGGGCCCCATGCCGCCGCAGTTAGCCGGTCCCCGGTCGCATACCAGCTGCGATGCCTTCGGGAAGTAAGGGCTTGTGGGATTCATCGTGAAAAAATAGAACATGGGACCGGAATAACCGTTGTTTTCCGATGTGGTGTAAAAGTACTGAACCTGGAACTGGTTGTTTGCCGACAGCGCCTTGGTGAAGGACACCAATCCTGAAGCCTCATGGGACTCCGGCAGCAGATCCGTCGCAGCTGAATACCGGTATGAGCAGTCGCCATAAAAGGTGGTCAGTTGGGGATTGCCCGCACAGGCCGGAAAGCCCGACTGAAAGAGGTTCCCGTTGTTATCCAGTATCTGCCCGGGCCACGATCCCGGAAAATTCGTCGCGGTGATTCCCGCAGCGGGGTCAAAACCCTGCGCGGAAAAGCCTCGCTGCGTCGCCCGGAGCTCTTCCTGCCGGGTGTAACTTCCGGTGATCATGAAGTTATAGCCGTCGCTCGCGAGATCCCCGTGCCCGAAGGTGAAATCCAGCGAGCCCGAGCTGCCGCCGGATCCCTGCGGGCGGTCGAAATTGGCCTGGATTTGGCCGCCCTGGTAATTCTTTTTGGTTTTGAAGTTAATTACGCCCGCGATTGCGTCCGAGCCGTAGAGCGCCGAGGCCCCTTCCCGAAGCACCTCGACGCTGTCGATGGCCGAGAACGGAATGCCACCCAGGTCAACTCCTAGGCCGTTGGCGGCATTTGGTGACAGCCGGTCGCCATCCAGTAGCACCAGGGTGCGGCCATTGCCCAGGCCGCGCAAGTTGGCGAAAGTGCCGCCCCCGGAAAACGTGCCTACCACTGAGGCGATGTTGACCGACGGGTTGGTGCTGGTCAGCGTATTAATCGCCTGCTCCACATTCACGATACCCTGATCCTTGAGGACATCCGCCTTGAGGATGGTGATGGCCTCCGCGGTTTCGGCATTGGGCCTCTTGATCATGGACCCCGTGACGACGATTTCCTGCAGCTCGGCGCTGTCACCAGTGGCCGGCGGCGGCGTTTGTGCGACAGCAGTCACGCACACCAGCGATCCGCCGATGGCAAGAGCGGCGCGTATCTCGCGAAGCAATCGAGGAGAACTCTGGGGTTCTCCGTATGGAGGACGGCCACGGTGTGCTGTTTGCATATAATCCTCTAATTTTTTGAAACGAGTGTTGCGCGGAAGCATCTCATTCTTGGCAAGCCCGCAATCGCGCAATTTCATGCGTGAAATAGCGCTGCCCCGACTGCATATCGCCTGAACGGCGGTTGCGCCCAAAATGGCAGCAACGAAGCGACGGAGGAGGATTTTTCCTGCCACCCTGCCCGATGCTGAATGCGAAATTATCGCCAAGAAAATTACTCCCTTGAAATGACTTTCTTACGAGCTCCGCGCTGACCCATCCGCCACAACTCGCTACGCTGCGAACGGCTCACCGCTGCTCCGATGGGGCTGAGTCTATGAGAGGGATTCACCGACCCGTGTGACTTTGCGACATAGCGGTCATTCAGCACGACAAGCCGGGTGCGTAAGCCGCTCAATGCCCGCGCCGGGGCGCGCGCGCAGTAGAAATGCGCGGCGCCAGCCCTATAAATTGGCCGGCGATAGTAAAAATTCGCGCACGGAAACGCCGGCAAATCAGTTCGTGTTGCGTTAAATCCACTTCGCCGCCGGCGCAGTTCACTCCGGCGCAATTCGCCGTCCGCAGCAATCCCTTACTTATCCCCGGCGCGGGGAGATCGCGCGCCGCGGCGGCAAGGCGAACTGGCGATCGCCGCAGCTGCGCGGCGATGCGCGCGTTGGCGTGGAGCACTCGCTCACCGTGGAACTATCTTTTCATCAGTGGCCGGATGAGTTACAGGTTGGTGCCGGCAAGGCGCTCGAGCGCCGCCCGATAATTGCGGCTCAGCTTGAGCTCCGTGCCATCGGTCAGCACCACGGTGAATTCGCCCTTCGACAAGGGGCGAAGCTCGCGGACCCGGCTCGCGCTGACCAGCGTGGAGCGATGTATCCGCACAAAGCCGGAGACCGCAAGGCGGGTCTCGAGCGCCGAGATGGTCTCGCGCACGAGCCAGCTTTTAGTCCCGACATGCAGCAGCACATAGTCGTGATCCGCCTCGACCCAGTCGATGTCCGCGACGCGCACGATCATGACCCGGCCGTGCACCTTGACCGGAATCCGGTCCATGACTGGCGGCATCAATGGATTGTCCGGCGAATGGCGCAGATCCGCCGCCAGCTGCACGATGCGCCGCATCAGCGAGTCATCCCGCGCGCCGGACAAGGCGGCGCGCGCCCGCGCCAGCGAATCGTGGAAGCGCTCCTCGTTGATCGGCTTCAGCAGGTAATCGAGGGCGTGCACGTCAAACGCCTGGACCGCAAATTTATCGAACGCCGTCACGAACACGATGTAGGGGCAGCGCGACTCGCCAATCGCATCGATCACGTCAAATCCCGATTTGCCCGGCATCTGGATGTCGAGGAAAACGATGTCGGGGTCCGAAGCCCCGATCGCCTCAATGGCCTCGCGCCCATTGCAGCATTCGGACACGATGTCGACGTCGCCGGCCTGGTTAAGCAGCGCGCGAATGCCTCTGCGGGCGAGTTCCTCATCGTCAACAATCAGCGCGCGCATGGTCATGCGGTCACCGCCACTAACTTCGATAGCGAACGCACTGGCTGCACCTTTCTGAATGGCATCTGGATGACCACGGCAAAGCCTGCGCCGCCGTTGCCGGATCGGATGGTCAGGCTCGCGGCATCGCCGTAAAGCGCCGCCAGCCGGTCGGAGGAGTTGCCGAGGCCAACGCCGTAGGGTTGTGTGGCGCCCGCTTTCTTTCCGGGCCCATCATCCTCGACCGACACGACCAACGCGTCCCCAAGCTTGCGCACCGACACACTCAAGGTTCCGCCTTCCTCACGCGGCAATATGCCGTGGCGCACCGCGTTCTCGACGAGGGGCTGCAGGATCAGCGTGGGTATCAGTGCGTGCAGGCATTCCGGATCCGCATCGACACGGGTCCGCAGGCGATCGCCAAAACGAAAGCGCTGGATGCGCAGGTACTGATCGATGAAGTTCAGTTCCTCGGCAACGGCGATTTCCGGCAATTCGACTTTCTGCAGCATGGATCTGAGGAAATCGCTGAGCGCATCCACCATTGACGCCGCGGCCACCACGTCCTTGTCGCGGATCAACGTGGTGATGCCATTTAGTGCGTTGAACAAAAAATGCGGATTCAGCTGCGACTGCAGCGCTTTCTGGCGTGCATCATCCGCGAGCTTCATCGCGCGCACGACGTGCGCGCGTTCGATCTCCAGGTCAAGCATCGCATTGATCCCGTGATACAGGGAGGACCAGGTGAACAGCACAGTGGTGTAGATGATCCAGCTGCCGCCTGGGACCAACATGGGGTCCGCGGCGATCTGGCTCGCGTCATCCAGAAAAATCGGCGCGAGGCTGGGGATATGCATTAACGCGGTCAGGCAGGCGAGGTTCAGCGCCTGGTCGACCATGAACCAAAGTGGCGCGCCCAGCGTACTCAGGATCAGCGCCACCACGCCGATGGAAAGATAGGAGAAATGAGCGGCGCGCATGCGCCGGTATATCTGCCGGAAAACCAGCGTCACGGCCGAGCCCACCGTGATCCACGACAGATGATTCAGTGCCGACGGCAGCGCACCGATCTGCGCGATGCCTCGGGTGAACCAGATCGCACCAAAGGTGATCCAGGCTCCATAGTGGAGCGCGTCGAAAACGGTCGCTCGCGAGATTTCCCGTCCGGAGGCCAGGAGGATCGGTTTGGCGCTATTGATAGAGACCCCATCGGCGCCGTTATGGCGCGTCCTTGTTGTCGCAAAGAGTTTATCTCAGGTGGGCACACACGACATCCGGTCGTCACAAATCAAATCCGTTTTGTCGCGTATTTAGACCTCTTCGTCGCGAATTTCGACCCGTTGTCCGTCTCTCCAGCGTCGGGGCGCGTACCCTACCGACACGCTGTCGGGCAGCTTCGAGTTAAGGTAAATGGGTCCCGAGGATTATCGCCATGTTGACCCTGTCGGGCGCAGACGTTCGCGCCGTCCTGCTCGGCGGATTCAGCGCGGGCACGGCTGATATAGGCGCGGCCTGCCTGATCTACTTCACGGGCCCGGTGGTGATCATGAAGGCAATCGCCAGCGGCCTAATCGGCCCGGCATCATTCTAGGGAGGAGCGGCGACTGCGGCCCTCGGGCTGGCTCTGCAATGGCTGTTGTCCTGCCTGATCGCGGCAATCTACGTCGTCGCGACTTTGAAATGGCCGATGCTGCGCCGCCGCTGGATTGCGTCGGGACTCGCGTTCGGCGCCGTTGTTTTTGGCGTCATGAACTATGTGGTCGTTCCACTCTCGACCATCAGCAAATTCCCGGCGTTCCCGGTCACCCTGCTCATCGCCAATCTGGTCGCGATGCTTATGTTCGGCGTGATCATAACTTTCTTTGCCCGTACTCCACGCTGATGCACCCCCCAGGCGCTTGACCCGCGCGCCCGGACCGGGGCTCGGCCGAATGCACGTCCAGTTGGCGACCTTAAACGCTCAGGGCAAATAGGCCTTATTATTTCATATGGGATCCAGCAGCAGCGTCGCCCGCTCGGCAAGTGCATCGCACTACCGGGCGCGTATAGGCGGCGTCGACCTGCTCCGCGGGCTCGCGATCTGGTTGGTGCTGATGAACCACGTCAACATGCGGCTGTTCCTCGCCAAGATTCCCTATCTGCAGGGGCTTCCCGATCAGCTCGCGTCCTCTTTGGTATGGAACGGACAATATGGCGTGCAGATGTTTTTTGCGGTCTCAGGCTTTCTGATTACCTCCACCTCGATGCGCCGATGGGGACCCCTTGCCCAGGTCAGGATTGGGGAGTTCTATGCGCTGCGCGTTGCCAGGATCGCGCCATTGTTCCTGCTGTTGCTGGCGATTCTAAGCTTGCTGCATGCCGCGGGCCTTAAAGACTTCATCGTGTCCGCGAGTTCTGGCGGACTCGGCCGCGCGTGGCTGGCGGCGCTTACCTTTCATATCAACCTGCTGGAAGCCCGGCGCGGCTACCTTCCCGGCAGTTGGGATATTCTCTGGTCATTGTCGGTCGAAGAGATGTTCTATCTGTTCTTTCCGCTGATCTGCTGCCTGCTCGGCCGCGGCAAGCTGCTAGTCGGCGTGCTGCTCGGGTTCGTGATTCTGGGGCCTCTCGGGCGCACCGTGTTCGCCGGTGGCAATGAGGTCTGGCAGGAGACCTCCTACCTGGGCAGCATGGATGCGATCGCCCTCGGCTGCCTGACGGCGATTGCCCTCCCGCATCTGCAGCCATCCCGCACTTTGCTGCGCGCAGCCGGGATGCTCGGCACCGCGATGCTGATATTCATCCTCGGATTCTCGATCGAGGCTGACGCCTCGGGCCTCGGCCGCTTAGGCCTCGACATGTCGATCGTAGCGGTCGGCAGCTGCCTGGTTATCGCAGCCGCCGCGAAGTCGGCGTGGAGGGCCCCGCGATTCTGCCTTCCGCTGCTGAGCCTCGGACGATGCAGTTATGAGGTCTACCTGACCCATATGTTCAACGTATTTGCGATATTCTCGCTGTTCAGGGCGATCGGGAGTCCACTGGCCGCGGTGCCCTTCTTTTTCATCGCGGTTAGCATCCTGTCGGGCATCAGCGGCGCACTGGTGGCGCGCTTTTTCTCGGATCCGGTGAATCGATGGCTGCGTTCGCGCTGGCGAGGCGATACCGGCGCAGCGGGCTCCGTGATCGCAAGCGGCTGAAGCACCGATATGCGCGTCCGAATACCAGCCGGCCCGGCGCGCTCCGCATTCACGCCTCGCATCCTAAGGCTTAGCCGCAGATCGCCAAGTTGCTGCCGCCTGCGTACAAAAAGAAGCCAGCTTCTCCATCACGACCTGCACCGCCCGATTCGCTGCAACCACGCCGCCGTGAGGATCCTCGCTCGCAGCTGCAACGCTCTCATCGAATTCGCGCCATGCGATCACACGTCGCGTGGCATCGTCCACCAGATAGGCCCTGAAGGTAAAGCGGACCTGACTGGGCTGCTCGAAAAAATTCTGCTCCAGCCGGACAATTTCGGTATCTAGCCTGATATCGCCAGCCGCGACACTCGGCGTCAACAGCACTGCGCGAAATGCACCCGCGTTCTGTAGAGCGGTCACAATCAGCGGCGCGAGCATACGTGCCGGCGTATCGATCCAATCGCTGTGTGAAAAAAATTCATGGGTATGCGGCCTGCGCACATAAATAATGTGCTGGCTGTCATAGCCTGAGGCGGCCGTCGGCGGATTGACCAGCAACGTGGGTGCTGCACTCAGCTCGGGCGATGCACCGACAATTGCCGGGCGAGGCGTCGCAGGGGCACCATCGAGGCTATAGAAGGACGGTTGCTGCCTGGCCTTCGGAAATAGCGCGCTGCAGCCTGCATTTAGCGTTAGAGCGAGGCCTGCAGCCGAGGACCAGAGCAGGCCGTGAAAATATTTGCGCTTCATGGGGCTTGTCCTTTTGACGACTCTCCGGGCCCCTCAGGAACTGAGCTGCCACCAAACAGCAGGCCCGAACTATTACGTTCGGTCTGGTCGCTGAGACGCCGCAACGAGGTGGAAAGTGCACGCAGTTCGGTCATCAGGCGTTGGAATTCAGGCAGCGTCTCGGCCGTGATCCGCTTCACGTCAGTGCCGACCGAGTCGACCGTTTTGCGGGCGCTGTTGCTGGCCAACGCAGCCTCATCGCCCATGTGCTGGACCGCTTCTGCGCTGCGTTTTATCTGCTCGACGACCGGGCCGAGTTGCGCGGTCACGTGCTCGCTGTTGTCGAACGTGTGCGCTGCACTGGCGATGGCGGCGTCAATCGTCGTCTTGCGGGCAGCCAGCGTATGGGCCACCGCGGCGATGTCGGTCAGGGCCTGGGTAAAAGCCGCGCGGTTTTCATCGCTCAGCACGGCGTTCAGATTGTTCGACGTCTGGTCCAGTTTAGCCAACACGGACGTAAGCACGTTCTCCAGCCTGGCGCTGAGCGAGGGTTTGGTGCGAATCTCGGGGTATTGGCCCGGCGCAGGGGCGCGCAACGGCGCCGAATCACGCCCGCCGCCTTCGAGTTCGACGTAAGCGATGCCGGTCAGGCCTTGCGTCTTCAGAACCGCGAGAGTGTCCTGGTTGACCGGGGTGCCACGCTCAATGCCGAACACGAGCCGCACGTGCTCGGGGTTTGCCGGATCCAGCTTGATGCTGCGGACCTTGCCCACGTCGACCCCGTTGTACTTGACCGGCGCGTTCAGGTTGAGCCCGGCAACGGGCTCTTCCTCGATCGCCAGATACAGGTCATATTTTTTCTGCAAAGCGCCCCCTGAGGCGAGCCAAAGCACGACGCCCACCAGCGCGGTGCCGAGCACCAGCACGAACCCGCCGACCAGCGCATAATTCACTTTCGTTTCGATGACGGCTCCTCCTCGTTGCCGATGACCTGCCTATCGCCGCGCAGGTCTGCCTGACCTTGAGCCGCCCTGCCCCGCGGACCATCGAAGAATTGCCGGATGGCCGGCGCGTCCATGCGGGAAAGCTCGGCCATTGATCCTACGCCTTGCACCTTGCCGTCTGCGAGTACGGCAACCCGATCCGTGACCTGCCACAGCAAGTCGAGGTCGTGCGTGATGATGACCATGGTCAGGCCGAATACGTCGCGCAACTTGCGCACCAGTTGGTCCACGCCATCGGCGCTGAGCGGATCGAGCCCGGAGGTCGGCTCGTCGAGAAATAGCAACTGCGGATCGAGGGCCAGCGCGCGTGCGAGGGATGCGCGCTTCATCATGCCGCCGCTCAGTTCGGACGGATATTGCGCGCCCACCTCGGGCGCCAGGCCGCTCATGGCGAGCTTCGAGGCGCAAATGTCATCGATTAACGTATCGCCGAGCTCGGTATGCTCGCGCAGCGGCAGGCCGACGTTTTCCCTGACGGTCAGGGAGCCGAATAAACCACCCTGCTGGAACATCACGCCGCAACGTAGTCGCAACGCGAGCGCCTCGTCTTCCCCGAGCCGCTGCAGGTCAACGCCGAGAATCCGGATCGACCCCGAATCGGGGCGGTGCAGCAGCAGCATCTCGCGCAGCAGCGTCGACTTGCCGGAGCCGCTGCCGCCCACTAACGCGAAGATCTCGCCATCGCGCACCTCGAGGTCGAGGTCCGAATGCACCACGTGGTCGCCGAAACGCGTCGACAGCCTGTTGATCTCGATGACCGGCGCCGAATTTTGCTGAAGGCCCGACACGTCAGAGGTCCAGAGCGCTGAAAGCGAGCGAAAAAAGCGCGTCAGTGACAATGACCAGGAAGATCGACTGCACCACCGCGCGCGTGGTCTGCCGCCCTACGCTGTCGGCGCCCCCCTGGGTGCGAAAGCCCTGGAAGCAGCCCACAATGGCAATGATGGCGGCGAACACTGGCGCCTTGCCAATGCCGACCATGTAGGCGGTGATGCTGACGGCCTTGGTGAATCTATCCAGGAAATCGCCAAAGCCGACGCCGAGCTGCGCCTGGGCCATGATCATGCCGCCGAATACACCCAGGAAGTCCGCAAATGCTGTCAGCAGCGGCAGCGCGATCACCAGTGCGATGAGCTTCGGTAGCACCAGCTGATCGAGCGGGGCGATGCCGAGGGTGCGCATGGCATCGATCTCTTCGGTTACCTGCATGGTTCCAATCTGCGCCGCATAAGCAGAGCCCGAGCGGCCGGCGATGATGATGGCCGTGATCAGTGGTGCGAACTCGCGCAACATGGATAAGCCGACAAGATCCGCGACAAAGATGTTGGCGCCATACTGCCTGAGCTGGTCGGCGCCCTGGTAGGCGACCACGATACCGAGCATGAACGACAGCAGCCCGACGATGGGCAATGCGTCGATCCCGGCGCTGCGTATGTTGTAAAGCACCGTGCGCCACCTGAAGCGCGACGGATGCCTGAAGCAGCCTGCTAGCGCAAGCGAACTTTCGCCGATGAAGGCGAGCAACGCGATGCTCTGTGACCAGGACTCTTCGGCGCT
>JANXZG010000117.1 GCA_025355645.1 Gammaproteobacteria bacterium | reverse complement strand
GTTCCCGCGCGAGATCATGCAGGCGTCGTGGAAGGCGGCGAATGAGGTGTTCGACGAAACCTCTGCCAAGAACGCCAACTTCAAGAAGGTCTACGAGCCGTGGAAGCAATTCCGCGACGAGGACATCCTGTGGTTCCGCGTTGCGGAACAGAATTTCGACACGTTCATGGCTTCGGCTACGCAGCAGGGCGCGGCACCCGCCAAGAAGTAACGCGCAGCACTCGCCCGTCGAATACAAGAAGCCCCGCAACCGCGGGGCTTCTTGTTTATGTGCGCCCAGCATGGGCGCGATCATGGAGGTGCAAGTCCTCCCGTAAGCTGACCACAGCGAACGAAGTGAAGCGCAACTGCGTGAGGGCGACCGAGCGTGGGAAGGAAGCGTGAAGCGAAACCGCGAGCCGATGGACAAGAATCGGATACAAGGCGACGCCGACCAGGGCGAGCAGGCATGATACTGCGAAGCTGTTGTGGTCAAGGGTCAGGCGGCGTAAATCCGGCGGTTGTGCGGTGAAGGATCGCGTTCTTACCTGGGGAGATCTCGCCTCATGTCCGAAAGGGCGACGGTGAGGAACCGGAGCGAGAAGTCAGCCAAGGCCGTAGTAGCTGCGGGTAACGGGCGAAGGGCCGAACGAGAAGGAGAGATTGCACGCATGTCCGTCGGTAGTGCCAAGCACCAGAAGTCCGCAGAGGCGGAGCGGTCGTCGAACACGCGCGGTGAAGCCGAGCGTGGCGAGGGCAGTGGTGAAGCATGGGCGGTGCGACAGGCGCCAGCAGACTCAGGACGAGCGTATCTGCTCAGGCAGGCGCTTACACGAGAGAACTTGGTCGTGGCGTGGCAACGCGTCAGGGCTAACGCTGGCAGTGCCGGAGTAGATGGATTATCGGTAGGGCAAACGGCGGAGCAGCTCAAGGTGCACTGGCCGCGGGTGAAGGAACAACTGCTTGCAGGCAGCTACCGGCCACAGCCGGTACGCCGGGTGCAGATTCCCAAGCCCGGTGGCGGGGTGCGCGAGTTGGGGATTCCGACGGTAACCGACCGCTTGATCCAGCAGGCGCTGCTGCAAGTGCTGCAACCGTTGATCGATCCGAGTTTCTCGGACCATAGTTATGGCTTCCGGCCGGGGCGCCGCGCGCACGATGCGATCTGTCAGGCGCAAGGGTATGTCCAGGCGGGCTACCGGACCGTGGTCGATGTGGACTTGGAGCGATTCTTCGATCGGGTCAATCACGACGTACTGATGGACCGGCTGGGTAAACGGATCGCGGATCAAGCAGTATTGCGGCTGATCCGTCGTTATCTGCAAGCTGGGATCATGGTGCACGGGGTGGTGCAGGAGCGGTACGAGGGTACGCCGCAGGGCGGACCGCTTTCGCCGCTGCTGGCCAACGTATTACTCGATGAAGTCGACCGCGAGCTGGAACGACGCGGGCATCGCTTTGTGCGCTACGCCGACGACTGCAACGTGTACGTGCGCAGTCAACGTGCGGGCGAGCGGGTGATGGCGGCGCTGCGACAGCGTTATGCGCGGTTGCACTTAAAGGTCAACGACGCAAAAAGCGCGGTTGCCCGGGCCTTTGGACGGAAGTTCCTCGGCTACTGCCTATGGGTAGGGCCGAGAGGCGAAGTCAAACGGGCGATTGGCTCTAAGGCGAAGGCGACCTTCAAGCAGCGAGTGCGCTGGCTGACCAAGCGCAGTGGTGGACGCAGCCTGGACCAGGTCGTGCAAAAACTGCGCAGTTACGTGTTGGGCTGGAAGGCGTATTTCCGGCTGGCACAGACGCCGCGGGTGATGCGCGAGCTCGACGAATGGCTGCGGCATCGCTTGCGCGCTTTGCAGCTCAAGCAGTGGCGACGGGGCACGACGATGTACCGGGAACTGCGTGCACTGGGCGCGAGTCGAGAGCATGCTGCTCGAATTGCCGGCAATGCGCGGCGCTGGTGGCGTAACAGCCGCTACGAGCTGAATCGGATCATGCCTATTGGCTACTTCGACCGGCTTGGCGTGCCGCGACTCTCATGACCTCAACTTCTCGAACCGCCCGGTGCGGACCCGCATGCCGGGTGGTGTGGGAGGGGCGCAGTCAGCAGTGACTGCCCCCTATCCCGATTGCGTCGGCCAAGAGTAGATGCGCCCAGCTCCCCCGTTTGCCCTCGGCCTTGATGTGGCGCAATGTACGCGGCATCG
>JANXZG010000101.1 GCA_025355645.1 Gammaproteobacteria bacterium | reverse complement strand
GTTCCCGGCGCGTGACCTTGCCCTTCTTCTCCCAAGCGACCGCGGCAAACGTCCTCTGTTGCATCGTTCAATCAACTCCGCTGCTGCTCACTGCACACAGTATCGGCTATTTCATGACACCTGTGCAGAGCTTCCCTAGCGTTTCGCCACACCCGCCGCGTGGCTCAGTGATAGTTTTTTCATCAACGGCAGCATCGCGATTGCGATCAGCGTGCAGGCGATCCCGGCAAAGCCGAGCTTGTTGAAGAGCGACGTGTAGATCGCCAGCGACTCGACCGGATTGCGCAGGTTCTCGGGGATGTGCGCAATATTGGCAACCACGCTGCCCAAGTACTGCGACAGGCCTACCGCCACGAAGTACGCGCCCATCATGAAGCCGCCCATGCGCTCGGGCACGTAGCGGGCGATCATGGCAAGCCCAAGGCCGCTGACCAGCAACTCGCCGAGCGAATATAGCCCGTAGCCCCAGACCATGATCCAGGAGGAAACCTGTCCGTCGAGCGCGGAGTTCGCCCCGACGCCGTAGATGAAGAATCCCGCGGCGACCGCGCCGAATCCCCAGGCAAACTTTGCGGCAATCGCAAGATCCTTGCCACTGCGTCCCAGCCAGTTGTACAGGAACACGAGTACGGGACTCAACACGACGATCCAGATCGCATTCAGGTTCTGGTACTGCTCAGGTATCCATGTGAATAAGTGCCAGCCGAAGAGCCGGAAGTCGAGGTTCACGTTGTGCTGTGCAAACAGGTTCAGCGAGGTCGACATCTGCTGGTAAAAGATAAAGAAGAAGATGATCTGCAGGGTCAGGATCAGCGCGGCGATCAGCCCGGCGCGCTCATCACGGTGGCTTGCACGGATCAGGTGCAGGAATATGCCCAGCACGATCGCGCCCGCCACATACACGCAGACGCGGGCCACCAGCAGACTCTGCAGGACCAGCATGGTCGCGAAGATCACGCAAAGCGCGCCCGCCAGCACGCCGGCGAGGTGCAGCCGGTTCACCGGCTTTTCGTCGGTCGGCGAACCGATGTGCCACAGCGTGCGCCTCATCAACGCATAGTTGACCATGCCAACCAGCAGGCCGATCGAGCATGCGCCGAAGGCCGTGTGCCAGCCGGCCGAATTGCCATAGCGGGCGCCGACATAATCACGGATCCACGGCGTCAACGTCATCGAGATCATCGAGCCGATATTCACCGCCATGTAATAGATGGTGAACGCACTGTCGATCCGGGTGTCATCGCCCTCATAAATCTTGCGCACCAGGTTGCCGGCGTTGGGCTTGAACATGCCGTTGCCGACGATGATGACGCCCAGCGCGATATACAGGAAATGCTCGTCATCAGTCGGCATCCACAGCAGTGCGTAGCCTATGGCCAGGACCACCGCTCCCATCAGCATCGTGCGCCGGGTGCCGAGCAGCTTATCGCCGATCCAGCCGCCTATAGCCGGTGTCGCATATATCAATGCCGTCGCCGCGCCCCACACCAGATTCGCGCGGGTGTCAACGAAGCCGAGCTTCTTCATCATGTAGGTGACCATCAGCACCTGCATGCCGTAAAACCCGAAGCGTTCCCACATCTCGATCAGGAACACCGTGGTGAAGGAACGTGTCTGCGAAATCCCGGAATTAGCGATTGTCATGTCTTGATTGTCGACTCACTTGTTATTGTATTCAAGCTGGCCCGCCCGTCGGGACCTAAGGTACAGTACACCCAATTTGCACTTCATTCTGCCTGCGGAGATTCGTAATGCGGCCATTGTGCCTGCGCGCGGCGCACGCCACCTCAGTTGGTCTTTTGACATTTTGCGCTGCCGCGCACGCAGCCAGCTCGGGCATCAATCAGGACAACACCGATACCGCCGTGCGGCCGCAGGATAACTTCTATCGGTACGTCAACGGCAAGTGGCTCGATAGCGCGAAGATCCCGGACGATCTGCCCGCCTACGGCTCGTACTGGACACTGCGGGAAGACACGCAGGCACAGCTGCAAAGCATCGTCGAGGCAGCCGCTCTGAGCGTAAAACTGCGACCGCCGGCCGAGGTGACGAAGATCGGCCTCCTATACGCAAGCTTCATGGACGAGAGGCGGCTCGAGGCGCTCGGTGCCAAGCCGCTCGCAAGGGAGCTTAAGCTCATCTCGTCCCTGCGCGACACGCGCGACCTGCCCGCGCTGATGGCGCATCTTGAGCAGATCGGCGTGCACGTGCCGATTGAGGCAGGCGTTGAGCAGGATCGGCGGGACTCATCGCGATATGTGTTCGAGATCGAACAGTCGGGGCTTGGCCTGCCGGACCGTGATTACTACTTGAAGGACGATGATGCGACCCTGCAACGGATCCGTGGCCAATACCAGGCCTACATCGCCGCATCGCTCGCACGCCTGGGAGATCGCGACGCGGCCGCGCAGGCCGCAGCGGTGGTCGCCCTGGAAACGGAACTGGCCCGTTCGCAGTGGACCAAGGTCGATAACCGAGATCCGATAAAGACGTACAACCGCGTTGACATCGCAAAGCTCAGCGAATTGACCGGCAACTATCAATGGGCGAAGTACTTTAGCGCCGCAGGCATTTCCGGTAAAATCGACTTTGTCATCGTGCGCCAACCCAGCTACTTGGCCGCTTTTGCCACGACCCTTTCTACGACGTCGTTGTCCACTTGGAAATCCTACCTGCGCTGGCAGCTGTTCCGGCAGTACGCCCCTTACCTGTCCAAGGCATTCGTGGACGAGCGCTTTGCCTTCTACGGCACGGCCTTGTTTGGCATCCCCGAGAACCGGCCGCGCTCAAAGCGCGGCGTCGCGCTGGTTGACACCTCGTTAGGCGAGGCGCTCGGCAAGATCTACGTAGCCAGATACTTCACCCCAGCGAGCAAGCAGCGCATCGAGGCGATGGTGCAAAACATTCTGGCGGGCTATCGGCAGGAGATCCAAGATCTGACCTGGATGGGCCCGGAGACCAAGGCGCAGGCCCTCGCGAAGCTCGCCAAGATCACCGTCAAAATGGCGTACCCGGAAAATTGGCGGGACTACTCGAAGTTGCGTATAGACGCCTACGACCTGGTCGGGAACGTCATGCGTGCGCGCCGCTTCGAGTCCGCCTGGGAACTCGAAAAGCTCGGCAAGCTGGTTGACCGCAGCGAATGGCATGCAACGCCGCAGACCGTCAACGCGTATTACAGCCCGCTGCTGAACGAAATCGTGTTTCCCGCAGCGTTTTTGCAGCCGCCGATGTTCTATCCGCTGGCGGATGATGCGGTCAACTATGGCGCGGTGGGCACCTCGATCGGACATGAAATCAGCCACGGATTCGACGACCGCGGCTCGCAGTACGACGGCGATGGCAACCTGCGTGACTGGTGGACCGACCAGGACCGGGCGCAATTCTCGGCCAAGGCCGGCACCCTCGTCGCCGAGTACAGCAGGTTCGAGCCCGTCAAGGGCTACCATGTTAACGGCGAACTGACGCTGGGCGAGAACATTGCTGACAACGCCGGATTAGCTGTCTCGTATAAGGCCTGGAAGATCTCTTTGCAGGGCAAGAACGCGCCCACGATTGACGGCCTGACGGGCGATCAACGTTTTTTCATGGGCTATGCGCAGCGCGCGTGCACACTGGATCGCGACAACATGGTCATCATGTGGATCAAGACCGATCCACATACGCCATCCGAGGCCCGGGTCAACGGCCTTATGATGAACCAGCCGTCATTTTACGACACGTACAATGTCAAGCAGGGCGATAAGATGTACCTGCCCCCGGAGCAGCGGACTGTTATCTGGTGAGGAGCGGCGATACTGATCGCATTATGAATACGACCAAGCTTTTGCTGCCCCATGCTCGCGCACACCTGCCTGCACTCGCACTGCTCTCGTTGGCGATCGGCCTTGGCGCCCCGCCCTATTCGTTCGCAACGCCGCAGGCTGCCACGGCAACGGCCATCGGCGATGCGGCCGTTGAGCCCGAGGATGAACTAGCCCCGATCTTGGTCGAAGGCAAGGGGCCGCGGTTCGTATCGCCAACCACGCGCGATCAGATCGGACGGATCTGGGCGCCTGCGTACATTAATGGGCGGGGGCCTTTCCGGCTCGTGCTCGACTCGGGCGCCAGCCAATCGGCCGTCACCGTGCAGCTGGCCCACTACCTCGGCTATACGCTCGAAGGATCGACGCAAATGCTGATGCACGGCGTCACGGGATCCGCACTAGTACCAACCATCCGTGTCGATACACTGAACGTTGGCGATCTGACACTCGATGGTCCAATTCTGCCCATCGTGCCGGATGCCATGGGCGGCGCAGACGGCATCTTGGGTACCGCTGGCCTGCTCGATAAACGCATACTGATCGATTTCCGGCACGACAAGATCACGATCACCTTTTCGCGCGACGAACGGGCCGGCTTCGCATACCAGACCGTGCCGTTCCATTTCCTGCATGGCCGGCTCATTGTCATCAATGTCTTCATCGGCGGCGTTCGCGCCAAAGCGATCCTCGACACCGGCGGCCAGGTCACGGTGGCGAATCTAGCGCTGCGCGATGTTCTTGCGCTGCACAACTCTCGCCAGAGAAGCACGCCTAACCAGATAGTTGGCGCGACAAAGGAAATACAAGAAGGCGAGATGATCGCTACGCCGGCGATCGAGCTCGGGCCGATACGGATTCTCGCCAGCCAACTGACCTACGTCGACGCCTACATCTTCAAGCACTGGCAGCTCACGACGGAACCGGCCGTGCTGATCGGCATGGACGCGCTCGGTCAGCTTGATACCCTGATCATCGATTTCAAGCGCCGCGAACTTCAGATCCGCACGCTCGACAGTCGTTAAGGGCGATCATGTGGCCGGCGCTCGATACCGCATGAAGGGCAGCCAGCGCGCCAGGCCACGCAGCCATCCGTGCTCATTCATCCACAGCGCATAGGCTACGTACACAGGATCGCGGCTCAAGTGACGCTCTTCGGTTCGGGCTCGCGCATAATAGACAAGGTTCAGCAAAGCAAGCAGGCAGCAGTTGCGCAGCCCGGCCGCAAAACCCTGGTCGCTGATGAAAGGAACGGAAATGAGCCACCAGCTGAGGTTCTTGGCGAGATAAGCCGGATGCTTTGAAAACCGATAGGGCCCCGCCGTAATGATGCCGCGATGGGTCAGGTTGGAGAATCGCAGTCCAAAGGACACCGTGCACAGCGCATAAGTGCAAACCAGCACGATAATCAGGAATCCCCATACGGCACGCACACCGGGCCATGGCTGCAGCCAGTTATCCCAATAGATGCTGTCGTCGTACTGCAGATAGTATTTACCGATCACTGAATAAAACGGCTGGTAGCACACGAGCGCAATCAGCCAGCCAAAAATGGTTGGTTCGACACTGCGTATCTGCGAATCAAGAATGCGCATCGAGGTCGCATAACCGACGACGCAAAACAGCAGGTCCGCGCAGTACGACAAGTGATAGAACAGGTCGTACGATGACCAATGCCCTTGAGATATGCCGGCCGAGATAGTGAATAGCGCCTGCATCTCCTCGTTCAGATACACACTCATCAGCGGCAAGAAAAAACCTTTTACGGCCCAGCTGAGCAGATGGTGCCGAACCTGCGGCCACCGGGACCTGTGCCACTTCCCAAGCACCAGGTAGCCAAAACTCAGGTACTCATCGTCGGGATCCTGCAGCCGGGTGTCGGCCCACAGGAAGTACAGTGGCACCAATACGCCAGCGGGCGCGATGGTTCGCAGGAATTCCCAATATGGCGCGTAGAAAGGACCCCGGTACTCCGGGAACAGCCAATAGATGAATGCGATCAACGCCAGGGTGACCAAGAGACCGCACAGTCGCACGGCCACCCGTTGAAGGTCCAGGGGCCGGAGCGGCAACTGCGTTAGCGCGCCTGCGGAGCGGGTCCCCAAGCGCGGAAATACCCATTCGGCCAGTGCCATCACCAGCAGCACAGCGAGGCAAGGAATCATCGGCAGGTAGGTGAAAAATCGCGTAAGGCCGGGACGATGGGCTGGGTCCAGTGCCCAAATCGAGCCTACCGCCGCGGCGAACGCAATCATCGCAAGCGTAAAGCTCGTTGCTGATCGCGGTGGAGCGCTAGCGCGTGTGGACCGGCCCGGCAAGGAATCGCGCCCCTGAGGTCTTGTTTTATCACTCCCTAGCATTGCTACAGTCTCCGCGATTTTTCCTCGTCGCAGGAACATTATCGCCCGCTTGCCCCAATTGCTAAAACTTTCCGGGACGCCGATCCGCGCAGGTGGCAAAGCGACCGCCCGTCGCTCAGGGGCCGCGTCAGTCGGGGAGGCGACGCCGGGATCTTTACCGAGGTATTCTTTAGCAAGCGGACCGAGCGATTGAACGCGTGGGACGCTTGGGACTCGCAGCGCCTTGGCGTAAACTGCGGGCCATCATGCACAAACTTCTTGCTGCGGCCCTGATCATCGCGGCCGGCATCGTCCTGCCCGGCACAGGCCATGCTGCGGCGCTGGCCTTCACCCATGTCACCGTTATCGACGTCAGCGGCGGAGCCGCGCAACCGGACATGACTGTCATCACGGATAGGGGCCATATCGTTGCGGTCGCCAGCAGCGCCGCGCTCAGGCCGCCCGCCGGCACAATGATCATCCCGGCGCAGGGCAAGTACCTGATACCCGGACTGTGGGACATGCATGTGCACACCGTGTTCGGCGACTGGTTGCCTCGCAATGAGAGGGTCACGCTACCGTTGTTCGTGGCTAATGGCGTTACCGGTGTGCGCGACATGGGTGGGGATCTTGCGGACCTGAAGGAGTGGCGCGCTGCCATTGCAGCCGGACGGCTGCTCGGGCCGCGGATGGTCATCGCGGGTCCCATGCTCGATGGCCCAGTACCGCGCTTCCCTAGCTCGGCGCCGGTCGCTACGCCCGCCGACGCGCGGCGCATCGTCGATGAACTTCACGCGCAGGGCGTTGATTTCATCAAGATACAATCGCTCATCCCACGGGACGGCTACTTCGCGGCGGCGGACGAGGCGAAGAAGCTCGGCATCCCATTCGTCGGTCACGTTCCCGATGCGGTTCGCGCGTCCGAGGCGTCTAACGCGGGACAGAAGAGCATCGAGCATTTCACGGGCATTTTCGAGGGCGCCTCGACCATCGAAGACCAGCTGATCACTGGCCCGAAGAGCCTCGGCGTCAACGTGAAGACTTTTGATCCGGAGCGCGCACGCCAGCTGGTCGATCTGATGGCAAATAACCAGACTTGGCAGGTACCCACATTGGTCTGGGAGCGCGGGCAATGGCTGGTCGATGACATCGACAAGACCCGCGATCCCCTGACCAAATATGCGCCGCAGGCCTGGAAGGAGCGGACCTGGCCGATGTTCGTCCGGGAGATCATGGAGGGCATGGACACGGATCCGCTGCCGGTGCGCCGACAGTTCGTGCAGATGGAACTCGATATGACGTTGGCGATGTTTCGCGCCGGCGTACCGTTCATGGCAGGCACCGACACCGCGGCTGGCGTCCACGTTTTTCCGGGCTTCAGTCTGCACGAAGAACTGGCGCTGTTCGTCAAGGCAGGCCTGACACCGCTGCAGGCGCTGCAGACCGCTACGCTGAATCCGGCGCGTTTCCTCGGCCACGTCGCGGACATGGGCAGCGTAGCCGAAGGCAAGGTCGCCGACCTCGTGCTGCTAGATGCAAACCCGCTCGAGGACATCAATAACACCCGCCGGATCCGCGGCGTGCTGCTCGCGGGACGTTACTTCGATCGCGCCGCGCTCGACCGGATGCTGAAAGGGATCGAGACAGCGGCGGCCGAACCCGAACCCGGCGCCAAGCAGGGCCCTCAACCCGCGACATCGAAGTGAGGCGACGCCTTCACGCGTGCGCGATCGGCGCGGCGATTTTCATCGGCCTGCATGCCGCCAGCGACACCGGCGCCCGCCCGGTCACGGTATCGGACCTGCTGAGCGCGACCAGCGCCACGGACTGGCGTAAGCCGGATCCCGACAACACGTTGTATCTGCAGCTCGCGGGCGGTCGCGTCATCATCGAGCTTGCACCGCTCATTGCCCCGCGCCACGTCGCGAACATCAAGGCGCTGGTCCGTGCGCACTATTTCGATGGACTCGCGATCCTGCGGGTCCAGGACAATTACGTCGTGCAGTGGGCCGATCCCGATAAGCACAGGCCGGTGCCGGTCGGGGTGAGGCTGGTGGCACCCGAGCTCACGGCAGATCCGGGCGCTTATGCGCATTTCGAGCCCTTGCCCGATCACGACCTGTACGCGCCCCAGGTCGGGTTCATCCACGGCTTTCCGGCCGGTCGCGATCCGCACACCCGCACGACGTGGCTGGCACATTGCTATGGCATGGTGGGTGTCGGACGTGACGACGCGGCGGAAAGCGACGCAACGGAGATGTACGCTGTGATTGGCCACGCCCCTCGGCAGCTCGACCGCAACGTTACGCTGGTCGGGCGAGTTCTGCAGGGCATCGAGAAGCTTTCGAGCCTGCCTCGTGGCAGCGGCGAGATGGGGTTCTACGGGAAATTCGAGCCCTTGGCGCCGATCGTCGCCATGCGGCTCGCGTCAGACGTGCCGGAAGCATCGCGCGCGCCGCTCGAAGTGCTCCGCACTGACAGTGCGGCATTCCAGGAAATCACCGACCAGCGCCGCAACCGGCGCGAAGACTGGTTCAAGTACAACCCGGGCCGCATCGACCTGTGCAACATCCCGTTACCGGTGCGTACTGCGGCGCCGGGCGGGTGAGACCGGGACCCACGTCGCTGTCGCACGCGGCCTACATCCTTCAGTCGGCGCAGCGAATCTTTGTGTTGGTTCTTTTTCGCGTTGCCTAGCGATGTTAGTATGATGCCAACACCCTCAGTGATATGTTGTGTTGTACAAAGGAAACACCGTGAAAAAAAATAATAGTCATCACGCGATTGTTGGCGGCGCCTGGGGACTGATTGGATTGCTTGTGCAGCACGCCGAGGCTCAGCAGGTGGCGCACACCGATTCCAGTCAGCTCGAGGAGATTGTCGTCACGGCGGAAAAGCGCGAGGCGACCATCGAAACCACCGCCATCAGCATCACGGCGCTATCTGGTGCAGACATCCAGGAGCGCGGCTTTACGGATCTCGCTTCACTCATGAAGACGGTTCCAGGTGTGTCAACGCGCACCAGCGGACCCGGGATGACCGAGTTCGAGATGCGCGGCGTCGCCTCGAACGGTGGCAATTCACCGACGGTCGGCTTTTACTTCGACGAGACATCGCTGACCGCGGCCGCAGCGACCAATGAAGGCAAGATCGTGATCTCGCCCGACTTGTACGATCTCAGCCGAGTCGAGGTGCTGCGCGGCCCGCAGGGTACGCTGTATGGCTCGGGGTCGATGGGCGGCACGATCAAGGTCGTGCCCAATGCCCCGAACCCCGAGGCGTTCGATGCGTCGGCCGAGGTGAAGTTTGCCGACACCGATCACGGCGGTTTCGATCATGCGGAGAACGGCATGGTGAATCTTCCGTTCTGGGGCGACAAGGCGGCGCTGCGCGTCGTTGCTTCCTACAGCCACGACGCAGGCTGGATCGACCGCGTGGTGATCGCCCCCGGGCAGTTCCCTCTGCCTGGCGGGCTCATCAATGGCCAGTTTGGCCCCTACTACTCCGTGCGAGGCAACGTGCTCGCCGCCCCGATTGCAACGGAATATCACGACGTCAACGACGTCGATAAGTCCGGCATTCGCCTGAGCGCCATATTTAAGCCTGTAGACGGACTCACTATCGCGCCGAGCTACTTCTACCAGAAGCTGCGCTCCGGTGGATTGCCCTATATTGACAACACGCCGGGAACCGACGCCTTCTATCAGCCGTTCGACACGCCCGAGAAGTACAGCGACGAGTTCCGCCTCGAGACCCTGAACGTCAAGTACCGGACGGACGCTTTCGAAATCACTTCGGCATCCGCCTACTGGACCCGACACGAGCCGCTACAGCAGGATACGCAGGAATCCTGGTCGACCTACCTGCTGCCGCTGGGAATTGGCATCACCGGATTCACTGCCGGCAACGGCAACCTCGGTCAATCGTACGCGTACGAGGACAACAATCAAAAGCAAACAACCGAGGAACTGCGTATATCCTCGGTCGGCGATACGCGCTTCAAGTGGTTGTTTGGTTATTTCTATTCCGACTTCATATCGCCGTGGGACATCGTGTTTCCGTCGCAGAGCGGCGTCTCAAACCCGAACATCGGGACCAACAACCTGTTTAGCTATTTCACGCCGTTCAAGATCCTGCAGCAGTCGTTCTTCGGCGAAGTGACCTATAACATCACCGACCCCCTCTCCGTGACGGTGGGGCTGCGCCGCTATCACTACGATTCCGCCGTCTACCTTGACCAGTTCGGTGGACTCGCGGGCGGTCTCACACAGCAGGCGGCCTCCGAGAACGAACAGGGCGTGACGCCAAAGGCCACGCTCTCGTATCAATTCGACAAAGATCTCCTGGTGTATGCGACGGCGGCCAAGGGATTCCGTCCCGGCGGCGGCACAGGTCCGGTACCCACGTCGGGAGCGACCTCTTGCGAGGCGCAGCTTCAGGTCGAGTACAATTCGCACGGCGCGTTCGTCGCGGGTCCCGTCCAATTCAACTCTGACAGCATATGGAGTTACGAGATCGGCGAGAAATGGCGCTCATCCGATAACCGCCTGACCGTAAACGCGGCGGCCTACTTCGAGAACTGGAATGGCGTGCAGCAGACCAACTCACTGAGCAGTTGCGGATACGTCTACACGGCGAACGCCGGTGATGCGCATGTGTACGGCGGCGAATTGGAGCTGAACGCGGTCGTGGTTCACGATCTTCAGGCCCTTGCCAACATCTCGTATTCACATTCGACGCTCGTGAGCGCGAGCCTCGTTGATGCCAGTTCCAGTGCAGGCTCCCCGATCCAACAGGTGCCGAAAGTCACCGCAACACTCGCGCTGTCCTATCGGCACCAGCTCAGCGACGATCTGGCACTAACGGCGCGTGCCGAGTCGACTTACACCGGCAGCCGCACGGACGCTACTTACTATGTCAACACCCTGCCCTCCTATGACCTCAGCAATATCCGCACCGGGGTCGACGCGGGCCGGTGGTCCGCGGTGCTGTATGTCAACAATATCGCCGACAAACGTGTGCTACTGAACAACGTCACGCAGGATGCGACAAACGTGGCTGACTGGAACCGCATCGCAGTCAGCCAGCCGCGCACGGCCGGTATCGACGTGAACTTCCGGTTCCGGTAGAGAATGCGGACAGGCAGCGACCAGGTCAACGATCTTGTATGCGCGGGCTGCAGGCAACGCCTCGCCAGATCATGTCTGGCGAAAACCTCGCTGGCATGTGATGCAGGACCATTCCTCATGATCACCCGAGGCGCGTGACCGTGCGCAATGCAGCGATCGAGGTCATGTTTTTAGGCTTGAGCCTTGCCCTGGCGCTGCAGGGCCGCTGCGTTGAGACATCGCCGGTCCGCATCGAGCTCGACGCGACGCAGGCGCCGACCGGCCTGCTGCACTCCCACATGACGTTTCCGGCAACGGCGGGGACGCTGACGCTCGCGTACCCGAAGTGGATACCGGGCGAGCACTCGCCTGGCGGCCCCTTGAGCCAGGTGATACGCCTGTCGTTCAGCGCGAATGGCAAGCCGCTTACCTGGAACCGCGACGACCTGGATATCTACTTGTTCCATGTCGACGTGCCGGGCGGGGTCACGCAAGTACAGGCGGATCTGGACTTCGCATGCGTGCTAGGACAGGAAGGATTCCAGGTGGACATTTGCACTTCATACGACCAGCTCGTCGTCAACTGGTGGCTAGTCGTGCTCTATCCTCCGAAGCTTGCGAATAGCAGCGACCCGTTCCTCGCCAGCATCCGGCTACCGACTGGGTGGAAGTACAACACGTCGCTGCCATTTGATCGTGCGCCCGCCGCCGATACAATCGAGTTCAAGACAGTTTCCTTGAAGACGCTGGTGGATTCGCCGTTGATTGCGGCGAGCCACCTGCGCAGCTTCCCGCTGGGCGGAAAACGCAATGCGGTGATGGCCATTTCCGCGGAACTCCCAGCGAGCCTGGACGTCCCGACGGATGTCGTAGGGCATTTCCAGCGCATGGTGGCCGAGACCGAAACGCTATTCGACGGACCGCATTACACAAATTATAACCTGCAGGTGTCGCTGGGTGATTCGATCGATCACTACACGCTTGAGCATTTCGAATCGAGCGACAACCGCCTGCCATCAAGCGGGCTCTCTGATCCGCGCGTTCTGCGGACGACGGCCAGCATGATTCCACATGAATACATCCACTCGTGGAACGGCAAGTACCGTACACCGGCGGGACTTGACATCAGGACCTTCCAGGACCCGATGCAGGCACGGCTCATCTGGGTTTACGAAGGGCTGACTGACTACCTTTCCAACATTGTCGCGGCACGCAGCGGATTTTGGAGCGAGGACCAGCTCGCACAATCCCTAGCGATCGATGCGGCACAGATGACCTATCACACGGGCCGTACGTGGCGCTCGCTGCAGGACACGACGATCGGCGCGCAGATGCTGCTCGTGTCGCCGAATGCATGGGTATCCGCACGCAGGAACGTGGACTTCTACCCGGAAAGCGGCCTAATGTGGCTTGAGGCCGACACAATCATACGCCAGCGAAGCGGCGGCCGCCGCTCACTCGATGATTTCTGCAAACTGTTCTTTGGGCCGCTCGCGACCAGCAAGCCATATAATTTCGACGATATCGTGGCCGCGCTGAGCACGGTCTTACCCTTCGACTGGAAATCCTTTTTACATAGCCATCTAGAGTCTTTATCTGCCGAGCCGCCGCTGGGCGGCATCGAGCGTAGTGGCTGGAAGCTAATCTACACCGACAAGAAATCCGAGCTGATCACAGACATGGAACAGGTCCATAAAGTTGACCTGCTGTGGCCGGAATGGCAAAAGTGGGGCTTTGCCGACTTGAGAAGTTCGATCGGCCTGCTCGTTCGGGATGACGGCACGGTCCTGGACTCGGCGCCCGGGCTCAGCGGCTATGACGCGGGCGTCATGCCGGGCATGCAGTTAACGGGAGTCAACGGCGGACAGTTCTCACTGCTTGCCCTTGAAGAGGCGGTGCGAGGGACCCGCGACGGCGGTAATCTTGAACTGCAAGTCGCGAACGGCAGCTCCTCTGCGAAGCTCCGGCTGGATTATCACGGTGGGCTGCGCTATCCGCACCTGCAGCGCGATCTGTCGAAGCCGGACCTATTGCTCGAGATCACCGCGCCCCATGCGACGGAGGCATCGGCGCACTGACACCGAAAATCTTTCCAACAGAAAGATAATCTCGCCGGAAACCAAGGCACTTCGCTGCAGATCCTTCATTTCTTGCTGCTGGCGCCTTGCATTTCGGATTTGATCGAATGCGCGCGCAACCCGTAGGTTCGCCCGACGAAGCGGGCTGAAGTCCATGGAGCGCCTGAAATCGCCTATCAGCGTACAAATCCCCGCCGCGGGCCGACTCTCGTTCGTAGCAACTGAAGCCATACGAAATTCAACTTCGGCTCGACCACTCAACCTGCGTTGAATGCAACAGCCGTGGATTTTTGCGCGTGTCACGGCGTTATCTTCGCGCCGCCTTGGGTGGGCCTTCAATGCGGTGTAACAGCTTCCCGGATTGCAGGCTGTATTGCAGGATTGCGGATCTGCCCCAGTCCTTCTTCGCCGTGGCTGCAAACCCATCAAATGCTACCTCGGTCGCCCAAAGAATACGACGGTGTGGGTCTACTTTCAGGGCCAGCATGGGCCAGTCATCCGGCGCATTGGCAAAGACTGTCGACCGACCCGCCATGTCCACCTGGAGAATCTGTTTTCCCAGCACCGTGCTGATATAGAAACGCTTGGTGCTAGGATCGTAGTCGATGTCCTCGGGAATCCGCGAAGTGGCTTCCAGCGAGAATACTTCGGATGCAGTCGATCTGCTTACAGTATTCGCAGCCATGCTGGCGTGAATAGCTTTGTACTTGGGCAGGCGCCGCAGTGGGTCGAAATTTTTGCCTTCCAGCGCGGCATCGTCCGCCTGCTTCATCGCCATGAACTGGGCAAAACTGCGCAGCCCCTCATCCGATCTTGCGGCCAAGGTTTCCACGCTCATCAACTGCAGCGCGGCCTGTGGCGCGCCGTTGAGAAACAAATAATTTGACTGAGCCGCGGCCAAGTAGCCCGCCGAGTCGCTACTCTCGTGCTTTTGGCGCAGTTCTGCCTGCGGGCCTGCGAGCAGACCGATCGCCACCGGCGCCTGCGTGGACTGGGCAAATAGCGCGACGGTAACACCCAGGCCAAGGGCAACGCCGGTCATGAGCGAGAGTGTTCATCGGATAAGTTTCCCCATGCGGCGGATCACGCCATTACATAGGCGCAGCGTAAGTCTCAACAGCCATGGAATGCCTAAGGCTTTTGCTTTGGCCTTTGCGTTTTTGCTGCCGCATCAATCGATAACTTCTTGGGGCCCTGCATTAAAATGGCCGCCTCGAATTGCTTTCCAACAGCGGACTCGGTATTAGAATCAAGCCGGGTTGTGAAATGGTGGCCCGCATGGCGATAGGCTGGGACAGCGTAAAGTGAAACCTCCATATCGAACGCGATCCGCTCATCGGCTGCACCATCTGTGCCGAGCAGAACTCCCAGCGGATACCGTGGAACTGGCACGTTATTTAATCGGTAAGGTCATTGTCCATGACACTAAGTTTGGCAGGTTAAGCGGTCGCATCGTCGAGACGGAAGCGTACCCGGTCGGTGATGCAGCCGGACACGCGTTCAATGGCAAGACCCAGCGCAATCGGTCGCTGTTTCTCGAAAGAGGCCACGCCTATGTTTATCTCTGTTACGGGACATCGTTCCTATTGAACGTCACGAGTGAGATCGCTGGCGTGGGTGGCGGAGTTCTATTGCGTGCCATCGAGCCGCTAGAGGGCATCGGCGAAATGATGGCTGGCGCTAGCCACACGACGCGCCTCAGCTGCATTGGCAGAGGCCCAGGCCGATTGACAAAGGCACTGCAGGTTAATCTCGCGCAGGACGGAGCGGACCTGTGCGCTGCCGGGGCACTTTGGCTAGCCGGGACGGCGCAGGGGATCGGCCGGATAGGAAACAGTGTCCGCATCGGCATCACACGCAACGTAGCGGGGCTGTTGCGTTACTACGAAACTGGTAATGCCCACGTCAGCGGTGTCAAGAAGCTGCAGCAATAGCAGGTAACGACATCAGGGTCGTGGGCCCATTCGGAAAGCCGGCATGGGTCAAGTCGGTTAGCGCTAATTCCTGCGTCAATCGAGACAACCCGGCCAAACAACTCTAGCCAACCCGCGGCGCCCACCCGTTCGGCCGCTTGCGCAAGACGAAATTATGCCACGCCAATCCCGCGACCACGCATGCGCCGAGCAGCAACAGACTGGGTCGGCCGGCGTCCGCATCCAGCAAGTCCGCGATACCAAACCCGACCGCGAGGATCAAACCGAGAAACGGCGCCAACGGGAACAGCGGTGACCGCCAATAGCCTAGCCGCCCCGTCATGTGTCGCCGTCGACCAACGAAAACCGCAGTGCTCACCAGACCGAGGCTATACACCGTCAATCCCGATACGAAGACGACAAGCAGGTGCGTGTTCACAAAGCAGCAAGCCGCGGAGATTGCCCCGACTGCCCAGGTCGCCGCGCGGGGCGCACCCGAGGAGGGATGCACGCTTCGCAGCACTGCGTTGACGGTCGGATGAAAGATCTCATCCCGGCCCAGACTGAAGAATAGTCGTGCAAGAAACATAATCTCAGCGATTAATGCATTGAAGACCGCCACAATCACCGCCGCGCTCAGCGCATGTCCTGCGGTCGGCCCCGCGACTGCCGCGAAGAAGGCACTGAACGGCGCCGGGCTTTTCTGGATCGAGGGCAGGTCGGCCGCGCCGATGACGACTGCAATGACAGGTATGGCGGTGGCCAGTGCTCCTATCAGGGCAGCGAGCAGGATAACGGCCCCCATGCGGCGGTGCGGATCACGAAGTTCCTCGCCAAACGCAATGGCCTGATTTCCGCCCGTCGTCGCGTAGGCGGCGCTGACACCCGCCAAGGCCATTGCACCCATCGCGACGGGCACCAGGGAGTCAGAGGGGCCGAGCGTCACAGGATGAAGCACGACACCGACCAGGCTGCGAACGGGGTGCGAGAACCCTGCGCCGATGAGTACGAGCACGGCCAGCATTTCGATGCTGAGAAAAATTCCGGTCATGAGCGCGCTGGTGCGTGCGGCAAGCAACGCAACCATGATAGCTGCACCGAGTGCGACGAAGGTGACCATCATCGGCGATGCCGCCGGCACCAATTCGGTGAAATAGGTTGCAATCGTCTTCGCCAGAAAGGCTGAGGTTGGTCCAGCGGTAACGGTCCAAATCGTCAAGCTCGCGAAGCCCGCCCATGGACCCAGAATCGAGCCCACGCCGACATAATCGCCACCAGAATACGGGTACGCCGATCCCAACTCGGCATAGACCACCGCCCAAACGAGGGCCACAGCGATGCCGCAAAGAAACGTTCCCGCCGCGCCGGTACCCGCATGCATCAGCACATCGGAGCCGATTCCATAAATCGAGAGCACTGGAGACAGACACGAGAGGGTCAGTAACAGAACACCTAACGATCCCAGCTTGCGATGCAACTGATTGGCATCGCCGGCAACGGACAGAATCGGAACGGGCCGGTCAGAGGGTTGCTGTATCGTCAGGCACCCCTCCCGCCGCCCGCCGCTCGCCGCTCGCAGGTCAAAACCTTCATTGCGCCACTCTACACTCTTGATCAGCGGCTGCGCTGGGTGCAAGTGCCCTCCATCTGCTGTGCGATGTACGCACTCGTTTGACCTGCACCGTCACAGTACCCGCGGTGGCCAGCTTGCCGCGAAGATCGTCTATATTTCGCTCCGCTGGGAGATCATCAGGCGGCCATAAGGTCCATCCAGACGTTCAGGTCTCCTACGACGAGTATAGGTACCCGCCCATTGTGTGCGTTGTGACCTGACTAGAAAATACTCTAAAGCTTCGCATGCGCCTGAGAGTTTCCACGACAGTTTTCAGCGGAAGCGCATTCGGTGTTATCAGCTTGGGATTTCGACACGACTTTGACCACAAGTTTTGTCGCCAAGTCTCAGGTTCTTTCTGAGAAGATATTTACCATTAAAGGCAGACAATTCAATGAAACAACTAAACCTTCCCGCGAATAATCGGTTGCGTACGTCCGTCGCGCGCGCCCTATCCGTGGCGTCCTGCGTTACGCTTGCCTGTAGCGGCGCGATAGTTCACGCATCAAGCCACCGGGAGGCGCCGTTCATTTCGATGCAGCCTGCAGTGGACGGGACCGATTTTTATATGTTTGTAAGCTACGAGACCGGCCGCAGTGGCTACGTCACGTTCATCGCAGATTATATTCCATTCCAGGATCCGCAAGGCGGCCCGAAC